>CABUWV010000005.1 GCA_902495355.1 uncultured Collinsella sp.
CGCGCCGAGAGTACTGCGGGGTCAGCCCGTGGGAGGCCAGGGCGCCGCTGACCGGTGGACGGCACCGAGCCGTGCGCTTGAATTGAGAAGGGGGAGGCCTCGCGGCCTCCCCCTTTTTTTGCGTTTGATAGAGAGTTGTAATACAAGCACTCGCTTTCGTTTAGCTTGTCTTACTGTTTGGCTGTATTTTGAGTCCTTCTTTTGTATTTGCGCGATAATAACTCCCATTGGCGTTAGGGAGGACTTGATGTTTACCGTTTTTGTCTTGGGCAATATTGCTTCGGGTAAGTCGACTGCCTGCCGCTATCTCGAATCTCATGGCGCCATGCTTATCGATCTGGATGAGCTTGCCAAATCGCTTTATGTGCCAGGCTCCGATATCGTCAATGCCCTCGCGGAAGAATTCGGTTGGGACATTCTGGACGGGGAGGGCGGCATTCGCCGCAATGTCCTCGCTGCTCGAGCTTTCGCCTCTCCTGATACAGTTGCGCGGCTCAATGGCATCGTTCACCCGGTTCTCATCGAACAGCTTTCGCTGAGGATCCTTGATCCGGTTTGCTGCACGGTTTCGTCCCCCCGTTATCCCTTTGCGGTAGTCGAGGTTTCTGCCCCGACTGGTTTTGAGGATGCTTTTGGCCTGGCTGATGAAATTCTGGTTATCAGCGCTCCTTTAGCAGTTCGTCGCGAGCGTGCCATTCATCGTGGTATGGAGTCCTCTGATTTTGATGCGCGCTCTGCATGCCAACCTGATGAGGCTTCGCTTTGCAATCTCGCTACGACGGTAATCGATAATACGGCAGGCGACAATTCACTCTTTGAACAACTGGACGCATGGCTTGCGCGCCATGGCTTCGGGGATGTAGTGGATAGGGAGGAGACCGATGCCTAAGACGCGTTTCTTTACGTGGTATCGCGTAGCGCCACTTGCCGTTATGTTTGTCTTCGGCCTTATTTCGCTCGTCTACTCTTATGCCCCTGCCGCCCTCTTTAAGCCTTTGTATCCAATTGACTACGAGGCGTACGTAAAGCAATCGAGCATTTCGCACAATCTTGATCCGTATCTGGTGTGTGCTGTCATAAAGTCGGAATCGAATTGGGATCCCGAGGCTGAGTCGAATCAAGGCGCACGGGGATTGATGCAGCTGATGCCCGAGACTGCCCAGGATATGATTGCCAAGGGTCTTGTCGATGGCAGCGAGTATTCAGCCGGCGACCTTAACGATCCCGCTACGAACATCGAGTTTGGCTGTGCGTATCTTTCGTATCTTCTAACGTATTTTAACGGGTCGACTGACAGTGCCATTGCCGCCTATAACGCCGGCATGGGCAATGTCGACGGATGGGCGCAGCAGAGTACGTCGCTTCATAATGCAATCACCTTTCCCGAGACGCAGGCGTATCTGATTCGTGTCAATAATGCCTGGGTTCGCTACAAGACCCTCTATCCCGATCGGTTCGTATAGGACTATGCCTGCCGCCTGCGTATACTGCAGATATATGAGTTAGGAGTATCCATGGCGGAATTTGAAGTTGAGCGTGTTGGAGGAGAGCTCAAACGTTTTGGCGTTGAGGGCTCTGAGGTGCCGTTTGAGGTCGTGTCTCCATACGAGCCCGCCGGTTCCCAGCCTAAGGCCATTGAGTCGCTTGTGCAGGGTGTGAGGGACGGAGATCGCTATCAGGTTTTGCTGGGCGTGACTGGTTCGGGCAAGACCTTCACGATGGCTAAGACTATTGAGGCCCTGGGGAAGCCGACGCTGGTCATGGCTCCCAATAAAACGCTTGCCGCTCAGCTCGCGAGCGAGCTCAAGGAATTCTTCCCTAACAACGCCGTGGTCTATTTTGTGTCGTACTACGATTACTATCAGCCCGAGGCATATGTACCGCAGAGTGATACGTATATCGAGAAAGACTCCTCGATTAACGAAGAGGTCGAGATGCTGCGCCATCAGGCGACGGCATCGCTGCTATCTCGACGCGATGTGATCGTCGTCGCATCGGTCTCGTGTATCTATGGCATTGGCTCCCCCGAGGACTATGCGGGCCTAGCTCCGAACGTCGACAAGAAGGTGCCGCTCGAGCGCGATGACTTTATCCATGCGCTTATCGATATCCAGTACGATCGCAATGACTATGATTTGGCACGTGGCACCTTCCGCGTGCGCGGCGATGTCGTCGACGTGTATCCGCCCTATGCCGAGCATCCGTTGCGGTTTGAGTTTTTTGGCGACGAGGTCGAGCTGATTGCCGAGATCGACGAGGTCACCGGCGAGATGCTGCGTGAGTACGAGGCCATTCCCGTGTGGCCGGCCTCGCACTACGTGACTGAGAAACCTAAGGTCAAAGCGGCTCTGAAATCAATCAGCGAAGAGTGCGAGAAGCGTGTGGCCGAGCTCAAGGCGACTGATAAGCTGCTCGAGGCGCAGCGTCTGCAGCAGCGCACCGACTATGATCTCGAGATGCTCGAGACCATGGGTTTTTGTAACGGCATCGAGAACTACTCGCGTCATCTGGACGGTCGAAAACCGGGCGAGCCGCCGTTTACCCTGATCGATTACTTTCCTAAGGACATGCTCTGTATCATCGACGAGAGTCATGTAACGGTGCCGCAGATCCGCGGCATGCACGAAGGCGACCGCTCGCGTAAGGTGACGCTGGTGGAGCATGGTTTTCGTCTGCCTTCGGCACTCGATAACCGCCCGCTCCGCTTCGATGAGTTTGAGGCGAGGATTCCCCAGTTCATCTACGTTTCGGCCACGCCGGGCGACTATGAGCTGCGGGTTAGCCAGAACGACGTTGAGCAGATTATTCGTCCGACCGGCCTGCTCGACCCCAAGATCGATGTGCGTCCGGTTCGTGGGCAGATTGACGATCTTGAGGACGAGATTCGCGAGCGCGTTGCCCGCAAGGAGCGCGTGCTGGTGACCACGCTCACCAAGCGCATGGCCGAGGACCTGACCGACCATCTGCTTGATGCCGGCATTAAGGTCAATTACATGCACTCCGATACAGCGACGATGGACCGTGTCGAGATCCTGCGAACGCTGCGCGAGGGAAAGATCGATGTTCTCGTTGGCATTAACCTGCTTCGCGAGGGTCTAGACCTTCCCGAGGTCTCGCTGGTGGCAATTCTCGACGCCGACAAGGAAGGCTTCTTGCGCAACCGACGTTCGCTGATTCAGACGATTGGCCGTGCGGCCCGCAATGCCGACGGCGAGGTCATCATGTATGCAGACGTTGTGACCGATTCGATGAAAGAAGCCATCGAGGAGACGCAGCGCCGTCGTGAGATTCAGATGGCATATAACGAAGAGCATGGCATTGTGCCCAAGACGGTCCGCAAGGCCATTAACGACATTTCGAGTTTTATTGCCGAGGCCGAAAAGACTGTGGGCTCGAAGGGACGCTCGAAGGGCGACTCTCTGGGCCATGGTGCGTTCTATACGCCCGATGAAAACGGCGAGGGAGCCGCGCCGGAGACGGTGGCACCCGAGCAAACGCTTGCCGAGCAGCTGGAAGGGCTACCGCATGACGAGCTCGTGCGGATCGTCGAGACCATGGAGGAAGACATGCGTAACGCTTCCGCCGCCATGGACTTTGAGGAGGCGGCGCGTCTGCGCGATGCCGTCGTTCAGATTCGGGCGATGCTTGAGGGCGCATCTGAGGACGAAACGATTGAGCGTTTGCGTTCGCAGGCTCGCAAGGGCTCTACCTTTGCTTCGGGCAGAAAACGCCAGGGTGCACGATTCAGGAAGTAGCGAACAGGCCCCGAGTTCCCTGTGGAGCTCGGGGCCTGTGTCGTTCGGACGCGAGAGTTCGTGCACTAGAGGTCTGCTATCAGCGCCTCAGCGCAACGGATGCCGTCGGTGGCGGCACTCATGATGCCGCCGGCATATCCGGCACCCTCGCCGCAAGGGTAAAGGCCCGGGGTCGACGTGGCGTGGCATGTTCGATCGCGGGTGACGGTGACCGGGGAGCTCGAGCGTGTCTCCACGCCAGTGAGGACCGCATCGGGGCGGTCATAGCCGCGCAGTTTCTTACCGAGCAGGGGGATTCCCAAACGAAGCGATTCGACGATATGCTGCGGGAGGGCATCGTCGATCGCCGTCCAGGTCACGCCAAGTGGATAGGTTGGTTTTACCTTTCCGGGTGCCGTGCTGGCACGTCTAGCAAGGAAATCTCCGACGAGCTGTGCCGGCGCGTTCCAGTTAGAGCCACCCAGGCGATAGGCGGCTCGCTCGCAGGCGCGCTGGAGCTCAATGCCTGCGAGCGGATCATCGCCGGGAAGGTCGTCGGGTGTGACGTTGACGAGTAGGGCGGCATTTGCGTTACGCCCGTCGCGGGCATTGAGGCTGGCACCGTTGACGCACAGATGGCCCTGCTCGGAAGAAGCCGCGACAACCTGTCCGCCGGGGCACATGCAAAATGAGAACACGCTGCGGCCGTTGGGGAGATGGGCGACAAGCTTGTAGGGGGCTGCTCCGAGTGCCGGGTGCCCCGCCGAGGGGCCATATTGGGCACGGTCGATGTCGCGCTGTGGATGCTCGGTGCGCACGCCCACGGCAAAGGTCTTTTGCGCGAGGGCAACGTTATGTTCTTTGAGAAGCTCGAATACGTCGCGGGCGGAATGGCCGCAGGCGAGAATGAGGTGCTTTGTGGCGATTGTCTCGCTTGTGGTTTCTTGGGGCGGTTGGACATCGATGCCGGTGATGGCGCCAGATCCATCGGTTCGAATATCGACGAGCTTTGTTCGATAGCGGACGGTTCCACCGAGCCGCTCGATGCGCTGAGAAATGTTGGTGACGACGGTGGGGAGGATGTCGGAGCCAATGTGCGGCTTGGCGTCCCACAGGATGTCACGAGGTGAGCCCGCTTCGACGAAGGTCTCAAGAATCAGTCGATGGGCGGGATTCTTGGTTCCCGTGTTGAGCTTGCCGTCCGAGAAGGTCCCTGCGCCGCCCAGGCCAAATTGGATATTGCTTTCGGGGTCGAGGATACGCTCCTTAAGAAAGAGATCAATCGCTTCCGAGCGGCGAAGCGCGGGGTCGCCGCGCTCGATGAGCAGGGGTTTAAGGCCCGCTTCGGCAAGGGTCAGGGCGGCGAAGAGACCGGCGCAACCGGCGCCGACAACGACGGGACGCCCCTTGGGTGCATTCGGGACAGGGTTGGGGAATGAAGGAGCCTCGCCGTCTACCATGCGGATGCGCGAGCGGTCGCGCTCGGCGACGCGGTCGACCACCTCCTGCTCGAGTCGGGAGCTTGTCAGCTCAACTCGAAAGCTCAAAATAAAATGGACATCTCGCTTTTTACGGGCGTCGATTGACTTGCGATGGAGCTCAATGGCTTTAATCTGGGAATCCTCGCATCGCAGGGCTCGTTTGACGGCGCGTCTGCCAATAGCAAGGCAGGCGGCTTCGTCGCCTGCCTCATCGAGTGACGCATGGACTTGGGTGATTTCGATCATCGAGGTCTCCTTAGATGCAAGAAAGAGGCCGCCCGGTGTCCCAGACGGCCCGAATGCGTTTTGATTATAGACTGCGCGGCTATAGGCTGCTTGCAGCGCGAATACCTGAGATCCAAGCCCACGCAAGGTTGAAACCACCGCAATCGGCATCGATGTCGAGCGCCTCGCCACAGATGTAAAGTGGGGCGCCTGCCGCGTTGCTCACGCAGAGGTCGGGAGCTGAGACGCTCTCGATGGGCACGCCGCCGCGCGTGACCTGGGCCGAACGCTCCTCTGTCGTTCCCTTGACGAGCAGCTTAAAGTGCTTGAGGATTGAGACCAGATGGACGACGTCGTACGACCCGGGGTGGCACTGTTCGAATGCGGTGCAGACAACGTGTGAGAACTGCGGGGCGAGCATGCCGTCGAGCCAACGGGGGTCGCAGGGCGAAAAGCCGCCGAGCAACGCAACTCGCTGGTTAAGTATATCGAGCAACTTGTCTTTGGAGAGGTCGGGGAATACGTCGAGCAGAATCGTGTCGCCGCGCTGGACGCGACGGGAGAGGTTAAAGGCGGCAACGCCCGAGATGCCAAAGGTTCGGAAGAGCACTTCGCCGTCTTCGTGCCAGAGCTCCTCGTGATTGCGGGTGAGCGTCAAACGGGCGCGGATGCGCAGGCCATCCAGCGTCTTGAGCGCAGTCTGGTCGCCGAAGACCGATGCCGACACAGGGCAGAGGACGGGGTGCTGCGGGGTGAGGGGAAGATTGAACGTCTTCGCGATGTCGGCAGGGCTGCCGCCCGTAGCGATAATTACGGCCTTTGCCTGCAGCGTCTCGTTCTTGCGAGGGGTGTCGGTGAGCGCCTTCCGAAGCGAGCGTAGTTCCGATTTTCGGTCGTCGTGCTTTTTTGCCTTGAGTGCTCGCGCAGGACGGTCAATTTTGAGTGCCCAGCCCTCGGGGGCTTTGAATGCCGAGGCGACGTTTGCTCCACAGATCAAGGTGATACCCAGGTGATTGCAGGCGTTGAGAAGCGCATCGCGCACCGATTCGGCACGAAGGGAGCGCGGATACAGCCGACCCTCCTCGGAAGTCGTCATGATGCCCAGCGAGGAGAAGAAACTGCCGAGCTCTTGCTCAGGCTGGGGACCCATGATGGATTCGACGAATGCGGGGCGGTTGTACCGCTTAAAATCGATTGATTCGTTGGAAAGGTTGCAGCGGCCGTTGCCGGTCGCAAGGAGTTTAAGGCCGCAGGCAACATCGCGCTCAACGATGCAGGCGCTTTTGCCTGCGCGTGCGGCCGTAATGGCGGCGGCGAGCCCCGAGGCCCCGCCGCCGATTACCAAGACGTCATAGGAGGCGTTTGTGTTCACTTAGGCCTCGGCGGTCTCGTGCGGGGCAATGGCCTCGACGGCAGAGACGGCTTGGGGCAGCATACCGTCGGGCAGTGCGGTCTCAACCTCGCCCTTATCGCAAGCCTCGGCGAGTGCCGGATTGATGGGAAGCTGCCCTAGGATCTCGAGGTTGTAGCGCTCGGCGACCTCGGGGAGCTTGCTCTTGCCAAAGACCTCGATCTTCTTGCCGCAATCGGGGCACTCGATATAGCTCATGTTTTCGACGATTCCCAGAATGGGGACGTTCATCTTCTCGGCCATGTTGACCGCCTTGGCGACGATCATCGAGACCAGATCCTGCGGGCTCGTGACGATGACGATGCCATCGACGGGCAGCGACTGGAAGACCGTGAGGGCGACGTCGCCCGTTCCCGGAGGCATGTCGACCAACAGGTAGTCGATGGGGCCCCATGAGGTTTCGCTCCAGAACTGCCTGATGGCACCCGCGATAACCGGACCGCGCCAGAGGACGGGGTCGGTTTCGTTTTGGAGCAGCAGGTTAGAGCTCATGACCTTGACGCCGCGCTCGGAGATTTCGGGCAGCATAAGGTTGCCGAGGGCATGGACGTGACGTCCGCTCATGCCGAACATCTTAGGGATAGAGGGGCCGGTTATATCGGCATCGAGGACGCCGACCTTGTGACCGTGGCGGGAAAGCTCCGTGGCGATGGCGCCGGTGACGAATGACTTGCCGACGCCGCCCTTACCGGAAAGCACGGCGATAACGCGCTTGACCTCGGACAGCGTATTCTCCTCAAATTGCGACGGCGACGTTTGCCCGCCGGCTGCCTGTGCGTGCTCGCAACCCATGTTTGACTCCTTTGTATATGTTGGGGCCGGAGCCCCGCGGTGTGACACGAGCGTCATTGTACCCTCGTTTGCGAGCGGGAGTCATTTATGATGCGTGGTAGGCGATCGACAGTATTCGAAAGTACGGACCGAGCGTGCGGCCTGCGGCGTCAGACAACGCAAAAGGTCTGCGAATCTTGTATTACGAACATCTGTGCGCGTCGAGTGCGCTAAACTCATCGTCAGTGTGATTTGAAGTTGTAGGAGGCAAGGAGCTTCCATGTCTGATTCTTCTATCGTTATCCGCGGCGCGCGCGAGCATAACCTGCGCGATATCGATGTTTCCATTCCGCGTGACCAGCTCGTGGTCATAACCGGTCTTTCCGGATCGGGCAAGAGCTCACTGGCGTTCGATACCATCTATGCCGAGGGCCAGCGCCGTTACGTCGAGAGCCTTTCGAGCTATGCGCGTCAGTTTTTGGGCCAGATGGACAAGCCCGATCTGGACTCGATTGACGGCCTGTCGCCGGCTGTTTCGATCGATCAGAAGACGACGTCCAAAAACCCACGCTCGACGGTGGGCACCGTAACCGAGATTTACGACTATCTGCGTCTGCTGTTTGCTCGCGTGGGAACGCCGCACTGTCCTGAGTGCGGTCGTGTCATTGAGCGTCAGACGACCGATCAGGTCGCCGATAAGGTGCTGGCGGCGGGGGAGGGCCGTCGCGCTTTTGTTTTGGCGCCGGTGGTTCGTGGACGCAAGGGCGAATATGCCAAGCTGTTTGAGGACCTGCGTGCGGAGGGCTTTAGCCGTGTGCGCGTCGACGGCGAGGTGCGCTCGCTTGACGACCCTATCGACCTGGACAAGAAGTTCAAACACGACATTGAGGTCGTGGTCGACCGTATCGTGATTCGAGAGAATTCCCTGGGTCGCATTGCCGAGTCCGTCGAGCAGGCGACGGCACTGGCGCACGGTAACGTGAACGTGTACATGTTGCCCGACCGCGACGCTCCCGAGGGAACCGAGGGCGAGCTGCTGGAGTATTCGCTGGCACTGGCGTGCCCGGAGCACGGGCATTCCATCGACGACCTGCAGCCGCGCGATTTCTCGTTCAATGCGCCCTATGGTGCATGTCCCGAGTGCGATGGCCTGGGCTTTAAAAAGACTGTCGATGCCGAGGCGCTGATTGAAGACCCCTCAAAGTCGATTGCCGACGGAGTCTTTGGCAGCCTGTTCGGCAATTCCAACTATTATCAGCAGATTTTTGCTGCGGTCTGCAAACACTTTAAGGTGAGTGCCGATACGCCATGGGAGGACCTGCCCCCGCGGGTGCGTCGTGCGTTTTTGGATGGCATGGGCGACACGAAGATTTCGGTCGACTATCAAAAGCTCGATGGGCGTCGCAGCCAGTGGGACACTAAGTTCTCAGGTGTGCGCAACATCCTGTACGAGCGCTATAACGAGACGACGAACGAGAACACCAGGGCTCGCTTGGAGAAATACATTCGCGAAGAGCCGTGCTCGAGCTGTCACGGTGCTCGCCTGCGCCCCGAGATGCTTGCCGTCACCGTGGGCGGCAAGTCCATTTACGATGTCTGCTGCCTGTCGTGTCGCGAGTCGCTCGAGTTTTTTGAGGGCCTGGAGCTTACCGAGCGTCAGCAGTTTATCGGCGGGCGCATCGTCAAGGAAATCTTGGAGCGCCTGCGTTTTCTGGTCGATGTCGGACTCGACTATCTGACGCTCGATCGCGCCTCGGCGACGCTTTCCGGCGGTGAGGCCCAGCGCATTCGCCTGGCAACGCAGATCGGCGCCGGCCTCATGGGCGTTCTGTACATTCTGGACGAGCCGTCGATCGGTCTCCACCAACGCGATAACGAGCGTCTGATCAAGACGCTCGAGCGCTTGCGCGATATCGGTAATACCGTTATCGTCGTCGAGCACGACGAAGATACAATTCGCGCTGCCGACTACGTGATCGATATGGGTCCCGGTGCGGGCGTTAACGGCGGACACGTGGTCGCTGCAGGAACGCCTGCCGATATCATGGCGTGCCCCGATTCCATGACGGGTGCCTATTTGACCGGCAAGCGGATGATCCGCGTGCCCGATGAGCGCCGCAAGCCCGGCCGCGGCTGTCTTAAGATCACGGGCGCCCGTGCTAACAACCTCAAAAACGTTACCGCCAAGATTGAGTTCGGTACGCTCACAGTCGTTACCGGTGTTTCGGGATCGGGCAAGAGCTCCCTGGTCACCGATACGATTGCGCCCGCGCTTACGAATGCCATCCATCGTTCGACGCGTCCCGTGGGGCCGTACAAGAAGATTGAGGGTATCGAGTGCATCGATAAGGTAATCGATATCGACCAGTCGCCGATCGGTCGCACGCCGCGTTCGAACCCTGCGACCTATATTGGCTTGTGGGATGATCTGCGTGCGCTATTTGCAAGCACGCCGGAGTCGAAGGCGCGCGGCTACTCGCCGGGACGTTTCTCCTTTAACGTAAGCGGCGGTCGCTGCGAGGCGTGCAAGGGCGATGGCCAGATCAAGATCGAGATGCACTTCCTTCCCGATATCTATGTCCCCTGTGAGGTATGTGGCGGCAAACGTTATAACCGCGAGACACTCGAGGTTACCTACCGCGGCAAGACAATCTCGGACGTGCTCGACATGAGTGTCACCGAAGCACTGGCTTTCTTTGGGAATATCCCGCAGATTAAGCGCAAACTGCAGACCCTATATGACGTGGGTCTGGGTTATGTGAGCTTGGGCCAGCCCGCTACGACGCTTTCGGGCGGCGAGGCGCAGCGCGTGAAGCTCGCCAAGGAGCTTCATCGTCGTCAGACAGGTAAGACGTTCTACATTTTGGACGAGCCTACAACCGGCCTTCATTTTGAGGATGTTCGCCAGCTGCTCGACGTTTTGCAGCGCCTGGTCGATGCGGGCAACACGGTTCTGGTGATCGAGCACAACCTTGATGTCATCAAGGTTGCCGACCGCCTGATCGATATGGGCCCCGAAGGCGGCAATGGCGGCGGAACCGTCGTGGTCTCAGGCACGCCGGAGCAAGTCGCGGCATGTTCGCAGAGCTACACGGGCAAGTTCTTGGCGCCGCTGCTCAAGCGTGACCGTGAGCGTCAGGCGCAGCTCGACGCACAGTAAGGAGACGTTGTAGTACCGACGCGCCACCGATTCCTTCTGATTCGGTGGCGCTTCTGTGTGTCGAGATGGCATATGCGGCGGAATTGGCCCTATACTTAATCCTTGCGTCGCTCTGCGAGGGAAAGGATGTGCCATGGCAAAGGCTGTTAAGACGCCAAAAACCAATGCGATGCGCGAGCTGGAAAGCGCCGGCATCTCCTATGTTCTTCATACGTACGAAGACGATGGCGATGAATCGTCAGGTCTGGGCGTCGCGATTTCCGAGCAGCTTGGCGAGGAGCCCGGTCAGGGATTTAAGACCCTGGTCTGCACGACGCCGTCCAACGACCATGTCGTGTGCTGCATTCCCGTTGCCGACGAGCTCGACCTCAAGGCCGCCGCGCGCGCCGCAGGCGAAAAGTCGCTGACCATGATGCATGTCAAAGATTTGCTTGCCGCGACGGGGTATGTCCGCGGCGGTTGCAGCCCGGTCGGTATGAAAAAACGCTTCCGGACGCTGATCGATGAGACATGCGTCCTTTGGGATACCATTTTTATCTCGGGTGGCAAACGCGGCTATCAGCTTGAGCTTGCTCCCGATGACTTAGTTGCATTTTGCGGGGCGACGGTTGCCCCGATCACGAGAGAGGACTGAGCGATGCCGCAGGAAGAATCAAAGCGCGGAGCTCACTTTGCAAAAGGGTCGGCTCCTCAGGCGCCCGCGCCCGAGGCTGCTTCGTTCGATAACGAGATTCGAAACGCCTGGTCCGCTGCCGCTGATCCGGGCGAGACGGCCGTGTACTTGCGTGCCGCCGGTGCCGGCACGGCGCTTCCCCGTACGGTTCTTTCTTCGGCTCGTCCCGATGAGACGGCTGTCTTTTTGGCCGCCGCTCAATCGAGCGCCAGCGTGACGCCGGTCGCCTCCGAGGCTCCTCGTGTGCCGCGTCCCGATGAGACGGCGGTGTTTTTGATGGCAGCCCAGGGAAAGAGCACGCCGCAGAGCGCTCCTGTCGTTCGTTCCGCCAAGCCCGCGGTTCATGATGATGACGAGCCGCTTCTTTCGGATGACGAATGGTCGCCGCTTGGTTCGACTGATCCCGTCGAGGGCGTGGCCATCGACGGTGATGACGACTGGGACCCTCTGTCGTTTTCTGCCCGAACCGTCGCCGCCAAAGAAGTTGACACGGTGTTTGGCGACCATGCCATATTCGATGATGATGCCGTATCCGGTAACAACATGCCGACCAGCGATGACGCCGCGCCTGCTGATGACGCCGTTTTGGTTGACGATCCCTTTGCGATGACCGGCTCCTTTACCGTCGTGGACGATTTGCCGCCACAAGATGAGGTTCATGAGGACTCTCAGGACGACGTAGACGATATGGGTTCGTCGGACTACTCCACGGTTGGTCGTTCTGCTGGCCTCATGACCGTGCTGACCATCGTGTCGCGCGTCACCGGGTTTATCCGCACGTGGGCAATGGCGGCCGCTATCGGCATGTCGCTACTCTCGTCCTCCTATCAGGTCGCCAACAACCTGCCCAATATGCTCTACGAACTCGTGATGGGCGGCATGCTCGTGACGGCGTTTTTGCCCGTGTACATGGGCGTGAGGCGTGAGCAGGGTCGCGAGGCCTCGAACGAGTACGTGGGCAACCTGCTCGGCATTCTGCTTTTGGTGCTGGGTGGCATTTCGTTGCTGGGGACCGTGTTCGCCCCGGGCTTTATCTGGACGCAATCGTTCCTTTCGGGTGACGGCGGCAGCATGGATACCGCTGCGTTCATGTTCCGTTTCTTTGCCATCCAGATTCTGTTTTATGGTTTGGGCTCGGTGTTTTCGGGCGTTCTCAACGCACACCGCGACTACTTCTGGTCGACGTTTGCCCCGGTCCTCAACAATGTGATCGTCATTGCGAGCTTTATGGGTTTTGCGCCCGTGTCCGCACAGTTTGGCGAACGTGCCGGCATCATCTTGATTGCGGCCGGTACGACCCTCGGTGTCTTTGTTCAGATGGCATGTCAGATCCCCGCGCTTGGCAAGCACGGCGTGCATCCCCATATCCATATCGACTTTAAGGACCCCGCGCTGCGCCAGACGATTGCGCTCGGTATCCCGACGCTGCTCGCCACGGTGTGCATGTTTGTCTCGACTTCTATCACCAACGCTGCCGCGCTGGTGGTCCAGCCCGAGACGGGTCCTTCCGTCATCGCCTATGCGCGCCTGTGGTACACGCTGCCCTACGCGCTGATTGCCGCCTCGCTTTCGACGGCGCTCTATACCGAGCTCTCTCACGACGCACAGGAGAAGGATTACGACAGCGTTCGCACGGGCATTTCGCGTGGCGTCGCCCAGATGCTGTTCTTCCTGATTCCGTTCGCGCTGTACCTGATTGTCTTCGCGCGTCCGCTCAACATGATCTACTGTGCTGGCAAGTTCGATGAATCCGGCGTGACGCTGGTGTCCGAGTACCTTGTCTACCTGGCGTTCTCGCTGCCGCTCTACGGCGTGGTCGTATTGATGCAGAAGAGCTTCTCTGCCTTGCTCGACATGAAGCCCTATAGCCGCTATTGCCTGTATTCCGCCATCGGCCAGGCCGGCTCGGTTCTGCTGTTTGGCGTTGTGCTGGGCTTCGGTATGCCGGCAATCGCGCTTTCGTATGTCGTCGACTACGTGATCTTGGTCGGATGTTCGCTATGGTGGCTGCGTCGTCGTCTGCGTGGCCTTCAGGTCAAATCTATCCTGCATGGCGGTTTCTTTGGCCTTTTGCTCGGTGGCCTGGGTGCTGCCGCAGGCGCCGGCGTCATGTGGGCGCTTGAGCACTTTGTCGGGGCACTTGGCGGCTCGATTCTGATTACTCTTGGCTACGTTTGCGTTGCGGGTGTCGTCTCGCTTGCTGTTACCTTTGGCCTTGCCGTCGTCCTTAAGATGCCCGAGGTCTCGGCGCTGCTTCGTCGCAAGTAGGTGCGTGTGGCCGGTCACGACAACATTCCAACACTCGCCGAGCAGGTTTCGCGCGTTCCCACGCAGCCCGGATGTTACCTTTGGAAAGATGCCAAGGGCGATGTCATCTACGTTGGCAAGGCGAAAAACCTGCGTTCCCGTATGCGCCAGTACGTGACGCTGCAGGATGAGCGCCAAAAAATACCGCTCATGATGCAATTGGTTGCGAGCTTTGACTACATCGTTGTCGAAACCGAGCATGAGGCGCTTGTACTCGAGCGCAACCTGATCGGCCAGTACCATCCGTACTTTAACGTCGACCTCAAGGATGACAAGAGCTACCCCTTTATCGCCATTACAAAGGGCGACCTGTATCCCGCTATCAAATACACGCGTGAGCGTCATAAGCCGGGAACGCGCTATTTTGGACCCTATACCGATAGCCGTGCGGCACGTGAGACGATAGATACGCTGCGCAAGGTTATCCCCATCTGCTCTGCATCCTGTGCGGAGTGGCGTCGTTGTCGCCGTATCATCGAGTCCCACAAGGGCGAGGAAGACATCGTCAATATGATTTGCGCACAAAACGGGCGTCCCTGCTTCGACTACCATGTCGGGCGCGGGCCGGGTGCGTGTGTCGGCGCGATTTCCCCGGCAGACTATGCCAAGAACGTCAAGCGTGTCGAGCGCTTTTTGTCGGGCCATCGCAAGGATGTCGTCGACGAGCTGACTTCCGAGATGGCGGATGCCGCCGAGGCACTCGATTTTGAGCGCGCGGCACGCGTCAAGCGTCGTTTGGAGGTCATCAGGGGTCTGGACGACCGTCAGCAAGTCGTTTTTCCCTCCAGTGTCGATATCGATGTCATCGGTTTCTATCGCGAGGAGACCATCTCTGCCGCTTGCGTCTTTGTCGTGCGTGAGGGCCGAACAGTTCGCACCTGCGAGTTTATTCTCGATAAGGGTTTGGATGTCGACGAAGAGGAACTTCAATCGGGCTTTCTTAAGCGCTATTACGACGAGACGGCTGATATTCCAGCTGAGATAAACCTCTCTGTCGAGCTTGAGGATGCGGAGGCGCTGGGGGAGTGGCTTGCAGGCAAGCGCGAGCGTTCCTGCCATCTCCATAGGCCGCAGCGTGGCGAAAAGCACCGTTTGCTCGATATGGCATCCAAAAATGCGCGCCATGCCCTCATGCGCTACATGATGCGAACGGGGTACGCTGACGACCGCACCAATCAAGCGCTCCTGGAGCTCGAAAGCGCGCTGGCTCTGCCGGCGCCGCCGATGCGTATCGAGTGCTTCGATATCTCGACGCTGCACGGAACCTTTACCGTCGCCTCGATGGTGGTGTTTACCAACGGACGCGCCGACAAGAGCCAGTACCGTCGTTTTAAAATTCAGGCCGAATTGGATGAGGCAAATGACTTCGTGTCGATGTCCGAGGTTTTGGGACGACGCTATGCTCCCGAGCGCATGGCCGACGAGCGCTTTGGCTCGCGCCCTGATTTGCTCGTTGTCGACGGCGGCAAGCCGCAATTGACCGCTGCGATCAAGCAACTTGAGGCTCTTGGGCTCGATATACCAGTTTGTGGCTTGGCAAAGGCCGATGAGGAGGTTTTCGTGCCTTGGGACGAGACTCCCGTCGTGCTGCCGACCGGGTCCGCGTCGCTCTATCTAATTAAACAGGTTCGCGATGAATCGCACCGTTTTGCCATCACGTTCCATCGCGAGTTGCGCGATAAAGCCATGACGGTTTCGGTACTCGATGACGTTCCAGGCGTGGGACCCACCAGAAAACGTGCCCTTATGCGCCATTTTGGCTCGATGAAGCGTTTGCGCGCGGCGAGCGAGCAAGAGATCGCGGAAGTTCGCGGCATACCTGCCGATGTTGCCAAGGCGGTCCACGAGGCGCTCGTTGCATGGAATGCCGAGCGCGCCGAGGCGGCGGCTGGCCATTCCGATAGCTAAACACGAGCCAAACAACTGATATACATGATTGCGCGATTTTCAACCATTTATTTCGCCATGATTGCCTGCTGGTTTCGGGTTTTATTAACGCTAAAACGTTTGACTAACCCAAGCGAAAACCCTGCTATCCTGCGGGTTGACGAAGACTGATATCTCACCTCGCCGATACATACTGTCTGGCGAATCGTTTGTCAACGAATTCGGTGAACGGTAGTAAATACCGTTCAAGCGTATGTATGTATCGGTCGCCGAGCGCGGCACCTCAGTTGGGTTCGTCGGTAGGTAAGGTATATATCGTCCGCAAGTTGCGCGGGGGCAAGTCTAGGTGCTCCCGAGTAAGATTCTCTATTGATAGGAGAAGACATGGCCATCATCAACAAGGGTATGTCCAGGCGTTCGTTCCTCGGCCTCACCGGCAGCGTCGCTGCTGTCGCAGGGCTTGGTCTCACCGGCTGCGGTGGCAGCTCTAGCGACGAGGGTTCCGCTTCCGGTTCCACCGATTCCGCCAACCGTGGCGGCGGCGTGATCACCGCTGGTTCCGCTTACGCTCCGTCCAGCTTCGATCCCGCCAGCACCGGCTCCGCTGTGGGCCTGGGTGCTAACTGGCACGTCGTCGAGGGCCTCTACGGCATCGATTACCACGACTACAGCACCTTCAACGAGCTCGCCACCGACGATCCTAAGTCCGTGGACGACACCACTTTCGAGGTCACCATCCGCAAGGGCGCCAAGTTCTCCGATGGCACCGAGGTCACCGCTGACGATGTCGTTGCCTCCTACACCGCTTGCGCCGCTTCCGCTACCTATGCTCCGTTCTTCCAGCCCTTCGAGTCCATCGAGGCCAAGGACGCCAGCACCGTGACGGTCAAGACCAAGGTCCCCAACTTCTCCCTGCTCAAGGATCGTCTGGCCATCGTCCGCGTTACCCCGGCCACTCAGACCGAGGAGGATCGCGCCAAGCAGCCGATCGGCTCCGGCCCCTGGATGTACGACTCTATCTCCGATACCGAGATTACCCTGGTTCCCAATCCTGAGTACAACGGTGAGTATGCTGCCGAGGATAAGAAGATCCAGTACAGCATCCTGACCGACCCCACCGCTCGCGTTACCGCTCAGCAGGAGGGCTCCACGCTCGTTATGGAGCTCGTTACCGCTGACGCCGTCGACCAGCTTGAGAGCGCCGGCTGCAAGATCGATAACGTTCAGGGTTTCGGCACCCGCTTCATCATGTTCAACGTCGCCAAGGAGCCTTGGAACAACGTCAAGGTCCGTCAGGCTGTCATGTATGCGCTCGACACCGAGAAGATGGTCAGCAACACCTTCGCCGGCCTTGCCACCGCTGCCAGCTGCTACCTGCCCAAGAGCTTCACCAACTATCATGAGGCTTCCACGGTGTACAAGACTGACGCCAAGAAGGCCAAGAAGCTCATCGAAGAGTCTGGCATCACCCCGGGCGCCATCACCCTGCGCACCACCGACAACGAGCAGATCAAGGGCATGGCCGCCCAGGTCAAGAACGACCTCGACGCTCTCGGCTTCGATGTGACCATCCAGACCGATACCTCGCCGGCCACCTACGCTGCCATCGACGGCGGCGAGGCCTACGATATCCTTCTCGCTCCTGGCGATCCGTCCTGCTTCGGCGCCGATCCCGACCTGCTGCTCAACTGGTGGTATGGCGACAACGTCTGGATGCAGACCCGTTGCCCGTGGAAGGATTCCGCTGAGTGGGCGAAGCTCCACGGTCTCATGGACGAGGCTCTTGCCGCCGAGGGCGACGAGCAGCAGAAGAAGTGGAACGAGTGCTTCGACATCATCGCCGACAACGCCGTTCTGTACCCCGTTGTCCACGTCAAGACCGTCTCCGCTTCCTGGGACGATCCGTCCACCGCGCCCAACGGCGAGGCCCTCGATGGCTTCAAGGGCATCGGCACGACGAGCATGTCCTTCAGGGGTGTCGCGACCGTCAAGGCCTAAGACTCGCTTGAGTCATATGTGGGGCGTCGGTCGTAAGACAACGTCCTCATAGTTGAAACAAAGACCCGGGCGGCCTCGATGTCGCTCGGGTCTTGTAATGAGTATCCATACTCATATACCAGTTGGTCCTACCGACAAAAGAAAGGGGAGAGAACGTGAACAACTTTCTACGTTTGATTGGAAGGCGTCTCGTGGCGCTGCCGATCATGGCATTGGGCGTCACCGTCCTGGTGTTCTTCCTTATGTCGTTCTCCAAGACCGACCCCGCCTATACGGCGTTGGGTGACGGTGCCTCGCCCGAGGCGGTTGCCGAGTACCATGAGAAGTATGGTCTGGACGACCCCTGGCCCGTGCGCTACGTGCGCTATATGGGCGATTTGATCCATGGTGACATGGGCACCTATGGTGCTGCTCGCAACTCCGTTGCCAAGCGCATCTCCACGGCCCTGCCCGTCACGATGCAGCTGACCTTCATCGGTCTTGCCATCGGCGCGGTCGTCTCGTTTTTGCTCGGCGTCATCGCGGCACTGTATCGCGATAAATGGCCGGACCAAGTGATCCGCGTCTTCTCCATCGCCGGCTTGGCAACCCCGTCGTTCTGGCTTGCCGTCCTGTTGATCCTGCTGTTCTCTTCCTACCTTAAGGTGCTCCCGGCGTCCGGTGCTCTGCCTCACTTCACCACCAACCCGGCTGGCTATCTGGGACGTATGATCATGCCCGCTATCGCCCTGGCATTCCCGCTGACGGGCCAGATGACTCGTATCGTGCGTACGGCCATGGTTGAGGAGCTCGACAAGGATTATGTCCGTATGGCTCGCGGCGCCGGCGTTCCCGAGAAGGTCGTCGTCGGCATCAACGTTCTTCGCAATGCGCTGATCACCCCGGTCACCACCCTCGGTCTTAAGATCGGTTACCTCATGGGCGGCGCCGTCGTCATCGAGGTTATCTTCAACCTCCCCGGCATGGGCACCGCGATTCTGCAGGGCGTTCAGGGCAACGAGGCGAACCTGGTTCAGGGCGTCGTTATCGTCGTTGCTCTTGCCTTCATCATCATCAACATCGTGGTTGACATGCTCTACCTGCTCATCAACCCGCGCATCAGGACGGTGTAGATTATGGTAAAGATTCGAGAGAAGCAAACCGAGCAGCTCGAGAAGGCTGCCTCCAAGGGGCTCAAGCTCGGTGGCTGGAAGAAGATGACGCTGTCTTCTAAGATTGCAGCCGTCGTGCTGGTGCTGGTCGCCCTGACTGCGATTCTGGCGCCCCTTCTTGCCCCCTATAGCCCGGTCGAGATCTTTACGGCTCGCCAGGCTCCCGGCAACGGATTTATCTTCGGTACCGACGATAAGGGTCGCGACATTCTGTCGCGTATGCTCTACGGTGGTCGTTACTCGCTGATTATCGGCTTTGGCGCCACTGCCATGGCTCTGGTCTGCGGCTCGGTCGTGGGCGCCCTTGCAGCGGTTTCGCGCAAGGCCGTCTCCGAGACGATCATGCGTATCCTGGACATCATCATGTCCATCCCGGGCATCGCCCTCGCGGCCGTCTTCGTCTCCATCCTGGGCAACTCCGTGCCGTCGATCATCTTCGCCATCGGCTTTATGTACACTCCGCAGATTGCCCGTATCGTGCGCGCCAACATCGTGTCCGAGTACGGCGAGGACTATGTCCGCGCGGTCATCGTTTCCGGCGCCAAGGCTCCGTGGATTTTGATCAAGCATGTTCTGCGTAACTGCATCGCCCCGATCATGGTCTTCACCGTTACCCTGGTCGCCGACGCCATCATCTTCGAGGCCTCGCTGACCTTCATCGGCGCTGGTATTCAGGAGCCCACCGCTACCTGGGGCAACATCCTCGCCGACGCCCGCGGCGGCGTGCTCGCCGGCCGTTGGTGGCAGGCGCTGTTCCCGGGCCTGGCCATCATGATCACCTGCCTGGCGCTCAACATCCTCTCCGAGGGCATTACCGACGCCATGGCCGCTGCTCCCTCCGCCGCCCTGGATCCGACCGATTCCTCCAAGCGTCGCGAGGCCGACCTGCTGGTCTCCGACCCCGTTCGCGCCTACAAGGAGCAGGCCCAGTCCCTCTCCGCTCGCCTTGGCTCCCTGCGCGATGTCGAGCTCAAGCGTGACGATCGCCATGTGCCCGACGAGTCTGTCGAACCGATTCTCTCGGTCCGTGACTTCTGCATTCAGTTTGAGCATCACGGTGATATCAACGTTGTCGACCATGTCAACTTTGACGTCCGTCCTGGTCAGACCATGGGCCTGGTAGGCGAGTCCGGCTGCGGTAAGTCCATCACCACGCTGGCCATCATGGGCCTGACCGACGATGACGAGCATCTTTCCGGCGAGGTTCTCTGGGAGGGCCGCGACCTGCTCAAGATGAGCAAGAAGGAGTGGTTCGGCCTGCGCGGTACCGATATCGCCATGGTCTACCAGGACGCCCTGTCCTCGCTCAACCCCTCTATGCTCATTTCCGCCCAGATGAAGCAGCTCACCAAGCGCGGCGGCACCCGCAGCGCCGAGGAGCTCCTGGAGCTCGTCGGTCTCGATCCCAAGCGCACGCTCGAGAGCTATCCGCACGAGCTTTCCGGTGGACAGCGTCAGCGTGTCCTGATTGCTATGGCTCTTACCCGCGACCCCAAGCTGGTCATCTGCGACGAGCCCACGACCGCTCTGGACGTTACCGTCCAGAAGCAGGTCATCAAGCTGCTCAACGATCTTCAGGCCAAGCTCGGCTTTGCCATGATCTTCGTTTCGCACGACCTGGCGCTGGTCGCCGAGGTCGCCCACAACATCACGGTTATGTACGCTGGTCAGGTTATCGAGCAGGCGCCCACCAAGGAGCTGCTCACCAATCCGATTCACGAGTACACCCGCGGTCTTCTGGGCTCCGTTCTGTCCATCGAGAGCGGTTCGGGCCGCCTGCACCAGGTGCCCGGCGCCGTTCCGAGTCCGCGCGATTTCCCCAAGGGCGATCGCTTCGCGCCCCGCTCGAGCCATCCGCGTATTGGCCTGGACACCCGTCCGGTCTTCAAGCGCGTGCCCGGCACCGAGCACTTCTATTCCGAGCTCCCCGACGAGGTGCTCAAGGCAAATGGTTTGACCCCTCACGCGGAGGTGATGTAGATGAGCGAGACCGCAGTCAACGGCGTCGAGCCGATCATCTTCCTTGATGACGTCCACGTCACCTTTAGGACCCGTACCGGCTCGATTCTGCACCCCAACCTGGTTCACGCCGTCCAGGGTGTAACGATTAAGCTCATGCCCGGTCAGACGATCGGCATCGTCGGCGAGTCCGGTTGCGGTAAGTCCACCACCGCTAACGTCATGTGCGGCCTGCAGGCCCCCACGAGCGGCAAGGTCTACTTTAAGGGCAAGGACGTTACCAAACGTACCGCCGAGGACCGTCGCCACATGGGTCGCGTCATCTCGGTCGTGTTCCAGAACCCGGCCACGGCGCTCAACCCCCGCATGGTCGTTCGCGAGCAGCTGCTCGACCCCATGCGCGTCCACAACCTGGGTACCGAGGCCGAGCAGGAGAAGCGCGTCAAGGAACTCTTGGAGCTCACCGGTCTGCCCAGCTCCGCCGCCGAGGTTCTTCCCGGCCAGCTTTCGGGCGGCCAGCGCCAGCGCGTCGCAATTGCCCGTGCCCTGTCGCTGAACCCCGATGCCATCATCGCCGACGAGCCCACCTCGGCTCTGGATGTTTCGGTCCGCGCGCAGATTCTCAACCTGCTGACCGACCTTAAGAAGGAGCTCGGCCTGGCCATGGTGTTCATCAGCCATGACATCCAGACGGTCCGCTATATCTCTGACGACATCATCGTTATGAATGGTGGCAAGATCGTCGAGCAGGGCGAGGCCAAGCAGGTCTTCCAGCACCCCCAGGACCCCTACACCAAGATGCTGCTCGGCGCTGCGCCGTCGCTGCTGCATCCCAAGCTCGGCGAGTAGCCTCGCTTTCCCTCCCGTGCGCCCGGTTCCCTTGCCGGGCGCACCTCCGTTGCGATTTCGAAAGGTTGGGTTCACGAGCCATGCCAAGCGCTCAGGAGCTACAACAGCAATTTGGTGGGTATCGGGGCGCCATGCCCCGTCCATCAGATTTCGATCTCTTTTGGAAGGATCGCATGGCCGAGGCCGACGCCGTCGGGCTTGACTATGCGATCGAGACGGCATCGGTCGCCGATGCCGTGACCTGCCAGCTTTTCGACCTCTGGTATACCGGCATGTGTGGCGCTCGCCTGCATGCCAAGTACCTTAAACCCGTCTCGGACGAGCCCGTGCCATTGGTACTTCAGTTCCATGGGTATCCGGGTGCAAGCCGCAGCTGGTTTGAGCAGGCGTCGTTTGCGGGCATGGGCATGGCACTCATCGCCCTCGACTGCCCCGGCCAAGGAGGTCCCTCCGAGGACATTGGTGGATTTGAGGGCACAACGGTTGCCGGTCATATCGTCGCCGGTATCGACGGCGACCCGGCCAACCTCTACTATGTCCGCTTGCACCAAGATATTCGCATCCTGTGCCGCATCGTTCGCGAGCTCGAGGGCATCGATCTTGCGCGTGTGTTTGTGAACGGCGCGTCGCAGGGCGGCGGTTTGGGCATTGCGACCTGTGCGCTTAACAGCGAGCTTATCAATCGTGCCGCCATCCTCTATCCCTTCCTGTCAGATTTCCGCCTAGTTTGGGATTTGGATGCCGACGACATTGCCTACGAGGGCCTGCGCTATTGGTCTCGCTGGTTTGACGAGGACTCGACTCGTATTGACGAAGCCTATGCCAAGCTGGCGTACTTCGATTCCAAGAACTTTGCCCCTATGGTCAAATGCCCCGTGCTGTTTGGCACCGGCACAGCCGATATCGTCTGTCCGCCAGCGACGCAGTTTGCGGTCTATAACAACCTGACCTGCGAAAAGCGTCATGAGTTCTTTGAAGGTTTTGGCCACGAGGAGATTCAGGACTTTGATGATCTGATCATTTCGTTTTTCTGCGAGGGAGGGGAGGCTCATGTCTAAGTGCGAGAGCAATGTTGACGAGCTGATAGTCCCCGGGCTCGTGGGAATTCCTGGAACGGTTTCGTCAAGGCTCGCAGAATATCGGGACTGGCGCGGTGACGTCCAAGCAGATGTTTCTGATTTGGAGGCATGCGCTTCGAATCTTGAGATTCAAGGCCTGGCCGTTACGGCGATTGACTTTGTTAACCCCTGCGCCCGTTACTCGGAGGTTTCCTTTGAGCTCGGTGACCATGCGGTCCACGCTCGTTTGATTGAGCCTGTTGGTCGTGCCCGAGTATCTGAGCGCGTGCCGCTGTGCCTGATGTTCCACGACATCGATCGGCCTGTGCGCGGCTGGCATCACATGACGAGATTTGCCGCCATGGGATATGCCGTGCTTGCACTGGACGACGGTGTTGCTGGTACGGACGACCTGCAGCGGGGGATTGCTTCGCCCGCTTTTGTCGAGCGCGTCCGTTGGGGCTGCGCGTTGGCGAAGGTCGCGCGCAATCTTGACGGCGTGGACTCCGATCGCATTTTTGCGTGGGGCGAGGGCCTTGGCGGCGGCGTCGCGCTGGCGGTTTCCGCTCTGGACGAGCGGGGCCTTGCCTGCACGGCGGTTGCCAATCCAATCCCCGGTGGCCTCGAGGCTCTGTCGTCTCGGGTGCGCGGATCGGTGCTCATGGGCACATCGCTCATGGATGCCGTGAGCGATCCCAAGGGCCAGTTCGCCGTATTCAACGGTCTTGAGTGTGACCGGAGGCATATCATCTATGCCAAATACGCTCACGAGCGCATCAATGCGTTCGAAAACGAAGTCGTCGACTTCTTGAACCAAACGTTCTACCCGTGTTCTTTGGCCTAGACGGCCTGGACACTGCCAACAAGAGTGGGTGGCATAGGGCCGCCCGCCAGACAACTAAGGAGATTCTTGTGGCAACTCAGAAATTCACCGGCGTTATCCCTCCCGTCGTTGTTCCCGATACCGAAGACCACCAGCTTGATGTTGCCTCCTTTGAGCGCAGCATCAACCGCATGATCGATGCCGGCGTCGATGGCCTGTTCTTCCTGGGCTCCTCGGGCGAGGTCGTCTTCTCCACCGACGAGCGCCGCCGCCAGATTGTCGCCGAGGCCGTGCGCATCGTCGACCACCGCGTTCCCGTTCTGGTCGGCATCATCGATACCGAGACCGAGCGCATGATCGAGCATGGTAAGGTCGCTCAGGAGCTGGGCGCCGATGCGCTTGTCGCCACCTGCCCGTTCTATGCCCTGCAGGGCATGACCGAGGTCGAGGAGCACTTCCGCATCCTGCACGAGGAACTCGACCTGCCCATCTTCGCCTACGACATCCCCGTGTGCGTCCACACCAAGCTCCCCTGGAAGCTCCTTGCTAAGCTCGGCGCCGAGGGCGTCCTGGCCGGCGTCAAGGATTCCTCGGGCGATGACATCTCGTTCCGCTACCTCGTTCAGGAGAACGAGAAGAACGGCCATCCGATGAGCATCCTCACCGGTCACGAGGTCGTTGTCGACGGCGCTTACCTCGGTGGCGCCGACGGTTCTGTCCCGGGTCTCGCTAACGTTGAGCCCGAGGGCTACGTGCGCCAGTGGAAGGCCGCTCAGGCCGGCGACTGGGCTACCGTCAAGGCCGAGCAGGATCGCCTCAACGAGATTTCCCACATCTGGGATGTCACCTCGGGCGTTCAGGGCTATGCCGGCGGCGTTGGTGCCTTCAAGACCGCTATGAATCTCATGGGCATCTTCGACAGCCCGACCATGCCGCGCCCGGTGAAGGCCATGACCGGCGAGAACGTCGAGGCGATTAAGAAGGTCCTCCAGGACAACGGCCTCCTTTAAAGCTTTCCCAGGCACCCGACCTCGCCGTTCAACCTTGCGGCCATGACCCATTAGGTCAATGGCCACACGGTTTCTCGGCGATCTCGGGCACCTGGAAAACCTTTACCGCGCTGTGACGGCTAGCCTGACGGCGCATTTCCTGTAGTTGTTTTTTATCTCCGAAGGAGAGCGACATGGAGAACAAGTACGTCTGCTCTGTCGATATCGGCGGAACTAAGATCGCGACCGCCATCATGGAGTATCCGGCTGATGGCAGCGTGCCCCATCCGGTCTTTGAAGCTGAGGTTCCCACCGAGGCCCAGGAGGGCGGCGAGGCCGTCTTCCAGCGTATCGAGGCGTCCATCAAGGCCGCTCTTGAGGCGAATCCCGATGTCGAGGTCCTCGGTGTCGGTATCGGTGCCGCAGGCGTCGTCGATCCCAAGACGGGCGCCATCGCGTATGCCAACGAGATCATGCCCGGCTGGTCCGGCGTTCAGTTGGGGCCGCGCCTGCGCGAGGACCTTGGTCTCCCCGTTGCCGTGGTGGGCGACGTGCAGGCTCATGCTCTGGGCGAGGCCCACTGGGGCGTCGGCAAGGGCAAGTTCTCCGTCTTGTGTCTGGGCATCGGTACGGGCATCGGCGGCGCATATGTCGAGAACGGCCGCGTGATGCAGGGCTTCCATGGTGCTGCCGGCCATATGGGCCACATCGAGTGTTCGGCTGCCGCCGGCATTCCCTGCGCCTGCGGGCGTTCTGGCCATCTTGAGTCGGTAGCCTCGGGCACCTCGATTGGCCGTATGTACGACGAGCGCTTCGGTCGCGTCGACCCCAGCCGTCCTTCGGTCGGTCGCGACGTGAACGACCTGTGCCGTGCTGGCGACGCAAAGGCGACCGAGGTCATCCATGACGCCGGCTTTGCGCTGGGTGCCAGCTTGGGCTCGCTCGCTAACATCCTGGACCCTGAGGTCATCGTGCTTTCGGGTGGCGTGATTCACCAAGGTCCCGATTGGCGTTCGCAGACGTGGAAGGATTCGGTGCACGAGGGCTATGCCAGCCAGGCGCTCGACCCGCTTCAGGACACGCCGATCCTCATCGGTTCTCTGGAGGGCGACGCGCCGCTCATCGGCGCCGCCGAACACCTTCTTGCGTCGTTGAAGTAAACATAACTACCAAGTGCGCCTTCTGAGGTGCCGCAGATTGACGTGAAAGAGGAGCGAAGCGTACTTCGGTACGCGAGCGACGGTTTGAACGTCAAGGTGCGGTGTCTCAGAAGGCTATTTTGAGAAAGGTTGAGTCGAACATGACCGTTGATCCTTTGATTCAATCCCTGAAGGGCAAGCTCGTCGTGAGCGTTCAGGCCTATATGGGCGAGCCGCTTCGTACGCCCGAAACCATGGCTCAGATGTCTCGCGCCTGCGAGCTTGGCGGCGCCGCCGCTATTCGCTGCCAGGGTCTTGCCGACATCGCCGCCATTAAGGGCCGCTGCGAGGTCCCCGTTATCGGCTTGTGGAAGGATGGACACGAGGGCGTCTACATCACGCCGACGCTGCGTCATGCTCGCGCCTGCGTTGCCGCCGGTGCCGACATCGTGGCAATTGATGCCACTGATCGCCCGCGTCCCGATGGCAAGACCGTCGAGGACACCTTCCGTCCGCTGCACGAGGAGGGCGTGCTCCTGATGGCCGACTGTGCCACCATCGAGGATATTCGTCGTGCTGTCGGCATGGGCTTCGACCTGGTGTCCACCACGCTTTCTCACGGTGTAGCCGCTATCGATTGCACCATGGCCGATGGCCCCGATCTGCCGCTCCTGCGTCAGGCGACCGAGGAATTCCCCGGTCTTCCCATCATCTGCGAGGGCCGCGTGCACACGCCCGAGGAGGCCCGCGCCGCGATCGATGCTGGCGCCTGGGCAGTTGTCGTCGGCACCGCCATCACGCACCCCACGAGTATTACAAGTTGGTTCAAAGCCGCGCTTGAGGCGTAAGACAGGCCTCGTATCCGCTTGGGGCGGTATACTCAATAAAGGCAATTGATCGCGCGGGATCCGCTGGCCGGGTCCCGCGCTTGTTTTAGGAGGCACACATGCAAAAGGGAGATGCCATGGATGCGGCGGAGCGCTCGGAGCGTATCCCCGATATCGTTATCATCACCGGAATGTCCGGATCGGGCCGCACGCAGGCCATGCATGTGTTCGAGGACATGGGCTACTTTTGCATCGACAACTTGCCTCCGCGTCTGATCTCCCAGCTTGCCGAACTCGTCGGCATCAATACGGGCGTGGGCAGGCATCTTGCCGTCACCTGCGACCTGCGCAGCCAGGGCTTGTTCGATGAGCTGCTCGATGCCGTTGCCGCACTCGAGGAGCGCGAGATGAGCTGTGACATCGTGTTTCTCGAGGCCTCTGACGAGGTGCTGATCCGTCGTTATAGTGAAAACCGCCGCCGCCATCCCATTGCCAAGCCGGGGGAGACTACGGCCGATGCGATTCAGCGCGAGCGCCTGCAGCTGCAGGGCGTTCGCGACCGAGCTGACATGATTATCGATACGAGCCGCTTGCGCACCTCTGCTCTGCGCAACAAATTGCGCATGGCGTTCTCCGAGTTGTCCGACCAGCAGCTCATGGACGTTCACGTGTTCTCGTTTGGCTTTAAGCACGGTATGCCCGTCGAGGCGGACATTATGATCGACGTTCGCTTCCTGCCCAATCCGTTCTACGATCCCGAGATGCGCACGATGACCGGTCTCGATAAGAAAGTCTCTGACTTTGTTCTGGACCATCCCAAGACCCAGGAGTTCTGGAAGGCCTGGACGCAGCTGCTCGATACGGTCATGCCCGGTTATATCGCGGAGGGCAAGCCGCAGCTTTCTATTGCTATCGGTTGCACAGGCGGTCAACACCGCAGCGTTGCCATCGCCGAGGCCACGGCACGTTATTTGGAAGGCGCCCAGTATCACGTGAGCATTTCCCATCGCGACCTGTCGCGCGCCAACACGAAAGCATAGGTCTGCATGTCGTTTACCGCCGAGGTGCGTGACGAGCTCGCGCGCTGCGAACCCGAATGTGAATACTGCGATTTGTCGACGCTTGCCGCCCTGACGCGTGTGAGCGGTACACTTTCGCTGGCCGGCTCCGGGCGGTATCGTTTGACGGTCGCGACCGAGACGGGTGCCGTCGCGCGCACGATGATCACACTGACGCATCGCATCCTTAAGCTCAAAACGGAATTTACCGTTCGCAAATCGGTCTTGCATAAGGTCCGTAACTATCTCATTACCCTGCCCGATCAACCCGACCTGGACAAGGCTCTGGTGCTGCTGGGCATCCTCGACCGCAGGGGAGGGCTCGTCGCCGGTGTTCCCCGGCACATCGTTGCCCGTCCCTGCTGCAGGCTTGCCTACATCCGCGGCGCGCTCATCGCCGGCGGTTTCGTGGCCGATCCCCGCGGCGACTTTCATTTGGAGATCGCGGTGCAGGGCGAGCAGTATGCCCGGGGACTTTGCGATCTATTGGAGCAGATTGGGGTCCATGCGCGCGTTAACGCGCGGCGCGGATCCTTTGCTGTCTACATTAAGAGCGCCGAGGAGATCGAGCAGCTCCTAAAGCTGATTGGCGCCAAGCGCAGCGTTGCCGAGATCGAGGAAGCGCGCGCGGTCAAATTGGTTAAGAACGACGTAAACCGTCGCGTGAATGCCGAACTGGCCAATCAGACCAGAAGTGCGGGTGCCGCCCAGCATCAGCTTGCGTTGATCGATGAGCTCGAACAGCGGGGTTTGCGCGACACGCTTCCGGACGCCTTGGCAGTCTTTTGCGACCTGCGCGAGCGCTATCCCGATCTGTCGCTGCGCGATCTGGGCGAGATGGCTGACCCTCCCTTGTCGAAGTCTGCCCTGTACCATCGCGTTTTGAGGCTTGAAAAGCTCATTGAAGCAAACAAGTAGTTTGAAGTATCGACTTATATACGGATTTAGCTGCTATTTTATTCTTTAAAACGTTTTAACGTAAATTTGATTTTCAATTTCGAGCATTCTCGTGAAATTCAAGTCAAAAAAAAGGTATATTAGGCGAGTGGTTAGTTTGTGGGCCTCAACGGCGGGCGCTGTAGCTCGCGGGGGCCTTACGAAAGGAGACACAATGGCAGTAAAGGTTGCTATTAACGGCTTCGGTCGCATCGGTCGTCTGGCTTTCCGTCAGATGTTCGGTCATGAGGGCTCCGAGATCGTCGCTATCAACGACCTCACCTCTCCCGATATGCTCGCTTACCTGCTGAAGTACGACTCCACGCAGGGCAACTACGCTCGCGATCACGAGGTCGTTGCTGGCGAGGATTCCATCACCGTTGACGGCAAGGAGATCAAGATCTACAAGGAGGCCGACGCCAACAACCTGCCTTGGGGCGACCTCGACGTCGACGTCGTTCTCGAGTGCACCGGCTTCTACACCAGCAAGGCTAAGGCTCAGGCCCACATCAACGCTGGCGCCAAGAAGGTCGTCATCTCCGCTCCGGCCGGCAGCGATCTGCCCACCATCGTGTACAACGTCAACCATGAGACGCTGACCGCTGAGGACAACATCATCTCCGCTGCTTCCTGCACCACCAACTGCCTTGCCCCGATGGCCAAGGGTCTCAACGACTTCGCTCCCATCGTGTCCGGCATCATGACCACCATCCATGCCTTCACCGGCGACCAGATGCCGCTCGACGGCCCGCAGCGCAAGGGCAACTTCCGTCGCTCCCGCGCCTGCTCCGAGAACATCGTCCCGAACACCACGGGCGCTGCCAAGGCCATCGGCCTGGTTCTCCCCGAGCTCAACGGCAAGCTCATCGGTGCCGCCCAGCGCGTCCCGACGCCGACCGGCTCGCTGACCAACCTCTACGCCGTCGTTGACAAGAAGGTCACCGTCGACGAGGTCAACGCTGCCATGAAGGCCTACGCCGAGACCATCCCCGATACCTTCGCCTACAACGAGGACCAGATCGTCTCCCGCGACATCGTCGGCGAGACCCACGGCTCCATCTTCGACGCCACGCAGACCATGTGCTCTGACCTCGGCAACGGCCAGACCCTCGTTCAGGTCACCTCTTGGTACGACAACGAGAACTCCTACACCTCTCAGATGGTCCGCACCATCAAGTACTTCGAGAAGTTCGTTGCTTAATTTAGCTTTTAGCGAATAGCTCGTTGAGCGTCTAAAGAAGGGCGCGGCCTTATAGGGCTTACACCCTAGGGTCGCGTCCTTTTTATAAGAAATCGTCTGCCGTAATGGAAGGCAGACACGTACGAAAGGTAGAAGCAAACATGGCCTTTACCAAGAAGACCGTCCGCGACATCGATGTCGACGGCAAGCGCGTTCTCGTCCGCGTTGACTTCAACGTGCCTATCAAGGATGGCGTCGTTGGCGACACCACCCGTATTAAGGCTGCCCTGCCCACCATCAACTACCTCGTTGAGCACAACGCTCGCGTCATCCTCATGAGCCACCTCGGCCGTCCTGAGGGCACTGGCTTCCAGCCCGAGCTTTCCCTCGAGCCTGTCGCCAAGAAGCTCGCTGAGCTCTCTGGCCTTGACGTTGCTTTTGTTGCCGACACGTATGGCGAGAAGGCCGCCGAGGCTGTCGCCGCCGTCGAGCCGGGCAAGGTCCTCGTTCTCGAGAACGTCCGTTTTGACAAGCGTGAGAAGAAGAACGATCCCGAGATCGCCAAGAAGCTCGCTTCCTATGGTGACGTCTTCGTTCTCGATGCCTTCGGCACCGCTCACCGCGCCCAGGGTTCCGTCGTGGGCCCCGCCGCTTACCTGCCTGCCGTCGCCGGCTTCCTGCTCGAGAAGGAGGTCGACACGCTGACCGGCATCTTCGCCGAGCCCGAGCGCCCCTTCGTCGCCATCGTCGGCGGTTCCAAGGTTTCCTCCAAGATCGGCGTTCTCGATCACCTCATCGACTCCGCTGATACCCTGATCATCGGTGGCGGCATGGCCTACACTTTCTTCCTGGCTCAGGGCCTGTCCGTCGGTCAGTCCCTCAAGGAAGAGGACTGGGTCGAGCGCGCCGGTGAGATGCTCAAGAAGGCCAAGGAGAAGGGCGTCAAGATCCTGCTCCCCATCGACAACCGCGTTGCCGATCACTTTGGCGAGGACGCTGTCCCCGAGGTTGTCGCTTCCGACGCTATCCCCGACGATCGTGAGGGTATGGACATCGGCCCCAAGACCGAGGAGCTTTACGCCGAGGCCGTCAAGGGCGCCAAGACTGTGTTCTGGAACGGCCCCATGGGCGTCTTCGAGTTCGACAACTTCGCTCACGGCACCCAGGCTATCGCCGAGGCTGTCGCCGAGGCCGACTGCACCTCGATCATCGGCGGTGGCGACTCTGTCGCAGCTGTCAACAAGTTCAACCTGGCCGACAAGATGAGCTGGATCTCCACCGGCGGTGGCGCTTCCATGGAGCTCGTCGAGGGTAAGGCCCTGCCCGGAGTGGAGGCGCTTCTCGATGCCTAATCGCACCCTTCTTATCGCTGGTAACTGGAAGATGAACAACGACGTCGCCGAGGCTGCGAAGCTCGCCGACGAGCTGGCCCAGGCTCTGCCCGAGGTTCCGGCTGGCGTCGAGGTGCTCGTCTGCCCTCCGACCATCGACATCACCACGGTTCATGACCGCATTCAGGCTGCCCCCATCGCCCTCGGTGCACAGAACGTGTACTGGGAGGCCAAGGGTGCCTTCACTGGTGAGTCCTCTTGCGACATGCTCAAGTCCGCTGGCTGCACCTACTGCATCATCGGCCACTCCGAGCGTCGTGACTACTTCCACGAGACCGACGAGGACCAGAACAAGAAGGCCAAGGCTCTCGTTGCCGCCGGTCTTGTTCCCGTCTTCTGCTGCGGCGAGTCCCTTGAGGTTCGCGAGGCCGGCACCTATGTCGAGCACGTCGTGAACCAGGTCAAGGCTGGCCTCGCTGGTCTTGAGATCACCTGCCCCAAGCAGGTCGTCGTCGCCTACGAGCCCATCTGGGCCATTGGCACCGGCAAGACCGCTACCGCCGAGGATGCTCAGGAGGTCTGCGGCGCTATCCGTGAGACCCTCAAGGAGATGTTCGGCGAGGAGCTCGCTAACGGCATCCGCGTTCTCTATGGTGGCTCTGCCAAGCCCGGCAACATCGCTGAGCTCGTCGCCAAGCCCGACGTTGACGGCGCCCTCGTGGGCGGCGCTTCGCTCAAGGCTGCCGACTTCGCCTCTATGGTCGTCAAGGCAGGCGAGTAGGACATATGGCACAGCGTCATCTTCCTGCACTCCTGATTATCATGGACGGCTGCGGCCTGGCTCCGGCCGATGGCGAGAACGCCGTCGCCGCTGCCAAGACTCCCTTCCTTGATAGCCTGTACGAGAAGTATCCTCACACCACGCTCGGTGCTTCGGGCGAGGACGTGGGCCTTCCCGACGGCCAGATGGGCAACTCCGAGGTAGGCCACCTCAACATCGGTGCCGGCCGCATCGTGTTCCAGGAGCTTTCGCGCATCAACAATGCCATCAAGGACGGCTCCATCGCCAAGAACGAGGTTTTCGTCAAGGCTATGGACGATGTCAAGGCTGAGGGCAAGACCCTTCACCTTATGGGCCTTATGAGCCCTGGCGGCGTTCACTCCCACATGAACCACGTCGAGGCTCTGGTCAAGATGGCTGCCGAGCACGGTGTCAAGACCGTTCGCGTCCACGCCTTCATGGATGGCCGCGATGTCGACCCGCAGTCTGGTGCCGGCTACATGAGCGAGTTCTGCGCCTTCCTGGCTAAGATCTCCGAGGAGACCGGTTGCGACGCTCGCGTTGCCACCGTCTCGGGCCGTTATTGGGCCATGGACCGCGACAACCGTTGGGAGCGCATCCAGCGCGCCTACGACGTCATGGTCAACGCTTCCGATGCCGATGTCGACCCCGTTGCCGGTATCAAGGCCTACTACGAGAAGGATCCGCGCGGCGATGAGTTCGTCGAGCCCTTCGCTGCCCACAACGAGGGCATCCACGAGGGCGACGCGGCCATCTTCTTCAACTTCCGTCCCGACCGCGCTCGTCAGATGACCCGCGTGTTCACGGACAAGGAGTTCGACGGCTTTGAGCGCGAGCAGATCAAGCTTTCGCACTTTGTTACGATGACCGAGTACGATCCGACGTTTGACGTCGAGGTCGCCTTCCCCAGGACGTTCCCCGAGAACGTCCTGGCCGACGTTATCGCCGCCAACGGCCTGAAGCAGCTGCACACCGCCGAGACCGAGAAGTACGCCCACGTGACGTTCTTCCTCAACGGCGGCATCGAGGAGCCCAAGGAGGGCGAGGAGCGCGTGCTCGTCGCTTCCCCCAAGGTCGCTACCTACGATCTGCAGCCTGAGATGAGCGCTCCCGAGGTTACCGAGAAGCTCGTCGCTGCCATCAACGAGGATCGCGCTGATTTCTACATTGTGAACTTCGCGAACTGCGACATGGTTGGTCACACCGGTGTCTTCGACGCCGCCGTTAAGGCCGTCGAGGCTGTTGACGATGCCCTGTCTAAGGTTGTCCCTGCGATTCTCGCCAAGGGCGGCTTTGCGCTGATCACCGCCGACCACGGCAACGCCGATCACATGTTTGACGTTGCTTCCGACGGTTCCAAGCATCCGTTTACGGCTCACACCACTAACCGCGTGCCGTTTATCATCGTTGATGAGAAGGCGCAGCTCACCGGTATCGAGGACGGTCGTCTCTCCGATATCGCTCCGACCATGCTCACCATGGCTGGTATTGAGCCTTCCGCCGAGATGACGGGTCGCGTGCTCGCCACCGAGGCCTAAAAGAAAACGCCAAGGTTTCTTTGAAAAGGGGTTGCCCATATTCGGGCAACCCCTTTTTTGGTATTTCTGCCATATCTGCCCCGTCCCCGAGTGGCAGGTAGGGGAGAGCGGGGGATTGTGGTACAGTACTGGAGTTTGAATTGTTCTATTAAGGAGCTTATCTATGGGTCCGTTCCAGATTCTGCTGTTTGTCGTTTGGGCTGTCTCTGCCGTGGCGTTGACGATTCTCGTCCTGATGCATTCCGGTAAGGGCACCGGCGTTTCGGATATGATCGCTAGCTCGCTGTATAACTCCAGCTCTGCCACGGGCGTCATGGAGCAGAACCTCGATCGCCTGACGGTAATTATGGCCGTCGTTTTTGCCGTGTGTGTCGTCCTGTGCATGTTCTTCTTCCCGCAGGGCATCGTCGGCTACTAAGCATCGGCGTATATACGTTTGCAATGGGTCTCGCAGGTGCGGGACCCTTTTTGTTTACATATTTGTAACAGAGTCAAAATATCCCCACATACTTCGCCCAACTAAAGAAATTCTTGACCGTTGACCGGAATTAGCCCCAAATCGTGCATAAAATGCGCTACTGTATTGCGAAACGTTGGTCCGTTGTGCATAACCAGCCATAGCAACGGGCGGCGTTTTAATGGTTCGGATCGGATTGTCTCGACATGTGTCCGACTGAACATTTCTTTGTCCTATCTCATAAGGAGGATGGCATGGCTGATTCTATGTTCCACCAGCCCGTTATGGGTCGTCGCGCCTTCGTTGGCGGTACCCTTGCTGCGAGCTCCATGGCTTTTCTTGCCGCATGCGGCAAGAAGGGCGGCGACGCTTCCGGTTCTGAGTCCGGTTCGACGCTGAACTTCTACATCAACAACCCGGTCTGCATCGACCCCTACAACGTCCAGGAGGACCAGGGCACTCAGGTCGAGTACCAGCTCTTTGACGCTCTGACCTCTTACGACGCCGAGAAGGGCGAGATCGTTCCGCTGGCTTGCGAGTCCTTTGAGTCCAACGACGACGCCACCGAGTTTACCTTCAAGATCAAGAAGGCCAAGTTCCACAACGGTGACGACGTTACCTCCAAGTCCTTCAAGCTCGGTTGGGAGCGTCTGGTCAACACCAAGTCGGCTGTCGCTACCGAGTACGGCCCTTCCGAGGTCTCCTATCACCTCTCCATGGTCGAGGGCTATGACGATCTGCTTGCCGGTAACGCTACCGAGCTCAGCGGTGTTACCTGCCCCGACGATGAGACCCTCGTCGTCAAGCTGTCTTCCGCTTACGCTGACTTCCCCTTCGTCGCCTCACATCCGGCTCTGGCCCCGGTTCCCGAGTGCGCCGAGTCCGATGTCAAGAGCTTCTATCTTGCCCCGGTCGGTAACGGCCCGTTCATGATGGACGGCAAGTGGGAGGATGGCCAGGAGATCAACGTCAAGAAGTTCGACGATTACTATGGCGACAAGGCCAAGATCGATGGCATCCACTTCCAGGTCATCAAGGACATGGAGACCGCTTACAAGGAGTTCCAGGCCGGTAACCTCGATGTCTGCGACGTTCCCGTCGCTCAGATCGATGCCGCCAAGAAGGATCGCGGCGTGTCCAAGGACGGCTACACCATGGGTGACGGCGAGCGCATGCTGCTCGGCGCCGAGCCTTCCACGTACTATCTGACCTGCAACACCACGGCCGAGCCGTTCAACAACGCTGACCTGCGTAGGGGCATCTCCCTGGCCATTAACCGTGAGGCCATCTGCAAGACCATCTTCAAGGGTACCCGTACCCCTGCCGACGGCATTGTTCCTCCGGGCATCGATGGCTACAAGGAGGGCGCATGGGAGTTCTGCGCCTACGATGTCGACAAGGCTAACGAGTACCTCGACAAGGTTGCTCCCGCTGGCGCTAACGGCGATCGTGGCATTAGCGTGACCCTGTCCTACAACCAGGACGGCGGTCACAAGGAGATCATGGAGTCCATCATCGGTGACCTCGCCAAGGTTGGCGTTACCGCTGTCTCCGATACCCCTGAGTGGTCTGCCCTGCTCGAGCAGTATCAGAACTTTAACTATCAGTTCGGTCGTCTGGGTTGGATTGCCGACTACCCGATCATGGACAACTTCCTGTATCCGCTGTTCCACTCCGACTCCCTCGGTGGCGACAACCGCTCCGGTTACAACAACCCCGAGTTCGACGCCAAGGTCGACGAGGCTCGTACTATTGTTGACGACGAGGAGCGCGTCGCTAAGATGCAGGAGGCCGACGCAATGGTCGCTGCCGACTGCCCGGTCATCCCGATTATGTTCTACACGCACACCATCGCCGGCTCCGATCGCATTAAGCACCTCTATGTCGATCCGCAGAAGCACGCCGATCTGGGTACCGCTGAGCTCGCCTAAGAGTTTGCAGCTTCCGTGAGGGTCAAGTATTTACGTAGACCTCATGGGAAACATACAGTTCTCCCTAACCTGGGGTAAACTGGCTGATGGTAATTTTGGGATGCCGGTCTGGCGATCGGCATCCCATTTAGGTTAATCCCTAGATAGGGGAGTGGTATGGGTAAGTACATCGTTAAACGTGTGCTTCAGTTCATCCCGGTGTTTTTGGGCGTTACGCTGATTCTGTTCGCCCTCCAGAATATCGTGCCGGGAGATCCGATCAAGCTGATCGGTGGAGACAAGGCTCTGTCCCCCGAGGTGGAGCTTCAGCTTCGCGTCCGCTATCACCTGGTCCAGACGGACGAGGACGGCAACGCGATCCTTGACGAGAACGGCGACCCCGTTCAAACGTCGCTCGTGGACCGTTACTTGTATTACATGAACGGCCTGCTTCATGGCGATCTGGGCAATTCGTATCAGCGCAAGCTGCCGGTTACGGATATCTTTGCCCAGAAGTATCCGTATACGGTCAAACTTGCCGCGTGCGCCATCGTGCTCGAGGCAATTATGGGTATCGGTGCGGGTATCATTTCGGCGGTAAAGCGTTATTCCTTCTGGGATATTTTGGTAACGCTCACCACGTCGATCCTCGTTGCGGTCCCGGCCTTCTGGCTCGGTATGTTGCTGCAGCTGTTCTTTGGCGTCATCCTCAAGGACGCCACGGGCGGTGCAATCTCCATGCCGATCTCGGGTGCCGGCGGTTCCAGCTCTCAGTATCAGGATTGGATGCACTATGTGCTTCCGACCATTACGCTGGCTTCGGTTTCGACCGCTTATGCTGCGCGCATCATGCGCTCGCAGCTGCTTGACGTCATGAATCAGGATTACATCCGTACGGCAAAGGCCAAGGGTCTCTCCAATCGGTCGATCATCGTCAAGCATGCGCTTAAGAATGCACTCATCCCCGTCGTTACCTATATTGGTGTCGACTTTGGCGGCATGCTTTCGGGCGCCATCCTGACCGAGACGGTCTTTAACTGGCCCGGTATCGGCTATGAGGTCTATCGCGCCATTAGCATGCGTGACTGGCCCATCGTTATGGGCGGCGTTACGCTCATCGTCGTCGTCGTTATGGTGATCAACCTGCTCGTCGACATTAGCTATGCATTCCTCGACCCGCGCATCCGCCTTGGCGGTCCGTCGGATAAGGCCTAAGGGAGGTACGTCTCATGCAGGAAACTGATTCTCAGTCTCAGGAGCAGGCTACCGCCACCAAGGCCGCATCTGCTCCCGCCAAGTCCCGCACGCTGTGGGGCGACGCTTTTAAGCGTCTTCGTAAGAACAAGCTCGCCGTTATCGGTGTCTGCTGGATCATCATCGTCGTTTTGGTTGCGCTGACTGCCGATCTGTGGGCGAAGCCCTGGCTCGGTTCGCCGACGGCTTCCGACTCGACCACCATGGCCGAGACGTCGCTGCTGGCTCCGTGTGCCGAGCACCCGTTTGGCACCGACGCCCTTGGCCGTGACATTCTCGTCCGCGTTATCTACGGTGCACGCGTTTCGCTGTCCGTTGGCATTATGGCCACCGCCATCTCCACGGTGATCGGTCTGGTCATGGGCGCTCTGGCCGGTTTCTATGGCGGCATCTGGGATACGATCATCATGCGTTGCGCGGATATCTTCCTGGCGTTCCCGTACGTGCTGTTCGTTGTCGCCATGATCGCCGTTATCGGCCGTGGTCTTCAGAACGTCTTTATCGCCATCGGTATTCTCGGCTGGCCTTCGATTGCGCGCGTCTTCCGCTCTGCAATCTTGACGGTCAAGGAAAACGACTATGTTGATGCTGCTCGCGCCATGGGTGCATCCGATGCCCGCATCGTCATGCGTCACATCTTCCCGAACTCCGTCGCCTCCATCGTGGTCTACGCGACCATGAACATTGGTGGCGCCATTCTGACCGAGTCCGCTCTGTCCTTCCTCGGCATGGGCGTTATTCCGCCTACGCCTTCGTGGGGCTCCATGATTCAGGACGGTCAGCAGTATCTTCTGACCGCTCCCTGGATGATGATCATGCCCGGTCTGGCAATTCTCTCGACGGTGCTCGCCTTCACCCTGCTGGGTGACGGCCTGCGCGACGCTCTCGACGTCAAGATGAAGGACGCATAAGGATGAAGAAGAACAAGAACTATGTGGACCTGAAGGACCAGCCGGTTCCTGAGGGCCAGCATCTGCTCGAGGTCGATGACCTTAAGATGTATTTCCACACCGAGGATGGCGTTGTTCGCGCTGTCGACGGTGTCTCCTACACGCTCGATCGCGGCGAGACCCTGGGCGTCGTCGGTGAGTCCGGCTCCGGTAAGTCCGTGACCGCCATGACCATCATGGGCCTCATCTCGATGCCTCCGGGAAAGATCGAGGGCGGTGACGTTCGCTATCGCGGTCGCTCCATCCTCGAGATGACCGAGGAAGAGATGCAGCACATTCGCGGCAATGATATCGCGATGATCTTCCAGGATCCTATGACCTCCTTGAACCCGGTCTATAAGATCGGCAAGCAGGTGGGCGAGGGCCTTCGTCTGCACCGTGGCTACTCCAAGCAGGAGGCGCTCAAGCGCGCTACCGAGCTTTTGGACCTCGTGGGTATCCCCGAGCCCGAGAAGCGCGTCAATGAGTATCCGCACCAGTTCTCCGGCGGTATGCGTCAGCGTGTCATGATCGCTATGGCTCTTGCCTGCGATCCCGATATTCTGATTGCCGACGAGCCCACCACGGCTCTGGACGTTACCATTCAGGCTCAGATTATCGAGCTCATGCAAGAGATGCAGGAGAAGAACGGCAACGCCATCATCATGATTACCCATGACCTGGGCGTCGTCGCCGATATGGCCGATAAGATCATGGTTATGTACGCCGGCCGTCCCGTCGAGTTCGGTACTGCTGAGGAAATCTTCTACGAGAGCCGCCACCCCTATACCTGGGGCCTTATCCGCTCCATCCCGGAGCAGGCCATCGATGAGAAGAAGCCGCTTACGCCGATTCACGGCAACCCGCCTTCGCTCATAAACCTGCCCGAGGGCTGCGTGTTCTCGCCTCGTTGCCCCTATGCAACCGATAAGTGCCGCAAGCAGCGCCCCGAGCGTGTTGTCACCGAGTCCGGCCACTATTCTGCGTGCCATTATTCCGGTGACCCCGAGTTCCTTAAGAACGCTCCCGAGACGTCTCGTACGCGCAAGGATTCCAAGAAGGGAGGCGAGGCGTAAATGGCAGACAATAACGAGCGCACTCCGCTGCTGAAGGTCGAGCACCTCTCCAAGGAGTTCCCCGCAGAGTCCGGCATGTTCGCCAAGCGTTTTTCCAAGCGCGTCGTCTCTGCTGTAAACGACATCTCTTTTGAGATTTATCCTGGCGAGACCTTTGGTCTGGTTGGCGAGTCTGGTTGCGGTAAGTCCACCACGGGCCGCACTATCATGCGTCTGACCAAGCCGACTGCCGGTAAGGTATTTTTCCAGGGCAAAGATGTTGCCGAGATGAGCAAGCATGAGATCAAGGACATGCGTCGCGAGATGCAGTTTATCTTCCAGGATCCTTATGCTTCGCTCAACCCTCGTATGACCATCGGCGAGATCGTCTCCGAGCCCATGACCATTCATGGTGTGGGTACCAAGGAGGAGCGTATCGAGCGCGTCCGCGAGCTGCTGGACGTCGTCGGTCTGAACCCCGAGCACATCAACCGCTATCCGCACGAGTTCTCGGGCGGTCAGCGTCAGCGTGTCGGCATTGCCCGCGCGTTCGCTCTGAAGCCCAAGCTGATCATCTGCGACGAGCCTGTCTCTGCACTTGACGTTTCCATTCAGGCCCAGGTTTTGAACCTGCTAAAGGAGCTTCAGGATAAGTTCGGTACGGCTTATCTTTTCATTGCTCACGACCTCTCTGTCGTACAGCATATCTCCGACCGTGTTGCCGTTATGTATCTGGGTAAGATGGTCGAGGTTTCGGACTGGAAGACGCTCTACAGCGAGCCTCACCATCCGTACACGCAGTCGCTGCTGTCTGCCGTGCCGGTGCCCGATCCTGATATCCAGAAGACCCGCAAGCGCATCATCCTCGCCGGCGATCCGCCGTCACCGCTGGATCCGCCGACCGGCTGCCGTTTCCACACGCGCTGCCCGATCGCGCAGGGCATCTGCTCCGAGAAGCTTCCCGAGTTTAAGGAAGTTGCCCCGGGCCACTGCTGCGCCTGCCACTTCGCGGAGCCGTTCCCGATCAAGGAATCGCACATCGACCTGTAGTCGGTTGTTATCGTTCGGGCCCGCCCTGGTGTTACTTTTCAGAACGTCCTCGGACATGCAAGAAACCCCCGCTGCGCACTTCGTGCGGCGGGGGTTTCTTGCGTCCTGCGGAGTGTTCTGAAAAGTAACACCAGGGCGGGCCCTACGTTAACTCGGCAGGGGGAGTGCGATTCCCTGATCGCTCACTTAATCTAATTTGAAATTGAGTGAGGCCGGAGCTTTAGCTCCGGCCTCCTTATATAAGGGCTCGGCAATGCCGAGCCAACAAATTTGTATCAGCCCTCAGAAGATGTTTGAGAACTGTGCCTGAAGTACGTATTTGCAGGTCCCGAATCGGTGTTGCCTCCCGGCGCATTCCGCAGGGGGAGCGATATTTTGCAGCACGAAGTGCGTAGCAAAATATCGCTCATGCCCGAGGACGCGCCGGGAGGCAACACCGATTCGGGGCCGGACATACGGATCTACCTGCTCATTTACAAATTCGTAAACTTTTTTCAAAAAAGTGCTTGCACAGTTCTCGAATCATAGGTTATTATTTTCCTCGTTGAACGCGCGGGTCCAACAAAACGAACCGCGAATCAACAACATAGCATGTCGGAGTGGCGGAATTGGCAGACGCGCTAGCTTGAGGTGCTAGTGACCGCTTTTTGGTCATGCGGGTTCAAGTCCCGCCTCCGACACCATCGCATTTGAGAAGCCTCTTCGGAGGCTTTTTTGTTACCGATAGACGGTGAGGTCCACGATGGAAACGCTTGAACGCAACGAGTGGGCAGATGTTGCCCAACTGGTCGAGATCACGAGCGATGCGGTCATCATCTGTGAACTCGACGGAACCATTCTGCATGTGAATAATCGTTTGCTCGACCTGATGTGCGAGGAACGCGCTGACGTCATCGGCGGTGATGTCAAAGACGTTCTGTACTCGTCTGCCTTTGAGCGCGCGACCGAACATCGTCTGCCGTTTGAGACCGATGGCTCCGAGAGCGAGCTGATGCTCAAGCTGAGCGACGGGTCTTTTATTCCCGTCTTGGTTCGCGCGGGTTCCGTTACGCCTCCGCGTATCTTTGGACGTCGTGCACCGCGTGTCCTGGTGGCGCTTCACAGCATCGAAGAGCAGTATTCCCACGATCGTCAGCTCAAACGTGCGCTATCGGAGCTTAGGGTGGCGAATAAACGCCTTTCGGGCACCCTTTCGGTCATTATGAGTACCGTGGGCTCCGATGAGCTCCCCAGCTTGCTCGATACCGTTTTGAATCAGCTCGTTGGAACGCTCGATGCCTCCGGTGCGGCTATCTATTTTTCCGAGAGTGGCGGCTTTAAGCTCCGCGGTGTTTCTAAGGAGCTTGAGGACAGCTATCTGCCCGAGTTTATGCCGTACGGCGCGGGCATTCCGACCTACGTGCTTCGCGAATCGCGTGCCTGTCGCCTGTCGATTCAGCAGGACCTTGAGGGCGACCGGGTTGCTTCGGGCATGTTCATGGATTTGGACAATCGTTCCAAGCACTTGCTGCGCGTGCAGGATATGCCCCCGTATCGCAGCGAGATCTGTCTTCCCGTGTTTTACGGCACGCAGGTCCTTGGCGTGTTGGAAGTTGGCTGGAAACGTCCCCAGGCGCCACTTGCCTACGACGTTAACGTACTCGAGGTCATCTGCGATTACCTGTCTATTCAGCTGGTCGGCATGGCGTCGAGCTTACGTTCGCGCCGCACGGCGGAGCTCGGCCGCTCACTCAATTTGCTGCGCGACGAACTGTTTACCTATCTCGATGATCCCGTTGCCGCTTCGCGAGCGGTGTCGACGGAAATCTGCACGGTGCTCAATTGTCATTTCTGCCCCGTGGAATATGACGCGAGTCTTGACACCTATGTCATCGATTTTGAGGGCGGCAGTCGCGTGGCGTTGCCGGGAGACCCTGAGTCGCTCTTCTTTTCCACCACCGCACCGGCTGCGCGTTTGGGGGTTGCTTCCGATGGTTTTGGGCAGTCGGTGCTGGGCGGTGCGAGTGCTGATGATCTTAAGCATGTGCGCTTGACCCGCGTCGACGAATCGATGCCTATGGGCGGATGGTTGAGGGCTCATGGCCTGCCGTGCCAAGGCCTCTATGTCGATTCCGGCTTCGAGGCGGGACGCGTTCGCTCGGAGGGCGGCGGTCAGCGGAACAACGATGCAATCGTTCCCGCCGACGTTGCCAAGGGGCCGACGAGGCGCGCTTTGCTGCTCCGTGATGGCAGCCAAGAACCAATTGACGACCTTGAATACGACTACCTGGTGCATCTGGCGCATGACCTTGAGCTGATCTATGAAGGCGAATCTCAAAAGCGCGAGGAGCGTCATATCGCTCAGACGCTTCAGATTGGCATGAGAAATTCGCTTGGTGACGTTCCGGGCATTGCAACCGATTCGGTATACCTATCGGCAACGAATTCTGCGTTGGTCGGCGGTGACTTCTATACGCTTGTCCGACTTCCCGACGATTGCGCCGTTATGATTTTGGGTGATGTATCCGGCAAGGGAATCGATGCGGCGTCGATGTCGGCGCTCGTCAAGACAGCGCTGACGGCCTATGCCTGGGAGGGTGCGGGGCCTGCCCGTATGGCTCGCTCGCTCAATAGCATGCTCATGGGCTTTTCGAGGGTCGAGACGTTTGTGACGGCGTTTATCGCCAAGATCGATCTTAAGGCGGGCCGCGCTACCTATTGCTCGGCGGGACATCCTCCCACTATGGTCATTAGGCCGTCGTCGACGCCGCTTGGCTGCGGCGAGACCTGCGGGGGAGAAGTGGAGCTCCTTGGGTGCCAATCGGGCGTGATCGGTGCCTTTGAGAGCATGGTCTATGAGACGGGCGTGTTTACATTCGCTCCTGGTGACATGCTATTTATGTATACCGACGGAACAATCGAAGCACGTGATCGCTCGGGTGCTTTCTTCGGCGAACAACGCCTTCGCGACCTTTTGCTCTCTGTCTCGGGTGAGGGCGTATCGGGGATCTGCGGTAAGGTCTTGGGCGAGCTTGACCGCTTTACCGAGTCGGCGCTGAACGATGACATCGCGCTGGTCTCCCTTGAGTTTTTACGAGGTCGATCGTAGGTCACGACGCCTGACGGGCAAAATCCCTACGGTTGAAGAAACGTGTGCATCGAGCGAGCTCTTTTGGGGAACCATGGTCGTATGAATGAGTGGAATGACATAGCGGTTTTGACGCCACCGGGTGATGTCGACATCGCCTCGGTGCCCGTGCTGCGCCGACGGTTGGATAATTTGATCGACCGGGGCGTGCGTCGCGTTGTCATCAATTGCCAGGCCGTGGGCTTTATCGACTCGACGGGTTTGGCGTTTTTGCTTACACGCGCCAGAGAGCTCATGAGGCGAGAGGGCCTGCTTTCGCTCGTTAACGCCTCCGATGAGGTCATTCGCTTTTTGGAGATTGCCCGACTTGTCGACATCCTGCATGTCGCGGGCCCGGCGCGGGAGTCGATTCCCGCCATTCCGGTGGGGGAGTTGCCGCGATGGAGCAAGAGCGTCGAAGTAAGGCGAGGCATCGAGAATCTCCCGTATTATCGGCACCGTGTGGCCGAGCTTCTCGAATCGCTTCCCCTGAGGCGAGATGAACGTTATGACGTCGCATTGGCGCTGGGGGAGGCATTGGGTAACGCATATGACCATGCGGGCGGTGTTGGCTGCATCCTGACGGTTCAGGCCTATGGGGACCGCGTTGTGCTCGAGGTGCTTGATCGGGGCGCAGGCTATTCTATCGATGGGGCGAGCGAGCCGGTGGCATCTGAGGAACGCGGACGCGGTATCAAGCTTATGCGCATGCTCGTCGATAATGTGGAAGTTGCCCGTCGTACGGATGGCGCCGGCACGCGCGTTCGGATGGTGAAGCTGTTTGGCTCAGCATTGGAATCGTGCGCATAGCGCCTTGACTTGGCGTTATTTACCTGTGCGAACTTGCATTGAGCAACTTTTTTGAAAAAAGTACTTGCGTCTTTTGGGCAACTCGCGTAAATTAATAACCCGCAAGCGGACATGGCTCAGTTGGTAGAGCACAACCTTGCCAAGGTTGGGGTCGCGGGTTCGAGCCCCGTTGTCCGCTCCATTGCATTCCCGGACCGTCTCAAGCGGTCCTTTTTCGGCGAAGTGGCCAAGTGGTAAGGCAGAGGCCTGCAAAGCCTTTACCCCCGGTTCGAATCCGGGCTTCGCCTCCAGGCAACATCCGGGCGCTCCGGCGCCCGTTTTGTTTTACATATGCGGACATGGCTCAGTTGGTAGAGCACAACCTTGCCAAGGTTGGGGTCGCGGGTTCGAGCCCCGTTGTCCGCTCCAACTATCTTACGCGGTTCTAACGAACCGCGTTTTTTGTTGACGCTGCGCGAGCCCCGGGCACCCCATCTTGCCCCTCAATCGTCGGTCGCGTACATAAAGTACGCTTCCCTCCTCTTTCGCGGCAACCTGGGGCACCCGGAGCCCGCTCGCTGTTGTGGCCGGGGGAGTGAGTCTTCCGTTCTTTTCACTAATCGATCGATTCGTCCTAGGAGGCTCGAACCCGAGAGGGAGCGAGCGTTAGGCAAACGCAGAGCGTTTGTAGCGAGCTGGCGAGGACGCCGACAGGCGGCCGAAGCCGGTGCGTATCCGCGAAAGCGGATACGCGGACGCCCCGTTGTCCGCTCCAACTATCTTACGCGGTTCTAACGAACCGCGTTTTTTGTTGACGCTGCGGGGCACTGGGGCGCCGCTCACTGCTGGGACTCTTTCCTCGTGATTTCCTCGTGATCTCCGTCCTTCCAATGTAATGAACGGCAAAGCAGGCGGGGGCCATCGGTATCGGGAACTATTTTCAAATTATTTTAAAATAGTTCTTGCATTTGGGTGGATCATCCCGTATATTAAATCGTCGCAGGCGGACATGGCTCAGTTGGTAGAGCACAACCTTGCCAAGGTTGGGGTCGCGGGTTCGAGCCCCGTTGTCCGCTCCATTTGGGCGTTTAGCTCAGGGGGAGAGCGCTTCCCTGACACGGAAGAGGTCAGAAGTTCAAATCTTCTAACGCCCACCAAATGTTCGCAGCTCAGAGACTATGTCTCTGGGCTGTTTTGTTTTATGTCGTCAAATGTGGCACCAGATATTGAACTCAAGATCCGGTGCGATGATCTTCGCATCCCGTAGGGGCACTGGCTGATTGCATACGTCCTGACCGCGCGTGACCGCAACATGTTGGTCAAGCACAATCTTTTGGATTATTTTGGCGTGAGCGGCTTGGTTTTAGTAGGATTTGTCAGCGGCTTGACTAAGGGGGTTTTATAACTGCCATGCAGGTAGCCGTGTTGGTAACGTTTTACCGACTTGTCAAATACCCCTCATTTATAATGCGTCTGCAAAATGACTAATTGCTTTGACCTGCTGAAACACTATATGTTGTGTTTGACCTAAAAAAAGAATACAGGATATAGATGCATCTTTGTCGTATGATAGATGGCGGACAGAGAACGAAGACCTTGTTCGTCCCCTTCGGACACGCCTTTGAGTCGCTTGATCGGCTACGAGGATTGTCCGCATGAGGACCTATGGTTTATCGAGAACACAGATTGCGCGACGGCGCCGCAAGACAGGGGCAAGCCCTGCCGGGCATCGTTTGGCTCTGAAGCGCAATGAGGCTACGACGCGAAAGAGGCAAGAGGATGAAGATCATCAAGCGCAGCGGCACCGAGGTTGTCTTTGACATCGATAAGATCGTCAATGCGATTCGCGCCGCCAACTTGGAGGTCGAGGAGAGCTCTCGTCTAACCGACCGTCAGGTGATTTACGCGGCACAAAACGTCGCCGAGGCATGCGAGAGCGCAGGCCACACCGTTTCGGTCGAGGAGATCCAGGATTTGGTCGAGGACGAGATTATGCGTCTCGACTGCTACGAGGTTGCCCGCCACTACATCATCTATCGCTATGTTCAGAGCCTGAAGCGCCAGAAGAACACGACCGACGACAAGATTCTGTCGCTGATCGAGTGCAATAACGAAGAGGTCAAGCAGGAGAACTCCAACAAGAACCCGACCGTCAACTCCGTTCAGCGCGACTATATGGCCGGCGAGATTTCCAAGGACCTGACCCAGCGCGTGCTGCTGCCCCAGGAGATCGTGGACGCCCATAATGAGGGCCTGATCCACTTCCACGATTCGGATTACTTTGCCCAGCACATGCACAACTGCGATTTGGTGAACCTGGAGGACATGCTCCAGAACGGCACTGTTATTTCGGGCACGCTGATCGAGAAGCCGCACAGCTTCTCGACTGCCTGCAATATCGCGACGCAGATCATCGCCCAGGTTGCTTCCTCCCAGTACGGCGGCCAGTCTATTTCGCTGACCCATCTTGCCCCCTTTGTTGAGGTGAGCCGTCAAAAGATTCGCGGCGAGGTCGCTCGCGAGCTCGATGAGCTTGGCGTCTCTGCGTCTGCCGAGAAGGTCCGTGAGGTCGTTGAGGACCGTCTGCGCGATGAGATTCGTCGTGGCGTCCAGACGATTCAGTATCAGGTCGTGACCCTTATGACCACCAATGGCCAGGCGCCGTTCGTGACGGTCTTTATGTATCTTAACGAGGCCCGTACGCCGCAGGAGAAGCACGACCTTGCCATGATCGTGGAGGAGACGCTTCGCCAGCGCTACGAGGGCGTTAAGAACGAGGCCGGCGTGTGGATTACCCCGGCATTCCCCAAGCTTATCTATGTACTCGAGGACGATAACGTTCACGAGGATTCCCCGTACTTCTACCTGACCCAGCTGGCTGCCAAGTGCACCGCCAAGCGCATGGTTCCCGACTACATCTCCGAGAAGAAGATGCGCGAGCTCAAGCTGTCGAAGGGCGAGACCGCCGGCAACGGCGATTGCTATACCTGCATGGGCTGCCGCAGCTTCTTGACGCCCGACCGCTCGGGCAACGGTTTTAACAACGTTGCCAACGCGCTGAACTACGACCCGAACAAGCCCAAGTACTATGGTCGCTTTAACCAGGGCGTTGTGACCATCAACCTGCCTGATGTCGCACTGAGCTCGCACCAGGATATGGACAAGTTCTGGAAGATCTTCGATGAGCGCCTTGAGCTGTGCCACCGTGCCCTGCTGTGCCGTCATGAGCGCCTGATGGGTACACTTTCTGACGCCGCGCCGATTCTTTGGCAGTACGGCGCCCTTGCTCGTCTGAAGAAGGGCGAGACGATCGACAAGCTGCTCGTGGGCGGATACTCCACCATCAGCCTGGGCTATGCCGGCCTGTATGAGTGCGTCAAGTACATGACGGGCCACAGCCACACCGAGAAGGAAGGCACGCCGTTTGCCATGGCCGTCATGCAGCGCATGAACGACAAGTGCGCCGAGTGGAAGGCCGAAAGCGATATCGACTTCTCGCTGTACGGCACCCCGCTTGAGTCGACGACCTACAAGTTTGCCAAGTGCCTGCAGCGCCGTTTTGGCATTATCCCGGGCGTGACGGACAAGGGCTACATTACCAACAGCTACCACGTCCATGTGTCCGAGGAGATCGACGCCTTCGACAAGCTTAAGTTTGAGGGCATGTTCCAGCAGCTTTCGCCGGGCGGTGCCATCTCCTATGTCGAGGTTCCCAACATGCAGGACAACCTCAAGGCTGTCATTCGCGTGATGCAGTACATCTACGACAACATCATGTACGCCGAGCTCAACACCAAGAGCGACTACTGCCAGGTGTGCGGCTACGATGGCGAGATCAAGATTGTTGAGGACGATGGCAAGCTGGTGTGGGAGTGCCCCAACTGCGGCAACCGCGACCAGGAGAAGATGAACGTCGCTCGTCGTACGTGCGGCTACATCGGTACCCAGTTCTGGAACCAGGGTCGAACCGAGGAGATCCGCGACCGCGTGCTGCATCTCTAATAACCATCCCAGGCTGCCCCGTAGCGAGGCCCCGGACCTTTACTCGCTATTTCGGACAGTCCTGGCTCACGACGGAGGCGCCACTGGCGCCTCCTGTTCGTGCGGAACTCATATCGAGCAAAGGTCCGGGGCCTCGCTACGGGGCAGCCAAGTTGATGTAGCTGAGATGCAGCATGCGGTCTGCTCACTCCTCGAAGTTCTTAGCGGAAATAATTTGAGCTGCAGCTGCGATTTGCTTGCGATGGCGGTTGACCCGCAACCCAGTTTTTATTGGACCTCGAACCCTATGCTCGATGTTCGCTTCGTTCATTGAGTTACCCTTTGCATGAGGCCGGGACATATCGTCCCGCCCGCAGTTTCGCAGGCCGAAGGCCGAGAATGTTTGAGGACGGGATGATATGTTCCGGCCTCCCAGGAGAGTTACCTATGAACTACGCGAACATTAAGTATTTCGACATTGCTGATGGAGAAGGCGTTCGTACTTCTCTGTTTGTGAGTGGGTGCCGTCGTGGGTGCAAGAATTGCTTTAACTCTGTCGCGTGGGACTTTGCTGCGGGCGAGCCGTTCGATCGCGCCGTCGAGGATAAGATTATCGAGAGCCTCGACCATCCCTTTATCGATGGCCTGACGATTCTGGGTGGCGAGCCTATGGAGCCCGAGAATCAGGCGGGGCTTGTTGACTTTATCGAACGCGTGCGTGCGGCCTATCCAGTGGGATCGGGGAAGACCATTTGGTGCTTTACTGGCGACGTACTCGAGGAGCTTATGCCGGGCGGTCGTCATCATACCGAGGTGACGGACCGCATCCTAGCCTGCCTCGACATGTTGGTGGACGGTCCGTTCGTTCAAGACCTGTACGATATCTCGTTGCGTTTTAGGGGCTCGAGCAACCAGCGCGTGATTGATATGAACGCTACGCGCGCCCGCGCTGAGCGCGAGGGCGTTGCGCTTTGTGATGCGGTTGAACTTTGGCGTGATGATCCGGTCTATTCGACCCATACTATGTAGCTTATGGTCGATGCCGGAGGGCGTGGTACCATAGCGCGAGCGTGAAATCGGAAAAGTGAGGCCCAGATGGTCGATCAGGAAAAAGTCGAGGCCGCCATTAAGCTGTTGCTTGAGGGCATAGGCGAGGACCCAACTCGTGAGGGCCTGCTGGAGACCCCGGCGCGCGTTGCCCGTATGTATGGCGAGATCGCCGGCGGTATGGACCAGAGTGCCGAGGAGCACCTGTCCAAAACTTTTGTCGTCGCTTCGAACGGTTTGGTTATCGAGCGCGACATCACGTTCTACTCGCTGTGTGAACATCATCTGCTGCCGTTTTATGGCAAAGCCGCCATTGGCTATATCCCCAACGGTCGAGTGGCTGGGCTTTCCAAGCTCGCCCGCACGGTTGAGGTTTATGCCCGTCGTCTGCAGCTGCAGGAGCAGCTGTGTGCACAGGTTGCCGACGCTCTCATGGATTATCTCGCTCCCCAGGGAGCGATTGTGCTCATGGAGGCTGAGCATATGTGCATGACGATGCGCGGCGTGCAAAAGCCCGGCACCAAGACCGTGACGCTCGCTCGCCGCGGCGTCTTTGAGACCGATTCGGCGCTCGAGGAGCGATTCTTTAGGATGCTGGGCCGCTAACCATGAGAGCCGTTAACGACTTTGCATCGAAGACCGATGAGGGAACGCCGCGTCGCGGTTTTATGGCTTCGGGCCTGGCGCCTTTTGGCATCATGCCTCGTATCGACTACATCTGTGCCAACGGGCTGTTCCGGCGGCACCTGGGCAACATTGCACAGTTGGAATCGGGGCGCATCTTCTGCCGCCACGGTATCGACCATCTGCTCGATGTCGCTCGCATTATGTGGATCAAGAATCTCGAGGAAGAGCTCGAATTTGACCGCGAGGTCATCTACGCCACGGCACTTCTTCACGATATCGGCAAAGATGAACAGTATGAATCGGGTATATCCCATGATGTTGCAAGCGAACGCGTCGCTGATGCAATTCTCGGCGGCATGCCTGATGACGTGGCGTTTGAGCCGGCCGATGCCGCAGCCATTAAGACGGCCATTCTGGGCCATCGAAAGCTGCGCGTGAACAGCCAACCGCTTGAGCGTTTGCTCTATGCAGCCGACAAAGCGTCGCGCGCCTGCTTTGCATGCCCCGCGCGCAATGCTTGCAACTGGAGCGATGATAAAAAGAACTTGTCGATTCGCGTGTAGTTAGTTTGCGCGGTCGGGGTTCTAAACGAAGGAGACGATCGCGATGAGCAACAAGAAACTGCCCGAGAATGCAACCAAGACTGAAGGCGCCGAGCTCGCCCGCCGTGGAAGGGGCGAAATATCCACCGCAACGGCGGTGCCCCACGTGAGCTATGACGATTTGCGCCATGCCGATCGTATTGTCATTGACGGCCTTGAGGTTTTTGCCAACCACGGCGTGTATCCCGAGGAGAACGCGCTGGGTCAGAAGTTCGTCGTTTCTCTGGTGCTCTATGCCGACCTGCGCGCGGCGGGGGAGCACGATAACCTGGACGCCTCGATTGACTATGGCTCGGTGTGCCACGATGTCGATGGCTATCTGCGCGAGCATACGTTTAAACTCATCGAGGCGGCAGCCGAGGGGACAGCCCAGATGCTGCTGCGCCGCTATCCCTCGCTGCTTGGTGTGCGCATAAAGCTCGATAAGCCGTGGGCTCCTGTTGGCCTGCCCCTGGCAAGTTGCGGTGTCGAGATCGAGCGTGTGCGCTAACCGGTTCTAATACGTCTCTATGGGTGGCTGCTTGAGCCGCTGCGACAGAGCTCTATTGTTGGGGCAGTACGTGTCGAGCAGGGCATGAAACCGCTGATTGTGGCTTGGCTCGAGCAAGTGGACGAGCTCGTGGGCGACAACCATGTCGAGGCATTCGACGGGGTAGGCGGCGAGCTCGCGCGCGATGCGAATAGCGCCGGATTTAGGTGTGCATGAGCCCCAACGCGTTTTCATGCTGCGTACGGAAATGCGGGCCACGGTGACGCCCATTGCGATTTCGTATGCGCGCACCATATCGCGTAGCGCTGCGGTGACCTCGGATGCATAGAGTTGGTCGATGCGTGTCTGGAGATCTTTGGGTGTTAGGCCGTCGAGGGCTGTGCGCTGCTTTGCCTGCGCGCGCCCACTTGGCTCGTCGGCACCTATAAAACTTGCGAAGGTGGCCTGCTTGGGCCGCGGTGGGGGTGATTCAAAGTTGTGATCGAGTGCGTCCTGTACCGTGATGGGCTTGCCCCAAAGTGCAATGACGGACGAGGTGCTGAGCGGCTCTCGCGCCGTCGCCTGATGTTGCTCGCACTTGGCAAGTCGGTTGATAATCCAGGAACTGTTACGTTGAACGAATGCCTCGATGCGCTCGCGACTGGCGCCGAGCGGTGCGCTGGCGTGGACCTCACCGCTCGATGTGACGCGTAGGTTGAAGTTTTTGACGCGCTTTTTGGTAACGACGACGGAGATGGGCGTCCCATCCGGTCGGGATAGGAAAAACGTAAATTGCTGCGTCAAAAGCGGTCCTTCAGATTGGGGACGGGCCGGCATGTCGATCGTTCGGCATGCCGGCCCGCTCAAGGGATGTGAAATTAATAACGCTCAAAGAAGGCAAGCGCGTTGTCGCTGCAGAGTTTCTGCATCACGGTCTTGCCAAAATGCTTGGAAAGCATGTTCTGGAACTCGGGTATCTTGCTGGCATCGGAGAGGAAAGCAGGCACCGTGGCGCCGTCCCAGTCGCCGCCGAGCGCGATGACGTCCTCGCCGCCCAGGTCGAGCCAGTGCTCGATATGTGCCGCCAGCTGGTCGAAGGTGACGTCTGCGGCGGTCTTGTCGGTTGCGCCGTTGGAAAGGAACTCGCTGCAGTAGTTGAGGCCGACGATGCCACCCATGTCGCGAATGGTGCGGAACTGGTCGTCGGTAAGGTTGCGTTTGGCGCCGCAAACCGCACGGGAGTTGGAGTGGCTGGCGACGAAGGGACGCGTGGCGCGGGCGGCGACCTCGTCAAAGCACTCATCGTTGAGGTGGGAGACGTCAAGTACCATGCCGGCGTGCTCCATCTGCGTAAGCGCCTCGATGCCGGCGGCGGTGAGGCCGGCGTGGGTGTCGTGGCCGCTCGCGAGCGGTCCCTGCGCGTTCCAGCTGAGTGATGACATGAGTACGCCCAGGCTCTTGAGCACCTCGATCAGCGCGGGGTCTTCGGCAAAGAACGTCGCGTTTTCGATGGTGTGGATGCAAGCGACCTTGCCGTCCTTGAGCGCAGGGCGAATGTCTGCCGCGCTGCGTACGTTGACCATGCGGTCGTGGTTGAGCATTGCCTGGCCGCTCATGTGTGCCATGATCTGCGCCTGGAAGCGCGCAGCGTGGGCGGTGGGAATCTCATCGGGGACAAACGTGGCGAAGCACTGTGCCCACGGCGTGTTGCCGATCTTTGCGAGCGAGATGGCGCAGGCGTTGCCCTCGATGAGGTCGAAATCTTGCGGATGCGTTTCGTCGCCGGGGAAATAACCGTCGGTGCCGGCGGTAAAGCGCAGGTCGAGATCGAGCGTGGCCCAGCCGATGCGGTCGGCGGTGTCGCAGTGTAGGTCAAATACGGGATATGCCATGGTTCCTCCGGTTGCAGCGTTTCTTTGCAAACTGTCTTTGAATTGTATGACTAGGGTATAGTTAGCGCCATATGTTCACGGCGGCCCGCGTTGTGCGCCGCCCTTATCACGGAGGTTACCATGTCCAACCAGGGCAAGAAGGTCAAGACTCATTATCGCGGCACGCTCGACGACGGCACGCAGTTCGATAGCTCCTACGATCGCGGCGAGCCGCTGGAGTTCACCTGCGGCGCCGGTCAGATGATCAAGGGCTTCGACGCCGCTGTTGTCGACATGCAGGTGGGCGAGAAGAAGACCGTGCACATTCCTGCTGCCGATGCCTACGGCGAGCACAACCCCGAGATGGTTATTACCTTCCCGGCCGAACAGGTTCCCAACATCGAGCAGATCGAGAAGGGCATGAAGCTTTTCCTGTCCACGCCGAGCGGCATGCCCGTCCCCGCCGTGGTCATAGACGTAACGCCCGAGGCCGTGACGCTCGACGCCAACCACGAGCTGGCCGGCAAGGACCTCAACTTTGATATCGAGCTCGTTGAGGTCGAGGGTTAGAGTATGCCTGAACGCTTGGTTTCGACGACATGCTTGGGAAATCTCAACGATCCGTCCTATGAACTCCTGCTTCGCCGGAAGTTGGGCGGCGTCTTTGAAGTTGACGAGCTGCTGCTCGATTGGGACCAGGCTGATGTATGCGCGCTTGTGGGCGTGACGGAGCTGGGGCGCACGGTCGATGTTCGGCTGGATGCTGCCGACGGCGGTCGTTTTACCGACGGCGACGTGCTCGCCATCGACCGTTCGGGCATGGTGCCCGTGGCGGTTGTCGTGCGCCTGCGCAGTGCCGAGGTTTATTTGGTCGAAGTTGACCGCATGGACCCGATTGCGCTCGCGCATGCGTGCTGGGAGATCGGCAATATGCACGCGCCGCTTTTCCGAGGCGATTCGGACGAGTATACCGTGCGCATGTATACGCCGGTGCAGCCTGTTTTGGGCCGCATGCTCCGGGGCGTCGAGGGCGTTCGGCTCTCGGTGGTTACCCGTGAACTCGATGCGGACCGGCGCTTTGCGTCGAGTGCGGCGGATGCCGTCGTGAGCATGGCTCCCGACTTTACCATCGTAAAAAAGACGCGCGGCTAAGCGCGTGTATACGCAAGGCGGGCTTTGAGGGGCGACCAATCAAGGTCCGTCTTGCTGTTGATAGGAGGCTTTGGGGAAGCATATGGGTCTTGAGGGAATCAAGCTGATTGCATGCGATTTGGACGGCACGTTGCTGCATCCGGGGGAGCACGAGCCGCGTTCCGAGGCCTTTGAGCTCATCGATGAACTGCATCGTCGCGGCATCGTGTTTATGCCGGCGAGCGGTCGTCAATATGCGAGCTTGCGCTACCTGTTTGCCCCGGTGGCCGATGAGCTCGCCTATGTATGCGAAAACGGAGCCCTAGTGATGAACGAGGGGCGTGCCGTTGTCAAGCGTTCCATGGAGCGTAGCCTTGCTATGGATATCGCGAATGCCGTGGTTGCGTATCCCCATGCCGACGTGACCCTTTCGTGTGAGGGACACCTCTACACCATGAGCGGCAACGATGCGTTCGTCGACCATTTGCGCTATGAGGTCCACTGCGATGTGGCGGTGGTCGACCGTCCTGAGGACATCGACGAGGACGTCATTAAGATTGCCTTCCAGACGCCCGAGGTGGATCAGCCGGCGGCCCTGGAGTATTTTGAGCGCCTCTTTAGCGACCGTGTCGACGTGATGACGTCGGGAACCGAGTGGACGGACTTTATCGGCTTTGATTCGGGTAAGGGTTCCGCGCTTGCCGATTACGGTCGTGCCCTGGGAATTTCGCCCGACGAGATGATGGCGTTTGGCGATAACGAAAACGACCGCGACATGCTCAACGTCGTGGGCCATCCTTATCTAATGGAGAGCTGCAATCCCTCTATGCGTGGCATCAACGACCGCGTCCGCTACGTGCGCACGGTCGAAGAAGAACTGCGCCGCCTGCTCGCCGAGTAGATATATGTGGCATGCCTAGGAATCTCTTTTTGCTGCAGAGTGCAGAAAGGTGGATTTTAAGGCATGTCCCGAACATCTACCGGCAGTCGGGGCAGAGACCCTCGAAGATGGTGTAGTGCGACGTGACGTGCCAGCCGATTTGCTCGGATGCCTTGGCGTCGAGTTGGGCATCGAAGGGGAGCGGTACGTCGATGACGCGGCTGCACGAGGTGCAGATGATATGCGCATGCGGCTCGATCGTGCGATCGAAGCGGCTGCCGCCCGGCGTCTTGATGGAGAGAATCTCGCCGGCGTCGGCCAAGAGATTGAGGTTGCGGTAGACCGTGCCGCGGCTGATTTTGTCATCCTGCGCGCGCACGACGTTGTAGATTTCGTCGGCGGTGGGATGGTTATAGCTTTGGCGCACGGCGTCAAGAACCAGCTTTCGCTGCCTGGTATTCCTTCTTTGCACCGCCATGCGCCTCGCCTCTTTTCTATCAACGGTCGTAGGTAAATGATACCGTATTTAGCACACAATACTAATAACGAGGCGTGAAACCGTCTTCATTGGCAAGTGGGGCTCGGGCCTGGGCGTCTACGAGGCGAAAACGCGTTCCCATACGCTCGTAGGAGGCATGAAGCGCCTCGAGATGAGATAGGATATTTGCCGGAGCCCCCTGTATCTCCATCTCGACTGAGCCGTCTTCCATGTTACGCACCCAGCCGGTGAGCGCGCGTGCCTGCGCGAGGTTGGTGTTGGTAAAGCGAAAGCCAACGCCCTGGACTTGCCCCGCCCAGCGCAGGAAATAGCGCAGGGGAGTGTCTTGAGTGGCCTCGTCGCTTGCGAGCACAGTAAGCCTGCGGCGCAGCTCGAGCTCGACGTTTGATGGTTTTTGAGGCTCTCGACTGCCGCCGGTGACGCTGGAGAAGAACGTATCGAAGAGACCCATAGCTATGCCTGCTTGCCTGCGTCGGCTGGGAAGGTTATGCCGGCCTGCTGGCGCACGGCATCCATGATGCGCAGTGAGACGAGTGTGACATCGCGGTAGTGGCCAAGCTCGTGGCGTCCCGCCGGGGTCTCCCAAATCTCTTCCTTAACGTTATCGATGCCGCCGATGGCGGTGATAAAGTCTGTGAGTTCGTATTCCATAGTGTTGCTCGATTTGGGCAGGTCGAGCACGCGGCCGTTGTCTCCCTGTTCGCGCGGTGCCTCGGTCGCCGAGCCGCGTACGACGTCGCCGCGATAGTCGATGCGGACGTTGCGGGGCGTGGACAGATGGTCGATCTGGATAGTGCCACGCTCGCCTTCGATCTGCGAGGGCAACAGGTCGTTCGTAATTTTGGAGTGCGCGAGCTCGACGGAGATACGGCCACCGCCGTAGCTGGCGAGGATGGAACCGCAGCCATCGATGGGGCCGTGCGTGAGCTGTCGCGTGGTGGGATCGAGCAGGGTGGTCATGCTCGTAAGGCCGGAGGGCATGCCAAAGATCTCGACCATGGGCTCGACGGTATAGACGCCAATGTCCATGAGGGAACCCGATGCCATATTGCAGTCGAAGATATTGGTGGCGCGTCCCGCGAGAATCTCGTTGTAGCGCGAGGAATACTTGCCAAAGCGCAATGAGGCGCGGCGGATGGGGGCGATCTCGCCCAGGGCGTCCTCGATGGCGTGGAAGGCGGGATCGTGGAGGGGACGCATGGCCTCGAGGGCCACGACACCTGCTGCCTCGGCAGCGCGGAAGACTTCCAGCGCCTGCGCTTCGGTGGCGCAGAAGGGTTTCTCGACGATGACGTGCTTGCCACCGGCGATGCAGGCAAGGGCCTGCTCGTAGTGGAGCGCATTGGGGCTGCCGATGTAGACGGCGTCGACGTCGTCGGCGGACGCAAGCTCGTCAAGTGCGGTGAAGTTACGCTCGCCGCCGTGTTCGGCGGTAAAGGCGGCGCCGCGCTCGGCATCGCGCGAGAGCGTGCCCACAAACGCGGCTTGGTCGTTGGCGTTGACGACCTGGATAAAGTCGTCGGTAATCATGGATGTGCCGATGGTCGCTATACGCAGCATGTATCCCCCTCGTGCCGTTCGGTTTACAGGATGAGTGTAGCGCGAGGGGGCAGGAAATAGCGTGCGAAAACGCCGTTACAGGTCGCTCTCGTTAAAGCCGGTATCGATATCGAGGTTGCTGCCGTCGGCCGCCGTGGTGGCGAGCTCATCGCAGCGCTCGTTGAGCTCGTGGCCGGCGTGACCCTTAACCCAGATGAACTCAACCTTGTGCTTGCTTTTGGCGGTGAGTAGGCGCTCCCACAGGTCGCGGTTCTTGACGGGCTGCTTGTTGGCGGTTTTCCATCCGCGCTTTTTCCAGCCGTCGATCCAGTGCTTGTTAAAGGCGTTGACGACGTACTGCGAATCGGAATGGACCTCGACCTCGCAGGGGCGGTTAAGTGCCTCGAGCGCCACGATGACCGCCATGAGCTCCATGCGGTTGTTGGTGGTCTTGGCGTAGCCGCGCGAAAGCTCGGAGGTGAAGGTCTTGCCGGCGGGGTTGGTGTATTTGAGCACGGCGCCGTAGCCGCCGCGTCCCGGATTTGATCGGGCCGAGCCGTCGGTATAGATGATGACCTTCACGGGCTTCCTTTCGTTGGGTACGTTTCGTGTGAGTGACCATTGTAGCGCCATGCCCGCCGGGGGCTAGCAATCTACGATTTCTACCCCGTCTTCCGACAGTTAGTTGGCATGGATGATGCGGTTGAGCTCGTCGAGGTATTGCTGCAAGAGGGGAGAGGGCTTGCGCTCGTCGTGCATGATATAGCCTACGTGCATCGTTGGGGCGTCTGCTAACGGGATCGATGCCATACCCCATTGCATTTCATTGGAGAGGACACCGGTCGACAGGGTGTAGCCGTTCGACGTGATAAGTAAGTTAGTAAGTGTTCCGCGGTCCGAGATTCGTATGTTGCGGTCGCAAGGGATATAGCTAAAAGGTTCCTCGGCGTAATAGAAGGAGTTTGAGGTTCCCTGCTCAAAGCTGTAGCGCGTATATGGTGTGAGGTCGGCAAGGGACAGCTGCGGGCGGCGGGCAAGCGGGTGGCGCTCGCTAACGAAGACGTGGACCGTCGCGTTGAATAGGAGATGGAAGCTCGCGCGCGCATCGGCAAAAGCCTTCTGCAGAACGCGGGCGTTAAAGTCGTCCAGATAGAGGATGCCGATGTCGCTGCGAAATGCGCGGACGTCATCGATGATCTGCGATGTGGTGGTCTCGCGCATGATGAACTCGAACTTGCTGTCGCGGCAGCGCTCGACTACGTTGACAAAGGCCTCGACCGAAAAGGCGTAGTGCTGGGCGGAAATGGCGAGGCGGGCTTGCGGGGTACCGCCGTCCTCGTAGCGGGCCTCGAGCATGTCGGCCTGCTCTACGACCTGGCGTGCATAACCCAAAAGCTCGGTGCCGTCGTTGGTGAGCGTGACGCCGCGGCTGGAGCGCGTAAAGATTTCGATATGAAGTTCCTGCTCCAGGCTTTTGACGGCGTTGGAGATATTGGACTGTGCGGTATAGAGGCGCTGAGCTGCGGCGTTGATTGAGCCGGACTCTGCCACGGCGATCAGAAAACGAAGCTGCTGGAGGGTCATCGGCGCCCGTCCTTTCGATAGCTATCTAAAAAACCGATAACAGGTTAGCGCTTTTAAGTGATTGACCGAGGGAAACAATGCTCGTACTATTCAAAACACACAAAGGCGGTAGGTAATTAAGCCAACCACGGAACCGGGATGCGAAAGGAGGCCCGCATATGAATTGCTTACCAAGACGAATGCCGGGCTCCTGTTTGCGCCCGTTGGCGTGATCAGGAGACAGCGACTTACTTCTCTCTTTTTATTTACTTTCGTTCGATCAAGGAGATCATCATGAGCCAGTTCATCAACAATCCCGAGCACACCTTTGGTTTCGATACCCTGCAGTTGCACGTTGGCCAGGAGAGCGCCGATCCTGCATCCGACTCCCGTGCCGTGCCTATCTACCAGACCACGAGCTATGTGTTCCGCAACTCCCAGCACGCCGCCGACCGCTTTGGTCTTGCCGACGCCGGTAACATCTACGGCCGTCTGACCAACTCCACCCAGGGCGTCTTCGAGGACCGTATCGCCGCCCTCGAGGGTGGCGTGGCAGGTCTTGCCGTCGCCTCCGGTGCTGCTGCCATCACCTATACCCTGCAGGCTCTTGCCCAGGCCGGTGACCACGTGGTGGCTCAGAAGACCATCTACGGTGGCTCCTACAACCTGCTGGAGCATACGCTCTCCCAGTTTGGCGTCGAGACCACGTTTGTCGATGCCCATAACGTGGAAGAGGTCGAGGGTGCCATCAAGGACAACACCACGGTCGTCTATCTCGAGACGCTCGGCAACCCCAACTCCGACATCCCCAACATCGACGCCATCTCCGAGATCGCCAAGAAGCACGGTCTGCCGGTTGTCGTCGATAACACCTTCGGCACCCCGTATCTGTTCCGTCCGCTGGAGCATGGTGCCAACATCGTCGTCCACTCCGCAACCAAGTTCATCGGCGGCCACGGCACCTCGCTGGGCGGTGTGATCGTCGACGGCGGTAACTTCGATTGGAAAGCGAGCGGAAAGTACGCCCAGATCGCTGAGCCCAACCCCTCCTACCACGGTGTTTCGTTTGCCGAGGCTGCCGGTCCCGCCGCCTTCGCAACCTATGTCCGCGCTATCCTGCTGCGTGACGAGGGCGCCTGCATCAGCCCGTTCAACGCCTGGGTCCTGCTCCAGGGCACCGAGACCCTGTCGCTGCGCGTTGACCGTCATGTCGAGAACACCAAGAAGGTCGTTGAGTTCCTGGCTGGTGACAGCCACGTCGCCAAGGTGAACCACCCGAGCCTGCCTGAGCACCCCGATCACGAGCTCTATCAGAAGTACTTCCCCCGTGGCGGTGCCTCGATCTTTACCTTTGAGATTAAGGGTGGCCAGGAGGCAGCTTGGAAGTTCATCGATCATCTGCAGGTGTTCTCGCTGCTCGCCAACGTGGCCGACGTCAAGTCGCTCGTCGTGCACCCGGCTACCACCACGCACTCCCAGCTCTCTGCCGAGGAGCTCGCCGAGCAGAACATCACGCCCTCCACGATCCGTCTTTCCATCGGCACTGAGAACGCCGAGGACATCATTTGGGATCTGAAGCAGGCCTTCGCCGCGCTGGACGAGTAAGGCGACTTGTGCAAGGACCCCTTGCGACTCGATAGGTATAACTGCATAAAATGCCTGCTCAAGGCGCCTGTGCGAACAATGGTTGCACAGGCGCCTTTTTTGCATAGAGAGGGTGCAAAAACAGGGTTTTTGACACGCTTTATGCATTCGAGTTATGGAAAACTCCTGTTGAGTGGATGTGAGTTTTACGCAATTGACGTGCGCCTTTTGAGTAAAACCGCAGGTCGCGATTTGCTCGGGGTACTATGCAGCGCGATCGAATCACACGCAGCTCAAACGCAGCAAAAAACGCACTACGGAGGTTTCCAGCTACATGAGGATCGATTCACGAAAACCGAAAGCCGCCGCCCTTTCCGCCGCTCTGACCGTGGCACTTTTGGCGGGCGCCGGCGCAACTGATGCCCACGCGGCAACACTATCCGATGCGGTCGGATCTACACCGTCCGAGGCGACGCTGGTGCAGCCCGTCGACTACCGCGGCGACGGTTATGGCTCTATGCAGGAGTGGAACGCCTCGATGGCGGCAAAGCGCGATTCCCTGGAGATGCGCGCGCAGATCATTATGAATATGTATGGCGACTATGCTACCGATGACGAGCGCGCTGTGTTGCAGGGCTGCATCGACGGCGCGAGTAGCCTGTTGACGATGGGGGAGGTCGACGCCAAGTCGACCGAGCTCGACGAGCTTCGCTCCACGCTTGAGGATGCCAAGCGCGAGGCGCTCGAGGCTGCCGCAGCCGAAGCCGAGGCCGCTGAGGCCGTTCAGGCTTCGTATTACAACGCCGGCCCCGGCTCGTCTTACACGTCCGCTGCGTATTACGCGAACGGCTCGGGCCTGACGCGCTCGAGCGGCGTCAATAACTATAACGGCCGCCGCGAGACTTATTACAGCAGCAACGTGTTGTATCACCACCGCACGGGCGAATGGACGCAGGATTCCGAGGGCTTTTGGCGCGATTCCGATGGCTACTACGTCGTGGCCGCGGGTGATAAAGCTCAGGGCTCCACGTTTACCGGTTCCAAGGGCGAGTGCAAGGTCTATGACTCCGGCTGCGCAGCCGGAACCACCGACTACTACACTGGCTGGTAATTTTTCTGCATCACGGATATTTGGCGGATGGGCGTCTTTACCGAGCTTTAGGGCAACGTAAGGACGCCCGTTCTATGTATGCGTTTGAGCTAACAGAGCCCTTACCGTGACGGTACGTCGCGCATATGGGCGCGGGGCACACTAGTTCATGAGAAATAAGGTCTTTCTCGTGGAGGAAGTGGTCTTGTGAACGCTCGAGATATTGCCATTGCCGCCGTCGCATTGGTGCTTGGCTGCCTTGGTCCTACGGCCGCGCTCGTTGCGGGCATGCAGGGGTCTTGTGGGGCTGCCTCTATCGTGGTCAGTGCGTTGGTCGCGGCCGCACTGCTGGGAAGTGCGGGTGTAGTCCTTTGTCGCGACGATGAGGACCAGGCGTCGGAGTCGCAGCTCTAACCGTCGGGACATCGACTACTGGTTATAGATGAAGATGAAAGCCGCCGTAAGGGGAGTGCTCCTTGTGGCGGCTTTGCTGTTGAGCCTGTTGACGTGGTGAGCCGGGCGCTACCAGCTTTTCTCGATATCGCGGATGCGCTGATAGAGCCAATCGTTTTGCGGCACTTGGATATCGTGTTTGACGGCCAGGCGGCAAATGGTGCCCGCGAACTCCTCGACTTCGGTTTTTCGTTGCGCGATGCGGTCCTGCGCCATCGAGGGCATACCGGTGGGGTCGATTCCCTCGATGAGGTGCACCATCTGCGTCAGGTCTGCCTCGGTCAGCTCAATGCCCTCGGCGTTGGCGACCGCAAGCGTTTCGCGCATGGCAGAAACAAAGCAGCGACGCTGCTCGGAGCCCGGCTCCGTGGCGCTTCCGTAGGTCCCGCCGTAGGCCATGCACGTCTGGTTGATGCCGTCGTTGAGCATGAGTTTGGCCCACATGCGGTGCGCAACGTCGCTCTCGACGGTATGGGCGATGCCGCAGCGCGTGTAGAGCTCGTCGATGGCGGTGACGGTTGCGAGCTCGGTGCCGGCCGCCGCGCCAAAGCGGATTTCGCCCGCATTGGTAAAGGTGAGCTCTCCGTTGAGGAACACGGCGTCCATGCCCTGGCAAATACCAAGAACGGTATGATCCCAGCCAAAGCGCTCGGCAATCTTCTGCTCGCTCGTAATGCCGTTACACAGCGAGGCGATGAGCGTATTGGGTCCCACGACGCGCTCCATAGTCTTGAGTGCTTGGTTGAGTCCAGTCGTCTTGACCGTGAGAATGACCAGATCGGCGGGCGTTGCCTCGCTGGCGCGGACGGACTTGAGCGCACAGGGCTTGCCATTGACGGTGAGCGCATCGCCCGCGTGACGCTCAAAACGGGCGTCATCCATAACGTATTCGACGGCATCGTTGCCGAGTGTCTGGGCGATCATGCTGCCGTAGAGTAGCCCGACGCCGCCCTTGCCGATAAAGGCAACCTTGTTGATCTGCATGTGAATCATCTCCCCATATAAAAGGCGCCCGCGTAAGGGGCGCCTGATGGATTGTATGTCGCCGGGGCGTTTGGTAAGCGCGCGGGGCTGCTGTTATGAAAAAGAAACTATTGCGCTGTGCGCTTATGCCGCGGGGCAGACCGCAAAGACATGCGCGTGGTCATGCCCGGCCCCTTTCATCGGGCTTTTTGCTGATGTTAAAGCGGTGCCGTGACAGCTCGATTTCTGCTGCGTTACGATACGTTCTCGATTGCGATTCCACGATGTTTCGGCTGCGTGACCATTGTGTTTCGCCTTGCCGGGGCGCTGATGGCGAAGGGAGGGGCCGTGCAATACCGTGTTGACCCCAAAAGTGGTAACCGAATATCCGCTCTGGGTCTGGGCTGCATGAGGTTTCCCGGTGCGCCGGGACACCCCGATGCGAAGACGGCCGATGCCATCATCTCCCGTGCGGTGGAGCAGGGGATTAATTATCTGGACACGGCCTATCTCTATCCCGGCAACGAGGCTTGCGTGGGCGCTTCGCTTGAACGCCTGGGCTTGCGCGACCAGGTTTTGCTCGCAACCAAGCTGCCGCATGCTTCGTGCAAATGCGCGGAGGATTTCGATCGGTTTTTCGACGAGCAGCTGCGCCGCCTGCAGACCGACCATATCGACTATTACCTTATGCACAACATCACCTCGCCTGCGCAGTGGGAGCGCGTGGTGGCGCTGGGCATCGAGGACTGGATCGCGCAGCAAAAGGCTGCAGGGCGTATTCGTCAGATAGGCTTTTCGTACCACGGCAGTGCGGCGGACTTCCTCACGATGCTTGACGCGTATGACTGGGACTTTTGCCAGATCCAGTACAACTACGCTGGAGAGCGATACCAAGCGGGAACGGCGGGACTCATGGCAGCCGCCGAGCGCGGGCTCGCGGTGTTTGTGATGGAACCGCTTTTGGGTGGACGCCTGGCGGGCAAACTGCCTCCGCGGGCCCGCGCCGTGCTCGATGACGTACGCGATCCGTACCTGAAGACGCCGGCTGCTTGGGGCCTTTCGTGGGTGTGGAACCATCCTCAAGTCACGATGCTGCTTTCGGGCATGACCGATACCGCGCAGGTGGACGAGAACGCGGCATTGGCGGATTGCGCGCTGCCGGATTCGATGACGACAGAGCAGCTCGATACCATCGCGCGTGTGCTGGGAGAGTTTGAAAAATCGAATCGCGTGCCCTGCACGGGATGCGGCTACTGCATGCCGTGCCCCAAGGGCATCAATATTCCCGGTTGCTTTGGCGCCTACAACGCGAGCTACGCACATAGTTGGTTTACGGGGCTGTCTCAATACTTTACGGCGAGCGCGGTGCGGACGAACGAGCCCAAGCTGGTGAGCAATTGCGTCAAGTGTGGCAAATGCGCACGTCACTGTCCGCAGCACATTGATATTCCCGAGCGTCTCGACGATGTGCGCCGACGTTTCCAGCCTGGCCCCGTAACGGCCGCACTTAAAGCCTTTTGCAAAACGCGCTCCTGATGCCCCTTTTATAACTTGCGGTGGAATAGTTCCTGTTTGCGGCAGAATAGGGGCCAAACAGGAACTATTCCACCGCAACTGAAGGGGGCTGTCGTGGGCCATCGGGATTCATGTGATGATTTGCGTGAGGTTCGTTGGGGCGTTTTGGGCGCTGGGCGCATTTCGCGTCGATTTGCATCGTCGCTCAAGGAGGTGGACGGGGCACGGCTTGTGGCTGCCGCCGGTCGCACTCCTTCGCATGTTGAGGAGTTTTGCAGGGCGTTTTCGATTGATGCCGCGCACAGTTATGCCACGGCTGACGATAGCGGCGATGCGGCTTATGATGCGCTGATTGCCGACCCCGATGTCGACGCAATCTACTTGGCTCTTCCACATGGCATGCATGCGCATTGGGTCTGTCGGGCACTGCGCGCGGGAAAGGCCGTGTTGTGCGAAAAGCCGGCCGTTTTGAATGAAGAAGAGGCCCATGCGATCGCCTCCGCTTCCCGTGAGTGCGATGTGCCGTTTATGGAGGCGATGAAAAATCGGTTTTGTCCGATGCGTACTCGCGTGAAGGGTTTGCTTGCGTCGGGCGAGCTCGGCCGTATCGTCTCGATCGAAAGCGTGCAAAAACTCGATTATGGTGAGTCCCCTTCGAGTTATCTGCTCGATCCGTTGCAGGGTGGCTGTCTATATGACATGGGCTGCTATGCGGTCGGGTGGTTTGAGGATTTGCTTGCGGGTGCGTGCGATGTTTCGTCTCGTGAAGTTCGCTGGCGTGACGTATCGGGCGGCCGCGTGGATTGGGCCGATGAGATCCATATGAATGTCGGCGGTATACCCATTCATATGGTGGTCGACGGCAAAGCAGCATATGAAAGCCGCTTAACGATTGCCTGCGAGCGGGGCTCGTTGGAAATCGAGCGCCTCCATCGCCCCGAGCTCGCCCATGTGAAGTACTCCGACGGTCGAGTACTCGAAATAAATGCCCCGTTTGAGGTCGATGATTTCTACGGCGAAATCCAGCATGCGACCCAGCTCATCCTGGCAGGGAAACTCGAGAGTTCCGTCATGTCCCTTGCTGCCACGCGGCGCTGCGCGCGCATTATCGATGCAATCCGTCTGGCCCTCTAGGACTTGGCGCTGACGCATAGGGGATTATGACGCCGGCGCCCGTAGCCGTAGTGCTTGGCGGCCCGCATCTCTGATGCCCCTTTTATAACTTGCGGTGGAATACGGTCTGTTTGCGCCAAAATAAGGCACCAATAGACCGTATTTCACCGCAACTGATGAGGGGGAGCTGGAGATGCTGACGATTGGGTGCCATCTTTCGACGACGAAGGGCTATCGGGCGATGGGGGAGACGGCGCTATCCATTGGCGCCAATACCTTTGCATTCTTTACGCGTAACCCGCGCGGCGGCAAGGCGAAAGATCTTGACATGGATGACGTGGCGGCCCTGCGCGAGCTTATGGAGCAAAACGACTTTGGCCCGCTCGTGGCTCATGCCCCGTATACCTACAACCCTTGCTCGGCCAAAGAGCGGGCGCGCGAGTTTGCCCTGGAGGCCATGGCAGAGGACCTGCGGCGCATGGAGGCGCTGCCCGGCAACTACTACAACTTCCATCCCGGTGCGCATGTGGGGCAGGGCTCCGACGCCGGCATTCAGATGATCGTCGACACCCTGTGTCAGGTGATGCTTGAGGGCCAGCAGACGACGGTGCTGCTCGAGACCATGGCCGGCAAGGGCACCGAGCTGGGCCGCAGCTTTGAGGAACTGGCGCTCATCATTGAGGGCGTTGCCGACAAACGCCCCGAGCTGTCGGCCAAGTTGGGCGTTTGCCTGGACACCTGCCATGTGAATGACGCCGGCTACGACATCATCCATGATCTGGACGGCGTACTCGACGAGTTCGACCGCGTGGTGGGTATCGACCGCTTGCATGCCGTACACATCAATGATTCCAAGAACCCCTGCGGCGCCCATAAGGACCGCCACGAGTGCATCGGCAAGGGATACCTTGGCAACGAGGAGTTTGGCGGCGGTATGCAGGTTATGCAGAATATTGTATCGAATAGCCGCTTGCGCGCATTGCCATTCATTTTGGAGACACCGAACGAACTTGCAGGTTATGCGGCTGAAATCAAACTGTTAAGGTCGTTGCAGCAGTAATGACTGTCACAAAGTGGAGTGTTCCATTCACGTTATGGGTTTGTTTCAATCAGTTTTCTAATTGCAGATTCTCCCAAGCGGGTGCATAATAGCCATCAGTTTTTGCAGACCTCTGAATCAAACGGGGTCACCGGAAGGAGACTGATTATGAAGCTCAAGAAGCTTGGCGCATTTGCCGCCACGGGCGCCATGGCGCTCGCCCTCGCACTGACGGGCTGTGGCTCGTCCAACGCCACCTCTGGTTCTGATGCCGGTTCCAGCAGCTCTGACGACGCTAAGGTCGAGAAGGTCGACGGCTCCAAGGAGTACGCGCTCGTCAAGGACGGTACGCTGACCGTCGGCACCTCTGCCGAGTACGCTCCGTTTGAGTACAAGGATGACAACGGCGATTATCAGGGCTTTGACCTTGAGCTTATCAAGGCTATCGGCGACAAGCTGGGCCTGGATGTCGAGTACGTCAACAATGACTTTGACACGCTCGTCCCCGGCGTCGCTTCGGGCGCCAAGTACGACGTTTCCATCGCGGCTATCACTGACACGCCCGAGCGTGAGAAGGAAGTCACTTTCTCCGATTCCTACTACATGGACGATCAGGCTATCGTGACCAAGGTCGATAACACCGACATTACGACCGATAACTACAGCGAGAAGCTCAACAGCGCCGACGCTACCATCATCGTCCAGTCTGGCTCGACCGCCGAGGCCTTTGCCCAGGAGAACTTCCCCAAGGCCAAGATCGTCCCCTACAAGGACGCTACCGAGTGCTTCAGCGCCCTGCAGTCCGATAAGGGCGACGCCGTAGTCACCAACCGCTCCGTTGCCAGCCAGCTGACCGCCGAGCAGTTCAACACCTGCCAGACTATCAAGCAGATCAGCACCGGCGAGGAGTACGCCATCGCCATCAACCAGGGCAACACCAAGCTCAAGGACGACATCAACCAGGCCATCAAGGACCTGACCGACGACGGTACCGTTGACGCCCTCATGGCTAAGTACAACATCAAGTAAATAGATGCTTGATTGCGCGTAGGCCCTTTCCGTTTTGCGGAGGGGGCCTTTGCGCTTCTCTCGACGGAGAGTGTTTCCGTCTCGTTTTGCCGGCAACTTCTACGATAGGAGCCACCTTGTCTCGATTGAACGAAGGGGCCGCGGAGCAGCGTTTTTCACTGCCCGCCTTGCTCCAAAAGCTAGCCTGCGTCATGGCCGTGGCGCTCGCGCTGGTGTGCGCGGGGGCATATGCGCCCACGACCGCCCAGGCGCTTGAGACCGCAAAGATTACCGCCCGACCCAACACCGGTTCGGGCAGCGCTGTGGTCGGCGGCACCGAGACGCGCATTACCTGGGAAGTTCAGGCCGATGCCGACGAGGAGCTGAGCGGTCTTTCGCTGACGTTTGTCGACGGCACGACGTTTGGTACCGATGACACGCGATTGACGATGCTCTCGGGCGAGGACCTCATGGATCGTACGCCCATGAAGCCCACGTGCAAGGCTGACGGCCAGACGCTCAAGATCGACTTTGGCGAGACGGCGCCTGCCGGCGGCTTTTTCCGTATCGAGGTTTACGGCGTGACGTTTCCCGTCGAGGGCGGCGATGAGGTCTTCAGCGGCACCTATACGCTCGCCGACGGTTCGACCAAGAAGATTTCCAAGATTCCTTCCGTCGAGATCAAGGGCGTGACGGCATTCGATAACTTCCTGGCTGATCTTAAGGAGCAGCCGTGGGTCGAGGCCTGGAACTCCAATATGTTCCTGCGCCTGTTCTTGAACCCGGTCATTTTGGTCCAGAGCCTGCCGATCGTCTTTAAGGGCTTCCTTATGTCGCTCTCGATCGTGCTCGTGGCGTTTCCGCTGGCGATTCCCTTTGGCTTTGCCCTGTCGCTCATGCGTATCTCCAAGTCGCGCATTCTGCGTTGTCTTGCCGGCATCTATGTGAATATCATCCGCGGTACGCCGGCGTTCCTGCAGATCTATATTGCATTTTTTGGCCTGCCGCTTGCCGGCGTCAAGGTGGACGACTACGTCTTGGGCGTCATCGTCATGGCCATGAACTCGTCCGCCTACCTGTGCGAGATCTTCCGCGCCGGTATTCAGTCGATCCCCAAGGGCCAGAATGAGGCTGCTCGCTCGCTGGGCATGAACGCCTTCCAGACGCTGCTCTACGTTATGATTCCGCAGACGTTCCGCAATGTCCTGCCTACGCTGACCAGTGAGTTCATCCTGCTTTACAAGGATACGTCGCTGCTCGCGGCCGTGGGCGTGGTCGAGATCGTCATGAACGCCCGCACCATCGTGGCCACGACGGGCTCCATCACGCCGTATGTGGTTGCCGCCCTGTTCTACCTGGTCATCACTCTGCCGCTTGCGCGCTTGGTGAGCGGTCTTGAGGCGAGGCTTTTGGGTACGGCCGAAACCAAAAAGAAGCGTCCCACCAAGAGCGCCGGACAGGTCGTCGCGACGCCCGCCGATCACATCGCCGGTCTGTAAGGAGGTCCTATCATGAGCGAAACCAATAACTCGAACGAGGTCGTCGTCAGCATCAAGAATCTCCAGAAGTCCTTTGGCGACAACGTGGTCCTGCGCGACATCGATCTGGACGTGCACAAGGGCGAGGTCGTCGTAGTCCTGGGTCCTTCGGGCTCGGGTAAGTCGACGATGCTTCGCTGCATCAATCGTCTGGAGCATCCCACGAGCGGCTCGATTGTCGTTGAGGGCGTGGATGTGTGCGCCAAGGGTGTCGACCTCAACAAAGTGCGCACGCACCTGGGCATGGTGTTTCAGCAGTTCAACCTGTTCCCGCACCTGTCGGTCAAAAAGAACGTCATGCTTGCGCAGCAAAAGGTGCTCAAGCGCAGCAAAGAAGAGGCCGAGAAGATCGCCATCGAGGAGCTGACCAAGGTCGGCCTGGCCGAGCGCATCGACTTTATGCCGAGTCAGCTTTCGGGCGGCCAGCAGCAGCGCGTGGCCATCGCCCGCGCCCTGTCGATGAATCCGCACGTGATGCTCTTTGACGAGGCCACGTCAGCGCTTGACCCCGAGCTTGTCCGCGACGTTCTTGGCGTCATGCGCGACCTGGCACGTGACGGTATGACCATGATCGTGGTGACGCACGAGATGGGCTTTGCCCGCGATGTCGCCGACCGCGTGGTCTTTATGGACGGCGGCGTTATCGTGGAAGAGGGCACGCCGAGCGAGGTCTTCGACCATCCCAAGAGCGAACGCACCAAGGCGTTCTTGGGCAATATCTCGTAGCGGCGCGTCGAGGTTATCGATATAACAAACGGGGACCGGATGTGAATATCCGGTCCCCGTTTTTGTTTGGGCATGAGCGACTGTTGTTGTACGGTACTCGGCTGTCAGTTGCCTTGCGACTTTCTGACTGCTTCGTTAGGCCAGCTCCGCTCCCAGGGCTTTGCAGGCCGCTTCGCCCTCGTCGTCGGGTGCGTCGTAGCAGATGACGGAATCGACGACGTTGACACCTGCCTCGTCGGCGTCCGCCTTCCAGTTGTCCATCCATTCGCCCTCGGCCCACGAATAAGAGCCAAAGAGGACGACCTTCTTGTCACCGAGGGTTTCCTTGACTTCGTCCCACATGGGCTGGAACTCGTCATACTCAAGCTCCTCGGAACCCATGGCGGGGCAGCCGAAGGCGAAGGCATCATAGTCGGTGGCCTTGTCGGCAGAGAAGTCGGCGCAGGAGATGACCTCAGCCTCGGCGCCGGCTGACGTCGCGCCCTCGGCGACGAGGTTTGCCATGGCCTCGGTGTTGCCCGTGCCGCTCCAGTAGACGACTGCGATCTTGCTCATATGTTTTCCTTTCGGTTGTGCGGCGTGCGGCCGCGTTTTGTATGCTCTATCGGGTTGCCTGGACAAGTTGTCCCAGGGTGCAACCCTGTTGATAGATGTAGGTAAGGTATTGCGTGCATGCGCGATAGGAATCGAAGGTCGTGAGCGCCTGCTCAACGTTTGTGTATACCTTCCATGCGCCAAAGACCTTATAGTTTTCGCCGTGCTGGACGATAAACTGATGGACATCTTCGTAGGGATAGCCCAAAAAATAGCCAATTTCGTGGGGGAACTCGCACATGCACCCCGTATCGCAGTGCCTATTTCGCGCGAGTGCGCAGACGCTGCCGTCATAGGCGCTTTCTGCGGCATTGCTGCTTGCCAGTGTGATGCGCGCGGCGAGATGCACCAGCGATGCGGACAGGTTGTGGACATCGTAACCTTCGGCGGCAAGCGCCGTCGTGGCGCGGGGGTCGGAGAGGTATCGCATGAGGTCCGCAAGGCGGTACACATAGATGAGCGCTCCGCAGGGGCGCCAGACCAAAACGCTCATATGGATCCCGAGTGGCTGGAGCTCGCGGTTGCATTGGGCTATGACGGCGAGCAGGCGAGAGCGTCGCCCTTCGATATGGGCGGCGCCGGGTTTTCCGTTTTGGTTGGCGTAAACGCCGGGATAGGTAAAGAGCGATGCCGGCTTGATGCTCGCGAGCGTGGGGGAGCAGTTGCGCACGACCGCTGCCTGAAACGTTGGAATGTCTATGGTTCGAGTCACGGCGCTCCTTCTGATCCTCACTGTTAGCCTAGGAAAACTTATACACGAAAGTAAGCCTTGGTCAACTAAAAAGTTTGAACAGGGAAACTAATTGACCGAACGGACATGTTTTTGGGTTAAGATGGGGACACCCCATGGGGGTATCTAGATAGGACTACTTGAAAGGGGAACGCATGAGTGACTTGCTCAACCCTGCGAATCTCATCGTGCTTGCCGTGATTGCCGTTGGCATGTTCTTTGGCCTGCGGCGCATTGTCGCTTCGACACACGGGAAGAGTTGTTGCAGCGATGGCGCGAACGGCAAGAAGGCCAAAAAGGTTGTTGTGACGGATACCGATCCGTCCCACTACCCCTATAGCGATGAGTTGCTCATCGGCGGTATGAGCTGCGATGGCTGTGCTCAAAACGTTGAGAATGCCCTCAATGCGCTGGACGGCGTGTGGGCAACGGTAACGTATGCGGATCACACGGCACGTGTGCGCTCTAAACAGCCGGTTGATCGTGGTGTTCTCGAGACGGCCGTGAAAGACGCGGGCTACTACGTCATGACGCTGTAAGCGCCGCCCTGGATGCGCTTCCTTGGCTAGGCTCGTCCGCGCAGTTCGATGTCTTGGATGTCGTCGAAGTCGATGGCGATATCCCTGAGTTTGAGCAGCTTAAATGCGGGTAACACTTCGTCGAGAATGCCCGTGCGGCTACGATAGCCGTACATATCGTAATAGGTGACGCGCACCAGGTCGCCGCGTTTGAGGCCCTCGAGCTTTTTCGAAAGCTCGAGGGCTTTTTCTTCCGTGAGTTCGCATTTGGGCTCAACAGTGATCTCTTGTTTGCGCACGAGCTCGTAGTATCCCGTGAGGGCGGCAAAGGGCATAAACTGCGCGGCACGGCCGGCGCGGACGGCGCCGTTGGCGGTGAGCTTGGGATCGGCGGATCGACGTCTTCCCTCGGGGTCCGCTAGACGTTCAAAAGGCGTCGGTGGCCGCATCGGCTGCTGTTGGGACTTAGGCACGATGTCCTCCTACCTGATCGTTACGTTCGCGTGCAGTGGCGCCGGCGGTAAAGCTTAATCCCTTGACGAGTGCGTTTTTGCCGTACTTGCCCTTTACGGCCAGGACGGCGCGCGCCAGGTCGCGCTCGCGCTCATCGGCCTCGATATCGCTGAACAGATCGATGGTGGCAAATTCTTCGGGCATCAGATTGCCAAAGCCCAGATTGATGCGCTTGACCGGTCGCTTGGGGTCGACCGTCTGCGCCCAGAGCTCATCGAAATAGCCCATGATCTTCTTAAACGAATTGGTGCGCTCGGGCAGCTTGCGCGAGGCGTTGGAGTGTGCAAAGAGCGCGGCATAGCCACCGCGCGGCTTGCCACCGTGCTCGCCCACAAAGATGCCGTCAATTGCCTGAGCCTCTCGTACCAAACGCCGGCGTTCATCGTCGCGCTGAACGGGCTTGGGCGCGCGGGGCGCGAGCTCGGGGCCGGCGGTTGCGGCGGGCTCGATGCTCGATGTGCTTGAGCGCAGGTGCCCGCATCCGTCCACATATTGCGCTGTGCCGCTGGCGTCGAGGCGGCGTATGTCGGCGCGCTCGCTCGCGTAGCCTACAAAGAGCGAGATGCTGTTGCACACCACGTGCTTATCGACTAAGTCCAGCACAGCGTTGTCGACCATCTCGCGCAAGACGGTGTAGGCCTGTTCATAGGCATAGCCTTTCGAGAGCACCTGTCCTGTGGTAGTTGAGGTTGCCTGCGGGCGATAGGCCTGAATATCGGCGATAGTTGTCGGCTCGCGCCCGAAGGCGTGGTCGATGAGATACTCGGCATTGACGCCGAGCTCGTCGTAGAGCAGGTTTTCGTCGAGCGCGGCGACGCCCATCAGATCGTAGACGCCGTATTTTTCGAGTCGTGCTGCCACGCCGGGCCCAATGCCCCAGATGTCGGTGATGGGGCGATGGGGCCAGATCTCCTTGCGAAAGGTCTCGTCATCGAGTATGCCGATGCGGCTGGGTACGTGCTTGGCGGTAATGTCGAGTGCCACCTTGGCCTGGAATAGGTTGGGGCCGATGCCAACCGTTGCCGTGATGCCGGTGCGCGCCAGGACCTCGTCGCGCAACATGCAGGCGAAGCCTTCAGCGTCGGTGTGATAGAGGTCCAGATAGGGCGTCACGTCGATAAAGCATTCGTCGATGGAGTAGACGTGCACGTCCTGTGGGCTGACGAATTCCAGATAGATACCGTAGATTTGCGCCGACACCTCCATGTAGTGCTGCATGCGCGGTACGGCCTTGATGTAGTCGATACCGTCGGGAATCTCGAACAGGCGACAGCGGTTATGGATTCCGAGGTCTTTCATGGCCTGTGTGATGGCAAGGCAGATGGTCGTGCGCCCGCGCGATTCGTCGGCAACGACCAGGTTGGTGGTGAGCGGGTCGAGCCCGCGGTCGACGCACTCGACGCTGGCGTAGAACGTCTTGAGGTCGATGCAGATATAGGTGTGACGCTCGTGTCCCACGCGTCCTCCCATCAAACACATGTTCTTATCGAATACTTGTTCGATAATACCCGCTCATCTGGACATCGTCAAAACCTGCCAAAAAGGGACTAGTTTGTTTTGGTAGGTATGGTCGTGCGGCTGCATCGGGTTTTTTTAACGCAGCTCTAAAGAGTGCGAAACAGCTCGGAAAACCTTGCTTCGTAGCATGAGCCTAACAATCGATACCGCCTATACGCACGGAAGGGCTGTGGGAAAGATGGTCAATTATGGGTTTGGTATGCCGACACGCTTGGTTGCGGATGGGGACGTGGCTCGCTGGTGCGGGCGATTGGTTGCCCACTATGGCGGCACTAAGGCACTGGTCGTGCTGGGAGGCGACAAGCACACGCGTGATGAGCTTGTCTCGGCGGCACTCGGCTCGCTTGATCGAGCTCTGCTCGAGCGCGTGCTTTTCCGCTGCGGCTCGGTTGAGGGCGACGGGGGAGACGAGCTGATCGACGAAGCCGTGGCCCTGGCGACCGACGAAGGGGTGGACTTTGTATTGGCGATTGGCGATGCCGATACTGCTGGCTTTGCGCGCGAACTCGCGCGTCGCATGGCGGCGCTCGATGCCGGCGAAGACGGTTTTGTCCCTTATGGATGCATTGTCTTGGAGGGCAAGGTGCCTGCTGTCGTGGGCGTCGGCGAGGTTCCCGTTTTTGCCATCATCGCGCCCGAACTGCTGGAGGGCATTGGGTCTCCTCTGCGTGAGTTGCTCGGCAGCGTGTGCGCCGCGGCCTAGTATTTGGCATAAAGGGATGGGTTATTTTTGGTTGGTAAAGCGTTTGACCTGCCAAAATAAACCTGTCCCTTTTTGGTCGGTTGCCGTTTGGGGGCCGATTGGCAACGCTCGCTGATTATAGTCTTGACCTGCGCTAGAATAGTGGCATCTGAATGTCCGGGCGCATGGAGGCGTGCGCCCGTATGCTGAGGAGGACTCTATGGCAACTGTTGCCGCACCTATCGATGCTACGTCGACTGCCGCTTGGAAGGCACTCGAGGCTCATCAAGAGAAGCTCGAGGCCGAAGGTATCGACCTCAAGGCCTGGTTCGCCGCCGATGCCGAGCGCGTGAACAAGCTGAGCTTTGACGCCGGTGACCTGCACTTCGATCTGTCGAAGAACCTGGTGACCGATGAGACCGTCAAGCTGCTGTGCGATCTTGCCCGCGAGGTGAAGCTCGAGGAGCGCCGCGACGCCATGTTCTCCGGCGAGCACATCAACACCACCGAGGACCGCGCCGTCCTGCACACCGCGCTGCGCCGCCCGGCAAGCGAGAAGGGCCAGCTCATCGTTGACGGCCAGGATGTCGTCGCCGACGTGCACGAGGTCCTCGACCGCATGTATGCCTTCGCCGAGCGCGTGCGCTCCGGTGAGTGGAAGGGTGTTACCGGCAAAAAGATCGAGCACCTGGTGTCCATCGGCATCGGCGGCTCCGACCTGGGCCCGGTCATGGCTTACGAGGCCCTGCGTCCCTATGCCGACGCCGGTATTGATTGCCGCTATATCTCCAACATCGATCCCAACGACCAGGCCGAGAAGCTCAAGGGTTTGGATCCCGAGACCACGCTCGTGATCATCGTCTCCAAGACCTTCACCACGCTCGAGACCCTCACCAACGCCCGTGAGGTCAAGACCTGGATGCTCGAGCAGCTCAAGGCTCAGGGCGCCATCGATGGCTCCGATGAGCAGAACGCCGAGGCCGTGGCAAAGCACTTCGTCGCCGTTTCCACCGCACTCGAGAAGGTCGAGGCCTTCGGCATCGACCCCGCCAACGCCTTTGGTTTCTGGAATTGGGTCGGCGGCCGCTACTCCGTCGACTCCGCCGTGGGCCTGTCGCTGATCGTCGTGCTCGGCCCCGAGCGTTTCCAGCAGTTCCTTGAGGGCTTCCACGCCATCGACGAGTACTTCTGCAACACGCCGCTCGAGAACAATGCCGTCGCGCTGATGGGTCTGCTCAACGTCTGGTACGTCAACTTCTTCGGTTCCAAGAGCCATGCCGTGCTGCCGTACTGCCAGTACCTGCACCGTTTCCCGGCCTACCTGCAGCAGCTCACCATGGAGTCCAACGGCAAGCATGTCCGCTGGGACGGTAGCGCCGTGACCTCCGACACCGGTGAGATCTTCTGGGGCGAGCCCGGCACCAACGGCCAGCATGCCTTCTACCAGCTGCTGCACCAGGGCACCGTGGTGGTTCCGGCCGATTTCATCGCCTTCGCCAATACTGCCAACCCTGCGACCGATAGCGGCCAGGACGTGCATGAGCTGTTCCTGGGCAACTTCCTGGCCCAGACCAAGGCGCTCGCCTTTGGCAAGACGGCCGACGAGGTTCGTGCCGAGGGCACGCCCGAGCAGATCGTCCCGGCCCGTTGCTTTGAGGGCAACCGCCCGACGACCTCGATCTTCGGCGACACGCTGACCCCGTTTGCGCTCGGCGAGCTCATCGCCCTGTACGAGCACATCACGTTTGTCGAGGGCACGGTCTGGGGCATCGACTCCTACGACCAGTGGGGCGTCGAGCTGGGCAAGCAGCTTGCCAAGCAGATTACCCCGGCCTTCCACGACGACGCCGCCAAGGCCGAGCAGGACGCTTCGACCCAGGCGCTCATCGAGTTCTACCGCGCGCATCGCAAGTAGTCGCTGCTGTTAACGCATCGCGCCTTATAGTCAGGGGCCCGTATCCTATCGGATGCGGGCCCCTTTGCTTTGCCGTGGTCCCGGGGCGCACGGCCTTTGTGGAACATTGCCGGGGCGCCGCGCACTGCGAGAACCCTGCGCCTAGATCTCGGCCTCCGCATGGCCTCGCTGCGCCTCGGGCAGCTCCCCGTAGAGCGGATGGTCTTCGAGCCTAAAGCGCTCGACCTGTTCTGGAGTGCGACCGCGTACAAAGAGCCACGAGCGATCGATTGGCGTCGCCATGAGCGTGCTGGGCAGCGCGTCGGCGCGGTCGGAAAACACCCGGGCACTCTCGGGATCCTGGAACGCCAGCACCAGATGCGTGTCGCAGTTGCCCATGATGGAGCGTGCGCGTGCCTCGCCATAGAGCGCATCGAGCTGGTTGGTCGACTGCAGCAGCAGCGTTGCCCAGATGTTGCGGCTTCGGATAATCGAGAGCACGTTGTCGATCTGGGGGATCTGCAGATTTGCGAAGTCATCGAGCATAAAGCGCACGGGCACGGGCAGGCTGCCGTCGGGCTGCCTATCGGCCTCGCGAATGAGGCCCATAAACGCCTGCGAAATAAAGAGGCCGGTCAGCGGATCGAGATTGCGGTCAATATCGCTCACGGTTACAAACAGGGCGCAGGGGGTGTGTCCCATGGAAGCGAAGTCCACCTGATGGCACTCACGATAGAGCTGTGCCGCACCGTCGAATCCCAGACACATGACCTTTTCGGCAAGGATGCCGACGATGCTCGCGTGCATGCGCTCGGCATTTTGCGTAATGGCGTAGCGCCGCCATAGCGAGAGGGCATAGCTTTGGGGGTCGGTCGTGATCAGGTCGTCAAACAATCGACCCGTGGCACCGTCCTGCAGGTGCTCGATCAGCTTGATGACCGAGCTGATCGTCTGCTCGTCGGCGGGTAGCTGTTCGGTGACGTAGGCGATAAGACACGACAGCAGGTTTGCCGCCGCATGATCCCAAAAAGGCTGGTTGTTGTCCTCGATGGGGCAGATGGCCTTTGCCACCGAGAGGATGTCCTGCTGGTTGGGCCTGCCGTCCGCCTTGCGGCGAATGTGCCTCAGGGGGTTGTAGCCGCAGCGCTCGATGCCGGGCGCAAGGGCCGGGACGGTGTTGAGGTCGGCGAAGTTGAGACATTGCACGCGGTAACCGTGGGCTGCCAGCACGGGTCCCACTTCGCGACAGAGCGTGCCTTTGGTGTCGAGCACGATGTAGCTTGCGTTCATTTGCAGCAGGTTGGGCTTGAGGACGTTGCGGGTCTTGCCGGCTCCCGAGGGGCCGATCACAAGTGCATTGTTGTTGAGTCCCGTTTGGCGGGTGTCGCAGGAAAGCGTTCGATCCTTGGCGAGGATGGTGGACGATGCGGACTCAGATGCGGCGAGGCGGCTGGCGAGGTTAGACATGGGCGACCTCCTTGGTGGTCGAGAGGATTTCGTGGGCAAAGCCGAGCTCGACGGCGCGCTCGGCCGAAAGGTAGGTGTCTTTTGCAGTGAGGGACTGGATGCGCTTGGGCGTGAGGCCGCTGCGGTCCGAGAGGATTTGCGTGAGGGTCTTGCGGGTCTGCATGAGACGCCGGCTGGTTTCCTGCAGCGCAAGTGCCGAGCCGCCTGCCCCCTGGGGGATCAGCGGGTCGTGAATCATGAGCTCTGCATGGGGCGCCATACGGCGATCGTCGCCGCCCATAAAGATCACGGCGCCCATGGACGCGGCGAATTCCAGGCAGACGGTGCGGATGGGGCACGATGCGAGGCGCATGGCGTCATAGATCGCAAGACCCGATCGCACGCTTCCGCCGGCGCTGGCGACAAATATGGTGATGGGGCGGCTGGGGTCGGTGGCATCGAGCAGGCGGATCTGCTGGCATAGGTCGTGGGCCATCGGGGTTTCGATGTTTCCTATGACGGAGAGCTCGCGACGGGCGAGCATCTCATCGTAAATGCTGGTGAGCGTGATACCTCGGGCGGATTCACGCATGGTGAGGGGGCTGATGATGGGGGAATGATTGGTGTCCATGAGGACTCCTTTCTGTTGGTGGTGCTGTGGAATAGAGTCGCTGCCCACGGAGGGGCTGGCGGGCTACAGGGTTCGTCCGAGCCTGAGATCGAGCTCGGTTGTGGGGCAGGCTGCCTGTCCGTGCGGCTCGCAAGCGCCAAGGGCTCCAAAGCGATGGAGCGTTGCGACGGGCGTGGTGTAGGCGAGCCGCAGCTGATGCTCGATAGGGGCACATCCGTCATTTTTGTAATGAGCCGCGTAGTACTGCGCGATGCTGGCGTTCATCTCGCTGCCATTGCGATGGCGCTCAAACTGGCGTCTGCAGGTCTCGATGATCTTTGCTACTGACTTGGGTGCCGTCGCGGGAACAAGGGCGAGATAGCCCTCAAATAGCTCGTTGATGCTCAGGAGGCACAGCAGGTCGATCAGCGTCCTTATGGCTGCTCCCCCGGCAGAAAAGTGCGCGGTCATGCGGTTATATCGGTTGCGGTCGACGATGGCCGCATGGGGTCTTGGAGTTTTCTGCCCCGTGGTCCCGGGCTTTTGCCGCGCCTGTGTATTGAGCTCGACGTTGCAGCGCTTGAGGCCGTCCAACGGAAGGAACAGTGCGGTGCGCAGGGTGTTCCGCTTGCTTTCGAGTTCATGACGCTCGTCGGGTTCCCATTCGAGCTTGAGTTTCGTGTCGAGTGCCGTAAGCATATGGGCTAGGCAGCCTACGGTAAGAACGTACGAATCGTTGTCGCGTTTTGGGGCATAGGGGTCTGTCAGCTTGCGAATGTCGGGGTCGCCCATGATCTTTGTGCAGCGCTTCAGCAGTTGAGGGTGGTCGGCCAAGATCGTCGCGAGCGGTAGCGACGCGTAGTTCTTGACGGTCGCGGCGGCAAAGGCGGCGTCATATTCGTTTGCATATGCTCGCTCAATGCGGGCATCCAGAATGCTTTTCTTATCGCCGTCTTGAGCGTGGTTGTTTTTCATAGCTTCTCCAATCGGTTGATGTTCGTGCTGTTTGTTGATGTGTTGGTTGTCGTGAGTGATGTGCTTGCCGTGGGTGATGTGCTGACGTTGGGGTGCTATGCGGTTTTCAATGAGCCCGTGAGGCAGTTGCTGCAGGGGCGGGATGGAACGGCCCATGCAAGGCGGAAGGCATCGTGCTCAAAATCGAGACAGCAATGCCCTGGGCGCCTCACATGTGGCAGTTACCTCATTAAGTTGTCATTGCGTTTGGGGTTGTACTTTGCCGATCTTCCTTCTCTTACACGCTGAAAACTGAAACTGAATATGCTCGATCAAACGATGACCACCAGAGCGGTCATTTTTAAAGTACGTTCGTTTTGCTGATTTGACAAGACTAATTTTGAAATTTCTTTTCTACGGGATGAAACGAGGTTCGTGGAACGGTCGTGCTTGGCGTCGCCAGCTTTGCATGTGGTGGCTCAGCGTTTGACTGGAACGGTTGAGCCCCGAGATGGCGTCCCGTTCATGTTCGGGACAATATGACTTTTTACCTGTTGCAGACAGAGCCGCCGTGGGTGTTCTGTATGATGGCTCAGACAAGGTTGTTCAATGACAGGGAGGCATATATGGCAATCAAAGCCATCGCAATGGATATCGACGGTACGCTCACCAACGACCAAAAGGTCATCAGCCCGCGTACGCGCGAGAAGCTGCTCGCGGCGCAGGAGTCGGGAATTAAGCTCATCTTGGCTTCGGGTCGTCCCGCATGGGGGCTGCACGCCTTGGCGCAGGAGCTCGACCTTCAAAACCATGACGGTCTTCTAGTTGCCTTTAATGGCGCGCATGTGGTCGACGCTCAGACCGATGAGGTCCTTTTTGACCAGGCCATGCCGGCTGACGAGCTGCATCGCCTGATTGATCACCTGCGTAATTTTGACGTGATCCCTATGATTTCGCTCGGTCGTAATCTGCACATCGAGGATTCGTACCATTGCATGATCACGCTGCCTGACGACTCGCAGAAGAATATCGTCAAGTATGAGCGCGATGCGTGCGATCTTAAGATTCGCGAGGTCGAGAGCTTGCATGAGGTTGTGGACGCTTGTCCCGTGGACAAGCTGCTGACGGCGGGCGATCCGGCCTACCTGCAGGCGCATTACGAGGAGATGTATGCGCCCTTTAAGCAGACGCTTTCGGGCATGTTTACGGCCGACTGGTACTTTGAGTACACGGCGCCCGGTATCGACAAGGCCCGTGCGCTCGAGGGTGCCCTGCCCAAGCTCGGCATCGATGCCAGCGATGTCGTATCGTTTGGCGACGGCCAGAACGACAAGTCCATGATTGAGTGGGCCGGCACCGGTGTTGCCATGGGCAACGCCGTCGATGAGGTTAAGGCTGTGGCCCAGATGGTGACCGCCAATAACAACGAAGATGGTATTGCGGTGGCGCTGGATAAGCTGCTGGGCTAGAATCGCCGATTAATGCATGATTCGGGCGCCTGCTCGCGGGCGTCCTTTTGTTAGGGAGGGTGCCGTGTCCGCATTTCCGTTCGACGCCGTTATCTTTGACATGGACGGCGTCATTGTCGATACCGAGTATTACTACTTGGGCGAGACTGCCGCGTTTGCCAAGGAGCTGGGGCTTAATCTGACTCAAGAGGAGTTGAATGGGCAGGTCGGTACCTCCCATCAGTTCTTCCTGCATATGCTGGTCGATTGGTTTGAGCGCGCCGGTAAGGGGCATTTCACTGGCGAGGAAGCGTTGGCCCGTTGGGACGAGTGGGCGCATAAACGTCCGCGCGACTATCAGGCTTTGATTAACCCAGGCGCCGTGGATACGATTCGAGAGCTGCCGCGCCGTGGCGTTCGCGTGGCGCTTGCCAGCTCGTCTCCCATGGTTAGCATCGAGGAAGTGCTCAACGCATGCGGGCTGTCGGATGCCTTTGAGTATGTGGTGAGCGGCGAGCAGTTTAAGGAGAGCAAGCCCGAGCCCGACATCTACCTGCATGCGCTGGATCTGCTGGGGCTGCCCGCGAATCGCTGCTGCTGCGTTGAGGATTCCGTTCCGGGCATTACCGCGGGTAAGCGAGCCGGCTTGACAGTCATTGCCAAGCGCGAGGAGCGCTTTGGATTTAGCCAGGATGCCGCGGACAAGATTATCGACCAGCTGCCGGAGCTGCTCACGCTTTCTTAGGAGCGCGGTAGTTGCGCGTTTTTCGGGTCAGATGAGTAAATACCCGACATTTTGGTGCGGCAGCAAGCATACTTAATGCTAATGCGGGCTTAAGGGCTTGCTGAATGCCCTTGGGCCCGCTTTAGACTTAATTGTGCTGGGAGAGGGTATATGCCACCGACTGAAGGGCTAACTGACGGTAAAGCAGCGATACCGCTGTACCAACAGGTTATCGATATCATTAAAAACGAAATTAACTCCGGTGCCTACAAGGCGGGCGCGCGGATACCCAACGAATTCGAATTGGCTGAGAGCTATAAAGTTGGCCGCGTTACCGTGCGACGCGCTATTGAGGAGCTCGTCCAGCAGGGCTATCTAACGAAGCGGCAGGGGAAAGGCACGTTTGTCAATGCCCCCAAGCTTAAGCGCAAGATTCGCCAGAAGGATGACGTTCAGAGTTTTTCGGACGCATGCCGCGTTAACGGAATGGAGGCGGGGGCGTGTGTCATTTCGAGAAAGATACTGCCGGCGGATTCCACCGAAGCGCAGTTCTTTGGTGTTCCCGTTGGAACTGATTTGATTTGCGTTGAGCGTGTGCGTACTGCCGATGGCGTCCCTGTCATGCTCGAGAACAACATATACGTTTACGAGGACAACGCCTATCTATCAACGGTACCTCTATCCAACCAATCCATTTTTGAGTTCGTGCGCAACCGGACGGGCCGCACGCCCGCGTTTACCGACCCGTGCACACTCGAGATCGCGTGCGCGTCGCCCGAGGTCGCTCGACTGTTGGCAGTTCCCGTTGGCGAACCCTTGTTTTATATGGAAGCCTTCTTTTTCGATGAGCAGCGGCGGCCGTTTATCATCGGTCGTCAGCGAATCGTTGGGTCTCGCTACGTTTTTGACATCTAGGACATTGCGAATGGAAACGCCCGGTGGATCATCTCACCGGGCGTTTCCATACCGTTCACGGCGCAAACGCAACCGTTCAACCGCGTCGCGGCAATCAGTTTGAAATTATCTTGATGAAGGAAAAAGCTGCTGGTAATCTATAGAACGTCATAGAACGTTTGCCTTGTGCAAGCGTTGAAGCGAGATGTGATGCAGTCTCGAGTTCTTTGGAGGTATCTATGTCAGATACGAAGGCGAAGAAGACAAACAGACGTTTTAAGTTCAAATTACCGCATGTCTATACGATCATGTTCTTGCTGATCGTTGTCTTTGCGGTCCTGACCTGGATCGTTCCCTCTGGTCAGTATCAGCGCAAGACGATTTCGACAGCGGCGGGCGAGCGTGAAGTCGCCGTTGCTGGAACCTATGAACAGGTCGATAAGAACTACACCGATTCCGAGACCGGCGAGACCATCAATCTGGGCCAGGATATCTTCGCGGTCCTGCAAGCGCCTACTAAGGGCATCCAGGAGGCTGCCGACGTCGTTGCGTTCGTCTTATTGATTGGCGGATCGTTCGCAGTCATCACCAAGACCAACGCTTTGAATGCCGGCATGAGCCGTGTGATTAAAAAGCTCAAGAACAAGGACATCCTCATCATTCCCATCACGATGACGTTGCTGTCCATTTGCGGCACTACGTTTGGTATGTCTGAGGAAGCCCTGCCGTTCTATGCCATCTTCATTCCCATCATGATGGGTATCGGGTATGACTCGATGACGGCGTTTATCATCTGCTTCCTTGGTCCTAACCTGGGATATTGTGCTTCGACCATCGACCCGTTTAATGTTTTGATCGCCCAAGGCATCATTGGTATCGAGGGCAATCCTCAGCTGTGGCTGCGCGCCGTTTCTTGGGTCATCTTCACTGCCGTCGGTATCGCATGGGCCATGCGCTATGCCATGCGTGTCAAGAAAAACCCCGAGTCGTCCATTACGTACGAGGACGACAAGCTCAAGCGTGTTGAGTTTTCCGTGACCGATGCCTCCATCGAGGAAGAGTTTACTACCCGTCAGAAGCTCGTGCTTATCGATTTTGCCTGCGGTATGGGCATTATCGTCTGGGGTCTTGTTACCCAGGGCTGGTACATGAATGAGATTTCCGCCGTGTTCCTTGGTATGGGCTTGCTTGCCGGTATCCTGGGCGGCCTTGACCAGCAGACGATCGCCGAGGAGTTCGTTAAAGGCATTGCCGACTTTGCGTACGCCGCCATCGTCATCGGCATCGCTCGCGGTATTCTGGTCATTGCAGAGGGTGGCATGATCATCGACACCATCCTCCAGGCGCTCGCTACTGCACTCGCCGGTGCGCCCGCCGCCGTCTACACCACGTTTATGTATATCGTCCTTGGCCTGCTCTCTTTGCTGGTTCCCTCGAGCTCTGGACTTGCGGCGCTCACCATGCCCGTCATGGGTCCGCTGACCGAGCTTATGGGCCTCAATCCCGAAGCCGCTGTTACCGCGCTCCAGTTTGCTAATCAGACCATCAACACCATCAGTCCCGTGGCGGGCATGACGGTCGCCGGCCTTGCCGTGGCTAAGATTTCGTTTGGCCAATGGTGGAAGACCATTTGGAAGTTCTTCATCTTCATGGTCGTCTTTGGCCTGATCGTAACGGCAATCTCTGGCATGCTTCCGGTGTAGGTGGTTGTGATGTCTGATTGTTTGACGGTCCTGACGTCTAAGAGCGTCTTTACCGGTACGGGGGACCTGCCGTTTGAAGGTTTCGTAGCGGTCCGTGGCAATCGAATTGAGGCGGTTGGCACCAAGTGCGAGGTAGCTTCGTATTTGACCCAGGCGGACGAGGTAGTTGACCTGGGCGACCGCACCGTCATGCCCGGCCTGATCGATGTGCATACCTTCTATACGGGCTGGGCACTGCGGACGTTGGGGTCTGATCTGTCCGGCGTCGCTGATGCCAAAGAGGCCGTGTCGCTCTTGCGTGCATGGAAAGATGGTCATCCGGATTGCGCGGCGGCTTTTGGCCACAACCTGCCCGAAACGTTGGCATCGGATGCCGAGAACGCAAATACGGCAGCTGTGTTTGACGAGTTTTTTGGTGATATCCCTGTCGTCTGCTTTACACCGGGCGCGGAGACCTGCGTTCTCAATGCTGCCGCCAGTGCGCGATACGGTTTTACACCGCAGGCGTGCTATGCCGAGAAGATCTGGCGCATGATGAGCGATTTCCTCGCGTTGCCCGAGGTGCGCGCGGGGTATTCGGACTACATGAGCATGCTTAACGAGCGCGGCGTTACCGCCATCAAGGAGATGGCGTTTGATGACTACTACGGCTTTGCCGACGAAATGGCTCGCCGTGAGGAATCTGGCGAGCTGACGGTTCGCGTCTCTATGATGTCGCAGCCGGTGGGCGCCGGTGCAAATCTGGCATATGCTCGCGAGGCACGAGAGCGCTTCCGGGGACCGTTCGTTCGTTTTTCTGGCTTCAACCGTATGACCGATCGCGGCGTATGGGCGGGGCTTGCCGAGATGATTGACCCCTATGAGGATACGGCCGATGCGGGCGCTGCCGGCAAGACGGTCGTCGAGGAGCCAGAGTGGGATCTGATTGAAAGCGAGCTGCGTGCAATTGATGCTGACGGCTTCCGATATTCCTTGCATTGCCAGGGCGATGGCGCCGTTCGTCGCACCGTGGCGCTCTATGCCTCGCTGCCTCGAGACGAGCATGGACGGATGCTTCGCCGCCATGCGATTACCGATCTCGAGAACTCTGACCCGACCGATCTTGTCGAGTTTGGCAAGTTAGGTGGAATTTGCGAGGTCTATCCGCAGATTCTGACGCTGGACCGGCGCGAGGATTGCCTGTCGATGATGCGTCGACAAATTGGCGAGACGCGACTTTTGCACAGCTGGAATCGCCGCGGCATGGAAGATTCCGGATGCACAGTGTGCTGTGGAACGGATTTGCCGCTGTTGATTCCGAGCCTGGGCGAGTCAATCATCAGCGCGTGCGGCGGATTCTTCGCCGACGGACTGCCCGTGAATGAGGCCAACGTGCTGACGCTTGTCGAGCTTTTGCGCGCTTGGACTGCCGGGGGCGCGTACGATCTGATGCGCGAAGACGAGCTGGGTACGCTCGAGGCCGGCAAGCTTGCCGATATCTGCGTGCTCGATCGGGATGTGTTCGACCTCGATTATCGCGACGCACGCGATCTTGCGGTTGATATGACGATGTCGGACGGACAAATCGTGTTCGATCGAAATAAGGAGGCATAAGATGTCTGAATCCAAACCGACGCTGCGCCGCGAGCAGATTGCGGGCATGAATATCCACTACATCATGTGGTCGCTCGATTACTTCCTTGATGTGCAGCAGCGTTTGGGCTTTGAGTCCATTGAGCTGTGGTGTGCAGAGCCGCATGTGACGCTCGACCATACGGGCTACTTTGAGGCTGAGGTCCTGGCGAAAAAGGCTGCAGACCGTGGGCTTAGGTATCGTACTCTGTGCCCCGAGAATGTTGTCTATCCTTGGCAGTACTGCGCACGCAAGCCGCTGCATGAACAGCGCAGCCTGGCGTACTTTAAACACGGCATTGAGCTTGCCGAGGTACTTGGGTGCGACCGTATGTCCATCAACTCGGGCTGGGGCGACTGGGACGAGGACCGCGAGGAAGCCTGGAAGCGCAGCCGCGAGCACTTGTCCATTCTGGCGGAGTATGCCGGCGAGCACGGTCTGGTGCTTACGATGGAAAGCCTGCGTCCCGAGGAGAGCAACCTTGTGACGACGGTTTCCGATGCGAAACGCATGATTGACGAGGTCGCGAGCCCGTACTTACAGCCCATGGTTGATACAACCGCGATGGGCGTTGCAGGCGAGACGCTCGAGGACTGGTTTGCCGCCTTTGGTGATGGGGCAATTCACGAGATGCACTTTATCGACGGTGACCCGTATGGCCATCTGGTGTGGGGCGATGGCAAGCACGATATGGACGCCTTCGTTGCCACACTCAACGCCCATGGTTTCGACGGCATGCTGGGCCAGGAAATTACGGACGGTCGTTACTACGATGACCCGGCGGCGGCTGATGCCAAGAACATGGCCGCATTCGAGAAATATCTGATTGACTAAAACAACTATCGGCCACGCAACCAACGTCATTGATTGCGGCCCAAACAAGAAAGGAACTGGATATGAACGCACACGATCTGATCAAAGAGGCAATTGCCGAGAAGGGCAAGTTCGACAGCGTCTACTGGATTGCTTGCGGTGGCTCCATGATCGATTTGATCCCGGCTCATGAGCTTCTGCAGCGCGAGGCAACCACCTTCACTTCGTATATCTATACGGCTCGCGAGTTCGATATCATGCGTCCGCGTCGTCTGGGCGAGAAGTCCCTGGTCATTGCCTGCAGCCACAGCGGCAACACCCCCGAGGTCGTCGAGGGCTGCGAGATTGCCCTTGCCGCCGGCGCTACGGTGATCGCCCAGACCGACAACGCTGGATCCAAGATCGACTCCGGCAAGTGGACCACGTGGGTCTACCCGTGGGGCGAGGGTGTGCCGCAGGCCGAGGTCCCCGCTGGCATTTCGCTGTCGCTTGCGGCCGAGCTGCTCGATCAGCAGGAGGGCTACGCCGATCTTGCCGATATGTATGCCGGTATCGCCGAGATGGATAAGATTCTTCCCCCGGCACGTGAGAAGGTAAATGCCGAGCTGGGCGATCGCTTTGCCAAGCTTTGCCAGGAGCACGAGTTCTTCTATATTCTGGGCAGCGGTCCCAACTTTAGCCAGACCTACGGTTTCGCTATCTGCTCTCTTATGGAGATGCAGTGGCAGCACTGCAGCTACATCCACTCTGCCGAGTACTTCCATGGCCCCTTCGAGGCTACTCAGGATGGCGTTTTTTACTTCCTGCAGATGGGCTCCAGCGAGTGCCGTGCTATGGACGAGCGCGCCCTGGCGTTCCTTAAGACGCATACCGATACGCTGATGGTGCTCGATGCCAAGGAGTACGGTATGGAAGCCGTGCCGGCGAGCGTCCGTGCCTATCTGGACCCGGTGCTGTTCTACGCCATGAACTGCGAGCTGCGTGCCGCACGCGGCAAGGTGTTTGACCATGATCCCGATTTCCGTCGCTACATGGGCGTCGTCGAGTACTAGAAGGGACAAAGGCCATGGCATTTAACGTTAACGCGCTCGGATTTGGCGACAACGTCGTCGATCGCTACGAGCATATCCACACCATGTATCCCGGCGGCAATGCGGTGAACTTCGCCGTTTATGCCAAGAAATGCGGTGCCGCACGCTCTGCATACATGGGCATTTTTGGCAATGACGCCGCTGCCGAGCATGTCATTGCAAGCCTCGAGGATGAGGGTATCGAGCTTGACAAGTGCGAGCAGATGATTGGCGAGAACGGAGCGGCTCGCGTGACCGTTGTTGACGGTGACCGTGTCTTCCTCGGCTCCAACGAGGGCGGTATCCGTGGCGATGCGCGCTATGTCCTCGATCGCTTTGACCTTTCGTACATGAAGCAGTTCGATGTGGTTCATTCGGGCAACTATTGCTTTACCGAGCGCGAGCTGCCCAAGTTGAAGGCTGCGGGCGTCACGGTCTCTTTTGACTTTTCGGACGACTCTACCGACGAGTACTACGAGCAGATTGCGCCCTACGTCGATTTCGCCTTCTTTAGTGCGGCGGATGCCGCGAGTGAGGACGAGATCCGCGAGCGTCTGGCATGGGTGAAGGGCTTGGGTCCGCGTTTTGTGTCGGCTACGGCGGGCGCCGAGGGCTGCATTGCTTACGACGGCGATCGTTATTACCGCCAGCTGGCTAAACCGGTAACGGACATGAAGGACACCATGGGGGCGGGCGACTCGTTCCTCACCTCGTTTTTGATGTGCTATCTCGATTCCGCCAAGCGTGGTGAAGATGGCGCCGAGGCCATCGAGCGCGCGCTCGACTTTGCTGCCGGGTTTGCCTCGACCGTGTGCGGCATGGAAGGTTCTTGGGGCCACGGAGCACCAATCGTCGAATAGCCGAGCGGTCCCGGGGAGGTGCAGGCGCCTTCTCGGGACCCGGTGTGCAAAAAATGCCAAATATGAGTACTGTGACTAATTTAGTCGCAGCAAAATCAACCCCTTCAGACGTGATTTGAGCGTCTGGAGGGGTTTAAGATTTGCGAAAACGCAGGATGAATGACTGTAAAAGCTTTAATTAGCGGACAATCGAGGATTATTCTGGCGGTTGGAAAGTTAAAAGAAATGTATCCATTCCGGTAGCAGTACTCATATTTGGCATTTTTTGCACACCAGGGGTTAGCGAAGGTCAAAAACAGAGCGCGCATTTGTTAAAACTATCGACTCGATGCGCTTTGCGTCGCAGTTTTTGAGCGAGGTGATGCGTTCTGAGGTCCTTGTGAGCGACCTGATGAGCGACTGCGCGCTTGTTTCTGTGTTTGGCTCGGCCGGCGCATCGGTCTCGAGCAGTAGGCGGTCGAGTGGAATCTGTCGTGCGTATTCGCGACCGCGCTTGGTCGCGAGCATGCGTTCGTTGACGGAAAAATAGCAGCCCGCATTACGCGCGCGGGTGAGTTCGTCCGAAGTGCCGCTAAACCAGTGGAAGATGATAGCGGGGGAGTCGGGGTTTGGGATGAGTAGTCCATGCGATTCGAGGACGTCCAGTACGGCTCCTGCCGAACGAACGGCGTGAATTGATATCACGCGCCCGGTAAGAGGATGCTGCACGAGCGCATCGCAGAGCCGGTTAAGTGCCTGTATTTGTAGCGGCTCACTTCCAGCAAAGCGCGCGGAAAAGTCGAGTCCGACTTCGCCGATGTAGCGTTCTAGCGCAGCAACTTCGCAAAGCAGATTGACTTCGGCAAAACCGCAGTGGCCATCGGCGAGCCACCAGGGGTGAAGCCCAACGCCGGCGATGATGCCCGGGTGGCGACGAGCGCGCTCGTTTGCGGCCGAAAAGTCGCGTGGATCGACGCCGCAATCAAATAGACCCAAGCCCAGCGCCGTTGCCTCATCGGCAACGGCGTCCGGGTGAGCCATTAAATCAAGATGGCAGTGTGCATCAAATAACCGGGGCTCCATCTCGGCGCGCTCCGCTAGTCCAAGCGCTGGCCATCGGCGCGCACGCGCTCGGTGCCGCGGCCACTGATCTGGCGGATAACCTCGCCGGCAATCATCTGGCCCATGATGGGCGGCATAAAGCTGGCGGTTCCGAGCTCGGTGCGCTCGTGGATATTGTAAGGGTCGCGGGGCTGTGTCTTAACCGATTCCTCGCAGCTAAACAGTACATGCAGACTCTTGATTCCGCGCTTCTTGCATTCTTTGCGCATGATGCGGCTCATGGGGTCACGTACCGTATCGAAAATGTCGGCAAAGCGGAGGCACTCGGGATGGAGCTTGTTGGCCCCGCCCATGGAGCTAACCAAACGAATGTCGTGGTCCTGAGCATATTTGGCAATGGTGAGCTTGGCCGAGATGGTGTCGATGGCGTCGACGACGTAGTCGAGCTTGCCGTCCGTCTGCTCCAAAACGCGCGCGAAAAATTCGTCGATATTGTCGCTCAACAGGTATTCGGTGCGCTTGATGACGGTAGCGGCTGGATTGATGTCGTGGATCATGGCTTCCATAACATCGACCTTGCGCTTGCCGATGGTGCTTTGAAAGGCGATGGCCTGGCGATTGATATTGCTGGGCGCGATGATGTCCTTATCCAGAATGACGAAATGACCAATGCCGCCGCGGGCAAGTGCCTCGCAGCAATTGGAGCCCACACCTCCGCAGCCGAGCACCAGCACCGTGGCGGCGGCGAGTTTGTCGAGTGCCTCGCGGCCCATGATGATCTCGAGCTTGGTGTCGCGTGTCTCGTTGGGGGTTGCGGCTGTGGTTTCGGTCATAGACATCCTCCGATGGGGAAGCGAATCGTGTTTTAGCTATCGCCATTATAGGTGTTATCGCGATTCCATTTGAGCCCTTGGGCTTGTTGAAATGGGATCGGGGTTCGCATAAGATTGAAGCAGATGGCACCCGTTGCAGCGGGTTGGCCAACTCAAAAACACGTTTGTAGCGTGAGAAGTGGCCGTCTTCGCATTACGCGGAGGCGGCTATTTTTTTGAGTACAAGATTAGATAGTTAGACAAACATCTAAATATCGAGTATAGTGTGCGCGTCATGAGAGATGATGAAAGGGGGTCTTATGCCGGGAGAGGGTTTTAAGGCGCTTGCCGATCCAACGCGACGGCGCATTTTGGAGTTGCTGCGCGAGGGCAATTGCACGGCGGGGGAGCTTGCCGAGCATTTCGATATCAGTAAGCCGTCGCTGAGCCATCACTTGGCGACGCTCAAAAACGCCGGGTTGGTAACCGACGAACGTCATGGTCAAAACATCGTATACAGCTTAAACACTACCGTCATGCAGGACTTGATCGGTTGGTTTATGGGCTTTACAAACACGGAAGGTGATAAGGATGAATAACGAAAACAAGGGCATTCACCCCACGGGGGTATCGTCGCGCGTGTGGATTGCGCTGGTCGCTCTGTGCGTCGCCAATGTCGTAGCGCATCTCATGGTGATGCCGAGCTTGCCTGCGCAGATTCCCACGCACTGGGGCGCGAACGGCGCCGTCGACGGTTGGGGTCCCAGCTGGATGGCCTCCGCGCTCGGCGCGTTGCCCCTGGTGTGTCTCGCAATGTTCTGCGTGGTGCCGCGCATCGACCCCAAAGGTGAGGCATATCGAACCTCGGGCAAGTTCTACCAGGGCTTCGTAATCGCCTTCACCTTGTTCATGTGTGCCGTAAGCTGGCTGGGAGAGCTTACGGTCTGGGGCGTGGTGCCGGCGGTCGGTTCGGTCAACGTGCTGATTTCCGGTGCTATCGGTTTGCTGTTCATCGGCGTAGGCAACTACTTGCCGCGTGTGAAGCAGAACTATACGCTCGGTATCAAGACGCCTTGGGCGCTTGCCAATCCCGAGAACTGGCGCCGTACGCAGCGCTTTGGCGGTGCCTGCTTTATGGTGCTGGGCTTTGGCCTGATTGTGATGGGCGTGGCAGGCAGCGTGCTTTCGAGTGAAGTCGTCGCCGCGGTGATTGCGGTTCTGGCGTTTGGTTCGGTTGGAGCCGTCTACGTCTACTCGTATCTGCTGTGGCGCAAATCGCAGCGAGCCGCTCGCTAAGGTTGCGGAAAACTAGCGTACGCAGTTCATAGTATGTTCCGGGGGACTTTTCCCAGGTAGTATTAGGGGGTATGGGCAACCATGCCCCTTTTTCGTTACGTTTCAGAGCTGGTTCCCTCATTTCGTTTCCACTAAAGCGAATCAAGAATAGGGAAACAGCAGGTAGAAAGGATAAAACAGGCAAATGGCAGAGTTTATCTACCAGATGTATCAGGCTCGCAAGGCCCATGGCGACAAGGTAATCCTTGACGACGTGACTCTGAGTTTCTACCCTGGCGCCAAGATCGGCGTTGTGGGTCCCAACGGCATGGGTAAGTCGACCCTGCTCAAGATCATGGCCGGCATCGAGGAAGTTTCCAACGGCGATGCCAGGCTTACCCCCGGCTACACCGTGGGTATCCTGCAGCAGGAGCCGCCGCTCGACGACGACAAGACCGTCATCGAGAACGTGCGCATGGCATTTGGCGACATGATCGCCAAGGTCGATCGCTTCAACAAGATCGGCGAGGAGATGTGCGACCCGGATTGCGACATGGCCGCCCTCATGGCTGAGATGGGAAAGCTCCAGGACGAGATCGACGCCGCCGACGGCTGGGATATCGATTCCAAGCTCGGCCAGGCCATGGACGCCCTGCAGCTGCCCGATTCCGACATGCCGGTCAACGTGCTTTCCGGCGGCGAGCGCCGCCGCGTGGCCCTGTGCAAGCTGCTGCTCGAGGCTCCCGACCTGCTGCTGCTCGACGAGCCCACGAACCACCTGGACGCCGAGTCGATCCTGTGGCTCGAGCACTTCCTGCACAACTACCAGGGCTCGGTGCTTGCCGTCACGCACGATCGCTACTTCCTGGATAACGTTGCCGAGTGGATCTGCGAGGTCGACCGCGGTCACCTTTATCCCTACAAGGGCAACTACTCCACGTATCTGGAGACCAAGGCCGCGCGTATCGAGGCACAGGGTAACCGCGATGCCAAGCTCGCCAAGCGCATGGAGGCCGAGCTCGAGTGGGTACGCAGCTCGCCCAAGGCTCGCCAGGCCAAGAACAAGGCCCGTCTGGCTCGCTACGAGGAGATGGAGGCCGAGGCCCGCGCAAGCCAGAAGCTCGACTGGACCGACATCCGCATTCCCGTTGGACCGCGTCTGGGCAACAAGGTGCTCGAGGCCCATCACCTGCACAAGGAGTTCGATGGCCGTGTGCTCATCGACGACCTTTCTTTCACCCTGCCGCGTAACGGCATCGTGGGCGTCATCGGCCCCAACGGTGTGGGCAAGACTACGCTCTTCAAGACCATCGTGGGTCTGGAGCCGCTGACTTCGGGCGAGCTCGAGGTGGGCGAGACCGTCAAGATTTCTTACGTCGACCAGAACCGTTCCGGCATCGACCCCGATAAGAACCTGTGGGAGGTCGTCTCGGACGGCCTGGACCACATGATGGTCGGCGAGACCGAGGTTCCGAGCCGCGCTTATGTGGCGAGCTTTGGCTTTAAGGGCCAGGACCAGCAGAAGCGCGCTGGCGTGCTCTCCGGCGGCGAGCGCAACCGTCTGAACTTGGCGCTTACGCTCAAGCAGGGCGGCAACCTGCTGCTCCTCGACGAGCCCACGAACGACCTCGACGTCGAGACGCTGTCTTCGCTCGAAGCGGCGCTGCTCGAGTTCCCGGGCTGCTCGGTGGTCATTAGCCACGATCGTATGTTCCTGGACCGCGTCGCCACGCACATTCTGGCGTGGGAGGGCACCGACGAGAATCCGGGCAACTGGTATTGGTTCGAGGGCAATTTCGAGGCCTATCAGGCCAACCGTATCGAGCGCCTGGGCGAGGACGCAGCCCAGCCGCATCGTATTCACCGCAAGCTGACGCGCGATTAGTCGAGCTCAGGTGACCTAACGAGAAAGGGACGATAACCTTGAGGGTTATCGTCCCTTTTTGTTACTTGGTAGAAGGCTCGACTTTGTCGATGGTCCAGGCGGCTCCGAGACCGCCGGTGGTGTTGCGGCGGATGCGCACGGTGACTTCGTGGCGCTCGCCGGTCTGCGTGTAGCGCAGGGGGAAGCTTGCGCGGTTTCGCGCGGCCTCGATGGTACCGCGCTCGCGGGCGATCCAGTAGTACTCGCCGACAATGCCGAGCGTGTCAGCGCCGTAGGGGAGATAGGTCGACAGCTGGTGCAGAAGCGGGCCGGGGCAGAAGACCTCGGTTGCGAAATCGACGGGGAAGTCCTCGGGGATGGCGGGCGCTGCAGGTGCGAGGGTTGGGGCCGCTGCGGGTACCGAAGCCGGTGTCGGTGCGGGAATTTGGTCGCAAGCAGAGGCGGGCACGGATTCGATGACGGGTGCGGGCTTCAGCGTCGTCTTCGGCTTGATCGTGGAATCTGCGGGCTTCACGGTGACGGGCGCGTCTGCAGCTGTAGTTTCAACCTCAACCTGCGTCGCGTTCTCGTTCTCGACGCTCGGCTTTGCCTCGATGGGCGTGGATGCCATGGTGGTGATGCCGGCGTTTGCGTTCTCGGGGTCATAGACGACCGTAAGCGAGATGGCAGGCTGCGGCGTCTCGGGCTCTGGCGTCGACTCGGTAGCGCCTTGATCGGCGGGCTCGTCGGACTGATCGTCCTCGGCCTCGTTGCCAAAGACATCGCCGTTTTGGAACGCAGGCGTCTCGGGTTGGTTAGCGGCTACTTCGGTTGTCGACTTGGGAGCCTCGTTGAGCTCCGCAGTGGCTTCCTGCTCGGATATGACTTCGGGATCGGTCGTGGCGGCGGTTTCGGTTTCGGCTTCTGCTGTTACCTCAATAGTGACTTCGAGCTCGGGCTTGGGCTCAGGCGCAGCTTCAACTACGGGTTCGGGACGCTTAACGTGCTTGGGACGCACGGCCTTGAGGTCCTTCTCGCCGCGCTTTTTCTTTTTGTAGGACTGCTTGGCGCCCTTGGCGGCCTTGGGCTTGTCCTCGCCCTTGGCAAGGGCGGCATCCCAGGCCTCGTTGGCGATGACGGTGGCATACAGGCGACCGCCCTTAAAGACAGTCAGCTTAATGCAGTCGTCAAGCTCCTCGAGCAGCTCGCGCGTGGACTCGAAGCCCAGGTCATAAGCGGCCATGTCGCCGGCGGCGAGCGTCTCCTCGACCTGCGTCATAAACGTTTGCTTGCCGCACCCAATCGCATCGCGCAGCAGACGATATAGATAGATGTGGTTGCCCAGCGATAGCGTGGGCTTAACTATTGTCTTGCTCATGGCAAATCTCCTCTTTACACACCAAAGCATCTTACCATCGCACGGGGCGTGCCACCTCGGCGCCCAAGGCAAACGGGCGCGACCGTTGCCGGTTCGCGCCCGTTATACAGGTCGGTTATCTATGAGAGGCAAACGTGCTTAGTTGCCCGACGCCGTGCCTTGGCTCGAGCTGTCAGATGCCGTGCCGGACGCGGTTCCGCTCGAGCTGTTAGTGCTGCTGTTGTCGGTAGATCCCGTGCCCGATGTATTGTCGCTTGTCTGGTCGCCCGTGCTCGGCTGCGAGCTGTCAGTCGTTTGGCTTGAGTCGGTCGTGCCGGATTGCGTGCCGCTGTTGTTCACGGAAGAATCGACGCCCTGCGATTGATCGGGGGTGTTCGAGGACGAGTCGGTGGATGCGGAGGTGCCCTGCGAGTCGTCCTGCTGGCTTTGCGATTGACCAGTGCTATCCGCGTCGTGCTCGGTCGTGCGCGACGACAGAATCGGCTCGGGGCGCTCGCCCAGACCCTCACCGGCGGTGGTGATAAGGATGGCGCCGGCACAGGCAATGACCGCGACGATGGCGATGGCGATCGAGAAGACGATGACCTTCTTTTGCGTCTGGCTGCGCTCTGCCGCCGCCTTGGCGCGCAAGCTGTCGGGGGCAACGCGCGCCGTGGTCGCGCGCCCCGCAATCTGGCGCATCTCCTGAGTAGTCGCGGCGCCGCCCAGGTGCTCCTCGGCATTAAATTCAACGGGCTCATAGGCGCCGGCGGGGTAGTCGACGTCGGCGTGCGTACCTTTGAGGGCTTTGGCGCTGGCAGAGATAAAGTGGCGGTAGACCTGCGAGGACACAACGGTGATGACCGAGCTCACGGCGGCACCGATCACCGATCCGGCGATACCGATCTTGGAAGCAAGCGCGACGCTTGTGGCGGCTGCTGCGGCGCCGGCGATGATCTGGGGAATGGAAATGTCATCGAACAGGCCCTTTTTGGGCGCGATGGCCATGGTCTGTCCGATGGAATGGTTTTCGTGAACGCCGTTGTTGAGCGCGGCCGGTGTCATGACGCGCGTGCGCGGCGCGTCAGTGTACTTGGTTGTCATACGGGGTCCTCCCGGTGTAAATCTGCTTCGTTTCATGCAGCCATCAGGGTACCCACCAGATGTGAATCGTACGTGACATTTAGCAGATACCATCAACTCATCAATAGCTCACCAAGTTGGTGGGATGTGGTTACGCCCGGCGGTTGAACTACAATAGGGCTTGCTAATTGTTGTGAATGGCGTTTACGCACGGGAGCATTCTTATGAATCTTCACCTTTCTCAGTCTGATGGCTTTTTGCGTGTGGCGGCGGCGTCGCCGCAGATTCGCGTCGCCGATGTCGAGGGTAATGCCGAGGTTGCGCTGGTGGCTGTTCGCGATGCTGCCGAGCGCGGCGTTCGCGCGCTGGTGCTGCCCGAGCTTAACCTGACCGGTTATACCGCGGCCGATTTGTTCCATAACCGCACACTGCTGCATGCCTGCGAGACCGCACTGGCACATATTCTCGATGAAACTCGCGAGCTGCCGATTGTCTTTACCATCGGTCTTCCCGTTGCAGTTGCCGAGAATATCTACAACTGCGCCGCCGTGTGCTGCGCGGGTGAGCTTTTGGGCCTCACGGCCAAGAAGTATCTGCCCAACTATGGCGAGTTCTACGAGCGCCGCTGGTTTGCTCCGGCGCCCGCAGATCCTGTGTGGGTCGAGTTTGCCGGTCAGGGTCCGGTTCCGCTGGGTTCGGGACTTGTCTACCGCTGCTGTGATGAGGGTGCCGAGGATTTGGTGCTGGGCGTCGAGGTCTGCGAGGACCTGTGGGTGCCGGCACCTCCTTCGACCGAGATGGCGCTTGCCGGTGCCACGGTGATTCTCAACCCCTCCGCTTCCGACGAGATCATCGGTAAGGCAGATTACCGACGCAGCCTCATATCCAACCAGAGCGCGCGCCTGTACTGCGCCTATGCCTATGCGGACGCGAGTGAGGGCGAGTCCACGACCGATATGGTCTTTGCGGGCGAGAACCTCGTCTATGAAAACGGATCTAAGCTCGCCGCCACGAAGCTCCTCACCTGCGATATGGCGGTGGCCGATGTCGATCTTGACCGCCTGGTTGCCGAGCGCCGTCGCTCGACCACGTGGACGCGCACCGACGATGCGCCGGAGGCCACGACCGTTGAGTTTTCGTTTGAGGGCGTGCTGGCTAAAGAGCCTGTCCTGCGCGATGCCTGCGATATCGACCGCGTTTTCCCTCGCGCGCCTTTTGTGCCGGCCGACCACGGTGATCTGGCCGAGCGCTGTGAGACCATTCTCAATCTGCAGACTGCTGGCCTCAAGACCCGCCTTGCCCACACGGGCACCAAGGCTGCGGTCATCGGCCTTTCGGGCGGCTTGGACTCCACGCTGGCACTGCTTGTGACCGTGCGTGCCTTCGATGCGCTGGGACTGCCGCGTACGGGCATCACGGCGGTCTCCATGCCCGGCTTTGGCACGACGCATCGTACCAAGTCCAATGCCGAGTCGCTTGCCCGCGACTTGGGCGTGGGCTTCCGCGAGATTTCGATTCACGCGGCTGTGGAGCAGCACTTCAAGGACATTGAGCACGATCCGACCGTACAGGACGTGACCTACGAGAACAGCCAGGCTCGCGAGCGTACGCAGATTCTGATGGATCTGGCCAACCAGGCTGGCGGTTTTGTCATCGGCACGGGCGACCTGTCGGAGCTGGCGCTCGGCTGGGCTACGTACAACGGCGACCACATGAGCATGTACGCCGTCAACGCGAGCGTGCCCAAGACGCTTGTGCGCCATCTGGTGCGCTATGCGGCCGATGTCTTTGGCGGGCGCATTGCCGAGGTTTTGCTCGATATCCTCGACACGCCGGTGTCCCCCGAGCTTCTGCCGCCCACGGGCGATGGCGAGATCGCACAGAAGACCGAGGATTTGGTGGGCCCGTACGAGCTGCACGACTACTTCCTCTACTACCTGCTGCGTTTTGGCTTTGAGCCGGGCAAAATCTACCGCATGGCGCTCAAGAGCTTCGAGGGCGTCTACGACGCCAAGACCGTCCACACGTGGTTGCGTACGTTCTATCGTCGCTTTTTTGCCCAGCAGTTTAAGCGCAGCTGCCTGCCCGATGGTCCCAAGGTGGGCTCGGTGACGCTCAGCCCGCGCGGCGATTGGCGTATGCCGAGTGACGCCAGCTCACGTTTGTGGCTTGCGCAGATCGACGCGCTCAATCCAATTGACTAAGGTTGACCAAATTGAACCAATGCGGGGGTTGCAAGCGTTACACTTTTGCAATCTGATGGCCCGTATCGCGCGGCGCTCTTGTCGGAGCGCCGCGTTTTTTATATCGAAAGGTGGCACCATGCAGGCATCGCAGCGTCTCGATCGCTTTGGCGCGGAGGTCTTCGCCTCGCTCAACAACAAGCTTCTCGCGCTGAAGGCTCAGGGCAAGACCATTTACAACATGAGCGTGGGCACGCCCGACTTTAAGCCGTACGGCCACGTGGTCGATGCGCTCACACAAGCCGCCCAGGATCCCGAGATGTGGAAGTACGCCCTGCGCGACCTGCCCGAACTCAAGCAGGCCGTGTGCGATTACTATGAGCGTCGCTTTGGCGTTTCGGGCATTACGCCGTCCATGGTGCAGTCGTGCAACGGCACGCAGGAGGGCGTTGGCCATTTGGGCCTGGCTCTGCTCGATCCGGGCGATACCATCCTGGTGCCCGATCCGTGCTACCCGGTCTTCGAGGCGGGTGCCAAGATCGCCGATGCCAAGCTCGAGTACTATCCGCTGGTTGCCGAGCACAATTACCTGCCCTATGTGGCGGGTATCGACCCCGAGGTTGCCGATCGTGCCAAGTACATGATCGTGTCGCTGCCCGCGAACCCGGTGGGCTCGGTGGGCACGCCCGAGATCTACGAGGAGATCATCGCTTTCGCCCGCGAGCACGACCTGCTCATCGTCCATGACAACGCGTACTCCGACATCGTGTTCGACGGCGAGCCGGGTGGCAGCTTCTTGCAGTATCCCGGTGCGCTCGAGGTGGGCGTGGAGTTCTTCTCGCTTTCCAAGTCGTTTAACGTCACCGGTGCCCGCATTGGCTTTTTGGTCGGCCGCGAGGACGTGGTCTCGGCCTTTGCCAAGCTGCGCAGCCAAATCGACTTTGGCATGTTCTTCCCGATCCAGAAGGCCGCCATCGCCTGCCTAAACGGTCCGCGCGATGAGGTCGAGGCGCAGCGTCTGAAGTACCAGGAGCGCCGCGATGCCCTGTGCGACGGTCTTGAGGGCCTGGGCTGGGAGCGTCCCAACGCGCATGGCTCTATGTTTGTGTGGGCCAAGCTTCCCGGTGGTCGCACCGATTCCATGGCGTTTTGCGAGGAGCTCATGGAGAAGGCCGGCGTTGTGGTGACGCCGGGCGCGAGCTTTGGTCCTTCGGGCGAGGGGCACGTGCGCATGGCGCTGGTTCTGCCACCCGATCAGATTGCTTTGGCTGTCGAGGCCATTCGCGAGGCGGGCCTGTATTAGAAAGCTATTTTGCCTCGTCAATAGCTCGAAACCGATTTCGTGCAGTTATTTTACGAATCCTGCAAACAATTTCGGTAAACGGTCGATTTTTGGCTGCGAATAGGAGCATAATCAAAGTCCCGATTGGATGTATTGGGATTACGGCAAGCCGCTCGGGTCGTTCCCGGGCGGCTTGTTTGTGGAGTGAGATGGGAGTTTCTTATGGTTAACGAGAAGAAGGTCGCTATTGTCGGCTGCGGTTTCGTCGGTTCGTCTTCGGCGTTCGCGCTGATGCAGAGCGGTCTGTTCTCCGAGATGGTCCTCATCGACGTGGACAAGAACCGCGCCGAGGGTGAGGCTCTGGATATCGCACACGGCATGACGTTTGCCGAGCCGATGAAGATCTATGCCGGCGATTATTCCGATGTCGCCGACGCCGCCATGATCGTCGTCACCGCTGGCGCTGCCCAGAAGCCCGGTGAGACCCGCCTGGACCTGGTCAACAAGAACGTCAATATCTTTAAGTCCATTATCCCCGAGATTAAGAAGTCTGGCTTCGATGGCATTCTGCTCATCGTCTCCAACCCGGTCGATGTTCTGACCTACGCCGCCATCAAGATGTCCGGCCTGCCCGAGGGCCATGTCATCGGCTCCGGCACCGTACTCGACACCGGCCGTCTGCAGCAGATGCTTGGCGCCCACGTCGAGGTTGACCCGCGCGACGTTCAGGCCTACGTCATGGGTGAGCACGGCGACTCCGAGTTTGTCGCTTGGTCCAGCGCTCAGGTTGCCGGCGTTCCGCTGAACACCTTCTGCGAGCTTCACGGTCATCTGGAGCACGAGGCTGCCGAGAAGCGTATCGCCGAGGACGTCAAGAACTCCGCCTACACCATCATCGAGAAGAAGCACGCCACCTACTACGGCGTCGCCATGGCCGTCAAGCGCATCTGCACCGCTGTCATGCGCGATGAGCAGACCGTTCTGCCCGTTTCCTCGCTCATGGTGGGCGAGTATGGCCTGTCCGATCTGGCTATCTCCATGCCGACGGTCGTTGGCCGCGACGGCGTCGTCTGCCGCGTCCCCGTGCCGCTGAACGATGACGAGCAGCATGAGCTCACCGCCTCCGCCAAGGCCCTCAAGGACATCATCGACAGCGTTGACTTCTCCTGCTAAATCAAGCTCGCTAGAGCGAAAAGCTACAATGAAGGCGTCCGGGTCCACACGGCCCGGGCGCCTTTTTGGTGCAAAGTCACCTGACCCCAATGCACCATAGTTGATGGGAGGGCCATGCCGGATTCGCCTAATTTTTTGACCTATGCCCAGACGGCGTTTGATCCGTTTGAGGAGCGGCCGTTCTGCGCGGTGGATAGCCTGGTCTTTGCATGGTTGTCCTATTTGCGTTTGCCGGGTGATATGGCGGAGCTGACGAACTGGCAGGGCCTAGACGTACGCGAGCTGCTGCGTGCCGAGTGCTACCGGGACATGATTGACGACTTGTGGGACCCAGAGGGGAGCAGGGCCTTGCTGGAGGCCGTGGCAGCAAGCCCTCGCTACCGTGGCGTGCACGTTTGCGGCTATCGTGCCGTGAGCGATGTGGTGACGACAGAGCAGTTTGCAGCCATGGCGTTCCGGTTTCCGGTGGGGTTTAGTTATCTTTCCTTCCGGGGGACCGACAGCACGATTGTGGGCTGGAAAGAGGACTTTAACATGGCGTTCCGGTGTCCTGTGCCGGCCCAGGAATCCGCGGCGCGTTATGTGGACGAGGCGGCGGATGCGATCGACGGGCCGCTTTTGTGCGGAGGTCATTCCAAGGGTGGAAACCTTGCGGTGTACGGTGCGGCGATGTGCTCCGATGTCGCCCGTGAGCGAATCGAACGGGCGTATTCCCATGATGGTCCGGGCTTCGTCGAGGAGTTTCTGAACGGAAACGCCTTTGCCGATCTTTCCGGTCGAATCGACAAGACGCTACCTCGGTCGTCGATCTTTGGCATGATGTTCGAGACACAGGAGGACTATGCCATCGTTGAGAGCACCGAGTTCAGCCTGCTGCAGCACAATCCCTTTAGCTGGGTGGTTGATGGTCACGACTTCGTGTACTGTGAGCGCCTGTCCGCCGGTGCTCGATACGTTGATGATTCCATTCGCGAGATGCTGCTTGCAGTGGGGCCTAGCGAGCGCGAGCGTTTTGTAGATGCGTTGTTCTCCGTGTTTGAGGCTACGGGTGCTGAGCGGTTTGCGGATATCGCTGGGAATCTGCGCGAGAGCCTGCCCGTGATGCTCCAGGCTGCGCAAGGCTTTGACAAGGATACGCGACGTTTTGTCTCGCAGACCATCGCGGCAATCCTTAAATGCGCACTGCTGCCCAAACGACCCCAGATCGACATGCCCGCTGCCGGCAAGAGTTTGGCAGAACAGCTCGAGGTTTGGCAGTCCGAGCTCCTGCGCTAGCCATTGGTGCAAAGCAACCTGTCCCCGATGCATCAATCTTCGATGCGCCTGGGTCGGGCTCGACCGCTATACTGGTTCGTGCCGAAATCGATCTAGAACGGAATGCCGTATATGAAAATCAATCACGCTATTCTGCATATCCTGGACTTTGACTCTGCCGTCAACGTCATGAGCCAGCGCGAGTTGGATATCGAGAGCCGTACCGTGCGCAACTTCGTGACCACGCATCTGCGCCGCGCACGCACCTCGGCCGACAATAAACGTGCCACGTTTGCCGAGAACTCTGCGTTTGGCGGCGAGCTCAAGGGCTATTTCTTTGGCGAGCGCGAGTTCGTGGACCTGTCGCAGCAGATTGCGGAGTTTATCTCCTCCGAGCTCCCCAAAGCCGAGAAAGCCGAGTCCACCGACGTGCTCGTGGCCGATTTTGACGACGATGAGGATGCCCGCTGGTTTGCCGTGATGCTGCTGGGCTCCAAGCAGGCTTTTATGCACGAAGTGGGCCGCGAGGAGGGGGAGGTGCGCAACGACATCGCGCGCCACTACGCCATTCTGCCAAACCCCTCGCAAAAGGTGCCGAGCTATGCCATCGTGCGCGCGAGTACCATGGAGATCGGCTACGTGGACAAGAAGCGCAAGATTGCCGGCGAGGATCGTATGCTCATTCCCGACGGCCTGCTGCAGTGCGACACGGGCGTATCGGGCAAAGAGGTCATCGACACCGTGACGCGTGTGGTCGAGGAAGTCGCCGAGGAGCACGGTGCCAACACGGCTGTAGCGCTCGCTAAGGTTAAGGCTGCCGTTGCCGAGAAGGTTGAGGATGACGAGGAGCTGCCGCCTTGGGATATCGTCGATGAGGTCTTTGAGGACGAACCGGTTATCAAGGAGAGCGTGCGCGCGGCACTGACCGAGGAGAAGGTGCCTGAGCGTGTGCCCGTGGAGCGCAAACAGGTCGAACGCGCGGCGGTGCGCAATCATAAGATCCGTACCGACACGGGTATCGAGATCAGCTTCCCGGCCGAGATGGGTTCGAACTCCGAATACATCGAGTTCGTCAACGAGCCCAACGGCCTCATCTCCATCGAGCTCAAAAACATCGGCAGCATCGAGAATCGATAAACTGCGCTTGGACGCTGTGGAAAACAAAGGCCGAAACCCTTCGGGACTTCGGCCTTTTTGTTTTCGGCTTGGTCGCTGACATTGCGCCGTAGGTTGAGCATACGCCAGCGAAAACGCCCCTAGGCGAGCAAGGTGACGCGAAAGAGGAGGGCATTGACCTTCTGGTCATGCCCGACGATTGAACGTCAGATTGCCGCCTAGGGGCGTTTGCAGCGTCGACCTGTTACGCGGTTTGGTAAAACCGCGTAACCCTACAGCTTGCGCAGACCTTCCTCGAGACCGGTCTTGCTGTCGGTCTGGGCGTCGCGCATCTTGATGACGCGGGCAGGAACGCCGGCCACGACGGCACCGGCGGGGACGTCCTCGACGCACACGGCGCCGGCGGCAACGACAGCGCCCTTGCCTACGTGCACGCCTTCCAGGACCACGGCGTTGGCGCCGATCATGACATCATCCTCGATGATGACGGGCGTGGCGCTCGCGGGCTCAACGACACCTGCCAGTACGGTGCCGGCGCCGATGTGGCAGTTCTTGCCCACGGTTGCGCGGCCGCCCAGGACGGCGCCCATATCAATCATAGAGCCCTCGCCGATAACGGAGCCGATGTTGATGATGGCACCCATCATGATGACGGCGCGGTCGCCGATCTCGACGCGGTCGCGGATGATCGCGCCCGGCTCGATGCGGGCGTTGATGCCCTTAAGGTCGAGCATGGGGACGGCGGAGTTGCGGCAGTCATTCTCGACGTCGTAGTAGTCGATGGAGTCGGCATTGGCATCGAGGATGGCCTTGAGCTCGTCCCAGTCGCCAAAGACGGTCTTGCCACGACGGCCGCCGTAGACGTGTGCATTGCCCCACTGGACCTTCATTCCCGGCTTTTCGCGCACGTACAGCTTGACGGGCGTCTTTTTGGGCGCGGTAGCGATGTAGTTGATAATCTCCTGTGCATCCATCTCGGCTGCGTTGCTCATATGCTGTTTCTCCTTTGGGTGGATTCGGTTGATACCTGGTTAGGCGAACATGACCTGATCGAAGGTGTAGAAGCCGGGGTCGCGGACGACGAGCTTTTGAGCGGCGGCCAGAGCGCCGTTGGCAAAAATCTGGCGGCTCGTGGCGCGATGCGTGAGCGTGACTTCCTCGTCCTGACCAAAGAAACTCACTTCGTGCACGCCGGCGACGGTGCCGCCACGCAGCGAGTGCATACCAATCTCCTTGGGGTCGCGCGCGCCGCACATGCCCTCGCGGCCATAGACGGGGTGGTAGCCTGCCTCGGGTTCAGCTTCGACGACGGCGTCGAGCAGTAGCTTGGCAGTGCCGCTGGGGGCATCGACCTTTTGGTTGTGGTGCGTCTCGACGATCTCGCAGTCAAAGCCGGGCAGCTCGCGTGTGGCCTGTGCTACCAGATGACGCAGGGCTGCGATGCCGATAGAGTAGTTGCCCGAGTGCATGACACGGGCATTCTGGCCCAGCTCGCGCAGGCGGTCCATCTGATCGGGTGTGTAGCCCGTGGTGCCCGAGACCAACGCGGCGCCCGTGCGCTCGACATAGGCGACAACGGCGTCGAAGGTCACGACGTTCGAGAAGTCGATGATGACGTCGGCCGCCGGGGCGCTTTCGAGCTCGGACAAGTCGAAGCCAATCTGCGCGACGATATCAAAAACGGGCTGACCGGCGGCGTCGACAGCGCCCTCGGCGGTGGTGCGGATGAGCGAGCCCATGCGGCCCGTTCCGATAATGACGGTCTTAATCAAGCAGACCAGCTCCCTTCAGAGCATCGGTAAGTGCAGCGCGCGTGTCGTCTGCCATGGGACATAGAGGCATGCGGTAGTTTGCCTCGATCATACCCATCTGAGCGAGCGCTTCCTTGACGGGGATGGGGTTGACCTCGCTAAAGAGGGCGTTGATGAGCGGCTGGCCGGCAACCTGGATGTCGCGGGCGCGCTCCACGTCGCCGTCCAGGTAGGCGCGGCACATGTCGTGCACGAGCTGCGGCTGAACATCGGCCCACACACTGATGGTGCCCGAGGCGCCCAGGCTCATGAGCGGTACGGTGAGCGCGTCCTCGCCTGAGTACATGCGGAAGTCGTCGGACAGCAGGTGCGCGATCTTTGCGGCATAGGCGACGTTACCTGAGGCCTCCTTGATGCCCATGATGTTGGGGTGCGCGGCCAGGCGCTCTACGTTGCGCTCGCTGATGCCGCAGCCGCAGCGGCCGGGGATGTTGTACAGGATGCAGGGGATGTCCACGGCATCTGCGACGGTCTTAAAGTGCTGGTAGATACCCTCTTCGTTAGACTTGTTGTAGTAGGGGGTAATGAGCAGCAGGCCGTCGGCTCCCAGGCCTTGGTAGGTGAGCGACTTGGTGAGCATGGTCTGCGTGGAGTTAGAGCCCGAGCCGGCAATGACGGGGACGCGGCCTGCAACTTGCTTGACCACGGCGGCGACAACGGAGTTGTCCTCGTCATCGGTCATCGTGGCGCTCTCGCCGGTGGTGCCCAGGGTGAGGATGGCGTCGGTGCCGTTTTGCAGGTGGAAATCGATAAGGCGCTCGAGTGCGTCAAAGTCGACGCTGCCGTCCTTTTTAAACGGCGTGACGAGGGCGACGATTGAGCCCTCGAGGTTGCGGATATCCATGTTCTTCTCCTTCGCTTCCGCGATCTGGATGCGTTTGTTCCATTGGGCGGCGACGGCCAGGCGTTCGTCCTGGGCGCGGCGACGGGCGCTCTCGGCGCGCGACTTTGCCAGCAGCTCGCGGCCGCACGGCAGCACGTCGAGCGTGGCAAAGTAGTCGCCCGGGCGCTCGGCGCGACGAATGAGATCTGCCGAGCCATCGGGGCGCAGCAGGACCTCGGCGGAGCGCAGGCGGCCGTTGTAGTTGTAGCCCATGGAGTAGCCATGCGCGCCGGTATCGTGGATCACGAGTACATCACCCATGTCGATCTGCGGCAGCTCGCGGTCGATGGCGAACTTATCGTTGTTCTCGCACAAGTTGCCCGTGATGTCATATGTGTTCGTGACCGGTGCTGCGGTCTTGTCAGGGCCACCCGGCTGTCCCATTACCGTAATGTGGTGGTAGGCACCATACATAGCGGGACGAATGAGGTCGACGGCGCTTGCGTCCACGCCGATATAGTCCTTGTAAATCTGCTTCTCGTGGATGGCCTTGGTGACCAGGCAGCCATAGGGGCCCATCATAAAGCGGCCCATCTCGGTGCAGATGGCCACATCGCCCATGCCGGAAGGAACCAGGATCTCGTCGTAGGCCGCGTGTACGCCCTCGCCGATGGCGTGAATGTCGTTGGCCTGCTGCTCGGGCAGATAGGGGATGCCGACGCCGCCGGACAGATTGATAAAGGCGACATGTGCGCCCGTTTCACGCTCCAGGCGCACGGCAAGTTCAAAGAGGATACGTGCGAGCTTGGGATAGTAGTCGTTGGTGACGGTATTGCTGGCAAGGAAGGCATGGATGCCAAAGTCCTCGGCGCCCTTGGCCTTGAGCGTGCGGAAGGCCTCGAAGAGCTGCTCTGTGGTCATGCCGTATTTGGAGTCGCCGGGGTTATCCATGATGCCGTTGGAGAGCTGGAACAGGCCGCCCGGGTTAAAGCGGCAGCTGACCGTCTTGGGGATGGGTCCCGCAACGCGCTCAAAGAACTCGATGTGGCTGATGTCGTCAAAGTTGACGATGGCACCCAGTTTATCTGCAAGGGCAAAATCCGCCGCCGGCGTGTCGTTGGACGAGAACATGATGTCATGGCCGGTGATGCCCAGCGAGCGGGCGATCATGAGCTCGGTATAGCTCGAGCAATCGCAGCCGCAACCGTATTCGTTGAGAATGGAGATGAGCGCCGGGTTGGGATTGGCCTTGACGGCAAAGTATTCCTTAAAGCCCGGGTTCCATGCAAAGGCGTCGCGCACCTCTTGCATGTTGCGGCGGATGCCCGCCTCGTCGTATAGATGAAACGGCGTGGGAAACTGCTCGACGATATGCTCGAGCGTCTCCTTGTCGACAAACGGCTGCTTGGCCGCATATGCCTCGTTGGGGGTCAATGCCATGTCCCGTAAACCTCGCTATCCAGACGGCGCCATCGGCGCATCGAATCCGCATAGCGTGGACCCCATGTCCGGATAGCGCTCCCGCATTGCTGCAGACAGTCCTGCGGGTGTTTCCCGCAGGCCCACCAGGTTGCTCGTGCCCGAAAAACCCAGTTCGGCGGGTTTCGCCTCCCCACGGGGTCAAAGTCTGCCGACTCGCCCGCGGATCTTCGTGCCCGCGCCTCTATCAAGTGGTAACGACCCTACCACGTTGCACTTTACCAAACAAGAGTATTCGTATATAACGTTTAAAAAATGCAGGGATATGCTAGAAACATGCGTGCCACAATCCTGTATCACAATATGTTGTAACTGATGTGCCTCACGAAAGGACCCCCATGACCGAGCTCCAAGAACTCCGTCGCTATCGCCGCGACTTGCACAGGATCCCGGAGCTCGACTTTGATCTCCCACAGACTATCGCCTATATCGAGGGCGTGTTGGCGCCGCTCGCTTGCGAGGTGACCCATCCGTGCCCCAGCTGCGTCTGCGCTTTCTTCGACGCTGGCGTTGGTGCCGCGCATGCCACAGCGATTCGCGCCGATATGGATGCGCTGCCCATCGCGGAGGCGACGGGTGCGGATTTCGCCTCGACGCATCCCGGCAAGATGCACGCTTGTGGACATGACGGACACATGGCTATGGCACTTGCCGCCGCGACGTATGTCGACCGTACGATTCGTGAGCAGCCGGGCGTCATCAAGCGCAACGTGCTCATTGTGTTCCAGCCTGCCGAGGAAACGACCGGTGGTGCCAAGACGGTGTGCGAGAGCGGCGTGTTCGAGCGCTACGGGGTGGATCGCATCTTCGGCTTCCACGTGTGGCCCGATCTGCCCGCCGGCATGTTGGCGAGCTGCTCCGGTCCGTTGCTGGCGCGTTCGAGCGAGACGCATATCCATATCCATGGCACGAGCATCCATATTGCTAAGACCTATGGTGTGCCGGTCGAGGAGTCGCACGATGCGGCGCTGGCGGCTGCCAAGTTCTTGGTTGCCGAGCGCGAACTGATGGATGAGCTGGGCGCCGATGAACCCTGCATTGGTAAGTTCGGCCTGCTGCAGGCCGGCACCGTCTGCAATGCGGTGGCGGGGGAGGCCCATGTTGCGGGCAGCCTGCGCGTGTTTACGGACGGCATGTTCGACCGTGCGCGCGAGGGCGTGCGCCGCGTGTTGGACGAGGCCTGCGCCGCAACAGGCTGTACGTACGATCTCGACTTTGCCGAGGGCTATCCGCCAGTCGATAACGACCCCGAGCTGTTTGCCTGCATTGCGCCTGCCTTGTCCGAGCTGCAACTTGTGGACGAGCCGCTGCTGATTGCCGAGGACTTCGCCTTCTATCAGCGCCATCTTCCGGGCGTGTTCTTCCTGCTGGGCACGGGCGTGCCAGAGGGACAAGAAAACCCGAGTGATCCGGATGGCTGTCCCGCCTATGCCACGAGCGCCCTTCACACCGATACCATGCTCTTTGACGAGGAAATCCTGCTCAAAGGCCTCGACGTTTACAAGCGATTGCTTAACTTGGAGTGACGATGAAGCGCCGACAGACTGCCGTTTATAGTCCCGGTGGGTGTGGATGCGGCTTGTTGTTGTTTCCGGTTATTGCTGTGAGCATTGGCGTTATGTTTGCGCTTGCCGGGTTGGCAGCAGCGGCACTCGTACTGTTGATTGTGGCTATTGGCGTGACGATTTGGCTCTGCCGCAATCGCGAGCAACGCCGTGCCGACGGTAAAACCAATGCCGGCTGGGTCGTCTTCCTGGTCATTGCGTACCCACTGAGTGTCGGCTACCTGGTGTTCTTTGTCCTGCTGATGATTAGTGCCTTTACCGGGGAATCCGTCACGGTGGGTTGATGCACTGCCAACAGACGGTTGCGCAAAGTGCGCTTGCTCGGCGTTTGGATAACTGCATTGGCCGTTTACCGCAACCTTAGCTCACGGCTAATGAATTCATGTTTAATCCTTCCTACAATGTGCTGTGTGCCGGCGCGGTAGCCGGATCGTAGGAAGGATGCATGATGAATAAGCTCGAAAACGAAGTGCTGCTGAGCCGTCGCGCTGCACTTGGCGCATTCGCCACTGTTGCCTTGGGGACCGCCAGTCTTCTTGCCGGTTGCGGTAGCGATAAGGCGACCGTCACCGAGGATGCTGGCGATGGCGACAAGAAGGAAGAAACGAAGAAGGAAGAGCAGCCTACGACTGACCTGGCTGTTGGCACGACGGTGACCACGACTGCCGGTCTTTCCGTCGTCGTCGATTCCGTCCAGCCCGGTCTCACAAATTATGACGGTTCGACCATGACGGGTATTCACGTCACGTACGTCAACAATGGCGATGAGGGTGCAGATTACAATATCTACGACTGGAAGGGCGAGGACGCCAACGGTGCTCAGCAGAACCAGGGTTATTACAGCGAGAGCTCCGATGAACTGCAGTCTGGTACCCTTGCCGCCGGCGGTTCCGTGGCGGGCAATATCTACTTTGATGGTGACATCAAGAAGGCTCTCTATTTTGCCAACGTGTTTGATAAGTCTGCCGCTGCAAGCTGGGTGCTGGCCTAACATGTCGCTACCGTTGCGCCGTATGGGAGGTGAGGTCGTATGCCCGATAAAAAGCTGACGGACGAGTTACTCAATGAACTCCTCGACGCGCCAAACATCGATGGCTATATCAAAGAACACGACTTTGCCGCCCCGTCGCTTTCGGACTATCTTAAGCAGCTGCTGCAGGAAAAGGGCTTAGAGCGCTCGCGCGTGGTGCGCATGGCCGACCTCAATGAGACTTTTGGTTATCAGATTTTTACCGGTGCGCGGCATCCGAGCCGCAACAAGGTGCTGCAGATTGCCTTTGCAATGGCGTTGACGCTCAAGGAGACCAACCGCGCCCTGACGGCTGCCGGAGTGAGCGTCCTCAACTGCAAGGACCGTCGCGATGCAATCATTATCTTTTGTATCGATCGCGGCTGCAGCCTGCAAAAGGTCAACGAGGAACTGTATCGCTTTGGCGAGGAGACGGTGAGTTAGCGGCCGATGGCTGAGTTGGCTGTTACCAAAACAACTATGCGAACGAACGGGGCGCGGACACCATGGGGTGTCCGCGCCCTGCGCTATGATGGACGCCATGGATACTCAGAGCCCAACATATTCCGATGACGAGCTGACTGCTTCACTTGTCGAGCATTTGGCGTCGCTCGACCGCGATGACAGCTATCGTGTGGAGCGCGTGCTCAAGCTCTCGGATGTCGAGACGACTGAACTTGTCTATTTTGAGGGCTCTGACGGCGGGTCTCTCGGTCCCTTTGTCCGCAAGCGCATCGATGCTTCGGTGCGGATTGGCGGAGCATATGAGCGCTTGTTTGCGGCCCAGCGCGCCGGTCGTCGTTTTGAGCACTTGCCCCGAATCGTCGATTGCCGCCGTGCGGGCGACGAGCTTGACGTGGTGATGGAGTATGTCGAAGGCGAGACACTCGAGGCGTTGGTGGGACGCCTGGGGGCGACGCCCGATTATGCCCGCGAGCTGTATCCCGTTCTGTGTGAAGCGGTGGGCGAGCTGCATGCTGGTTTTGCAGCTGCGGGGGAGCCAGAGGTACCGGTAATCCACCGCGACCTTAAACCCTCGAACATCATCGTATCGGGCGCGAGGTATGCGGCCGATGCTGGTATGACCTTCTCGTCGCTGGTGATTATCGACCTGGGAATCGCGCGCGTTTGGCGCGATGGCGCCGACGCCGATACCGTCAAGTTTGGCACGCGTTCCTATGCGCCGCCCGAGCAGTTTGGGTTTGGGCAGACGAGCGTTCGCAGCGATATTTACGCGCTTGGCGCGCTGCTGTTCTTTTGTCTGACGGGGGCTGATCCCAAACCGGGGCGGGACATACGTGAGCAATGCGAGGCGCATGGCATTCCCGTTCCGCTGGCGGATGTGATTTGCATGGCGATGGCGCTCGATCCGGCTAAGCGCTTTGTGAGTACAAAGGCATTGGGCAATGCTGCGCGCGCGGCATATGAGCTATGTCTCCCTGCACCGTCGCCCGTGACCTTTTCTGCTGCCAGTGTGCCCCGGGTCGCGGTGTCACAGGTTCAGCGGGTACAGCAGCCGGTTGCCCTCACGCTTCCGTCTTCTGCAAACCGGCGTTCGATCGTCTCTCCTGTGACGTCCAAATGTGCACGTCTGCTCTCGCGTATCCCCGAGCCCGTGGGGCGCATATGGAATGGATGCGTCTATGCGACAACATTGTTGCTGCTGGTGGGCAGCCATTTTGCGGTATTTACGCCGACGGGCGAAAACCGAAACTATCCAACGTGGTTTTTGGCACTTGAGTATTTCTTTATGGTCGATGGCCTGGTGCTGCTCATTACATTCGGAATGCTCGACCGGCGTAGGCTTCGACGTCGTTTTCCCGCGCTCGATCGGTATCGGGGGAGTGCTTTTGTCGAACTATGGTTCAAGGCGCACGGGTTTATGTTTGCCGTCATGTGTGTCGTCGTTGTTATCGGCAACGCGACCGGTGTCGTTTCTTAGATAATCGAAAAGGGCCCCGTTTGGGGCCCTTTTGCAGTTGCACTTAAATACGGTTCATTTGATTGGCGACCTTGTTGTACCAGTCCTGCCACGTGGGCGGGCAGTACTTTTTGGCGGCTGCCGGGGTAAGCGTGGAGCCATAGTTGGCGCCCAGGTAGGCAACGTGGGCGGAGACACCCTCGCTCCAGCTGCCAAAGCTACGCCAACCGCCGCCGCGGGCACTCCAGCCCCAGGCGTTATAGGAGCCGGCGCAATAGAGGCCCTTGCTGCTCTCGATGCAGGCGATGGCGGGGGACCAACGGGGATCGACGCCGGTATTCCAGGCGGCGACGGCAAAGTTGTAACCCTGGCCTGCCATGGGGGAACCGGCGAGGTAGTTGTCGATGCGGCTCGTCCACTCGTTAATGAACGAGTCGTAATCGGAATTGCCGGTGTTGGAGTTGTTCACCGTGGTGTCGATGGTGGTGTTGGAGTTGGTGGCCTGGCTGTTGGAGTTATTGCCACTCACGCCGGTACCCGAGATCTTCTCGGCGGCAGCGGCCTTGTCGGCCTCGAGCTTAGCCAGTTCGGCGGCATTTTCCTGTTCGGCCTTCGCTTGCGCCTCGTTGCGGAGCTGCTGTGCCTGGGCCAGCGCGTCCTCGGCATTCTTTTGCTCGCCCTCGAGCTGAGACTTGGCCTGATCGAGCTCGGTTTTGTTCTGCTCGAGTTCGGTCTGCATCTTGTTAAGCTCTTCGATCTCGTCGACGCTCGAGCTCGTAATCTGGTTGGTGTATTTGCAGGTGGTGATAAAGTCACCCAAGCTCTGCGTGTTCACCAGGAAGCTCACGATGGGGCTGGTGCCCTTCTGGTACTTATACAGATCGCGCATGGCGGAGCTTGCCTTGGCCTGCTGCTCGGGTAGCTCGGCCTCAATCTTATCGATGTTCGCCTCATTGGAGTCGATCTGCTTTTGCAGATCCTCGAGCTTGGTTCGGGCGTCGTTGTAGGCGCTCGTAGCGTCCTCGATTTTTTTCTGGGCGGCGGAAAGCTGATCCTGCGTTGCCTGCGAGGCGGCATAGGCCGCGACGGGGGAGAGCATCGGCGTGGCCGTCAGCGCGACGGCGAGCGCGGCGCTCGTGATGATACGAGCCGGCTTCGACGCGACGAGCGCTGCGGTGCGATGGTTCGAATGCTGCATCCAGTCCCTCTGCAATCAATCGTAGGTTATTGGTCGAGGTGTATTCTACTACTGCTTTCGACCTTAACTTGAACCTTAAAGGTTCTAAAGGGTCAAGTTAAACTTGAGGCTTTAGCCTTGACCTGCGGGAATGGTGAATTGTTGAGAAACCATAGAGTTAAACTTTAACGTTACGGCACCCTGTTGCAACGGGATTTTTGGCTGTAAAAGCTACCTTAACGTGGGGTTTTGCAACTACAGGGTTCCTTCGCGACGAGCCCGCTCCACCTCTTTGAGTGCCTCGGCGGGAGTGAAGGAACAGGTGCCGTCGCCGAGCTTGACCACCTGGATTTCGTCGCCGGTATGGACCTCTCCGCCCTTTAGTACCACGCCGAAAACGCCCTCGTGGGGAAAGATGCAGTCGCCGGCGAGATAGTAGATGGCACAGCGGGTATGGCAGACTTTGCCGATCTGGCTGATTTCGACGAGTACTTCGCTGCCGAGCTTGAGCTGCGTGCCCAAGGGGAGTGAGAGCAGGTTGATACCCTGGGTGGTGAAGTTCTCGCCAAAGTCGCCCTCGTGCACATCGAGCCCGCGCGCCTGCGCCGTCTGGATAGACTCTGCAGCTAAAAAGGAGACCTGACGGTGCCAATGCCCGGCGTGCGCATCGGAGGCGAGGCCAAACTGCTCGATGACGGTGTCGTGCCCGTCGGCGACGGGTGACTTACGCGTGCCTTTGTGCTCCGACGTGTTGATTGAGACGATGCGGGCGGGCCCGTTGTAAGCATCGTTTGCGGTGCGTAGGGGGAGCTGCCGTCTGGGCCCGATCCGCAAGTTCGCGCTTTGCGGCGTCAATGATGGGGTTGTTGATCGGATGAGCCTGGGACACGGTGCGCCTTTCGACGGGGCGGGCAACATGTTGAATCCTACAAAAATGGTGGGTTCATTGCCCGTTGTCGTACGCCGGTGATTGCCGCCTTCGTGCTGGATAATTACGCCGATTGCCATAGATACGGTGGAGCTTTGGGTGCCGGCGGCTCGGCACGCTAGAATAAATCAGTTGCACAAAGACCGCCCGTCGTGTGGGCAGTTCTAGATAGGAAGTTTCCATGGCATTGCAGTTTACAGAGCGCGAGTTTATCCCCGTGCTGCTCGGCGGCGACATCAACGCGTATTCGGTGGCGCGCGCTTTCTACGAGGAGTATCAGGTTAAGAGCCTGGTCTTTGGCAAGTACCAGACCGGCCCCGCGTATCGCAGCCAGATTATCGATTACACGCCCAACGTGGATATCGATACCATGCCGGTCATGATCGAGACCGTTAACGGCGTCGCACAGGCCAATCCTGATAAGAAGATTATTCTCATGGGCTGCGGCGACAACTACGTCGCGCTTGCCGCGCAGGCTCAGGACGCCGGTGCGCTTGCCTCGAACGTCATCGCGCCCTATGCGCCCTACAGCATGCTCGAGCAGTGCCAGAAGAAGGAGATCTTCTACGAGCTGTGCGAGAAGCACGGTGTGCCCTATCCGCACACGTTTACCTTTACCATGGCGATGCTCAACGCTCAGGGTGAGGCTTCCGCCGAGGTGCTCGACCAGATCGACTTCCCCTTCCCGATGATTCTGAAGCCCTCTGACGGCATCATGTGGTGGGAGCACGAGTTCGAGGGTCAGAAGAAGGCCTACGAGATTGCCGATCGCGCCGAGCTGGAACAAGTCATTCGCGATGTGTACGCCAGTGGCTACACCGATGACCTCATCTTGCAGGACCGCGTGCCCGGCAACGACGAGTACATGCGCGTGCTTACCAGTTATTCCGACCGCAACGGCAAGGTTCGCATGATGTGCCTGGGCCACGTGCTGCTCGAGGAGCATCAGCCCCATGGCGTCGGCAACCATGCCTGCATCATCACTGAGCCCAACGACGAGCTCATGGGTGGCGTGCGCAAGCTGCTTGAGGACCTTAAGTTTACGGGCTTCTCCAATTTCGACGTCAAGTACGACCAGCGCGATGGCTCGTTTAAGTTCTTCGACTTCAACACGCGTCAGGGACGCAGTAATTACTATGTCACCAATAGTGGCTTTAACGTTGCCAAATACGTGGTGGATGAGTACGTCTATAACCGCCCGTTTGAGCCGGAGTTTGTGACGGCGCAGGACGAGGCGCTGTGGATGGTCGTTCCTATGGGCGTCGTTGACAAGTATGTCAAGGACCCCGAGCTGCGTGCGAAGGCGCATCGTCTGGCCAAGGAGGGCAAGGCTGCCGATCCTTCGTTTATGAAGGGTGATTTTGTCTTTAACCGTTGGTTGCGCATGTGGCACACCAAGCTGCGTCACTTTAAGCTGTTCAAGACGTATTACAAGTAGATGAGCGCGGCGCCCGCCCGGTTTGCATCGGACGGGCGCGGGTATGATACGCGCAATTGCGCGGGCGTCACCAAGGAGGCGGCGATGGAAAAGCTGGGAGTTATTGGCGGCATGGGCGCCGAGGCCACGTCGTATTACTACGACCAGGTCGTGCGTCATACGGCTGCTACCTGTGATCAGGAGCATATCGACATGGTGGTGCTTTCCAAGTCGACCATGCCCGACCGTACGCTGGCCATCAAGACCGGCGAGCATGCCGAGCTGCTGGCGACCATGAAGGAGTGCGCTCAGGCGCTCGAGTCGCTGGGCTGCGCGCACATAGCGATTCCCTGCAACACGTCACACTATTTCTACGATCAGATTCAGTCGTTTACCAAGGTGCCGATTATCCACATGCCGCGCGAGTCGGTGCGCTATGCTCTGGCCGGCGCGGTGATGGGGGAGTGCGAGTTCGACCCCAACCTGAGTATGCCGGCCGAGCCGGTGCGCAAGATCGGCATCATGGGCACCGACGGTACCGTGGGCGCAGACGTCTATGGGCGCGAATGTGAGACCGCGGGCGTTGAGGTCGTCTATCCCAGCGAAAAGCGTCAGGCAGACGTGATGTCGCTTATCTACGACGATGTGAAGGCCGGGCGCGAGCCCGATATGGACAAGTTCGACCGCGTGATGTGGGAGTTCGCCCGTAGCGGCTGCGACCGCGTTATCCTGGCCTGCACGGAGCTTTCGGTGTTGCAGAAGTATCGCGAGATGCCCGAGATCACCCTCGATGCGATGGATGTCCTGGTACGCGAGTCCATCATTCGCAGCGGCGTCCCCTACCGCCTGTAGCCCTCGACCTGCCAAAAAAGGGACAGGTTTATTATGGTAGGTTTTATCTGGGAAAACAGTAAAGGCCTCGGCTCGTTTGATGCGAGCCGAGGCCTTTTGCGTTTGTCGGTTGCTGCCAGCGATTGCTAGAACAGGAAGCCGAGGACGATGAGGGCGATACTGATGATAATCACAGCAATGTCCAGGCCCTTGATGGGGTAGCGCTTATACGAGCTCGCGCGCGTGCGCAGGTAGAAGCCGCGCTGCTCGGCGGCAAGCGCGGTGGCATCGGTCTTGCCCACGCTCGAGATAAGCAGTGGCACGCACAGCGGCAGCATGAGCTTGAGTTTCTTGACGGGATTCTTAGTGTCGTATTCGACGCCGCGTGCAGTCTGCGCCTCCATGATGGCGTTCATTTCCTGGCCAAATACCGGCACAAAGCGCAGTGCCGTGGTAAAGGTGAAGGCATAGCGATATGGCACGTGCAGCACCTCGACGCAGGCGTTGGCGAGGTCGTTGAGTTTGGTCACCATAAGCATGAGGATGAGTGGCAGCGCCACACCCAACAGGCGTAGGCAGGCCTTCGATCCGGTAATGAGGCCCGTGTCGGTGATAAAGCCCCACACCATGTTACCGTCGCGCATAAAGGCCAGCTGAAGCACCAGCATGATAAGCGCGAGCGGAATCAGCAGCTTGAGTAGCGAGAGCAGGCGGTCGGCGACGCCGGCGTAGGCGCCCAGTGCAAGGGTGAGCGCCAAAAAGCCCAATAGCGTCACGTAGGTATCGGACAGGAAGATGCCGATGATGATGGCGGCGGCGAGGCCCAGCTTGACGACCGGGTTCAAGCGGTGCAGCAGTGTGTCGCCCGGCATGTAGTCGATGACGTTAACCACGGTTGACCATCTCCTCGGTAATGCGAACGATATCGGTGACCTCGCTCACCTGTGCAAAGGCGGGAGAGACGGAGGATGTCAGGCGGCGAGAAAGCTCTATGACCTGGGGTGGCTCAACATAGGCTCGCTGCATGAGCTCGATGTTCGAGAACAGTTCGTGCGTGCAGCCGCGCTCGAGGATGCGGCCGTCGGCCATGACTACGATGCGCTCGGCAAAGTCGGAGACGACTTCCATGTCGTGGCAGACCATGATTACAGCGCAGCCGCGCTCGGCCATGGTGCGCACGGTTTCCATGACGGTCATGCACTCGCGGTAGTCAAGGCCGCTCGTGGGCTCGTCGAGCACTACGATTTTGGGCTCTACGACCACGACGGAGGCGAGTGCTACCATCTGGCGCTGACCGCGCGAGAGCGAGAAGGGCGCCTCGTCGGCTGGCAAGCCAAAGCGGTCGATGACGAGCTGGGCGCGACGCAGTGCCTCGGCGCGGTCGATGCCGGCAAGCTCCAAGCCAAAGGCGACCTCGTCGAGCACGGTGTCCTTGCAGATCTGGCGGTCGGGGTTTTGGAAGAGGGTTGCGACTTCGCGGGCGATGCGGCTCGTGGGAACGGCTGCGGTATCCAGTCCCGTGACGCGTACGCTGCCCGAGGCGGGCTTAAGCAGGCCTGTGAGCAGCTTAGTGAGCGTGGTCTTGCCGGCGCCGTTTTGGCCGACGATGCCCACGAGCTCGCCGGGATAGAGGGTAAGGTTGAGGTCGTGGACGGCGGCGCCGCCATTGGGATAGGCAAACTCAACGTGATCGAAGGCGAGCACGGGCTCGGCGTCCTTGGCGTGCGGGCGCAACGACGGTGCGTGCGGCGAGCCGGCGGGTGCCTGAATGTCGCTGCTTGCGTGTGCGGGGTCGACGATGCCCGTAATCAGGCGCTCGGCCTCATCAACATCCAAACAGGGAGTGCCGCTGGCCAGGCCATCGGCCTCGAGGCTGTTGAAAATGCGCGTGACACGTGGGCAATCGACGCCGATGGCGCGGAGCTCATCGGCGTGCGCGAAGACCTCGTGCGGCTCGCCCTGTAGCGCGATTTCGCCATGATTGAGCACGAACACGCGGCTGCAATACTCCGAAAGCAGCGCGACTTTTTGCTCAACGACGACGATGGTGATGCCGAGTGCATGGTTGGCCTCACGCAGGGTCTCGAAGACCAGCGTGGAGCTGGCGGGGTCGAGCGCCGCGGTGGGTTCGTCGAGCACGAGCACGCGCGGACGCATGGCGAGGATGGCGGCGATGGCAACCTTTTGCTTTTGGCCGCCTGAGAGGGTGGCGATCTCGCGGTCGCGCAGGTCGCTGATGCCGACGGTCTCGAGCGTTTCGCTCACACGTTGCTCGATTTGGTCGTGGGGAACGCCAAAGTTCTCCAGGCCAAATAGCATCTCGTCCTCGACGACCGAGGCGACCATTTGCGTGTCGATGTCCTGCAACACGCTGCCGACGATCTGCGACACATCGGTGAGCGAAACTTCACAGGTGTCGTTGCCGTCGACAGTGACGGAGCCAAAGAACGTGCCGGTGTAATGGTGGGGTACGGCTCCCGACAGGCAGGCGGCAAGTGTGGACTTGCCGGCGCCCGAAGGCCCGATAATGCCGATAAAATCTCCCCTGTTCACGCCGAGTGAGATATGCTTAAGCGCCTGCTCGGTCTGCGTGCCGTAGGAGAACGAGACATCGTCGACGTTGATGATCGTTTCCATGGATACCTTTCATAGTCATCGGACGTTCTTGAATGACGAGCCTTATAAGAATGTCCATGAGCTCGTTGTTTGGGACAGTCTTTGGTGGTGAAGTACGGAGACGGCTTTACGAGGTGCCCCAGGTTGGCGCGAAAGAGGAGCGAAGCGTACTTGGGTACGCGAGCGACGAATGAACGCCAAGATGGGGCACCTCGTAAAGCCGAGCGGGTTAGTTGAGCTTAAGGGCCTTCTGGATGGGCAGGTAGAGTGCGCCGACCAGGATGGCGTTAAAGACGGCGGTCATGGCGACGACGGGCAGCATGGCAGCGGCGAGCTCGCCCACCACGCCGAGCATGGCCATCTTGATGACCATGAAGATGACGCCCGAAACAAAGGTGGTCACGAAGGTCGCGACGATGGCGACGGCAGGCTTGACCTGGCCGTCCTTGGCAGCAGCGTTGACAATGACGGCCATGAGCATGGCGGCGATGCCCTCGGCGGCAAAATCGACGAACGGCGAGGTGGTGGTGATCTGGATCACTGCGGCCGAGATCAGGCCGATAACGAGCGCCTGACCGATGTTGGGGCGCACGACCAGGATAGTGAGGCAGAAGGCCGAGATAATGAACTCGGGGCTGATCATGCCGCCCGAGATGCCGGAGATGGCCTTGCCGACGGTGAAGTTGAGGATGAAGCCGGCGGCAAGCAGGATGGCGAGCAAGACGAGAGCACGGACGTCGAGTTTGCCGCGGTCGGTGGTCTGGACGGTGCGGGGCTGGGCGGCGGTGGTGTTCTGAGACATGGTGAAAATCCTTTCGGAAGGGGAGTGCAAGAGAAAAGCGGAGGCGCGTGATGCGAATGCGATCGGGCTCGAGATAGAAAAAGGCCCCCGGTCGAAACCGGAGGCCTTTCAATCACCTAGAGCGCAAAAACAGGCGTGAGGGACTCACTGTCGACCGATCGTATTCGCATCACGCCACCACCAGTTGTTGAGAGACTTCATCGTGTTCTTCATGTTGGTGGCTCCTTTCGTGATGCCGTGGCGCGGTCGCACCAAGTTGCTGTTGCGCTGCACTATAGCACAGCGAAGTGTGTGCGGGGAAATCTTTTTTGAAAAGATTTCAGGCGGGTTTCCCGCCGGTCAAAAAGGCGGGCTGAGCGGGCGGGGCAGCCTTAGCCATCTCGTCCGCTCCCTGGGGCATGAGGGCCTTAGGCCTTCTTGCGACGATAGATCACATAGGCGCAGACACCGATGATGACGACGGCGCCAACGGCCATGGCGGCCATGTTGTTGCCTTCGGACTTCTCCTCGGTGGTTGGATGAATATCATACCAATGTGGAATTACTTCTTCCGGCGGTGGATCACGTTGATCGCATAGCCGATGAGCATGGCCAGAACAATGACGATAAAGCCGGGCAGGGGAGTGTCGTTCATGGGGTCCTCCTATTTTCCGAGTGGGGAGAATTCGTCGACGATGAGGTCGAGGCATTGCGGAAGTGCGCGGGCACCAAAGACGCCCGAGTTGCTGGAGATGATCTCGCCATCGAACTGCATGCCCAGCGACGGGGTGCAGGTGATCTTGGCTTCCTTGGTCTGGATGATCTTGAACTGCGGGCGGCCGAGCACCTTGCCGGCGGGGTCGAGTGCGGCGGTGATCACGGTGGGCAGGAGCTGGACGGTTTTTACGGGCTCGATGACCGCGATGTCGACCATGCCGTCGTTCATGCGGCAATCGGGGAACAGGTTGATGTCGTTTTGAATGACCGAGGTGTTGCCGGCCATGCAACAGATGCCATCGAGCTCCTCGACAATGCCGTCATGCTCAATCGTAAAGTGCGCCACCGTGGGGTTTGGTGTGGCGAGCGCCGACAGGAAATAGGCGATCTCGCCGATGTCGTTTTTGGCGGGGGCGGCCTTCATCATGATCTCGGCGTCGAAGCCCGAGCCGGCGATGATGATAAAGCCGTGGCGCTTCTCGTTGCCGTTCTCGTCGAGCCAAAAGAGCTCGCCCATGTCCACTTTGACCGTGCGACCGGCGCGGCAAGCCTTGGCAAGCGCCGCGGCCTCGGGGGCATTGCCAATGTTGTTGAAGAACAGGCAGGCCGTACCGGAGGGGAAGACGAGCGTGGGGACACCGCACCCGCGCATTTGGTCGAGCACGTTGGAGACGGTGCCGTCGCCGCCCGAAACGACCACGCGATCAAACTCGCGCACGTCTGCCACGGCGTCCTCGGGTTCCATGCCATCGCCGATAAAGCGCATCACGACCTCGTCGCCGCCCTGCGCGAGGGCGTGCGTGAACGCGTAGATTTCATCTGAGCTGGGGCCCGATGCCGGGTTGTGGATGATAAGGCAGCGCATACTTACGTTCCCGTTCTGTGACTAACCGAGTATAGTTGTAAGGCAATGCCGATATCCTACCCGTGTTTTTCGGGCCTAACCTTATTCGATGGGTTGATATGTACATTTCCACACATCAGGCTCTACTCGACTTTTGCCAGCGCGCCCGCGAGTTCGACGCGATTGCCGTCGATACCGAGTTTTTGCGCGAGCGCACGTTCCACCCGCGCCTGTGCTTGGTCCAGATTGCCACCCCTGCCGAGAGCGTCGCGGTCGATCCTCTGGTGATCGACGACCTATCGCCGCTGGCCGAGCTTATGGGCGATGAGAGCGTGACCAAGGTGTTTCACGCTTGCTCGCAGGATATGGAGGTTATGCTCCATACCGTGGGCGTGCTGCCGCGACCGATTTTCGATACGCAGGTCGCCGCCGCCTTTTTGGGCGAGCGCCAGCAGATTTCGTATGGCGCGCTTGTTCAGACGTTCTGTGGTGTATCGCTGCCCAAGACCGAGTCGCTGACCGACTGGTCGCGCCGCCCGCTGACCGATAAGCAGATCGAGTACGCGATCGATGACGTCAAGTACCTGATTGTCGCCTATACCGAGATGATGAGTCGCCTGCGCGAGCTGGGCCGGGTGGATTGGGTGCTCGACGAGCTGCGCCCGCTGGCCGACGAGTCACACTACCGCGGCGACCGCCATGAGGCGTTCCGCAAGGTCAAGCGCATCAACTCCTGTAGCCGCCACCAGTTGGGCATCGCGCGTGAGCTTGCCGCTTGGCGCGAGGACCGCGCCGAGCGCCGCAACATCCCGCGCAAGTGGGTCATGTCCGACGATACGCTGCTGGCCCTGGTTAAACGTAATCCCGTTCGTGTTGAGGAGTTCCGCAGCATTCGCGGTACCGACCAGCTGGGGGAGCGCGACGTGGACGGCGCGCTCATGGCCATCAAGCGCGGTGCGAGCTGCCCACACGATCGCCTGCCGCTCATGGTACGCGGGCACCGCCAGATTTCGCCGGAGTTGGAGAGCGTGACGGACCTGATGTATGCGCTCATTCGCCTGGTTGCCGAGCGCTCGGGCGTGGCGACCTCGGTCATTGCCTCGCGCGATGACCTGGCCGACTATATTGAGCATCCCGAGCAGAGCCCCCTGCGCGAAGGTTGGCGCTTTGAGCTTGTGGGCTCGCGCCTGGACGATCTGCTTTCCGGCAATATGGGGTTGACGGTGAAGGACGGCAAAATCGAGCTCCTGTAGGGAAGCCTAGCCGGTTGAGTGGGTAAAATGCCTCCAACGTGTAACTCGACTCGGAGGAATTCGCATGCCTTATTACTATGGATACGGCTTTGGCATCGACCCGCTGTACCTGCTGGTTGTTCTTGTCTGCACGGTGCTTGGCCTTGCCGCACAGAACTATATCAACTCGACGTACAAAACCTGGTCCAAGGTTCGCTCGGACGGCGATACGGGTGCCACAGTCGCTCGCCGCATGCTCGATGCCAACGGTTGTAGCGCCGTGGGTATCAAGGGTGTCGCTGGCGAGCTCACCGACCATTACAACCCGCAGGACAACAACCTGTATCTGTCGGATGCCAACCGTTCGGGCGGTTCGGTCGCAAGCGTTGCCGTCGCCTGCCACGAGGCGGGCCATGCCGCCCAGCGTCAAAGCGGCTATGCCATGATGAAAGTGCGTACCGCCCTCGTGCCGGTCGTCAACTTTACCCAGAACACCTGGACCATCGTGTTACTCTTGGGCCTGTTTATGAACATTGCCGGGCTCACGACCCTCGCGTTGATCTTCTTCTCGTTTAGTGTGCTGTTCCAACTCGTTACGTTGCCTGTCGAGATTGACGCCAGCCGACGTGCTGTGGCGTACATCGAGCAGTCGGGCATGAGCTCCAAGCAGGTCAACGGCGCCAAGAAGGTACTGACGGCAGCCGCGCTTACCTATGTGGCTGCAGCGCTCACTTCGATCATTCAGTTGCTCTACCTTATGGCTCGCTACAACAGAAACTCCAACCGATAACAAATGGGACAGGCAGGCGCCGCGGGGATTCGTGTCCTCGCGGCGCTGTACTATGTGTTGGACTTAATTTCGCACGGGGCCGGAGCCTCTGTGCTCGATAACGAAAGGAGGCTGCGTGGCAGGCTGGAACCTAACCGGTAATGCCGTTTCCGCCGAGTTCGACGGTTCGGACGAGCAAGAGCGCAAGGAGCTCAGCGTGAGCCAGGCGGTGGAGATCGCCGCCGGTGCGCTCGATGCCATTCCGCAACTGAGCGTTTTGGGCGAGGTCACGGGTTTCCGTGGTCCTAACGCCCGAAGCGGCCACTGCTATTTCCAGATCAAGGACGATTCGGCCGCCGTTGACTGCATCATTTGGAAGGGTGCCTATCTCAAGCGCACGTTCGATCTGCGCGACGGTATGCAGGTGAGCTTTAAGGGCAGCTTCAATCTCTATAAGGCTACGGGCCGCATGAGCTTTGTCGCTCGCTCGTTTTCGCTGGCGGGGGAGGGTCTGCTGCGTCAACAAGTGGCGCAACTGGCCGAAAAGCTACGCCGTGAGGGTCTGATGGACGAAGCGCGCAAGCGCCGCATCCCGGTGTTCTGCTCCCGCGTGGCGGTCGTCACCTCGCTTTCGGGTGCCGTAATCGACGACGTCAAGCGCACATTGCGTCGTCGCAACCCGCTCGTCGAGCTCGTCTGCGTGGGTGCCAAGGTACAAGGCGAGGGTGCGCCGACAGAGCTCATTGAGGGCCTGCGCCGCGCCGCTTCCATTACGCCGGCGCCCGACTGTATTTTGTTGGTGCGCGGCGGCGGCTCCTTTGAGGACCTCATGACCTTTAATGACGAGGAGCTTGCCCGCGCGGTGGCGGCTTGTCCCGTGCCCGTGGTGACCGGCATTGGCCATGAGCCCGATACCTCGATTTGCGACATGGTGAGCGACCGTCGCGCCTCCACGCCTACGGCGGCGGCAGAATCGGTGGCGCCGGCTATGACGGAGTTGGCCGATGTGCTCGAGGCGCGCTATCAACGTCTGGGTGCTGCGATGGCATCGATGATTGGGTCGGCCCAGGTCGACCTGGAGATGCTCGATCAGCGCGGTCGCCGTGCCTGGGATACCTATACGGCTCGCTTGGGCGATGCGCTCGATGCGGCTGCGTGCCGCCCGTGCCTCAACGACCCAACGTTTATGGTTGAGCGTCGCGAGTCTGAGCTTGCCCTGACGGCCGATCGTTTGTCCGGCGCCATAACGCGTTCGGTTGGGGCATTCCGCTCCAACTTTGAGCGTCTGCCCGAGCGCTTGATCGCAAGCACCTCAGGACTCGATGGCAAGCGCCATGCGCTCACGCTCGCAAGCTCCCGCCTGGAGCATCAGGGGCGCACGATGCTCAACAAGCCAGCATCCGACCTGGGCCGTGCGGCAGCCTCGCTCGATGCCCTGTCGCCGCTCAAGGTGCTTGCCCGTGGTTATTCCATCGCGTACAGCGATGATGGGGTGGCCACGAGCGCCAAGACCTTTAAGCCCGGTGACGCCATTCGCGTGCGCATGGCAGACGGCAACGTGGCGGCAACGGTCGATACGGTCGAGTAGGCCGCGTTTCATAGCGATAAACCTTTAGGAAAGGAAACAGATATGGCAGAGAAGACCCCGGTCGAGCAGCTTACGTACAAGCAGGCTTCACAGGAGTTGGAGCTCATCATCCGCAGCTTGGAGTCGGGTGATATGGAGCTCGAGGAGTCGCTTGAGAGCTATACCCGCGGCGTCGAGCTCCTCAAGAGCCTGCGTACCCGCTTGTCCGATGCCGAGCAGAAGGTCTCGGTGCTCCTGAAGGACGTCGACGGCAACGACGTGCTCGCCGACGGCGAAGCCGCCAACACCGACGACAACCTTTCGTTCTAACCATCCCGACCAAATATAATTACCTTGGTCTGTGAGAAAGGAACCAACCATGTGTGATTGCATCTTCTGCAAAATTGCCAACCACGAGATCCCCTCGACCGTCGTCTACGAGGATGACCAGGTCATCGCGTTCGACGACCTCAATCCCCAGGCGCCGGTCCACACGCTCGTGATCCCCAAGAAGCACTACAGTGACATCGCCGATAACGTGCCCGCCGAGACCATGGGCGCCATGGCCCACGCCATCCAGGAGGTCGCCAAGGCCAAGGGTCTGGAGGACGGTTTCCGCGTCATCTCCAACAAGGGCGTCAACGCCGGTCAGACCGTCATGCACTTCCACATGCACGTCCTCGGCGGCAAGAACCTGGGCGAGAACCTCATCTGAGGACGCACGGCCCGTCGCCTTGGCTGCCTTTGGAGTAACCTATGCAGTTTTCTCAACTCGAATACTTTCAAGCGGTAGCGAACTACGGCGGCGTGCGCAAAGCGGCTCGCGCCGTTCACGTGAGCCCACAGGCTGTCTCGTCGGCAATTAAGAAACTGGAGTCTGAGTATCAGATCGTTTTGCTCAATCGATCGGCGGGGGAGGCTGTTTTGTCTCCGGCGGGCAGAGAATTTGCGCGTCGTGCACGCGTGATCCTGGCACAAGTCGACGATCTCAAAAAGTACACCCAATCGGGGAACGGTGGCGTTTCGCCCGACGGCCACTTTCGTCTTTACGTCCCCTGTCTTCACGGGCGGGGGCGTCTTTTTTCCGAAAACTGGTACGACTCGTTTGAAAGCTCGCACCCTCAGATTCACCTTGATGTGTGGCATCAGCCAACGGCTACATGCTTTGAATCACTTGTGCTTGGCATTTCGGATGCGGCCATCTCATTTGAGGAACCAAGGGACAGTGTCCTTTCTTCGAAATACTTGGGTGAAAAGGAGCTCAAGGTTCTTTCGTGCCCAGCGGGTCATCAATCTGTGGGTGCTATGACCGTTCGTGAGTTACTGGGCGGCAGGTTAGCTGTTCCCATTAATTTGTCGCCCTGTCTCAATGCGATCAATCAATGCCCCGAAGCTCAGCTGGTTAATTTCCGCTTCCGCGACGTCGAATACGGAAACAGAGCGCAGGCTGAGTTTCTTCAAGCCGGGGGATTGATATTGGGTTTTTCTGGCTCTTCTCTCGCATCAGATGGGTCGGAAGTGAGCGAGTACTCTATTGAAGGTTCGCATGACGTAGCCTTGCCCATCTACTTTTGCTATCGACAAAATGCCTGGACCGATCGACACCAGACGGTATTTCTTCACCTATTGCGTCATCTTGCTTCGTGAGGCCATTTGGCCTCGTGTCGTCAAGTGAATGTTGACGCCTTGTAACACATGACTGACGGCTTTGCCCTCATGCTTTTCCAAGATTCCGATTTAGATTGTTGACTCTTGGAGGGCGGAGCATGAAAAACCGTACGGTTTTGCTTTATATGACGTTTGTTTTTCTGTCGAACTTCAGCACCATTTTGTATTTTCTGACGGTTTACCTTGAATTCGTCGGATTCTCGATGGTGGCGATTTCTAGCATGATGATTGCATATCAAGTGAGCAAGTTCATCCTTGAAGTTCCCACTGGCTATATTGCCGATAGGTTTGGACGAAAGACAAGTGGTCTCGTTGGCGTCGTGGGGATGCTTGGATACTACGCCGCCCTGCTTCTCGTCCGTTCTCCTCTGCTTTTAATCGGCGCGTTTGCTCTCAAAGGTTTTGCCGCTGCATGTATGAGCGGGTCCATGGAAGCGATTTACATTGACAGCGTCTCTCTGGACCAGCTCGTAAGGCTTAATGTCGTTGAGCGATTTGTTTTCTATGCCTCTTATGCCCTCTCCGCTTGTGTGGGCGGTTTCATTTCGTCCGCTGGCGCGTATCTCATTGGTCTTTTGGCAGATATCATCGCAATGGTGTTGACGTTGGTTGTCGTTGTCTGCATTCCTGAGATGCGAAGAGGGGACACTACAGCGACACCTAAGCGTGGAATTAGCCCGAAGATGATCGGTGCCGCTATTGCGCGTAACGGCATTCTTCGTTCAGCGTTCATCATGGACTGCTCTCAGGCATTTGCTTTTGTCGCCCTGGAAGACTTTTTCTCACTGTTGCTTGCGGGTCGCGGAATGAATGCCGTCGCTTCGGGTGTGATCATTGCGGTCCAGCTTCTTGCCTCGGCCTCCATGGGGCTTATTGTGCCCAGTGTGATTGCTCATGTCGACAAGGGCCGTTTTGCGCGTATTTGCGGCATCGTGCGCCTTTCCCTGGCTGCTCTGTTTTTGATTCCCTTTACTCCGGTCTATTTGCTGCCCGTGTTCTATGTACTGCAGACGGTCGCGTACTCGTTATTTGCTCCAATTAAATACTCAATTTTTCAAAATGCTGTCGATTCTTCGATGCGCTGTTCACTGATTTCGGTCCAAAGCCAGATGGTGGCGGTGGGTGCCATCCTTTTCTATCTGTTCAATGCTGCGTTGAGCAGCATCGCGGGCATTCGAGTCGTATTGCTTGTTGCGCTCGGGATTTCTTCCCTGGTGTATATCCCCGCGCTATTTCGTCTTACAAGTCAAAGGCCATGAGTATTTAGGCACCGATAACTTATATATCAACGCAATAAACCCGAGCGCGAGGGCGTTTGGGTTTATTATTGAAGCGTATGTAACCTGGCGGCGCTACACCGCCTGTTAGTAGGGAGACACATGAACGTTCTGGTCGTCAACGCGGGATCTTCGACCCTTAAGTATCAGGTCATCGACACCAAGTCCCATAAGGTGTCCGCAAAGGGCTCCTGCGAGCGCGTCTGCTTTACCGGTGGTACCTTCACCCATGCTGCCAATGGCTCCAAGAAGGTGACCGAGAACATCGAGTTCCCCGACCACAAGGTCGCCATCGAGGTCGTCCTGAAGGACCTTGAGGCCAACGGCGTCAAGATCGAGGGCATCGGCCACCGTATCGTTCAGGGCGGTTGGTACTTTGGTGATTCCTCCCTCGTCGACGAGGACGTCCTCGCCAAGATTCGCGAGGTCGCCCCGCTGGCGCCGCTGCACAACAACCCCGAGGCCAACGTTATCGAGTACTGCCTGGAGCAGTATCCCGATCTGCCCAACGTCACGGTCTACGACACCGCTTTCCACTTCAACATGCCCGAGGTCGCCAAGACCTACGCCCTTCCCAAGGATGTTTGCGACAAGCTGCACATCCGTAAGTACGGCGCCCACGGCACCAGCTATCGCTACATCTCCAAGAAGGTCGCCGAGATGACCAACGGCGAGGCCCGCAAGGTCGTCGTGTGCCATATCGGCTCCGGCGCTTCCCTGTGCGCCATCGAGGACGGCAAGTGCATGGACACCACCATGGGCTTGACGCCGCTCGACGGCGTCATGATGGGCACCCGCTGCGGCTCCATCGACCCGGCTACCGTGTGCTACCTGCAGCGCGAGGGTGGCTACACCTTCGACGAGGTCGACGAGATGATGAACAAGAAGTCCGGCCTTTTGGCTGTGACCGGTGGCAAGACCAACGACTGCCGCAACGTTGAGGAGCTCGCCGCTGCTGGTGACCCCGATGCTCAGCTCGCCTTCGACATGTTTGTCTACAAGATTGCCGCCAAGGCTGCCGAGATGGCTACTTCTATGTGCGGTATGGACACCCTGGTCTTTACTGCCGGTATCGGCGAGCACGCTCCGGCTGTTCGCGCCGGCGTTGCCGACCGTCTGGCCTTTATGGGCGTCAAGATGGATCATGCCCGCAACGCCCTGCGTGGTGACGGCGCTTGGTGCCTGTCTGCCAAGGATTCCAAGGTCAAGATTTTCGTCATCCCCACGGACGAGGAGTTCATGATCGCTTCCGACGTCGAGCGCATCGTCAACGGCAAGTAATTGCAAGAGGGGAGGGGCTGGACAACCGAGCGCCGTTCGGCCCCTCTTTTGTGCTCGTTGGGCGATATGCCTGATAGCTATTTATCAAGTTGTGATAACTTCTTATTAAAATGCGGCCGCCTTAAGGGGTCTGCGTCGACCGTATTGCACTGCAAAGGAGTCTCATGAACGTACTTGTTGTCAACGCCGGCAGCTCAAGCCTTAAATATCAGCTTTTGGATACCGATACCCGCGAGGTTTTCGCCAAGGGCAACTGCGAACGCATCGGTTCGGACATGGGCATCTTTGGCCACTCCGAGAACGGTGGCGCCAAGCAGACCGAGGAGGTCCCTTTCCCCGATCATCGCTCTGCTATCGCTCGCGTGCTCGAGGAGCTCGAGAAGACCGACTTTACGATTGATGGCATTGGCCATCGTATCGTTCAGGGCGGCTGGCACTTCGATGATTCCGCGGTCGTCGACGACGAGGTTATGGCTAAGATCCTTGAGGTGGCCCCGCTCGCTCCGCTGCACAATTACGGCGAGGCCGCGGCAATCGAATATTGCCGCGAGAAGTATCCGGAGCTGCCCAACGTGGCCGTCTTTGACACCTCGTTCCACATGACCATGCCCGAGGTCGCCTACACCTACGCGCTGCCCAAGGACGTGTGCGACAAGTACCACGTGCGCAAGTACGGCGCCCACGGCACGAGCCACCGCTATGAGTGGATGATGGCCAAGGAGATCCTGGGTTCGCGCTGCCACCGCCTGCTTTCGTGCCATCTGGGCAACGGTGCTTCGCTCGCTGCTATCGAGGACGGCGTGTGCCGCGACACCACGATGGGTCTCACGCCGCTCGATGGCCTGATGATGGGCACCCGTTGTGGTTCCATCGACCCGGCCACCGTGTGCTACCTGCAGCGCGAGGGCGGCTACAGCTACCAGGAAGTCGATGACATGATGAACAAGCAGTCTGGTCTGCTTGCCATTTCGGGTATCTCCAACGACGCCCGCGACATCCGCACGCGCGCCTCCGAGGGCGACGAGCGCTGCCTGCTCGCCTTCGATATGTTCGCCTACAAGGCCATGCAGCAGGCCGGCTCTATGATTGCTTCCATGGCGGGCGTGGACACCATCACCTTTACCGCCGGCATCGGCGAGAACGACTGGTCGATTCGCAAGGCCTTCTGCGATTGCTTTGAGTGGCTGGGCGTACGCATCGACAACAACAAGAACCGCGAGGCCGTGGGCAACGGCCCGCAGGTCATCAGCGCCGCCGGTTCCGCCGTCACGGTCATGGTCATCCCCACCGACGAGGAATACATGATCGCCCACGATGTCGAGCGTCTGACCAAGAACAACTAACGCGCGCATTTGCAAGTAAACGAAAGGCCTCCAAAGCAACAGCTCCGGAGGCCTTTTTGCTAGCAAGCGGAAATCCGAGTCCCAAAGTGATCGCCACCAGCAACGTCTGCACTTTCAGCAACGATACCCATCCGTTCAGATTTTTAGACCCAGCTCGTAGCCAAGCCGCCGTCCACTCCAGATACCCTGATTGCAACGTAGCGGCAGGGACCCTACAGGGTAAAGCTCTGAAAACTTTCCGCAGGACGCATGAAACCCCCGCCGCACAAAGTGCGCAGCGGGGGTTTCATGCATGTCCGAGGACGTTTTCAGAGCTTTACCCTGTAGGGTCCCGAGGGGATACGTCCGCTACTCAGCCATCTGAGCCTGGACGGCGGTGATGGCTACGACACCCACGATGTCGTCGGCAGAGCAGCCGCGCGACAGATCGTTGACCGGCTTGGCGATGCCCTGCAGGATGGGGCCGTAGGCGTCGGCGCCGGCGAAGCGCTGGACCAGCTTGTAGCCGATGTTGCCGGCCTCGAGGTCGGGGAACACGAGCACGTTGGCCTTGCCGGCAACGGAGGAGCCGGGAGCCTTGAGCTGGGCGACGGTGGGGACGATAGCGGCGTCGAGCTGCAGGTCGCCGTCGATGGCGAGCTCGGGAGCCTTCTCCTTGCAGAACTTCACGGCCTCCTGGACCTTCTTGGCGACCTCGCCGCCAGCGGAGCCCATGGTGGAGTAGGAGAGCATGGCCACGTGCGGCTCAACGTTGCCCATGAAGGTGGACCAGGAGTGAGCGGAGGCGATGGCGATCTCGGAGAGCTCGTCGGAGGACGGGTTGATGTTGAGGCCACAGTCGGCGAAGAGCAGCGTGCCGTCGGTGCCGAACTGCGGGGTGTCGGTGCACATCACGAAGAAGGCCGAGACCAGCTTGGTGCCCGGGGCGGTCTTGAGGATCTGAAGCGCGGGGCGCAGGGTGTCGGCGGTGGAGTGGCAGGCGCCGGAGACCAGGCCGTCGGCATCGCCCATCTTGACCATCATGGTGCCAAAGTAGGTGGCGTCCATCACCTGGGCGCGAGCCTGCTCGATGGTAACGCCCTTCTTGGCGCGGAGCTCGGCAAACTTCTGCGCGTACTCCTCGTGCTTCTCGGCATTGCGCGGGTCGATGACGGTAGCGCCGGGAACGTTGATCTCGTCGGGGTTGCCCAGGATGACGATCTTTGCCAGGCCCTCCTCGATGATCTTGGTGGCCGCGACGATGGTGCGCGGATCCTCGCCCTCGGGAAGGACGATCGTCTTAAGGTCGGCCTTGGCGGCAGACTTCATTCGGTTAAGGAAATCGCTCATGTTACTCCTTACAAGCGTTTCGCTAAGCTCCAGGCGCCCGACTGTTCACGAATAAACCCGCTGCTAGCGGGTTTACCTTTCAATAATGTACGCCGCGGTGCTTGAGCTTTCCTTGTGTGGCAAGCTCATTATAGGACGCATTAGCGCTATAATCGCTCTGATAAATATGTCTCGAAGAATGTTCGAGAAAAGCCCAGCTAACGAGCCCGTGGCTTTTGACAAGGAGTATCGATGCAGATTACCTCAGGCCTGCCTGAAGGCTTTAACGCCGGCGCGTACGACATGATTGTCGTCGGTGCTGGATATGCCGGTGCCGTTTGCGCCCGCCGTCTTGCCGAGACCATCGGCTATCGTGTTGCCGTTTTGGAGCGCCGTAGCCACATTGCGGGCAATGCCTATGACTGCACTGACGAGGCCGGAATCCTGATCCACGAGTACGGTCCGCATATCTATCACACCTTTAACGAGCGCGTGCACAATTTCCTGTCGCGCTTTACCAAGTGGACGGATTATCAGCATAAGGTGCTCGCCAACATCAACGGTACCCTTATGCCCGTGCCCTTCAACCATGCGAGTCTCAAGCTCGCCTTTGGTGACGAGCGCGGCGAGGAGCTGTATCAGAAGCTCGTGGAGACCTTTGGCAAGGATGTCAAGGTGCCCATTATGGAGCTGCGTAAGAAGAACGACCCCGACTTGGCCGAGGTCGCCGATTACGTCTACGAGAACGTCTTTTTGCATTACACCATGAAGCAGTGGGGCCAGACGCCCGATCAGATCGACCCCTCGATCACCGGCCGCGTTCCCGTCTTTGTGGGTGATGATGACCGCTACTTCCCGCAAGCTCCCTTCCAGGGCATGCCGCAGGAGGGCTACACGGCGCTCTTTGAGCACATGCTCGACCACGACCTGATCGACGTGTTCTGCGACGTGGACGCCCGCGATCTCTTTGAGATCGACGAGACTACCGTCAAGATCGACGGCAAGGTCTATGGTGGCGAGATCGTCTATACCGGTCCGCTCGATGAGCTGTTCAACCTCGACTTGGGTGCGTTGCCGTACCGCACACTCGATATGAAGTTCGAGACGCTCGATATGGACCAGTTCCAGCCCGTGGGCACCGTCAACTACACCACGAGCGAGGACTACACGCGTATCACCGAGTTCAAGAACATGACCGGTCAGGTCCTGCCCGGCAAGACCACCATCATGAAGGAGTACTCCAAGGCTTATACGCCCGGCTCGGGCGAGACGCCGTACTACGCCATTCTTGAGCCCGAGAACCGTGAGCTCTATGAGCGCTATCTTGAGCGCGTCCAGAACCTGACGAACTTCCACCCGGTGGGTCGTCTGGCCGAGTATCGTTACTACGATATGGACGCCGTGACCAATTCCGCCCTCGATCTTTCGGATGAGATTATCGCCTGCCATGCATAAAGTCATAACATTCGGTATTCCCTCGTATAACGCCGCCAAGGACATGGACCATTGCATCACCTCCATCTTGGAGGGGAGCAATTACGCCACCGATATCGAGATTATCGTGGTGGACGACGGCTCCAAGGACGAGACGGCCGCCAAGGCCGACGAGTGGGAGGCCCGTTATCCTGGAATCATCCGCGCGGTGCACCAGGAGAATGGCGGTCACGGTATTGCCGTCCTTTCGGGTCTGCGCGAGGCGCAGGGCACCTACTACAAGGTTGTCGACTCGGACGACTGGCTTGACGGCGCGGCTCTTTCGACCATGCTGTCGATTCTGCGTGGCTTTGAAGAGCGCGACCAGCGCGTTGACCTGTTTATCTCGAATTACGTGTACGAGAAGGTTTACGAGGGAACGCATACCGCTATTGGCTACAAATTTGCCCTGCCGCGCAAAAAGATCTTTTCCTGGGATCAGATCGGTCATTTCCGCCTGGACCAGAACCTACTCATGCACAGCCTGTGCTATCGCACGGATGTGCTGCGCGAGTCCAACCTTCCCATGCCGTCGCACACGTTCTATGTGGACAACATCTACGCCTACGTGCCGCTGCCGCGTTGCAAGACCATGTACTACGCCGACATCGACCTCTATCGCTACTTTATCGGTCGCGAGGGCCAGAGTGTCAACGAGGCCACGATGGTCAAGCGTCTGGACCAGCAGTTCCGTGTGACGCGCATCATGATGGAGTCGTACCACCTGTACAGCGATGTCGAGTCGTCGCGCCTGCGTTCGTACATGATGGGCTATTTCACCATGATGATGGCGATCTGCTCGGTGCTCACCAAGCTTTCCGAGGAAGATTGCGCCGACGAGCGCCTAAAGACGCTGTGGAATGATTTGAAGGCCTACGACGAGCGCATGTATCGTCGTGCCCGCTACGGCGTGGTCGGGTTCTTCACCAACCTGCGCGGACGGGCCGGAGACAAAACCACACTCGGCCTATACCGTCTTGCCTCAAAGATCTTCAAATTCAACTAGCTGTTGAGTAATCGCTGCTGATAGGTTGACTGGGCCCCTTGGCCTTTAGTTTGCTACTGCGAACAGTCCTGCTCGCACGGAAAGCACATCAAGTGTTTTCCGGCTCGTGCGGAACTCGCGACAAACATAACCAAGCCCCACCGGGCAACCGGTCAGGTTAGGCTACTTCGCGGCGCCGGGGATGCCGTGGGAGGTTTTGGCAGTTTTGGCTCCGTTTACGATGGCAGTTTCCAGGGCCCTTACTGCGAGCATGCCCAGCAGGTCTAGGGGAACGGCGGCGCTTGCCTGGGCGCCCAGTTTGCCGCTGGCGAGGGTGTAGATGGTGTCGCCGTCGTTGGTGGTGTGTGTGGGGCGGATGGCGTGTGCGTAGGCGTCTGCGGCCATCTGGGAGACCTTGGTGGCTTGTGCCTTAGTGAGTTCCACGTTGGTGACGATGCAGCTGATGGTGGTGTTGGTGCGGTCGAGCGGCATCTGCATGGATCCGGCGGCGGCAAAGGCTGCGAGTTCCATGTCGACGATCTGGTCGCTATCGGCTGCGGCGCGCATACCGGCGACCCACTCGCCGGTGAAGGGGTCGACAACGTTGCCGCAGGCGTTGACCGAGACCACGGCGCCCACCTTGACGGGGCCGAGTGCCACGGCAGCAGTTCCAAGGCCGGCCTTCATGCAGGTGGCAGGCCCCATGAGCTTGCCTACAGTGGCGCCGGTGCCGGCGCCCACGTTGCCCTGCTCGAGCGTGGCGGGGGTGTGGTCGAGTGCTTCGCGCACGGCGGCGATGCCGGCCTCAATGTCGGGGCGAACGGTGGGATCGCCAAAGGCGAGGTCGAAGATACAACTGGAGCACACGATAGGCACCTGCGTGGGGCCGACGGGAAGGCCGATGCCGCGGCTCTCAAGCTCGCGAGCGACGCCGCTTGCAGCCTCGAGGCCAAAGGCCGATCCACCCGAAAGGCAGACGGCGTGGACCTTGTCGACGGTGTTCTCGGGTCGCAGTAGGTCGGTTTCGCGCGATGCTGGAGCACCGCCGCGAACGTCAACGCCGCCGGTGGCGCCCTCGGGTGCCACGATTACGGTGCAACCGGTGCCGGCCTCCTCGTCCGTATAGTTGCCATAGCAAAAGCCATCGACATCGCAGACGTCAATGGCCTCGAGCAGTGTATCCATGTTTAACTCCTATCGGTTTTCCGCCGCGCCTTGTGCCCGGTCGGGATCCGTACGGTACGCCAAAATTGTAGGCGCTGGGGAATACCCAGCGCCAGATGCAATTACGAGAGTTTTTGAATCGCGCGCGCGACGCGGGCGATGGGTAGGCCCACCACGTTATAGAAGTCGCCCGAAATATCGTGCACGAGCATGCGTCCGCCTGTGCCCTGAATGCCGTAGGCGCCGGCCTTGTCCATGGGCTCACCCGAGGCGACGTAGCGCTCGATCTGCTCATCGGTGAGCTCGTAGAACGTCACGTCGGTCACATCGACAAAGGACAGGCTCTCGGCGGCATGCGGGGCGGCCGTATCGCCTGCCTTAACGATGCAGACGCCGGTTGCGACCTGGTGCGTGCGGCCCGAAAGCTCACGGAGCATGGTGCGCGCCTCGTCCTCGGTTGCCGGCTTGCCCAGAATCTTGCCATCGAAGGTGACGATGGTGTCGGCTGCGACGGTCAGTTCGCTGGGCTCGGCATACTCGGCAGCAACGGCAGCCGCCTTGGCGCGTGCCAAGCGCTCGACAAGCGTGAGCGGGGCCTCGCCATCAAAGGGCGTTTCGTCGATATCCGCGGGAATCACGCGAATGTTGTAGCCTGCCTCGCGCATCAGCTCTACGCGGCGCGGCGATTGCGAAGCCAAAATCATAGTTGGATGCCCTCGGCGACCTTCTCGACGGCCTTGTCGCCGGCAAGCGTTCGCAGCAGCTCAAGTGCAAAGGGGAGCGACTGGGCCATGCCGCTGGCGGTGATGATGTTGCCGTCATGCGTAACCTTCTCGCCGGTATAGGCGCCTTCGGGGAAGCTTTTCTCAAAGCCAGGGAAGCATGTGGCGTGGCGCCCCTCGAGCAGGTCGAGCTCGCCCAGGATAAACGGGGCGGCGCAGATGGCGGCGACGTGCTTGGTCGCGGCGAACTCGCAGACCACGTCGCAGACGCGCTGATCTGCGCGCAGATTGGTGGCACCTGGTAGGCCGCCGGGCAGCACGACGCAGTCGTACTCGTCAAAGTTGATCTCATCAAAGAGTGCATCGCAGGTCACGGGGATCTGCAGCGAGCTTACGACCTCACGCGTGGGCATGATCGAGACGAGCGTGGCACGCACGCCGCCGCGACGCATGACATCGACCATGGTCAAGCATTCAATAGTTTCAAAGCCATCGGCGGCGAGAACGGCAACGCTGGGCATGAGGGTTCCTTTCATAGGCGGCATACAATTAGCCGTCTTATACCCCGAAGACCTCCGCTTGCCACGCTCGATTTCCCAATGTTTAAAATAGCCCCGTCCGAATTAGCTACCCTCACCCATCCTCAACAATCTCAATCTGTAACATCTAGACCCACTTTTGACCCCTAACTGTTACAGATCAAGACAAACGGAAACTGCCCCGACAAAACGTCTAAATCTGTAACATCTACGGACCAAAACCGGGTCTTACTGTTACAGATCGAGACAGTCCCCAACAGCACCGCCCTGTTCGGGGAACGACCGCCACAGGTGCGGCGGGCAGAGGCTCACTTTTTTCCTCGGCTTTTCTTGACAGCACCTCCTCTGTTGTAGTATTTTCTCTCCGTCTAAAAACGCGTGGACTTTTCTGGGCGCTAGCCACCTTTTTGCCACGCAACCGAGCAGTCGGTTGCGTGGCTTTTTTCGTCTTGGCAGCAGGTACCACATGCACCGCCAGAAGACCGCACGAGCCCACCTTCCGACTGCAGGGAACAGACGCACGAGACGTGCATCTGCAAGACAGCAGACGGAAGGGAGTCTAATGGCAGGAACAAACACAATCAAGCAACAGGCCGCCGGGGCAGGAGCCACGGGCGCGGGACAGGCCAAGGCGGCGCTCCAGGTCTTTGCGGGCGGCGCCTGCTACGGCGCGATGGCCACGACCTACAAGCTCGCCTACGCCGCGGGCTTCACCTCGGCGCAGGTGGTGGCGAGCCAGGCGTGGTTCGGCTGCCTCTTCTTCGCCCTCGCCACGCTCGCAGGGCACGCACTCGGGCACCGCTGGCGGCGCGTGGGCTGGAAGCTCGCCCTCAAGCTCATGGGCCTGGGAGCCCTCACCTGCCTCACCTCAATCCTCTACTGCTACGCCATGAGCGTGCTGCCCGCCCCGGTGGCGCTCACGCTCCTCTTCCAGTTCACGTGGCTGGGGCTCGTGTGGCAGACCGTCATGACGCGCCGGCCGCCGAGGCTCCTCCAAGTGGCCTCCGCCCTGGTCATCGTCTTCGGAACGGTGTTCGCCAGCGGCGTCTACAAGACCGGCATCACCGGGTACGACCCCGTGGCCCTGCTCTGCGCGCTGGGGGCGGCCGTGTCCTGCTCCCTCTTTGTCACCCTCTCCGGCAAGGTCGAGGCCCCCTGCTCGTCCGAGCAGCGTGGCGTCATCGTATGCGCGGGCTCCGTGGTCATGTCGCTCACGGTGTGCCCGGACTACGTCGTCTCGGGCGTCCTCGCCCAGGGCATCCTGCCCTTTGCCGTCATCGCCGGCTTCTTTGGCATGCTCTGCCCGGTCCTGCTCTTCGGCATGGGCTCTCCGCACCTGCCTGCGGGCCTCTCCACTGTCATGGCCGCCGCGGAACTCCCCGCCGGCCTGCTCATCGCCATGATCGTCCTCGGCGAGCCGCTCGGCGTCGTCGAGTGGCTGGGCGTCGCCATCATCCTCGCCGGCGTGTGCCTGGCACAGGTCCCCTCCCTGCTTGGAGGCCGGGAGGCACGTCGCGCCGCCGCAGGACAAGCCGTCAGCTAGTCACCCCTTCACAGGGGCCCGCGCGCATCAGGGAAAGGGCCACGGGCCAGGCGCGCGAGGCCGCAAGGACGTTATAAAGCGTCCCCCGCAGAGATGGGGGCGCCAGAGAGAAGGAGGCACCATGCCATTTCCAAAAGGGTTCCTTTGGGGAGGAGCCACCGCCGCCAACCAATGCGAGGGAGGCTATGACGAGGGCGGCCGCGGCCTTGCCAACGTCGACGTCATCCCACACGGGCCGGAGCGCAACGACGTAAGCCGCGGCCTGAGGCGCATGCTCGACTTTGAGCCCGGGTACTACTACCCGGCCCAGACGGGCATCGACTTCTACCACCACTACCGCGAAGACATAGCCCTCTTCGCGGAGATGGGCTTTAAGGTCTTTCGCCTCTCCATCGCCTGGAGCCGCATCTTCCCCAATGGCGACGAGGAGGAGCCCAACGAGGCCGGGCTCGCCTTCTACGAGGACGTGTTCCGCTGCTGCCGCGAGCACGGGATCGAGCCCCTCGTGACCATCACACACTTCGACTGCCCCATCCACCTCGTCAAGAAGTACGGCGCCTGGCGAAACCGCACCCTTATCGAGCTCTACAAGCGGCTTGTGACGGTGCTCTTCAACCGCTACCGCGGCCTCGTGCGCTGGTGGATCACGTTCAACGAGATGAACATGATCTTGCACCGTCCCTTCATGGGTGCCGGCATCGTCCTCGAGCCCGGGGAGAATGCCCGCGAGGCCGAGTACCGCGCCGCGCACAACGAGCTCGTGGCGAGCGCCTGGGCCACCAAGATCGCCCACGAGGTCGATCCGGAGAACAAGGTGGGCTGCATGCTCGCCGCGGGAAGCTACTACCCCTACTCCTGTCGTCCCGAGGACGTTCGCGCGGCGCAGGTCAAAAACCAGGAGGACCTCTTCTTCGTGGACGTGCAGGCGCGCGGTCGCTACCCCGGCTACGCGCTCAAGATGCTCGAGCGCGAGGGCATCGACGTGGGCATGACCGCCGAGGACGAGCGCATCCTTGCGGAGAACACCGTCGACTTCATCTCGTTTAGCTACTACTCCTCGCGCTGCACCGCGGGCGACCCCGATTCCGTGGGCGGCGTCGCCGAGGGCAACGCCTTCGCCGGCGTGGAGAACCCCTACGTGCGCACGAGCGACTGGGGCTGGGTCATCGACCCGCTGGGATTCCGCATCACGATCAACGACCTCTGGGACCGCTACCAGAAGCCGCTCTTTGTGGTGGAGAACGGCCTCGGCGCCTATGACGAGGTGCTTCCCGACGGCACGATCGAGGACGACTACCGCATCGCCTACCTGCGCGAGCACATCGAGGCCATGCGCGACGCCATCGAGCAGGACGGCGTCGAGATGCTCGGCTACACCACCTGGGGGCCGATCGACCTCGTGAGCGCGGGCTCCGGCGAGATGGAGAAGCGCTACGGCTTCATCTACGTGGACCGCGACAACCTGGGCAACGGCACGCTCGAGCGCAGGCGCAAGAAGAGCTTCTACTGGTATCAACAGGCCATCGCCACCAACGGAGGCGACCTGGGCTAGCCGCCCGGGCAATATCACTAAGGAGAAAATAATGGCTGAAAAATACGACGACCTGGCCAGATCCATACTCGAGAACGTAGGCGGCGCCGAGAACGTCGCCAGCGTCGCGCACTGCATCACGCGCGTGCGCTTCAAGCTCAAGGACGAGTCCCGCGCCAACACGGCCAAGATTGAGACCCTCAAGGGCGTCATCCAGGTCATCCAGGCCAACGGCCAGTACCAGGTGGTCGTGGGTAACATCGTCGAGGACGTCTACGACGCGGTCATGGAGGCCGGCAACTTCTCGAGCGGCGCAAGCGCCGACGACGAGCCCCAGGGCGAGAAGACCGTTGCCTCCGTCATCATCGACCTCATCTCTGGCATCTTCCAGCCCATCCTGGGACCGCTTGCCGCCGCAGGCATCATGAAGGGACTGCTTGCCCTCATCACCTACTTCGTCCCGGCCTTTGCAAACGACGGCCTCTACACGCTGCTCTACACCGTGGCTGACGGCTTCTTCTACTTCCTTCCCGTCGCCCTGGCGTTCAGTGCCGCGCGCAAGTTCCGCATGAACGAGTTCACCGGCGTGGCAATCGGCGTGGCGCTCCTCTACCCGACGATGGTCGCCCTGACCTCGGGCGAGGCGCTCGGCAGCATCGACCTCGGCGTGGCCGGCACGTTCTCGTGGTACGCCACCGCCCTCGGGGTCCCCATCATCATGCCCGTGTCCGGCTACGTGAGCTCGGTGATCCCCGTCCTTCTCATGGTGTGGTTCGGCTCTATCCTTGAGCGCTGGCTCAAGAGCTGGATGCCGACTGCGCTCAAGATGTTCCTCGTCCCGCTCGCCACGATGACGGTCTCCATCGTCTTGGGCTACCTCGTCATCGGCCCGGTGGCCACCCTCATCACCAACCTGCTGAGCGCGGCGTTCTCGTTCATCTTCCAGCTCCCCGTGGTTGGTTCCGTCCTGGGCAGCGCCCTGGTCGGCGGACTGTGGATGTGCCTCGTCATCTTTGGCTTCCACTGGAGCCTCATCCCCATCTCCATCATGAACCTGAACACCCTCGGCCACGACAGCGTGCTCGCCGCCACCATCGGCCACGGGTTCGCGCTCGGAGCGGTCATCTTTGCCATGTACCTCAGAAACAAGGACGAGCGCTTCCGCGGCATCGCCCTTCCCGCGATGATCTCCGCCTTCTTCTTCGGCGTCACCGAGCCTGGCATCTACGGCATCGCCCTGCCCAACAAGCGCGCGTTCGTCGTGGCATGCCTGAGCTCCGCCGTGGGCGGCGCCATCGTGGGAATGACGGGCGCCCTCATGTACATCTCGGGCGGCCTCGGCGTCTTCAACCTGCTCAACTTCATCGACGGGACCCCTGGTGGCGCCGGGATCTCCCACATGATCTACGCGATCATCGCCGCACTCGTCTCTGCCGTCCTGGCCTTTGTTATCGAGTTCATCACCTACCGACCCAACGACGACGAGGAAGGCGCCCGCTAGCTAGCGCCCTTTTCGACCAGCTCTATGTAATTGAGGAGCAGTTGAGGTGGGCGAGGGCCGAGGTCGGTCGAGGCGGCCGCCCCGTGTCCGGGACAACCTGCCAGAAGGCGTTTAGCTTTCTCAAACGGCGCTGAAATGAACTTCGCCCCGATACTTGGACGGGTCAATTAGCGACCTATGTCGCACATGGGGACTGATTCCGGAACTCCTCCGGGGTCAGTCCCTTTTGCTTAACCTGCCTCCTCTTGTTCCAGTGAACGGTATAGGCTTCGAGGTCCCGCTTGAACTCCTCGAAGCTCCGCCACATCCGGTTCCTGTAGAACTCGTCCTTCAGGCGCCCGGGCAGCAGCTCCGTCGCATGAGCTTGCCCTCGCACGCCGCTGGCCCCGGCCGGGTCCGGGCACCCTTCGGCCTCCCGCCGGCCTTCGGCGCGCCCGTACCCCCTGTCGCAAAGCTCTGCTGCAAGAGTCCTCAGCGTGGCGTCGTGCCTGACTCTCCCGTCCATAAAGAAGCCCCCATTTTTAATGTTCAAGAAATGAGGGGGCGGTTCAATTTCGGGACGGGGATTAAATAATCATTCGGAGCAAATTTATTTTTATCCCCGTCTCAGAAAAATCATCGGGCGTGGTCTTGGGCAAACAGTCTAGTTGCGCCTAAGGTGGACGACGGTCTCGCAGTGGAAGGTTTGTGGGAACAGGTCGACTGGCGTGATCTTTACGGGGGAGAAGGTGCCTTCTTCGACAAAGCGTTTGAGATCGCGCGCCAGGGTGGCCGGGTCGCAGCTCACATAGGCGACATCGCGGGCACTCGTGCTGGCGATAAGGTCGATCGCCTCGGGGGCGAGGCCTGCGCGCGGCGGGTCGACCACCAAGATGTCGGCATCCTGGTCGGGGAACTCGCGCACCGCGTCTCCGCCAATGACGTCGACGTTATCAAGCTTGTTGATCTCCAGGTTACGGCGCAGGTCGCGCACGGCGGGGCCGTAGGCCTCGACGGCGGCGACAAAGTCGCAGCGGCGGGCGAGCGGCAGGGTAAAGGTGCCGGCACCGCAGTACAGGTCCACGGCAAGCTCGTCTTCCTGCGGGTCGAGCGCTTCCATGACAAGCTCGATCAAAATCTCGGCACCCTTGGTGTTGACCTGGAAAAAAGACGGGGCAGACAAACGCATCTGACCCTCGGCGATATTCTCGGTCCATGAGCCCTCTCCGGCGAGCATTTCGACCTTGGAGACACGGCGGGCCTTCTTTTCGCCCTTGCTCATCACGCGCACGATGCTCGTGGGATGAGCGGCGTCCGCTAGCACGCGGGAGACCTGCGAGCGCGGAAAAGAGCCTGTGGGCGTCCAGAGTGCGACCTCGAGTGCCTTGGTGCGGCGCGATGCACGAATACCCACGCGTTCGAGCCCCAAGTCATGGCTGCCGCTTAGATAGTTGAGTGCGCCGACGACCGATTTGAGCGCCTTCGGGAAGCGTTTATCGAACAGCGGGCATGTATCGACGGTCACGATTTTGCTGGGGTCGACACCGTGCATGCCAAGACGCACACGTCCGTTAACGAGGGTGGGCTCCAGCTCAATCTTATTGCGGTAACCCCAGTCGTCCTTGGTGTGGCGGATGGGCTGTATCAGCTCATCGACCTGCTCAGGAGCGAACTTGCCGATGCGCTCGAGCGTGGAGCGCAGGTTTTGCTCCTTGGCGGCGAGCTGTGCCGTGCGTGAGAGATTGCCCCACGAGCAGCCGCCGCAGATGCCCACGAAGGGGCAGGGAGGCTGAATGCGATCGGGGCTTGGCTCCAGAATCTCGGTGGTGCGGGCGCGCATGAACGACTTGCCGTCCTGTACGACCTCGGCCTCGACGGTGTCGCCTGCCACGGCGCCCTGCACAAAGACGGCCTTGCCGTTGTCGGCGTGCGCCAGCCCGTCGGCGCCGTAGGTCATCGATTCTATAGTGAGCTTCATATCCCTGCCTGTCATTCGCGTTGTTATTCGCACCATGGTAGCAGGGAAAAGCGCCCCGCATCCGAGGCTTTCCTCAAATGCGGGGCGCTTCTACAAACGCCTATTTGGTCTTGCCGGTAATGAGCGTCTTAAGACCCAGGCCGATCAGGCCCAGGCCCATGCGCACACGACCGGGGCGATGGCGCTCGATGGCCTTGGTCGTGCCAGCGGGCTTCTTGCGATGGGCACTCGTCTCGGGCGCGGGCTTAGCTGCCTGCGGCTCGGGCCGAGGTGCAGGTGCAGGCTCGGGCTCAATGACGGTCGCCTGGACCTCTTGGACCTTGGGTGCTATTGGCTGCGGCTCGGGCTCGGGGGCAGCCTCGGCGTTGCGATAGGCACGCTCCAGCAGGGCTTCCTGCGAGTTGAAGGGTTTCTCGCCCTCTGCACGCTCCACGGGGACCCAGGTGCCGTCGCTCGTGAGGCTGCGGGCCTTCACGTTGTCCCGCAGCTGCATGCCCATGTACTCGTGTACCAGGGCGCGGCAGGTGGGGTCGAGCACGGGGAAGGCGATCTCCACGCGGTGCTCGGTGTTGCGTGTCATCATGTCGGCCGAGCTCAGGTAAATCATGTCCGAGTCCACGCCAAAAGCGTAAACACGGGCGTGCTCCAAAAAGCGTCCGACGATGGAGCGGACATGCACGTTCTCGGTCTTGCCCGGAACACCGGGCTTGAGGCACGAGATGCCGCGGATGATCATGTCCACGCGGACTCCAGCGCACGATGCCTCGGCGATCTTGTCGATGACCTCACGGTCGGTGAGCGAGTTGAGCTTAAAGAACACGCGGGCGGGCTCGCCAGCGAGAGCGCGCTGAATCTCGCGATCCAGACCGCGCATGATGAGCGGCTTGAGGCCTACGGGCGCCACACCCAGGAAGCGGTAATCGCCGCGCAGATTGCCCAGCGACAGGTTACGGAAGAATAGGTTGGCGTCCTCGCCGATGCCGGGGTGAGCGGTCATGAGCATAAAGTCGCTGTAGAGTTTGGCCGTCTTCTCGTTAAAGTTGCCGGTGCCCAGCAGCGTCAGGCGCGTTAGCGCCATGCCCTCGCGATAGGTGAGCTGGCAGATCTTGGAGTGGCACTTAAAGCCCTCGGAGCCGTAGATGACGGTGCAGCCGGCCTCTTCCAGGCGCTCGGCCCACTCGATGTTGTTCTGCTCGTCAAAGCGGGCACGGAGCTCCATGAGCACCGTGACCTCTTTGCCGTTCTCGGCGGCATCGATCAGCGACTCGCACAGACGGCTCTGCTTGGCAACGCGGTAGAGCGTGATGCGCAACGAGATGCACTCGGGGTCATAGGCGGCCTCGTGTACCAGATCCAGGAACGGATTCATGGCCTCGTAAGGGTAGAAGAGCAGCTTGTCGTGCTGCAACACCTGCTCGCGGATGGAGCGGGTCATGTCGATGTTGGGGTTGGACTGCGGCTTAAACGGCGTAAAGAGCAGCTCATTGCGCAAGTGCTCGGGAATCTTGCCCTCAATGCCAAAGACGTAGCCCAGGTCGAGCGGGATATCGCAGGTAAAGACAGAGCGGCGCGAAAGCTCGAGGGCCTTGCGGATGGTCTTGAGCGTCGCCTTCTCGAGCGACCCCGAGACCGCGAGCACTACCGGCTGCAGACGCAGGCGCTTCTTGAGAATGCGCTTCATGTGCTGGCGGTAGTCCTCTTCTTCTTCGACGCCCTCGCCGTCCGGATCGATGTCGGCGTTGCGGGTGACTCGGATGAGCGCGCGGTCGAGTGGCTTGTAGGAGCCAAAGCAGCTGTCCAGGCAGGCGAGGATGACGTCCTCGAGCAAGATGTAGGAGTAGGTGCCGGTGGGCGAGGGAATCTCGACCACGCGGTTCATCGAGGCGGGAATCTCGATCAGGCCCAGCAGACTTTCCTCGTCGGTGGCGCCGTCCAGACCACAGGCCAGATAGAGTGCGCCGTTGCGCAGGTTGGGGAAGGGGTGGCGCGGGTCAATGACCAACGGCGAGATGACCGGCGACACGTAGGCCTGGAAGTAGCGGGTTACAAAGGTGCGCTCCTCGGGCGTAAGCGAATCGATGCGGGCGCGGTGAACGCCCAAGGTGTCGAGCTTGCCCTCGATGCTCTTAAAGATGGACTCCCATCGGGTAAGGAGCCCGGGCATTTCGGCCATGACAGCATCGACCTGTTCAGAGGCGGTCATATTGCTTTTGTTGTCGACAGGCTGTTTTTTGAGCTCGGCCAGGTCGGACAGACCGCCTACACGGACCATAAGGAACTCGTCGAGGTTGGACTCGAAGATCGAGACGAACTTAAGGCGCTCGAACAGCGGCACGGACTCATCGAAGGCTTCGTCGAGCACGCGGTTGTCAAAGCGTAGCCAGCTGAGCTCTCGATTTTGCGTGTACGAGAAGTCACGCGGCGGTTTGCGCAGCTTTGCGGCGGCTTGCTTCTTTTCGATTTTGCTCGGCATATGCATCTGTCCGTTCAGTCCCCACAGGGGACGGTAGCCTAACACTATTCACTATTGTCTCAATTTAGTCGACCGCTGGCACGGACGTATCGCGTGAACGGTATCTTTACCTACTTCTTACGCTGACAAGTTATAGGACTGACGCCCTGCTCGTCTGTAAGCGGTCTATATCCTCACTCAACTGGTACGTAAGTGTGAATAAGAATGATAGATAGCTGAATATCATTGAATGCAGGCGGAAACGTAAACAAACATCATTTATATACATAAAACCGATTTAGCTATGCAATCTTGAATCAAAAGTTTAGAGACGCAATCGCAAATGGTTTTTAGAAAAAAAGAGCGTTTACCTTAGAAAAGTTACTTTAGAACGCCGAAGTGCATCATGGGGGAATCACATGCGATATACCGTTCATCGCACTTTGTTGACCGTTCGGGGGCGAGGTGGAATTGCGGGTGGAATTTGGATATAACTAGAGCTGTCAGCAAGCAGCGTCCGCTATGAAAGGGCGCTGAGAGATTCGGCCGAAAGGCCCGAAAGAAAGGTAGGAGGCCATGACGAAAGGTCTGCACGTGCCTTCCGAGATCGGCAAGCTCAGGAAGGTCTGCCTGCACCGTCCCGGCGACGAGCTCCTCAACCTGCCGCCCGA
>CABUWV010000006.1 GCA_902495355.1 uncultured Collinsella sp.
TCCATCCTCGCAGTATCCGGTTCTCAAGGTGCACGCTTTGCGGCTCATCCGGTTCCACCGGGCCGCGCGGCAAGGAGATATATTGCCAGACCGGAGGGGCCCCGGGGGCGGGAATCTGGCACTCCATATTTTGTTCACAAATGAATAGGTCCCTCAGTCGCGTCCCTGAGGTTATAACTGAAGCATTGGCTTCTGATATTGGCGATGACCAGCTGGTTTATAGGTGTTAAGGCATCGGTCATCTCTGGAGCGCCACTTTACTCCAAAAGCATCAGCTATTTGTTTCCCGTCGGTAAAAGGCAGGTTTTGTTCGCCAAGCGTTCTTATATATAGATAGATACGGGTTCGAACCCGTGCACCGGCAACAAAAAAGACGGCCAACCGAAGTTGACCGTCTCAACAATCTTTGGGTGGGCCGTCAGGGGTTCAGCCTGCTTCGCAGGCGGCCGCTGCGGCGCTTTCGCGCCTTGCGCGCTGCGCTGGCAAACGCTCATGCGTTTCCTCAGCTCCGCGCCCTTTCGGGTTCGAACCCGTGCCGCGGTAACAAAAAAGCGGCCGGCATCCGCCAGTCGCTTTTCTATTCTATGGTGGGCCGTCAGGGGTTCGAACCCTGGACCTTGGGATTAAAAGTCCCCTGCTCTGCCAGCTGAGCTAACGGCCCGCGGGTGGCATTGTACCACGGTCTGGGACTATTCCCAACTCCATTGGCCGTTCTGGAAAATCACAACTTCACGTCCATCAGGCGTAATGCCCGCAATATCGATGTCGTCCGTGCCGATCATAAAATCGACGTGCGTGCTCGAGACGTTAACGCCATGCTCCAGGAGCTCCTCCTTGGACATGTCATACCCACCCTCGATGCATTCGGGGAAACCGACACCTAGCGCGAGATGGCAGCTAGCGTTCTCGTCATAGAGCGTATCGTAGAACAGAACACCACTTTCGCGGATCGGCGTGTTCTTGGAAATGAGCGCGACCTCTCCCAGGTGAGCAGCGCCCTCATCAGTATCGATGATACTTGCGAGCGTTGCCTTGCCCACGCGGGCATCGTAGTCCACCACGCGGCCGCCCTCGAACTTAATCCAAAAATCGTCGACCTTATTGCCGTGGTGGATGAGCGGCATGGCCGAGTACACGATACCGTCGGCGCGCATGCGATCGGGCGAAGTGAAGACTTCCTCGGTGGGAATGTTGGGGAAGAAGGGGTGCCCATCGGGCGTCTTGCCCTTGCCGCCGGCCCACTCGTGACCCTTCGTCATGCCAATCATCAGATCGGTTCCATTTGCCGCGGTGTAATGCAGGCAGTCGAAACGATTGTCGTTCAGGAAGCGTAAGTTCTTTTCGAATGCGGCGTCATGGAGCTCCCAGTCGCTCTCTGGGTCCTGGCCATCGGCGCGAGCGGTGTGCAGAATCGCATTCCACAGCTTATAGATTGCAACCTCATCGGCGTCTCCCGGGAACACCTCGCGCGCCCAAGCCACGACCGGAGCGCCGGCGATGCACCACGGATTGATGTTGTAATCCAGTCCACGGCGGAAAACTTTGCACTGCGTATTCCTCGCCTTTGATGCCGCGGCCGGCTTGGCTGGATCGATGCCCTTGAGGGCCGCAGGATCCGCACCCTCGATAAAGACAAAGCAGGCACCATCCTGGGCCAAGGAATCCAGCTGCATGCGCTTCCACTCGGGTGTCTGCTCAAAATAGCTTTTCTCGACATGCTCGTACGTGAGCCTCGTCACGGCATCATCGGCCCAAATGACCGTCACGTGGCCGGCGCCGGCAGCATAGGCCTCCGCGACCACCACGCGCGCAAACGGCGCGCACTCGACCGGAGACTGAACGACGACCTCCTGGCCGGGCTTGACGTTTACGCCCTTGCGGACGACCAGGCGCGCGTAGTTTTTAATCTTGGGCTCCAGGGCCTTCATGCCCTCCAGAGCCTCTTCGACCGTCAGGGCAGCTCGAATCATGTGCCACTCCATCTATCTATAGAACAGTAAAAAGGCGCGCCGCAAAAACGACGCGCCTTATATCTTAGCGATATGTATGGATACAAACGCTACTTCTTCTTGGAGTCCTTCTTGTCCTCCTCGGCAGCCGAGCGTTCGATAAGAGCGTTGAGCTTGTTCTCGGACATGCCCTCGGCCTGCGTGCGGTACATGTTGCGCAGGGGACGAATACGAACGAAGTCGTAGATAAAATCACCCAGAATGATGACATAGGACAAAACGATGCCGACCATCTGGACGGGACTGGACACCGTGCCGCCGGGAGCGAAGTAGAGCGAAGCCCAAATTGCCACGACGAGTACCATGCCGATGGCGAGCACGGCCCACCAGATACGACGGCGCTTGGTGTAGTCCTCGTCCTGCTTGAGGAGAATATTCGACACCGTGTAGATACGATCCTCGCGAGCACGCTGTTTGGCCTTGCGGGCGCGCTTCTCCTCCTTGGAAAGGCCTTCCAGGTTTTCACCCTTCTCGAGCTCTTTGCGGCGAGCTTTAGACGAAGCCGGCACGACGCGAACGGAGCTCGCTGCCTGGCGGGCGGGTTTAGCAGATGCGGCGGACTTGCGCGCAACCCCGGTAACCTCGTGGGATTGCGTGCGCTTGTTCGTGGCGCTACGGGTACTCACTTATGCGTTCTCCTTCATGCTTGTGAACTGGGAGCCCGTGATGATCTGGAAGGCCTCGCGATAGCGCTCGGACGTGCCATCGATGACCTCGGCGGGCAGGTGCGGGGTCTCCCCCGTCATATCCCAGTTGGCCTTGAGCCAATTGCGGACGAATTGCTTGTCGTAGCTGGGCTGAATCTTGCCCTCCTCGTAGCTGGCGGCAGGCCAGAAACGGCTGGAGTCGGGCGTGAGGCACTCGTCGATCAGCGTGACCTTGCCATCGATGACACCGAACTCGAACTTGGTGTCGGCGATGATGATGCCACGGGTCGCTGCATACTCGGCAGCAGCCTTGTAAATCTTGAGGGACAGGTCGCGAATCTGCGCGGCGATGTCCTCACCCACGATCTCGCAGCAACGCTCGAACGAAATGTTCTCGTCGTGGTCGCCGATCTCGGCCTTCGTGGACGGCGTGAACAGCGGCTCGGGAAGCTTGGAGGCCTCGGTCAGACCCTCGGGCAGCTGAATGCCGCAGACGGTGCCGCTCTCGTCATAGGTCTTCTTGCCCGACCCGGTCAGATAGCCGCGGACGATGCACTCGATAGGAATCGTCTGGGCCTTCTTGACCAGCATGGCGCGGCCTGCGAGGTAGTCACGATACTCGGCAAACTCCTCGGGAAAATCCGCCGGATCGATGGAAACGAGGTGGTTGGGAACGATATCGGCAAACTTATCGAACCAGAATGCCGAGATGCGGTTGAGCACCTCTCCCTTAAACGGAATCTCGTCGGGAAGAATGAAGTCGAACGCAGAAATGCGGTCGGTGGCGACCATCAGCAGGTTTTCACCGGCATCGTAGATATCACGAACCTTGCCACGGGAATCCGGACGACGCTCCATCGTTGTCACGTGAGTCACTCCTTACCTAAATACGACAGAAATGCGGGTTCTTTCCCGCATGTTTTCGCAAACTCGGAGCGGCAGGGACGCGGCCCCTCCTTCACCGAATAGCGAAAAGCTAGTGCTCCATTGTAGTAGATGCCGCGTCCGCCGTGTGCTCGCGGGGCAGATGAATTGTAAAAGTCGTACCCTTTCCAAGCTCCGACTCCACGGATATGTAGCCATGGTGACGCTCGACGATCTGCTTGGTCACGGCGAGGCCAACGCCCAGGCCGCCAGCTTCGCGGGCGCGGCTGGCATCGGCGCGCCAAAACCGCCCGAAGATGCGCGACAGATCGTCCTTGGCAATACCGATACCGGTATCCGAAACGGCAATACTGACATGCTTGCGGTCACTGAGCACCGACACCACGACCCAACCGCCCTCGGGGGTGTAGCGCATGGCGTTGCTCATGAGGTTGATGACGCATTGCGTGATCATGTCGGGATCGGCTTCGACGACATCGTCGTGCCCTTGGGTTTCATCTGCAAAGCGAAGACGAAGGTCACGGTCGGCAAACAGACGCTCCTGGCCGTTCACAATCGATCGCACGAACGGAACCATGTCCACCGGTTCTAGATTGAGCGGAGCCGTGCTGTTTTCCATACGCGATAGGTCGAGCATCTGCTGCACCAGACGAGCCAGGCGACGCGTCTCGGAAGCGACCGTCTCCAGGTGTTCGTCGTCGGTGGGATACACACCGTCTTGCATGGCCTCGACCGTTGCAAGCATGGCCATGAGCGGCGTGCGCAGCTCGTGGGCAACATCAGAGGTCAGGCGCTTCTCGTGTTTCATATCCTTCTCGAGCGAAGTGGCCATCTCATCGAAGGTCTCACCCAGCTGATCGATCTCGTCATCACCGCGCAGTCCCGTGCGAGCCGACAGGTCGCCGTCACGGATTTGCTTTGCGGTACTGGTGATGCGATGAATCGGCTTGGTGAGCATGCGCGACACGAGCGATCCGATAACGACCGAAATGCAGATTGCAACAACCGCGGCGAGGGCCATGGCGTTAAAGGTCTTCTCCCTAAACGCAGAGTCCGCCTTGGTGAGCAGCGCGTCGGAGCCGATGGCCCACAGCTTTACCTGTCCGACATGCTCGCCGGAAGACGTTACAATCTCGACGTTAGCAACGCTATCGGAGTCGGTTGGAGCAGACGAGACCGGGCTATGCGATGCCCTCTTGCCGCTCGTGTCGTCGGTCGTAGCCTGGTTTTCGCGTACATCGGCGGTGGCGCTTGCCGAGGGCCAGGAATCGTCATAAACGATCACGCCCTTTTTATTGACGACCTGCATACCCAGATCGTCGGAAACCAAACTCGACGTTGCGACCGTGCGCAGTTCTCCCGCGGTCCAAGAGCCGTTTTCCTCATATGAGGTCGCCAACTTCTCGGCAGCGGAATTTGCGATTTCGACGATATTGGAGCGTGTGTAATCCGAAAAGACCGTGCCCCACACAACAGAGACAACGCCCACCAGCACCAATACCGTCATGAGCGATGTCAGAGCAAAAGCAAGTGCCATGCGCGAGGGATAGCTCATCGTTGGCCGTGAATCGGAACGAGGCGTGTTCCAACTAGCCTTGGAACCCGCCTCGCTCTCCTGCTTGTGCTTTTGTCCGATTTCAAAGCGCGCAGGTGTCATATGTGATTTCCCTATTTCTCGTCCGACTTATCGGTCTTGGCCGGAGCCTCGAAGCGATAGCCGACACCATGGACGGTGTAGAGCCACTTGGGCTTCTTGGGATCATCGCCCAGCTTGGCGCGAAGATTCTTCACGTGGCTATCGATAGTGCGCTCATAGCCCTCAAAGTCATACCCGAGCACTTTCTCGACCAGCTCCATGCGGTTATACACACGGCCGGGATGGCGGGCAAGCGTGGTGAGCAGCTTGAACTCGGAAGCCGTCAGATCGACTTCCTTGCCCTCGACCAAGATCTTGTGGCCCGAGATATCGATGACCAGATCGCCGAAGTCGAGTACCTCGACGGCGGGCTCGTCGGCCTGATGGGCACGGCGGAACAGAGCGCGAACGCGGGCGACGAGCTCGCGCGGCGAGAACGGCTTAATCAGATAGTCGTCGGCGCCGAGCTCAAGACCGATAATACGGTCCTCGATCTCGCCCTTAGCCGTCAGCATGATGATGGGGACATCCGAGGTATCGCGAATGGTGCGGCAAACGCGCTCGCCGGGAATCTTGGGGAGCATAAGGTCGAGCACGACCAGGTCGAACTGATGCTTCTCGAACTCCTCGATCGCGGACTGGCCGTCGCCGACGCCCACAACCCAGTAGCCTTCGCGCTCGAGATAGGCAGCGACGGCGTCACGGATTGCCTTCTCATCCTCGACCAGCAGAATCTTTTTTGCATCTGAAGCCATAACACGGCCCCCCTGTCTCAATTAGCTAAGAACAAGCCCATTTTAACGCACCTGAGCCCGCCGGATGCCGCTATGACGCGGCAGCTCGGCGGGCGGTACTCACAATTACAACGCGTTTATTCCCCTGTTGGCGCCTTTTTAACCCCTCTAAGCTTAAAGAGAGAACAGGCGTGCAGTGACCGTCTCTGGTATACCCTGGCTGTTACGCACCGTGGCGTACGTAAGGAATGAGTCCGATTTTCCCGCCGTAGCTGGATAATCGCCATACTCCAAAGCGCGGTCGGGCGACAGCAGCGAGCCATAGGTCTTGGTAGAGGTGTCGATCAGAAAATGCGACGCCTGTACCTTAACAAGGTATTTATTCTTCTTGCCAGCCGCACATGCGAGCGGCTCGCGTGACAGAAAGAGGTACGGCCCTCCCTCATTACCGATATACGTGCCCATATTGCCCAGGCTGCCCACGCCACTATAGGCCGCCTCGATAGAAAACACGAAGGTATCGCCCATATATACGGCCTCGAAAGGCGAGACTGACGAGGGAAGGACTAGCTGGGCACGCTTGGTGTTGTTGCCGTCGGTCAGATCGATTGCCGTTATGCCGTAGTAGACGCCCTCGTCGTTGCGGACACGCGGCGAGATGGTCAAAATGCCGTCGCTCGCGCGCGGGGCCGATGCAAAGCGGCCCGTCGATTTCCAAATTGTCTCGGCCTTGGATTCATCAAGCGAGCGACGATAGCAAAACGAATCACTACTCGTTTTATTGCCGCCTGCCGAAGGCATTTTATACCAGATGACTGATGACCCGAACGCCGTAAACAGGGGCGGATCATAGTCCTTGCCACCTCGATCGAGCTCAACCACATCGCCAGAGAGCGAAGCGCCCGACAGATTTTGAGCGTAGAGCTTCCACGATGAATTGGCAAAGTTCATCTCAACCCACGCGAATACGCCGTCGCCGGCACGGACATCGTAGAATGCATATCCCGTGCCCTCGATAGGATCCTCGATTAATGTGGTAAGCGAGCCATCGCCCAGGTTGAGCACACCGAGTGTGTTGGCGTGCAGTGCCGATGCGGGCGCCATCATCGCCGCGGCGTAATCGCCGTCGCAGTAGTACAGCAGCGTACCCAGAGGCAGCGTCCACGACGCCGCCGGCTCAAGATCGATGTCGACTGCCTCGTACTCATCCGTAATCGAGATGATTTTGGAATCGTCCTTGATAACCTGCGGCTCGCCGGCGGCATCATCGCTGGTACCCGTTTTTTTCGAGCATCCGGCAAGCACCGTGGCAGCGCCCGCGGCAGCCCCACCAAGTACAAAGACGCGACGCGATATTCCGTTCTTGATGTGATCAGCGATACCCATTAGGCGATCTCGGCGCGAGCGGCCTCGATAGCGCGCGTAAGCTGGTCGGCGCAGGAGGTCTTTTTCATACCGCAGGTATTACCGGCGAGAACCTCGATTACGCGATCGGCAGGAGCGCCCTCGACCAGCCTGGAGATGGCCTTGAGGTTACCATCGCAGCCGCCGGTAAACTCGACGCCCAGCACCTTGCTGCCATCGTCAGAGAGATTGAGGTGAATATTGCGAGCACACACGCCCTGAGGCTTGTAATCAAACGAAATCATGCGATCCCCTCTCAGAATGTTATTCGAGACGACTATTATCCCCGTCTTTCCCTAAATGCAACGAGGCGCTTTGCCGGCAACACACATTACCAGCAAAGCGCCCTAAAAAGCTAACGTTATGCCCGAACCTACTCGAAGCTCAGCTGCTCCAGACGATCAAAGACCGTGTCGATACGGGTGAGGAAGTCCCACGGATCAAAAATCTCGTCGAGCTTTTCCTGGCTGACGGTACAGCGCGGGTCAGCCTCGAGACGCTCCTTAAAGGTAGGGCCGGAGACACAATCCTGTACCTCGTGCCAGGTTGCCATGGCGTTCTCCTGCACAATGGCGTACGCGTCCTCGCGGGTGATGCCCGTGTCGACGAGGGCGAGCAGCACCTTGGAGGAGAAGATGAGGCCGCGGGTCTTATTGAGGTTGGCCATCATGCGGGCAGGGTACAGCTGCAGGCCGTCGATAACGCGGATGAGGCACTGGAACATGTGGTCGAGGGCAATGAAGCTATCGGCCTGGGCGACGCGCTCGGCAGAGGAGTGCGAAATGTCACGCTCGTGCCACAGGGCGACGTTATCGAAGGCGACCTGGGCGTTGGACTTCACGACGCGCGACAGGCCGCAGACCTTCTCCATGGTGATGGGGTTGCGCTTGTGCGGCATGGCTGAGCTGCCCTTTTGACCCTTACGGAACGGTTCCTCAGCCTCGAGTGTATCGGTCTTCTGCAGATTGCGAACCTCGGTAGCGATGCGCTCACAGGTGGCCGCGGTGGTGGCAAGAACGCCGGCGAGGTAGGCGTGATGATCGCGGCTAATAACCTGCGTGGACAGCGGGTCGTGAACCAGGCCCAGGTGCTCGCAGACGTACTCCTCGACGAACGGCTCGATGGAGCTGTACGTGCCGACAGCGCCCGAGATGGCACCAAAGGCAACGTTCTTGCGGGCATCCTCAAGACGGTCCAGATCGCGCTTGAGCTCCCAGGCCCAAGAGCCAAACTTCATGCCAAAGGTCATCGGCTCGGCATGGATGCCATGAGTACGTCCGGCGCAGAGCGTGTTGCGCTCCTCGAAGGCACGACGCTTGCAGATCTCGCCGAGTTTCTTGACGTCCTCGATGATCAGGTCGCAGGCCTGGGTGAGCTGGTAGCACAGGGCCGTGTCGCCCAGATCGGAGCTGGTCATGCCATAGTGAACCCAGCGGCTGGGCTTGGGGTCGCCCTCGGGAACATCGGCATCGATGTACTCCTTCATGTTGGTCAGGAAGGCAATGACGTCGTGGCGCGTGACTTCCTCGATCTCATCGACCTTCGCCTTCTCAAAGTTGGCATGGTCGCGGATCCACTGGGCCTCGTCTTTGGAAATACCGATCTTGCCGAGCTCCGCCTGGGCCTCGCAGGCCAGAACCTCGATCTCCTGCCAAATGGCGTACTTGTTCTCGAGGGAGAAGATGTGTCCCATCTCCGGGCGGGTATAGCGATCGATCATAGCGGCTCCTTTTTGGTTATTGGCACGTTGGTCGTAACCCAACCATTGTACCGTGCGCAGGTGCAAGTATGGGCAGCAGGCATTAACCTAACATTTTGGAATTGGAGCGAGCATGAGGACGTCCGCGCATTTGCTTCGCAAATGCGCACCGGCTTCAGGCGAGCCCCTCAGCTTCACGAAGCCGAAGGGGAAGACTTTGTTGAATTGGCCGTCCCGAGGTCTTCCGCGCTCGGTGGAGCGGGCAACGGGACGTCCGCGTATTTGCTTCGCAAATCCGCACCGGCTGCGGCCGCCTATCGGCGACCTTGCCTGCTCGCTATAAACGCTTCGCGTTTATTTAACGCTCGCACCCTGTCGGGTTCGAGTCCCGGCACTTTATTGAAAAAGGCACGGTAACGAAACGTTACCGTGCCTGAAATTCGAATGGAGCGGGCAACGGGACTCGAACCCGCGAGTGTCAGCTTGGGAAGCTGATGCCTTACCACTTGGCGATGCCCGCTTGCGTGTTGGCTAGTATAACGCGGTTGTCTTGTTCGATACAAGGGTGTCGATGCTTGTTTTAGCTGTGAAGATTCGTTTGGAAATCGCGTCAATTGTGGAGACGAGGACCTTTGACTTCCTGTTCTCCCTATCTTCTACCTGCGCTTTTGCTTGATTGTTGTATTTGAGCTCAATTTGTCAGGAATTGGGCAAGCTTTTGGTCAGGCTCCGGTACTTACCCGCATGAACCTCGGGGGTAGCCTCATCCTACGCGTCGCAGCCTCCCCGTGCGACGCACGAGGGATAAGGAGCAGCCATGTCCAACGCACCCACGCACTCTGTCCACAGCGCAATCGCAACAGGTCCGCTGCTCCTGCTCCTCTTCCTGCTTTTCGGCTGCCTGGCACCGGGAGCCGCATTTGCCGTCGATGGCTACGACCAGCTCGGCTTCCGCACTATTAGCGATGATTGTGGACCCTTCTTCATCGGCAAGTATGAAGCTCAAGACACCTCGATTGCCTACTGCATGAACCAGGAGCGCCCCGGCCCCACCAAACCGGGCGGCCCATGGCTCAACTTTGATCAAGGCTGGGTGTGGCTCGACGACGAGTTCGCGGCAATCGTTTGTCACGGATATCCCACCACCACGTCGTTTGGCGGTTACCATCTTTCACCCGATCGCGCCCGCGCCGCCACCCAGCTTGCCGTATGGATGCTCAACGGCACTACCCATGTCGACGGCACCTACTCCTACACGACCGCTCAGGGCAAAACCAAGAGCGGACACTTTACCGCCGACAATGAAGTCGTGGCGGCTGCGCGGTGGCTCCACGACAGCGCAAAATCAGGAAGCATCAAAGCCGCTCCGCACCGCGCGCGACGCTATCTAGGGGCCGTATCGGGCGGCAGCAAACGTCAAGACATGCTCTATGTACTGCCGGCGGTCTCTGTTTCCTTCCAAAAGCAGTCTGCGAACACCGTTATTACCAGCGGAAACAATACCTATCAGTTTACCGGGGCAACATTCGATATTTTTGAGAGCGGCAGCGGCGCGCGTGTCGGCACCATCCAGATGGACAGCAACGGTCGAGCACAGGCAACACTCCTACCCAACACGGCGTACTACCTGATTGAAACGAAGGCGCCGGCCGGCTATGTCCCCCGTCGTGATCGCATCGCCTTTACCACGGGGAATGACGGCGGACAGGTTGCCATTGATGAACAACCCGGCACCATCAACCTGCGTATCGTAAAACTCGATGCCGCGACGAATGCAGGCCCCCAAGTTGGAGCTTCGCTCGCAGGAGCAGAGTTCACGTGTGTGTCGCAATCAACCCCTGGATGGGCACAAATCCTCACGACCGACGAAAGCGGTCGGGCCGCCCTCGCCGATGTCCCCTTAGGAACCTTTACCATCTACGAATCAAAAGCCCCCGAGGGCTACCTGCCATCCAACGACAGCTGGACCTATACCGTTGGAGCCGACCAGCTCGGCGATTCAGGCGTGGTCGAGATCGAATCTCGCGTTTCCGATATCCCCATTGCGTTTGACCTTGAGATTTCCAAATTCAAGGATTACGGCAATAGCGACCAATCCGGCCTGGAGCAGCCGGCGGGTGGTGTTGTCTTTGAGGTTGTCAGCAACAGCTCTCAGCAGGTTGTTGGCACACTGACCACAAACATCTATGGCTTTGCCTCCACCAAAGACCAGCCCGAAGCATGGTTCGGCACAGGTAAGCGACCCGCCGGTGTCCACGGAGCCGTCCCATACGACCGTGCCGGCTACACGGTTCGCGAGGTTCCGGAAACCGTCCCCGAGGGTTTTAAACGTGCAGGGGAATGGACCGTCGGGGCCAATCAGATTTCCAACGGCGCCGAGCTTCAATATATCGTGGATAACCACGCTCTGTCGACGCACCTCCAGATTGTAAAACGCGACGCCCAAACAGGCGCTTCTGTTCCACTAGCCGGATTCACCTTCCAACTCCTCGACAGCAATCACGAACCTGTCTCACAAACTTGCTGGTATCCAGCACATAACGTAATGGACACCTTTACGACTGACGCGACCGGGACCGTCACACTGCCCGAATCGCTCGTGCCGGGCACGTATTATGTACGCGAAACCTCGGCCAAAGAGCCCTATCTTGTCGGCGAAGAGATCGAGGTAAACATACCCGCCGACATGAACCTAACGCCCGTTGCAATCGCCTCGTATTATGACCACGCCGCGACCGGTAACATCAGGATCGTTAAAACCGATGCCGTAGACGGCAGCAGCCTCGCGGGCGCCATCTTTGAGATCCGTGCCTCGGGTGATATCGTGCGCCCCGACGGTAGCACTGCCGCGCTCGACGGTGAGACTGTCGCGACCGTCACGACGGATGAAACTGGAGAAGCACGCGCGGACGACCTCCCGCTGGGATCTGGCACCGCACGCTACGAGGTTGTCGAGACTCAAGCGCCGACCGGCTTCCTACTCGACCGGACGCCCCATATCGTAGACCTCGCTTATGCCGACCAGAAAACACCCGTTGTAGAAGCACGGCTTAACGTATCCGACGATTACACCAAGGTTGATATCTCCAAGGTCGATGCAAGCGGAGAGCAGGAAGTGGAAGGCGCACAGCTCACCTTATATGGTCCCGATAAAACCGAAATAGACTCCTGGACCTCATCCGACAAGCCACACCGCGTCGAACATCTTGCACCCGGCACCTACTCGTTGCGCGAAATGATGTCTCCGCGGACCTATGACCTTGCCGAGGAGATAACGTTTGAAATAAAGGATACGGGAGAAGTCCAATCCGTCGCGATGAAGGATGCGCCCATCGAAATCAAGGGGCAGGTCGACAAGCGTCAGGAACTTGTCCAACCTATCGAAAAGGGCCTGTTGGCTAACGGCGATGGTAAAAACCGCGCCACGACGCAAACCAATAGTGATGGGCTTTTCTCCTATACCATCGATGCTCGAAACGATTCCGCTACTTGGGTTGATGAGTTTACGATTACCGATGATCTTGAGTGCGCCAAAGACGGCACAGCGAGATTCGTCTCAATCGAAACCCCCGTCGCCATCGGCGACCTCAATGGTCTGTGCAACGTGTGGTATCGCACGACGCCGTTGGACTCGACAGACGTCGATGAGCCGGCAAACGCGACACTTGACGATGGGCACGAAAATCCTTGGCTTGAGTCCGACGAAGTAAGGGAAAGTCTGGGTGAGGATTGCCGCCTCGTCGATTACGACGGTTGGCACCTCTGGAAGGCGGATATCTCGACCACGGAATCCACCACACTCGAGGCGAAAGAACTCGACCTTGCATCCAATACCGTCGTAACGGGCATTCGAATTGAATACGGTGCGGTAGCCGCCGACTTTACGACTCGAAGCGATGCGGATTCTTGGACCCGCGATGATCTCAAAGATGAGCACGACGACCTTGACGATGCCAAAGCAATCCTTGGCACAGACGCTCGGGGCGCAATCGTGCACATGCAGGCGACGTCGGCTTATACGCCCCAAACCGCACTCACCAACAGCGCGCGCGTCGATCTTTGCCGCAACGGTGGCGGCGATAAACTTGAGTCACATGACGAGGACAGCGTTATTCAACGCTGTACCCTACCGCAGGACCTACCGGCAACAGGATCAGTTCCCATCGCCGCTTGCATCACCGCGCTCCTGACCTCGGGTGCCGCAGCCCTATGGTTCGCTCGCCTTAGGTCGATCCCAAAGAAGCGCTAGCGCGATGAAAAAGCGGGCGAGCCAGTCCCCTGGCTCACCCGCTTTCAATCATGTAAATCGCCGTATCTACTCTGTAGACGAAGATCCACCATCAACGATTGCTTGCTCGGACTCAGGAATCCCATCGGCACCCGTGCTCTGTTCTTGCTCCACCTCTTCGCTGATTGCGGAGGCGGGGGTCGAGCCCTTTGCACCCACGATGTAGGCGGCCCCAAATCCTAACGCAATGGCAATCAAGGTCAAAATCACGTAGACAGGCCAATGGCGCTTAATATACGAAAACACGTTGACTCCTTAGAGCTCCGTCTACGAACGGCGGATAACCTCGGTCACGACCTCGGATACCGTGGCAATGTTCGTCGGGTTGACATTGTGGGGCAGGTCGTCCTCGGTACGAGCGCAAGCCAGACGCGTGCCGTCCACACCGGCGATGGTGAGGGCTCGGCGGCTCGCCTCGAGCGCGGCATAGGCATCGGTCTTGGCATAGGGCATCTCGAGCGCGCCACAATCGACATGGAACGACTTGCAGACCTTGCTGACCAGGTTCATGATGCGGCGATCGCCCTTGAGCAGTTGCTGTTCGCCCTCGACCGTCACAACCGAAAGCCTACCGGCGCCGACGGATTCAAGATTGATAAAGAATACGCCGCGGAGCTTATCGCGATGCGAAGCCAAGAAGGCCTTCATGCCGGCGCCATCACAATCCGAGGCGCCGGTTGCCACAAACCAGATATCGTGACCGAGCAGCTCATCATCGCCCATAGAGGCGACAGCCGAGAGCATATCTTCGGAAGAAGCGCCATCGGAAGACGTAGCGCCACCCTTCCAGCCATCGTTATCGTCCTCGAAGTTATCCCACGAACCGATGCCGCGACCGGACTTTTTGGCATCGTAATCGTCTTCGACGCCCAGCCAGTCACTCATGCTGTCCTGCTCGTTTTTCTTTTTACGACCGAACAGGCCACCCAGGCCGCGCTTGCGAGACTTGGGTGCCGCCGGGGCGGGAGCCGAAATGGTCTCGATCGGCTGCGCGCCCGACGCAACGGGCATAGGAGGCGCAACGGGTGCCGATGTGGGTTCGGGACCCTGGGCAGTAGCAAAGGGGTCGTTGACCTGGGCAGAGGGATCGGGAAGGTCGAACAGCGACGTGCGAGACACAACGTTTGCCTGCTTCATAGACGGCAGCGACGGATCGGGGACCGAAGCCAGCGGAGACGAGGAAGGTGCAGGCGACGGTGCCGACGCCGGATCGGGAACATTCATCTGCGGACGCGGCGATGCCTGGGAGGAAATCTGGGCCATAAGGGAATCGACCGTTTCGTCCTGGGTGGGAGCAACATTGGCAACCGTGGCACCGGAACCACTCGGGGTCGGCATGGTGAAAATCTGCGTGGAGTAAGGCCTCGACTCATCCGTCTCGGGAGTCTCGGAAACCGCAGGCACTTCCTCCTGCTCGACCTCGGTCGAATCACCTTGATCGGCTGCCGCGTGTTGCTCTTCGTCAGAGTTGGCCTCGACGGACTCGTCCTCGGCGGCATCTTGGATTTCGGCAGCATCAATGGGCTCGTCATCGTCTGCCGCGTCGCCCTGCTCATCGGAAACAGGAAGGGGCTCGGCAATTGCGGTGCCTTGCTTTTCAAACGTTATCGTGGAATCGAACTGCGCGGCATCAAACGACATGGTGCTATCGACGTGCTGCTGAGCCTCGAAAGACGTTGTTGCCTCAACAACATCCGCTGACGTCGGTTGCTGGGACTCAAAGGACGTCGTAGCTTCGGCAGCGTCGACGGGCCCGGACTGCATAGCCTCGTTCTGCTCAAACTCTTGCGCCGCGCGCTCACGTGCCGCCTCGGCTGCCTGCTGCTGAGCGATAGCCTCCTGCTCGGCAGCCTCGCGTGCGGCAGCGCGCTTCTCCTCGAAATCGTCGACAAATTTCCTGCCCTTTGCAAGCGCACCCTTAAAGAAGCTGGAAGCGCTGGCGCCAATCGAAGAGAACGCGGATGCAATATCGGCATGGGGCGTTGCCGCGGGAATCTCGGCAGAGAAATCAGTATCGCTCTCGTAAGACACGCGCCTCGGCTGTTCAACGTAATCGTCGTCAGACTCGTCCGCAACGTCTTGCGCCGGCGCGGCGGGAGCCAAAATGTCCAGTCCTGCCGCGGGATCGATCGCAGACACCGCCTCGGGCTCGGCAACGGCAGCGGTAACCGCGGCAGACTCATCATCCGCAGTGACAACGGGCGCAGGCTCGGGCTCAAACGTCGGCTCCTCGCCCTCCTCGTAATCGAGCGTGCAGGACTCGGGAAGCATTCCGAGCGCACGGATGGCATCCGAACCAAAGCGGATGTTGCCGGCGGCGTTGCGATAGAGCTTGGGCTCGGGCTCGGCCGCGGCAGGCTCCTCCGCCGGCTCAGCAGCGGGAACCTCGTCATTGAACTCTTCGGCCTGGACAGCCTGATTCTGATCCTCGGGCACGATGGCGCCAATCAGCGTCTCGTCGGCAGACGCACCCTCAAAGCCCTCGATCTGCTCGTCAAAAGCCTCGCCCTGTTCGGGCTCGGTTTGAGCGTCGGGAGCAATCGGCTGACCGAACTCGTCCTCGGCGTAGGTAGGCTCTTCGTACTCGATGGTGTTGCCGTAGTCGTTTTGCTGCTGGGCCGCGGCATACTCCGCCGCCGCGCGCGCCATTTCCTCGGCACGACGTTTCTGCTCCCCAAAATAGGTATCGAACGGAACATCGTCGGGAAACTCGTTCTCGCCCTGGAAGGGAGCAACGTTGTCCATAACACCGAGCATAGCGGCGACAGAAGACTTGTTGCACACCGCGCCGGACGTATAGGGAAGAATGTGGCGGTTAGAGATGATGTTTGCCGCGTTGGCAAGTGCAACGAGGGAAGCGAGGATCGCGACAATCCACAGCAGAACCTTGAGCGCGCCGGGGAGCGGCAGGATACGCAGGATGGCAACGGCAGCAGGGGCAACCGTGGCAACGGGCAACAGCTTGGCGATGAGCGCACGATACGAAGCATAGGGCTCGCGGGCGAGCAGCTCAGCACGGGGAGAGTCGTAGTGTGCGACAACGACCACCGGGCGGTTGCGCGGAGACGCGAGCGGGCCCGAGGCCTTGTGGTTGGCGATGACATTTTGGCTCACGCCCGTCTTGCCCAGGCGCGAAACCACGGGGTGGCCCGTGCGCTCGAGCACGTAAAGAACGGCGCCGACAACGGCCAGCAAGGTGCCGACCAAGCCGATACCGCCGCCGATGCCCATCAGCAGGGCGCCGGCAAACGCAAGAATACCGGTAACGGCAAATGCCAACCTACCGGGCGCCGGGGCATTGAACTCCTGAACCTCGGGATCAAAGCCGTGGTTGCGGAAGATCTGAGCGATATCCTCGGCAGCCAAGCGCTCTTCTTCGCTGCATGCCGGTGTAATGCCGGTGTTCTGCAGCAGGTGGTTAATATAGTTCTGGGTGTTCGCCATGTGCGCTCCACATCCATAATCCGACAAATAGGCCCAATGCATGCACATTAGAACCGTATATAGTCGAAAGTATACCCCGAGCGAGCGCAAACGACCGAATTCGGGCCATCTTAACGCCCCGAGCGGACAAGGATATAGCCTAATCTCCATATCGGACTAAAATCATGGCAGCAAACCACCTTCTCATGCGAGGACTCTATGACGGCAAGCGACGCGACCGCGACAATTAAAAAGGGAAGTTCGGAGCCCGGTTTCGATAAAACGGCTCAGCGCATCCTCAATCTTTTCTTTGTGCTCAACAGCTCCCCCGAACCGCTGACGACCGAGCAGATCGTCTTGGATTCTGACCTGGGATATGGCTCGGGCAACATCGACTCGGATAAGCGCAAGTTTCGGCGCGATCGTGACAAACTGCTCGAGCGTGGCATCTTAATCAAGGAAGTTCGCCCCGCCGGTGCGCAGGAGACCGAGGAAAGCTCGTGGACAATCGACCGCGAGCACACGTTTGCAGCAGGTGGCCTCATCACCGCAGACGACGCCGACATCCTACTCAACGCCATCGACCAGACGCTAGCGGCCGACTCTTCCACCTTTGCCGCGCCGCTTGCCGATATTCGCTCCAAAATTGCCTACCTCACCGGCATGTCGGCGGTGGACGAAGCACCGATCCGCCGCTCTCCCACCGTCGATGCGGTATGGAGCGCCTTTGCCGAGCGATGCGCGCTGCGATTTTTATATCAGAACGGACGCGGCGAGCAGAAAGAACGTACCGTCTGCGTCTACGGCATGTTCGAGCGCGAGGGCGTGGCGTACTTCTGCGGCCTCGACAATGCCACCGACGACATCAGGACATTCCGCTGCGACCGTATCGTTCGCGCTTGGCGTCCTTCGAAGGCCTACGCCATCCCTGCAGACTTCAATCTCAACGACTATCTGTTCTTTGAATTCGATTTTGCCGACCGACCGCCCGTTGCAGCCACGTTCTCGTTCGGTCCTCAGACGCAGATCGATATGATCAACGGCCTCACGCGCGGGCGAGGTGAGCTCGCACACACCGATGCGGGATGGACCTGGACCGTTGACGTGCGTGACCTTGAAGCCGCCGCCTCATTTTGCATGGCCCACGCCATGGACGGCATGAGGCCCATGGCCCCCAAATCGCTCAAGCAGGCGTGGAACCACCTCATAGAAAGGACGGTGCACGAGCATGCCCGTGCGTAAACTCACCAGCGAGCAGAGACTCTCGCGCGCCATCGACATCATGGAGGCCCTCTACGCCGCCGGCGATGGCGGCATGACACGAACCGAGATTTGCAGCCGCTTTGACATCAAGGGGGCGTCGCTCGACGAGATTCTCGAGATCGTCTCGACGCTCGCGGACCGAGAATCGGGCGCGCGCATCATCTGCGAATGCCGCGGCGAGCGCGTGGCCCTCACTGGTGACGCCGGGCGCGTGCTACCGTTGCGCCTGAGTGCCGCCGAGGGCGCCGTGCTCAACCATGAACTTGAATCGTTGGGGATCGAGCCGCAGACGGCAGCTCGGATTCGACATGCCCTTCTGCCCGAAGAGCTCGGCTATAACCAGCGCGTCTTTGACACCGTCAACCACGGGTCGCACTGGCAGCAGCTGAGCTGCGCCATTCAGGACGGTGTTCGTTGCCGCATCTCGTATCGCTCGATGGACGATGCGCGGCCACGCGAGCGTCTGGTCGACCCCTTGCGCATTACGGCAAACGGCGACCAAACATACCTGATTGCCTGGGACATCGCGATCGATGAGCAGCGCACCTATCGCATGGATAAAATCGAGGGACTCACCTTGACGGAAGACTCCGTCGTGCCTCACACACCGGGCGTCGCATCCCTCCACGATTCCCTTGCCCGGACGCAGCGTAGCGCAAAGCTCTTGATGCCATTCGATATGGCGGAGCATCTGGACTGGGCCGGCATCACCCTAATCGAGCGCAGCGGGGCAGACATGGCAACGGTAACCGTGCATTACGGCTCCGAGCGTTGGCTACTGAGCCAGGTAATCGCAGCGGGCGGAGCCATCCGCATCTTGGATGACCCCGCCCTGTCAAAGCGTCTGTGCGATATGGCAAAAACCCTCGTCTGTCCGCTTTAGCGCCGCCGCTCGTGACGTGCGCGCCACAGTTGCAGATAGTGACCGATCTGCGCCGATTCGATGCGCTGGTAGGAGCTCGTGGGCAGCGACGTTAAGAACTTCTTTCCGTAGCCCTTCGTCACCAGGCGCGGGTCGGCCAGAATCAGCACGCCGCAATCGGTCGACGAGCGGATAAGGCGGCCGGCCGCCTGCTTAACCTCGAGCACCGCCTCGGGCAGCGAATAGCGCGCCCAAGCGCGGTCTTCGCGCAGGTTGCGCTCGCACGAGAGCGGGTCCGTGGGGCTCGAGAACGGCAGCTTGGGAATGATGACGCAACGCAGCGTCTCGCCGCTGGCGTCAAACCCCTCCCAGAAGGCCTTAAGCGCAAAAAGCGACGAGGTCGGCTCGTTGATAAACCGGTCGCGCAGGCGACGAGGAGATGAGTTGCGCTGCTGGCAGTCGAGCTCCAGACCCGCACGGGCCATCTTGGGCTCAACGCGGGCGTACAGGTCTTCCATGTCGCGCCGATTGGTGAACAGTGTGAGCACCGATCCGCCCATGGCAAGATGGGCGTCGACCAGCACGCGCTCGAGCGCCGTAAGATAGCTCTCGCGATCGCGCGGATCGGGGATATCGCCCGCAACGACTACAGCCATGTTCGAATCGAAGTCGTAGCTCGAGTCCAAGTGCAGCGATGAGGATGTTGAAGCACCGATGCGATCGAGGCCGACCGCATGGTTAAAGTGTTCAAAGCTTTTGGACACCGTCATAGTCGCCGAGGCAAAGATAGCCGTGTGAACCTCGGGCAGCCACTCGGTTGCCAAGGCCTCGCCAATGTCGATGCGCTCTGCGGTCATCGACTCTCCGCCGGCACGCAGCCTGCGATTGACCTGCAGCGAATACACGTAGTGTTCATCGGTGCCATCAATGATGAGTTTGAGGTTCTCGACCAGCTCGTGCAGGCGACGCGAGATATCACCCAGGTCAACAACAACCTCGGGCTTGTCGGCGGCGACGGCTTGCACCAGCGCGTCGACGCTCTTGTCAGCCTGTTCCAATGCATCGATGGCAGCGTAGGCCGACTGTAAGAAATCATGCCAGTCGTCAGATTCGCGCAGCTCGGGGCCAATCCATAGATTGGCATTGTCATAACCCCCACGCGCACGGCGGCCGAGCTCGCGAACGCCATCGAACACGTCGGCGATTGCCATGCTCGCGCGCGCAACCGTCGACGTCGCCTTGGCAGTAAGGCCCAGATAGAGCGTAGAGCCCTCGGAGGTTGCCAAATCACGGGAAACCTGGCTTAGCGCGCCGGCGCTCGAGCCACCCAGGCGCTCAAACAGAACGCGTGATTCGTCCGCCGACACCACGCGCGCCCACTGGCGGCGCGCCTCGCGCTCGATGGAATGGGCCTCGTCGATTACCCAATGACGAATCGGAGGTAAAATCCTGCCCTCGGCCGCGACATTGCGGAACAGCAGGGAATGGTTGGTGACCACCACATCGGCATGCGCCGCACGACGGCGAGCGCCGTGGACCAAACATTTATCAGGGAAAAACGGGCAGAGGCGACGAGCACACTCGCGCGAGGCCGTCGTAAAGTCGGGACGGTTGACGCTGCGCCACCGAATGCCGAGCGAGTCGAGGTCGCCATCGGCTGATTGGCAGACGTACGCCATAATGACCGCGACCGCCGTGAGCGTGTCCGCCGGATCGCGCTTGGTGGTAATCTCGACCTGGCCTCGGCTCATGCGCTCAAGCTTGCGCAGGCACGGATAGTGGTCATAGCCCTTGAGAGCGCAAAATGACAGACCACCGTCCAGTTGCTCGGCAAGTTTTGGCAGCTCATGGTACATGAGCTGGTCGGCAAGATTGTTCGATTTGGTCGCAATACCAACCGTGATGTTGTTACGGCGTGCTGCCTCGGCAAAAGGCACCAGATAGGCCATCGATTTGCCGACGCCCGTGCCCGCCTCAATTACGCGATGTGTGCCCGTGACCAGCGCATCGCGGACCTCGAGCGCCATCGCGATCTGCTCATCACGCGGCTCGTAAGTGGGATACATGCGATTGACCAGGCCACCCGGCGCATAGTCTGCCTCAATCTCCTCACGACTCGGCATCTTGAGGACCGGCAGTTCGTCGGCGTCCACCCGATCGTCGGCGCGATCGGCCTTGAGAACGTCAGCACGAGCGGCGCTGAGAGAGAAGATAGAACCAGGGTTCTGCCCCGCCAAGAATGAGAAGATAGGACGATAGGACCAAGGCACATCCGGATGCATGTCGGCTAGGCGCGCCATGAGGCCCTGGGGCAAGTCGGTGAGCGCCACGAGCAACACACGCCATACGCCACACAGGGCGTCGACGTCGGCATTGGCACGGTGTGATACCGAGTCACAGCCAAACAGATCGGCCATAAAAGACAGCTTGTGCGAGGCCAGGCGCGGAAGCGCGATGCGCGACAGCGCCAGCGAATCGATCCAGATATCGCTCACGTTGACGCCGCCTTTGACCGACTCGATAAACGAGCGATCGAACGTGGCGTTATGTGCGATCGCCGGGCAACCACCGACAAAATCGGCGAGAGCGGCGACGGCCTCAGCGGCCGACGGGGCATCTGCCACATCGGCATTTGTAATGCTCGTGAGCTCGGTAATCTCGGCGGGAATTAGCTGCTTGGGATGCACGAAGGTATCGAAGCGGTCGACGATCTCGCGGCCCGAAAGACGGGCCGCCGAGATCTCGATCAGCTCGTTGTCCTGCACCGAAAGACCTGTGGTCTCGGTATCGAGGACAATCACATCTTCCTCGATAAGGCCGAAGGACTGCGTTTTGGCGCGTTCGGCAAGCGTGGCATAGGAGTCGATGACAAACTGCGGCGTTCCTGACGAAACCGCGTCCTCGATTAGCATGCAATGCCCGCTCGACGAAGGCCCATACGGATCAGGCTGTCACAGACCTGCGGGAACGTCATGTCGTCTGTGTGGCGAATCTCATCCGGATACAGCGACGTATCGGTCATGCCGGGAATGGTGTTGGTCTCGAGGATGACGGGGCCGTCCTCGCTCACGATAAAATCGCTGCGCGAGATGCCCAGGCAACCGAGGGCCTTGTGAGCAGCACAGGCAAGCTCCTGAGCGCGAGCGTAATTCTCGGGTGAAATCTGCGCCGGAATACGATGGATGTCCGTAGGGTCGACATACTTCACGTCCAGATCGTAGAACTCACAGTCCTCGGGCTTGCGAATCTCGACAATCGGCAGGGCGCGCACGTCGTCCTCGCCGTACACGCCGACGGTGATCTCGGTACCCTCGATGCACTTCTCGACCAGCACTTTGTCGCCGTACTCAAACGCCTTGGCAATTGCCGCGGGCAGCTCGGAGGGCTCATGGACCAGGGAAATGCCATAGCTGGAACCGTTGACGGCCGGCTTCACAAAGCAGCGCTCGCCACAGACCTCGACGATATGATCGATATCGACTTCATCGCCCACCTCGAGCGCAAGGCCGGGGGCAATGGGGATGCCCGCCTTGGCGTATAAGAGCTTAGAGACCTCCTTGTCGGCACCGCAGGCGCTGGCAAGCACGCCCGAGGCCGTGTAGGGGATACCCAGGGTCTCCATGGCACCCTGCATGGCGCCATCCTCGCCGCCGGCACCGTGCATGGCGATAAACGCCACGTCAAAGCCGCCGGTCGCCATGGTTACCATAAAATCATCAGCGGCCGTGTCGAGCAGCTCCACCGAGGTGTAGCCGGCTTCCTTCAGTGCCACCACAACGTTCTTTCCCGAATTGAGCGAGATCTCGCGCTCGGCGGAATGACCGCCCGCCAAGACCGCTACGTGCATGTTCTCTAGGCTTTTACCCGGCATGGGCAGACTCCTCCTCTATAATTTCTGCAGCTGATACCATATTGTAGCGATACCCTCTACGTTTCCCCAAAATCGAAAGGCTTCCATGAATCCCAGGACTAAATCTCAGGACATTCGCGACTTGAGCCAAAACGATATTCGCGAGCTCGTGGCCGAGCTTGGCCAGCCCGCCTTCCGCGCGAAGCAGCTCATCGAATGGGTCTTTGAGAAGAACGTTTGTTCGTTTGACGATATGACCAACCTTCCCAAGGCTTTCCGCGAGCAGCTTAAAGAGGCTTTTGCCTTTGACACGCCGACTGAACTCACCAAGCAGGTTTCCAAAGATGGCTCTCGCAAGTATCTGCTCGAGTACCACGACGGCGTTTCCGTCGAGACCGTCGGCATGCCCCGTCGTAACAAGCTTTCCGTCTGCGTTTCCACCCAGGCAGGCTGTGGCATGGGCTGTGCCTTTTGCGCTACCGGTCTCAACGGCCTCAAGCGCTCTCTGACCGCTCAAGAGATCGTCGACCAGGTACTTCATGTATCCAACGACTTTGGCGAGCGCGCCACGAGCGTTGTCTTCATGGGCCAGGGCGAGCCGTTTGCCAACTACGACGAGGTTCTCAAGGCGCTGCGAATCCTCAACGACCCCGATGGCATCGGTATCGGCGCTCGTCACCTCACCGTCTCTACCAGCGGCGTTATTCCCGGTATTCGCAAATTTGCCGACATCCCCGAGCAGTTCACGCTTGCCGTTTCCCTGCATTCCGCCATCCAGTCGACGCGCAATAAACTCATGCCCGGTGTTAAGAAGTACACGCTGCTTCGCCTTCACGAAGCGCTTCAGCTCTACACCGAGAAGACCGGCCGCCGCCCGACCTATGAGTATGCCATGATCGAAGGCGTCAACGATACGAATCCCGAAATGCAGGCGCTCTGCGACTTCTGCGAGGGAACGCTGTGCCACGTTAACCTCATTCAGCTTAACGACATCGAGGGCAGCCCGCTCAAGCCGTCGCCGATTCATAAGGTTGAGGATCTTCAGCGTCGTCTTGAGTCCCGTGGCATCGAGACCACGATTCGTAACTCCCGTGGTAACGATATTGACGCCGCTTGCGGACAGCTGAAGCAGCGCTTCAAAGTTCAGAAGAACGCATAGGGGAGTCGCACCCCAAAACGTTTCATGTGAAACATCGAACGGCCACGGTTGCAGGAAATGCAACCGTGGCCGTTTCATTTCTTGACCTTAATTTTGAATCAGCTGCTACTGGTCCCATTTTTACGGCCAAAATACGGGGTCCTTGTCTCGTGAATCAGACAAGGACCCATCAAAATATAGTAAGTAATTGTTAGGTACCTAATAGCCTACATTTTCCCATTGGTTGGTAACCCAACCTTGATTAATCTTAGGATTCTTTGTTACCTGAGCTGTACGCATGGCAACATCTTCTGTCATAACATTCATTTTCTTCTTGGAAGTATCGACGATATCTTGCGCGCCTCGAAGCAGACGACCTCGAAGTTCATCGTCTGTCGCGATCTTATATCCAGCAAAGGCACCAGCTGCGACAGTCGTCGCCAATGCAATCGCAGTTAAAATCTTATTCCTCATCTTGGCCTCCTTGATCAAACTGAATCATTTCGCCAAGAATACGAGAGAGCTCTTCCTCGTCTTTAAACTCAATCACAATCTTATTCTTTCCACGCGAGCTCTTCACACGCACGTTGGTATTAAAAACCTGACGAAGCACGCGGGCAGCCTTTTTAAAAGACTGAGGCGTTGCAGGCCTCGGCGTCTTAGGTGTCTCTCCGGCAGAAAACAACGGAGCGAGATTTTCTGTCGCTCTTACGGAAAGGCCCTCTGCAACAACCTTCTCTGCAAGTCGAATTCGAGCGTCCTCATAGGGAACTGCAAGAATCGCACGTGCATGACCAGCAGTAAGTTTGCCTTCAAAAATCATCTGCTGAACTACTTCGGGGAGATCGAGAAGACGCAGCGAGTTTGTAATTGCAGAGCGTGACTTGCTTACTGCCTTCGACAATGCCTCCTGGGTCATCCCGCTGGCATCAATGAGTTGGCGATAGCCCTTAGCCTCTTCGACGGGATTCAGATCAGAACGCTGAAGGTTTTCGATAAGAGCAAGAGCCAGCATCTCTTCATCATTTACCTCTTTAATGATGACTGGCAATTCTTCAAGGCCAGCAAGCTTTGACGCCTGGTAACGACGCTCACCAGCGATGATCTCATAGCCGTTTCCATGCTTGCGAACCAAAAGCGGCTGCAAAACGCCATGTTCTTGGATTGACTCGCTCAACTCGCGAAGTTCAGTTTCGTTAAAGTGAATTCGCGGCTGATTAGGGTTGGGAACGATATCCTCAATAGGTAGTTTTGATTCAGATGCGGCATTTGAAGCCGATGCAGCCGAACCGCCGGTCTCATACTCGGCCTCTGAGACCAAAGCATTGAGTCCACGTCCCAATCCGCCACGTTTCTTTACACTAGGCACGCTTGATCACCTCTTTTGCAAGGTTCATATATGCTTTTGCACCCTTATTTTGAGGTGCATAGGTAATTACCGGTTCTCCAAAAGACGGAGCTTCGGAGATTTTAACCGTACGGGGGATTAGCGTCTTAAACGCCTTATCACCAAAGTACGATTGAACCTCCTCAACAACCTGATTCGATAGTGAAGTACGCGAGTCATACATGGTCATAAGCACACCATAGGTGTTTAAGCCCTTGTTCAGCCGTGATTTGACCATCTTCATTGACTCAAGCAGCTTCGTAACGCCCTCGAGTGCGTAATATTCGCACTGGATCGGAATCAAAACGCTGTCTGCTGCGGTCAAAGCGTTGATAGTAAGCAGGCCGAGCGAAGGAGGACAGTCAATGAAAATAAAGTCAAACTCGTCCTGAATCGGCTCAAGCAAATCTTTGAGGCGGGTTTCACGAGCAATTGCGCTTACGAGCTCAATTTCCGCGCCTGCAAGTTGAATTGTAGCCGGAATAACGAATACTTTTTTACAATTTGTATCAAGAACAAGCGATTCTGCCGGCACATCATTCAACAATGCATCATAGATGCAGTGATCAAGGTCTTCTTTTTCAATTCCGAATCCACTGGTGCTGTTTCCCTGCGGATCAAAATCGACAATCAGTGTCTTACGACCCTGCTCACCCAGTGCTGCTGCAAGGTTTACAGCCGTCGTTGACTTACCGACGCCGCCTTTTTGATTGATGATTGCAATGATACGCGTGTCTTTTGCGCTCTTAGAACGCTTAACGTCGCGAAATCCCACGGTCCCTCCTGGTGTGTATTAAAGCTGTCAAACGGAGAATGTTTCACGTGAAACATTCCGAATCGATATCAACCGCCATGTTTCACGTGAAACACTGCAAGTTGTTAGTATCCATTATGTTTCACGTGAAACATCTAGGCAAGCGGATTCTTCTTTGCCACGCCATTTGCACGAGGCAATGAGACAGATGCTGGATGACTCTTCTTAAGAACAATGAACTCCCTGTGACCCAAGCCTTCAGGCAAATCAATTGCGTCATTCAGAAGCAAAGTGAAGCCGCAAATCTTAGCTGCTGACATGCCGGAAGCAAGCTCCTCATCCGAAGGATTGCCCTTGGTTATAACAAATAGCCCTCCATCCTTCAGATACGGAGCCGCATACTCAACAAGAATCGGTAGAGGGGCCAGTGCGCGGGCGGTTACAACAGAGAACTGCTTCTTATGGCTTCGAGCATATTCTTCAAGACGATCATGAACCGCATGAGCATGTTTCAATCCAAGAGCATGGACAAAGGAATTAACCGCATCAACCTTCTTGCCAACAGAGTCAATATAAGTAGCTTTACGATGCGTGGTTATGGTTAATGGAATACCAGGGAAGCCCGCACCTGTTCCCATATCGAGCAAAGCTCCCTCAGGAGCCTTGTTGATATAGGGGAGCAAAACAAGTGAGTCGAGGATATGAAGTACTGCAGCATCTTCTACGTTAAGAATACGGGTGAGATTGGTTGTCTTATTAGTTTCTAGAACCAAATCCAAATGCTGAATACATTTCCTCAGCTCAACATCAGTTACGCTCAAGGAATACTCTTTGCAATAGGAAGTTAGACGACTCAACATCTCGTCAGCCTGCTGATCAGTAAGTACTAACAACGAAAGCTCCTTTCTGACAAAAATCAGTGTATCGAGAACTTTTGACAAAAAAAGGGGACGTGGAAACCACGTCCCCTTAGCATAAGCTCGAGTAGATTATCGAGCAACAATCACCACATGGCGATCAGGGTCAGAACCCTCAGAATGAGTATCGACTGCATCGTTGCCACGAAGTGCAATGTGAACCAGTCGGCGCTCGTAGGCATTCATGGGCGGAAGCGAAACACTCTTATGAGTGCGGATGGCACGCTCGGCAGCAGACTGAGCCATGGAGGCGACCTTATCCTGACGGCGACTCTTGTATCCCTCGACGTCCACTACAACAGGATACCTAAAGCCAAGCTTGCGGCTCACCAGCAAAGAGAACATAACCTGAAGAGCATCAAGAGTGCGACCATGACGGCCAATGAGAACAGCAAGGTCGGGAGCCGTTACATCCAAAATCAGCTCACCCTCGTCGCCCTCATACTCATCGATAGGAGAGTTGGCGGCATCGAAGTGCGAAAGGATGGAACGCAGGATGGAAATCGCAACATCGGCAATGGTGTCGAGCTCCTCATCGGTCAGCTCTTCACCAGCCTTGTAGCGCTGTGCAATCTCGGGATAATCGCCCGCGACCTGCGGGGCAACCTCCTCAAGCATATCCTCGATGATCTCTTCAGACATAACGTACTCCAAAAGTTAGGTACCTAAATAAGATTGATATCCCACTACTTCTTCTTGTGCGGGCGCGGCTTCTTCTCGCGACGAGTGACCTCAACCTGCAGCGGAGCGTTCTTAAGACGCTCCTCCTCATCGGCCTTCGCCTTGTCGATGACCTTCTGCGTCACAAAAATCTGCTGGATAACCTGCCAAGCAGACGAGACGTCGTAGTACAGCAGAACACCAACGGGAAGGCTCCAGCCCATCCAAAGCATCATGACCGTCATGACAACGGCCATCATACGCATGCTCTGAGCCTGCTGGCCGGTCTGGTTGCGCGACATATAGAGCTGCGGAATCAGGGTCAGGACGGCAAACAGGATCAGGCAAACCAGCGCAGGCAGTGCAACCATAAAGCCATCGGCAAAGGAAGCGCTCGGCGTGGTGGTCAGGTCGGGCAGGATGTTGAAGAACGAGAACGTGCCGTCGTTAAAGTACTGCGGCAGGTTGCGCAGCAATGTAAACAGGGCGAACAGGATAGGCATCTGAATCAGCAGCGGCAGACAGCCAGCCATGGGGTTGAACTTGTTCTCGCTGTAGAACTTCTGCATCTCCTCGGCCTGACGCTGGGGATCGTCGGCATAGCGCTCCTGGATCTCGAGCATCTTGGGCTGCAGCACCTGCATGCGAGCCGTCGACTTGGTCGACTTGAGCATAAGCGGCGTCAGCAGCAGACGGATGATGACCACCAGAATGATGATGGACAGGCCCCAGTCGACCGCAAAGGTCTGGATGAGCTTGAGCAGCTCGAAAAGGATGTTAACGATCCAATCCCACATGTAAGTTTTCCTCCGATAGCGAGTGCCCGCTAGGGCACAGGGTCATAACCGCCGACGTGCAGGGGATTGCAGCGAGCGATGCGCCTCACGGCAAGCCAGCAGCCTCTCAAAACACCGTGCTTCTCAATCGCCTGGATGGCGTATTGCGAGCACGTTGGGTAATAAATGCAGGCGTCAGGCAATAAGGGCGAAATAACCTGTTGATATATGCGAATAGGAGCGATGGCAACACGTCGCAAAACGTGATTGCTCATCGCTCCTCCCCGGCAACGCCGGCGCGCTTCATAAGCGAACGCAACGCCTTGTCCATCTCCTGCGGCAAGGAAACCCTAGTCTTGGGAGTTGCAAACAAGATGATGTCATAACCCGCAACGGGAAATCCGCAGCTGCGGGCGGCCTCGCGCATCACACGCTTAGATCGGTTGCGCACGACGGCACAACCGAGTCGCTTAGCACCAACGAAGGCGACCCTTCCGGAGTCGCCTTCGCCAACCGATTCACATATGGTCATTCGAATCAGAGGGTGATTGAAACGACGCCCCTGACTGAACACATGCTCGAAATCTTGCCGAGACTTAATAGTCTTCATGCGAGATGTGTGTATCGCTGCTAGACAGTGAGACGCTTGCGGCCCTTGGCGCGACGACGGGCGAGCACGGCACGACCACCCTTAGTGGCCATACGGGCACGGAAGCCATGGGTCTTGGCACGCTTACGCTTATTAGGCTGATACGTACGCTTCATCTTAAGTTCCTCCTGCTGCATTTCGAGTGTCCACGGGGACGCGGACGCAGATATAGACACGTGAGCTTGAAGATTGTAGGGAAATCAATGTTCAAATGTCAAGAAATCAAAGGTAAAAGGTTGCGCAGTTCACACGGTTCCCCCATAAGCCAAGCTCGATTTAGCGGTGCATGACAACTTTTCACGATATTTCATCGAGTTTTCAACAGGTCATGTTGGCAATGTTGAGAACTTTTCGCCCGTTTTCCAAAGTTTTCAACAGGTTTTGAAAAGATGTCGAAAGATGAGAAACATTGCGCGGTGAGCTACTATTTGTTCGAAACCTTTTGGAAGATTGCGAGCGGCATGTCTGATGACTTTTACACCATGGTCGATTCTGGAGACCCGGCACCCGACAACGAGCACATCACCGGCGTGCGCGAAGAGCGTGCGGAAGGCGAGCAGACGACCACGCAGGCGCCAAAAGCCATGTACGCCGCGCGTATCGCCGTCTATGACGACATGCTGTCGACACCGCGTGTAATCGTCATTGATCCGCAAGATGTCCGCACGTATTTGGAAGAGACTACCAACACCGTCTACCAGTGCATGAAAGAACAAGGTGGCCATATCTCGCTCATGGTCATCCGCGAGATTGTCGAAAACTTTATCCACGCACACTTTGCCGAGCCCATCATCTCGATTCTGGACGGCGGAGACACCATCCGCTTTGCTGATCAAGGACCCGGCATCGACGACAAGGAACGCGCTTTCGACTTTGGCGTTACCAGCGCAAACAGCAAGATGAAGCGCTATATCCGTGGAACCGGAGCAGGGTTTCCCATGGTGCAGGAGTATTTGGAAAACGCCGGCGGTGCCGTATCCATCGAGGACAACATGGGCAACGGCACCGTGGTTACGGTAAGCCTGAACCCTAAACGAGTGCAGGAAATCGAGCGTGCCGGCGGACGCGGTGCTGCCGTGCGGCCCGAGACGGAGCAGCCCACATATCCCCTGCCGGGAGCTTTTGCGCAGCAGCCCATGGCAACGCAGCAGATGCAGCCCCCCGTGAGGCAGATGCAGCAGCCCGGAATGCTTCCCACACAAGAGCCCCAGGCGACATCGATGTCGATGCCGCCAAACATGCCAGAGGCCGTGCCGCTGGCGGATCAGGATGCAGCAGCAATGCAGCAGGCGACGGGCGCACCGGGTGGCCAGCAAATGGGCTATCAGCCGTACCAACAGGGATATCCATATCAACAGATGCCGCCGCTGGGGTACGGCCAGCAGTTCCCGCAGCAGTACCAGCAGGGATATCAGCAGCCGTACCAGCAGATGCCGCAGCAGCAGTACAACCCCTGGGCCCAGCAGATGCCTCCGCAGCCTTACCAACAGTGGCCTCAAAGTTTTCAACAGCAAGTGCCGCCGATGCAGAGTTCTCAACAACCAGCAGCTCAAATGATGTATCCTAATGCAGCAAATCAGTATGCGCAGCCACAACCGGACGTGTTCGTAAGCGATCGCGGCAACGCCGCACTAGGCTATTTGGCGCAAAATCAAGCGTGCGGTGCAACCGATCTGGCGAGGGCGTTTGGAAACTCGGCCCCCACTTGGTCACGCACGCTCAATGACTTGGCGCAGGCTGGCTTGGTCATCAAGCATGGCCAGAAATACCATCTGACCGAACTCGGCGCCGCTCGCGTGCGAGCTCAGAGCTAAAGAACGGGAGAAACAGTGGACGAGGAAGCAAGCATCATCCTGGGGGACGCCATCGCCTTTTGCCAGCGCGACGGCCAAGATGCACGCCTCATCAACATGCTGGGGCAATCGCGCGCCATAAGCCTGACCGAAGATACGCTCACGATCGAGGCCCCCTCGCGCTTTGCCATCGCGCAGCTCAAAAAGCATCAGCCGACTATTGAGGCCTATCTGGAAGAAATCGCCTTTGCACCGATCGCGCTCGACATCGTGGCACCGCAAGGCGCCGCAACGGAATCCGCTGCCGCGACGGCGCCCGCCACGGCTCCCGCCGCTTCCCCGGCGGCACCGGCCTCCGCAGGCGACGTGCCGACAATCGAGCACCAGCACAGCGATGTTTCCCGTGAAACCATGGCACCGTTGCCAACCGCGGCGGCGACGTCAACGAACGCACCCGTCACGCACATGCCCATCGCTCACGACGCAGCGGCGGGCGCGGATTCGGGCATTGCAATCAAAAACACGCTCTCGGCCGATGATTTTCGTCGCATGATGAACCAGATGAAGGGCGGAGCGCCAACTAAATCCACGCAAGCTGCGACCCCCGCTTCACCCATGCCAGCACCGACCGTGCCGGCCGAGCAGAATACAGATGGAGCCCCGCTCGCCGCGAACTCAAAATTTACCTTTGAGAACTTTGTCTACGGCCCCGAGAACAGCCATGCCTATCGCTCGGCACTCAAGTTTGCCGCCCTCGCGGACGAGCGCGGCACGTGCACATCGCTGTTCATCTACGGCAAATCGGGCCTGGGCAAGACGCACCTGCTGCTTGCCATCAAAAACGAGCTCGCCGAGAAGTCGCCCGAGATCAAGGTCAAGTATGCCAACTCCCAGGCATATCTGGACGACCTGATGACCGAGTTCGACCGCCAAAAGAAGAGCAACGCCCCCATCATGCAGGCGTACCACGGCGTGGACGTGCTCATCATCGATGACATCCAAAACATCATCGGCAAGCGCGCGAGCGTGGACTACTTTTTCCAGCTCATGGACGAGTTCATCCGCAATAACAAGAAGGTCGTTATCGCGGCAGACCGCGCTCCCAAGGACCTGAGCATGGACGAGCGTCTGACCAGCCGCTTCAACGCCGGCATGCTCTGCCTGGTCGCAGAGCCCAGCTACGAGATGAAATACAAGATCTTGCAGCGCTATTACGAGAACACCATCGTCGCCGCTCCCGAGGCAGGCGACGACTCGCTGCTGGCGGCCTATGGGGGCGACGGCGGGCACCTGACCGACGAGCACTTTAAACACATGGCCGAGGTCTCAGGCACCAACATCCGCGAACTCGAGAGCTTTTGCGAGCGCTGCGCCGGCGAGGCGGGCGACCGCGAGCGCGAGGGAGGGGAACTCACCTTTGACGATATCGACGCCATCGCCAGCCAGTACTTCGACACATCGGCCAAAAAGATCAACGTCCAGACGGTTCAGTCCGTCATCGAAGAGCAGTACGGCGTGACGCACGAGGAGCTCATCGGCCCGCGTCGCAACGCCAATATCGCCAAAGCACGCCATATCGCTATCTACCTTGCCATCGAAATGTGCGAGATGACGACCACGGCGGTAGGCGCCGAATTTGGCAACCGCAACCACTCGACCGTCAGCACGAGTTACAAAAAGGTCCAGAAGATGATCCAGGAAGACCGCACCGTCACCGAAGACCTCAAGTCGCTGCGCGATAAAATTACACTGCGCTCGTAGGGAAATAGAGACACCTGTTGAAAACTTGTCGAAACCACGGGCATAAGGTGTCTAAAACCCAATCCGCGGTGATGAAAAGTTTTGCGCAGGTTTTGAACGTGGAAAACCACCCCTGTTGCACACAGGTTGCTGTCGATTCTCTTTCTGGGTCTGACCTGCGTCTTTGGGAGTAATCAACAGTTTCGTCAGTGCTATTACTATTATTAAGATATTTATATCTATAGAAAGGTATTAAAAGATGAAGTTCACCGTCAGCCAGAGCTCGCTTACACAAGCCATCGGCGTCGTTATGAAGGGTGTCGCTTCGGCATCCACCCTTCCCATCCTGTCGGGCGTGCTCGTCAAGGCGCAAGACGGCATCTTGGAATTCCAGACCTCTAACTACACCATCTCGATCCGTCATCGCATCGCGGCGCATGTCGAAGAAGAGGGCGAGATGGTTATCCCCTGTAAGATGCTCTCCAATATCACCAAGACTCTCCCCGATGCCCCGGTCACCTTTGAGCTGTCCGAGCGCCAGGTGCTGATTGGTTGCGAGAAGAGCTCTTTCCGCCTGAACACGCTCGATGCCAATGACTTCCCCGAGTTTCCGGCCTATGCCATCGAGAGTGCCGTGGAGCTGCCGACCGATATCTTGTCCGAGATGGTCGGCCGCGTGTGGCGCGTCACCTCGACCGACAAGGCCCGCCCCATCCTGGGCGGCGTGCACATGAAGGTCGAGAACAACACCGTGCGCCTGGTGGCGACCGATTCCTTCCGCTTGGCCGTGTGCGATACACAGGTCGAGACCTCAACCCTCGAGGGCTCCTTTGAACTCAACGTTCCGGCCGACGCCTTTAACGACGCGCTGAACATCATGGCCAGCCGGGCGACCATCATGATCGGGGCTACCGACACCCAGGTCGTCTTTGAGGCCGGCAACACCACCTACGTGTCGCGCCGCATCGAGGGCGTGTACCCCAACTACAAGCAGCTCATCCCCGATTCGTGCGTGACGAGCGTCAAGATCGACGTCGCCGCCTTTAACGCCGCCCTCAAGCGCGTGGCCGTTATCGCGAGCGCCAACCCCGCCGTCAAGTTCGAGATCGATGTCGAGAACGGGCAGATGGGCCTGTCCTCCATTTCCAATGACCAGGACCTTGCGCAGGAGACGATCGATGTCGAGGCCGAGGGCGAGTCGGGCACCATCGCCTTCAACTACCACTACATCTTCGGCTGCCTCAATGCCCTGTCCAAGGAGAAGGAGATCACGCTGGAGCTCAAGAGCTACTCGCAGGCGGGCATCTTCAAGTCCTACGACAAGATCAACTACCTGTACCTGGTCATGCCGGTCCGCATCTAGCGCTGCGCCATGACCATGTTCGCCCGCGATCTTTCCGTCGCGCACTACCGCAGCTTCGATAGCTATCGTCTTGCCCTGGACGAGGGCGTGACGATACTTGCGGGACCCAACGCGGCGGGAAAGACCAATCTCATAGAGGCGCTGCAGCTGCTGACGAGCGGCGCCTCGTTTAGGCATCCGACCGCAGCCGAGCTCGTCCGTGACGGCGTGGGATCGTGCAAGGTCGAGCTGAGGCTCGAGGGCGACGGCCGCGTGCTTGATATGGGATTGAACGCGGAGGACGGTAAGCGCTCGTTTAGCCGCAACGGCAAGAGATGTTCTGCCGCCGGTGTGCGCGGGGTTCTGCCGAGCGTGCTGTTTTGCCCCGACCATCTGGACATGGTTAAACGAGGCGCCAGTGTGCGCCGCGCTGCCCTCGATGACTTTGGCATGCAACTGAGCGCACGCTATGCCGATCTTGCGAGCACCTATGGGCGCTGCGTGACCCAGCGTAACGCCTTGCTCAAGGAGACCTGGTGCTGCCGCGAGATGCTCGGCGCGTGGAACGATTCGATTGCCCGCGCGGGCTCGGCTCTGCTTGTGCACCGGTTGGCCCTGCTCGACCGGCTGGCGGGCCATGTGCACACTGCCTACGGGCAAGTGGCATCCGGTGAGGCTGCCAACGTGACCTATACGTCCACGCTGGGGGATTTGCCCCAGGTCGAGGATCGCGAAGAACTGAAGGGCTGGGCGTACGAGCGCATGCTGGCTGCCCTTGATGAGCACGCCGACGAGGAAATTCGCCGCGGCGTGACGTTGGTGGGACCGCATCGCGATGAGATTGAGTTTACCGTGGCGGGTCGCTCCGCCCGTTCATTTGCCAGCCAAGGTCAGCAGCGAACGTTGGTTCTGGCCTGGAAGGTGGCGGAGGTGGCCGTGGCTCGCGATGTCCTGGGCACCGCCCCACTGCTGCTTTTGGACGACGTGATGAGCGAACTCGACGGCGAGCGCCGCGGTGCTTTTCTGCGGCTGATCGGCGATGATATCCAGACGGTCATAACCACGACCAACCTGGGGTATTTTACCGATGACCTGCTTGATCGAGCCAAGGTGGTGAGCATGGGTGAGACGTGCTAATTACGAGCGCGAGAGCGAAACGGTCGCCTTCAGTGGCTTTTTGAACGCAGAGCGCCAACGCATCCTGGCGGCTGCGACCCCTGAGCGCCGTGCGCAGATGGAGGCTGCCGAGGAGTCGCGCGCGGTCTATCGCGCGTGGAACGCGGTGTGCTCGGGCACGCGCGAGGGGCGGCATGTGACGGGGCTGCGTTACCTGCCCGAGTCCAATGAACTGCTGGTGTATCTCGACTCGCCCTCGTGGACGCAGGAAATGACGCTGTTGCGCGAGATCATCCGCGCGCGCATGGAGCGCGCCGGTGCGCATGTGGACGGCCTGGTGTTCAAAACCACCGCACCCGGTCACACGCCGCCCGCCGCCAAGGAGCGCCTGCGCCCGCCGACGACAGAGCGCCCGCCGGCCCCGCATGCCGACCTCAGCGATGCCGAGCGCACCGAGATTGAGCGCCAAGTGGCGCCCATCGAAGACCAAAAACTGCGCGAGGCCCTCGAGAATGCCATGAGAGCCAGTGCCGAGTGGGCCAAGGGCGTGCAAAGTAAAAAAGAGCCTTAAATCGCATCTGGTGGCCTTGTAGAGCCAAATACCCTCGTTCCCGAGGGTATTTTTTTACGATAAACTAGTAAGGCTGTACACATTTTCTTGACTGAAGGAGGACGTGTGGCAAACGAAAACGATTACGATGGCGGCGAGATTAAGATTCTCGAAGGTCTCGAGGCCGTTCGTAAGCGCCCGGGCATGTATATCGGCTCGACGAGCGCCAGCGGTCTGCATCACCTGGTGTGGGAGATCGTTGACAACTCCGTCGACGAGGCCATGGCCGGTTTCTGCACCGAGATCCAGGTGACGGTCCACGCCGACAACTCCATCACGGTCGTCGACAACGGGCGTGGCATCCCCGTCGACGAGCACCCTGTTAAAAAGATCCCGACGCTCGAGGTCGTCATGACGATCTTGCACGCCGGCGGTAAGTTCGATAACTCGGCCTATAAGGTCTCGGGTGGCTTGCACGGTGTGGGCATCTCCGTCGTCAACGCACTGTCCAAGCGCGTGGTCGTTCAGGTTCGTCGCGATGGCAACACCTACGAGATGGAGTTCTCGCGCGGCAAGACCGTCAAGAAGATGGAGGTCGTGGGCACCTCGGATTCGACGGGCACCACCGTCACCTTCTGGCCCGACGATGAGATCTTCGAGACCTGCATCTACGATTTCGATACGCTGCATAACCGTCTGCAGGAGACGGCGTTCCTCAATAAGAACCTCAAAATCGTGCTGACCGACGAGCGCGAAGCGACTCCCCACGTGGAGGAGTTTTGCTACGAGGGCGGCATCATCGACTTCGTCAAGTTCCTCAACGAGGGCAAGGACGTCCCCGAGGCCTTTAAGGAGCCCATCTACATCGAGGGCAAATCGGACCCGGACGCGCCTGTGGCCAAGATGGGCGAGGTCGAGGTTTCCCTGCAGTGGAATAGCGGCTACGGCGAGAACGTCATGTCGTTTGCCAACGACATCTACACCCCCGAAGGCGGCATGCACCTTGAGGGCTTCCGTACCGCGCTCACCCGCGTGATCAACGATTACGCGCGCAAGCAGAACCTGCTCAAGGAAAAAGACGCCAACCTGACCGGCGACGATGTGCGCGAGGGCCTTTCGGCCGTTATCTCGGTCAAGCTGCCCGATCCGCAGTTTGAGGGCCAGACCAAGGCCAAGCTCGGCAGCTCCTATATGCGCGCGCTGACGCTCAAGATCGTGACCGACGGCCTCGCCGACTACCTTGAGGAGCATCCTAAGCCCGCCCGCGAGATCGTCAAGAAAGCCCAGCAGGCCTGCAAGGCCCGCAACGCCGCCCGCAAGGCGCGCGAGGCGACCCGCCGCAAGAGCCTGCTCGAGACGGCGTCCCTGCCCGGTAAGCTCGCCGACTGCTCGGTGCGCGATGCCGAGCTGACCGAGCTCTTCATCGTAGAGGGCGACTCGGCAGGCGGTTCGGCCAAGGACGGCCGTCGCCGAGACATCCAGGCGATTCTGCCCCTGCGCGGCAAGATTTTGAACGTCGAACGCGTTGGTGACCATCGCGCGTTCTCGAGTGACACCATTCAGTCGCTGATTACCGCGATCGGCTGCGGCGTCACGACGAGTGCCGGCGACGGCGGCGACTTCGATATCACCAAGGCGCGCTACCACAAGATCATCATCATGACCGATGCAGACGTCGACGGTGCGCATATCCGCATCCTGCTGCTGACGTTCTTCTACAAGTACATGCGTCCGCTGATCGATGCCGGCTACGTCTATGTTGCCTGCCCGCCCATCTTTGGCATTAAGGTGCGCAACAAGATCCACTACGTGTATCCCAACGGCCGCCAGTCCGAAGACGAGATCCTGCGCGACACCATCCAGAGTCTGGGCCTGAACCCCGACGATAACGACGAGGACGGCAAGGCCAAGGACGGCAAGATTACCAAAAAGCGCAAGGGCTATACCGTCCAGCGCTACAAGGGCCTGGGCGAGATGGACCCCAAGCAGCTTGCCTCGACGACGATGGACCCCAAGACCCGCATTCTGCAGCGCGTGTCGATCGAGGACGCCGTGGTGGCGGACCGCGCCGTGCGCGAGCTGATGGGTTCCGAGGTCGGCTATCGCCGCGAGTACATCGAGAAGCATGCACATGATGCACGATTCCTTGACGCTTAAGAGGAGGTAACGTGGCAGACGATATCAACAATAACGAGGGTATGGACGAGGCCGGCGATGCCGGTATGCCCGATGATCTGAAGCGCCTGCTTGCCCGTGCTGAGCAGGGCGAGGACGGCGATCCGGACGCCTATAACCCCGATGCCGATGATGATGAGGAAGAAGACGACGACGCTGAGCTCGAGGAGAGCTTTGGCGAAGTCGATCGCGGCGCCTCGGCCGGCGAGGATATCAACGGCGGCCAGCTCCAGATTTCGGAGTTTGGCCGCGAGATGAAGCAGTCGTTCATCGAGTATTCGATGTCGGTCATCACGGCGCGCGCCCTGCCGGACGTGCGCGACGGCTTAAAGCCGGTGCACCGCCGCATCCTGTACGCGATGAACGAGAGCGGCATCTACCCCAACCGCCCACATAAGAAGTCGGCCTGGACGGTCGGCGAAGTTATCGGTAAGTACCACCCGCACGGCGATTTCGCGGTCTATGAGGCCATGGTCCGCCTGGCGCAGTGGTTCTCCATGCGCACGCCGCTCATCGACGGTCACGGCAACTTCGGTAACATCGACGGCGACGGCGCGGCGGCCATGCGTTACACCGAGAGCCGCCTGGCAAAGCCCGCCATGGAACTGCTGCGTGACTTGCAGAAGGATACCGTCGACTGGCAGCCCAACTACGACGAATCACTTGCCGAGCCCGTGGCGCTGCCTGCGCGCTTCCCCAACCTGCTGGTCAACGGCAGCCAGGGCATCGCCGTCGGCATGGCCACCAACATCGCCCCGCATAACCTCACCGAGGCGATTGAGGCCACCTGCTACCTGATCGACAACCCCGACGCCACCGTCGACGAGCTCATGCAGATCATGCCAGGTCCGGACTTCCCCACCGGCGCCATAATCATGGGCAGCGCCGGCATTAAGCAGAGCTACGAGACCGGCCGCGGCTCCATTACCGTGCGTGCCAAGGCACATGTGGAGTCCACCAAGACCGGTCGCAGCCGCCTGGTCTTTACCGAGATTCCCTACATGGTCAACAAGGGCACCCTGCAGGAGAAGATCGCCCAACTCGTCAACGACAAGCGCATCGTGGGTATCTCGGATATGCGCGATGAGTCCAACCAGAAGGGTATCCGTCTGGTCATCGAACTCAAGAAGGGCGTCATCCCGCAGGTCGTGCTCAACAACCTGTACAAGTACACCTCGTTGCAGACGACCTTTGGCGCCAACAACCTGGCGCTTGTCAACGGCGTTCCCAAATGCCTGAGCCTGCGCGAGATGCTGCAGCACTACATCGACCACCAGGTCGACGTCGTCACCCGCCGCACCCGCTTTGACCTCAAGAAGGCCCAGGCGCGTGCCCATATCCTCGAGGGCTACCTGATGGCTCTCGACCATATCGACGAGGTCATCAGCATCATCCGCTCCTCGCAGACCGACTCTGAGGCCAGCAGTCGCCTGATCGAGCGCTTTGGCTTTACGCCCGAGCAGACTACGGCCATCCTCGAGATGAAGCTGCGCCGCCTGACCGGCCTGGAGCGCGACAAGATTCAGGAAGAGCTGGACGGCTTGCGCCGCGCCATCGCCTACTACGAGGACCTGTTGGCGCACGAAGAGAAGATTCTGGGCGTCATCAAGGAAGAGATGCGCGAGATCTCCAAGAAGTTCGGCGATAAGCGCCGCACCGAGATTAGCCATGTCGAGAAGGACCTGGACGTCGAAGATCTGATTGCCGACGAGGACATGGTCGTGACCATCACCCACACCGGCTACGTCAAGCGCATCCCGGTGGCCGCCTATCGCGCCCAAAAGCGCGGCGGCAAGGGCGTGTCGGGCGTCAACCTCAAAGAGGACGACGTTATCGACGAGATGTTTATCGCATCCACGCACGAGTACGTGCTGTTCTTCTCGAGCAAGGGCAAAGTCTATCGCCTGAAGGTGCACGAGCTGCCGGTTGGCACGCGCCAGGCGCGCGGCACCGCGATTGTCAACCTGCTGCCTTTCGAGGAGGGCGAGAAGATCGCGAGCGTCATCAGCTGCCGCGAGTTCCCCGCCGACGAGTACCTGATGTTTGCCACCAAGAGCGGCATGGTCAAGAAGACCGTGATGAGCGCCTACGACCGTAGCCGCCGCGATGGCCTGATCGCCATCAACCTGAGGGACGACGACGCGCTGCTCGCTGTGCGTCGCGTGCGCGAGGGTGACAAGATCATCATGGCAACCACCGCGGGCAAGGCGATTATGTTCCCCGAGGACCAGGTGCGCGCCACCGGCCGCGATACCAGCGGCGTTCGCGGTATCGGTATGAAGGACGGCGTGAGCGTTCTGGGCATGGAAGTCACTAACGGCAACGGCGATCTGTTCGTCATCACCGAGCGCGGCTACGGCAAGCGCACGCCGGTCGCGGACTACCCAGAGCAGAATCGCGGCGGCCAGGGCGTCTACACCATCCAAATGACCGAGCGCAAGGGCAACCTCGCGGCCATGAAGACGGTGGGCCCGCAGCACGAGCTGTTCATCGTGACGGAGGGTGCGACGGTCATTCGCGTCAAGACCGACGAGATCAGCCAGACCGGCCGCGCCACCCAGGGCGTCAAGATGATGACCGTCGACGACAACGACCGCGTATGCGCCGTAGCCCGCATGACGGCAGCCAAAGAGAAGCCCGAAGGCGAAGCAACAGAAGACGGTTCTGCCCCCGAAGAAGCCCCAGTCGATCTAGGCGATGGCAACGACATGCCAGAAGATCTCCTAGACGAGTAAGAGGCTCTAGCTGGTAAAAATCATCAGACCCCATATATCGGCGGTCGGCGCACTGCGCGCCGACCGCTTTTTTGAAAACCTTTGAACCCCACGTCGCCCCCGGCTGCCCGGCGGCATGCGAAGTCGATCGCGAGTTCCGCACGAGCAGGAGAGCACTTAATGTGCTCTCCGTGCGAGCAGGACTGTCCGAGCAGGCGACTTCGCATGCCGCCGGGCAGCCGGGGGCGACACCCCTCAAAGATTTTCAAAAAAGTTGTTGACGCGCGCGTAACGACTCGTCTAATATATCCCTTGCGCGATGGACCTGTAGCTCAGTTGGTTAGAGCGTCCGGCTGATAACCGGGAGGTCACAAGTTCGAATCTTGTCAGGTCCACCATCAAAACTGTGAAGAGCCTCGAGGCATGGCCTCGGGGCTTTTTTCTTGTGTGTGATAAAACTCATTTTGGTTTTGTGTGCTGTGCGAAAGATTGGGTAGTATAGCTATTCAATGCGGCGAAGGCGCCGCGTGTTAACCGCTACGTACCGGAGGTGTTCCATGGTTCGTGTCGACATAGAGACCATCGTCATGGCCGCCGGTCCCGTGCCATCGCTTATCGTACTTCGCGAGCGCTGCAGCAAATCGGACTCCCCTGCGCCGCTGCGCTCCCTTTCTATCCAAACTGGTTCGTTTGAGGCTGCGGCTATTAGCCGCGGTATCGACAGCGGCCGTGCCGAGCGCCCGATTGCCCATGACCTGTTGCTCGACACGCTTGATGCCCTGGATGCAAAACTTGAGCGTATCGAGATTGTCCGCGCCGAGCTGCCCGTGTTCTACGCGACGGTCGTCGTTTTGGCCGGTGGAGGCGAGCATAGGATCGATGCGCGTCCGAGCGATGCCATCGCCCTCGCCGTGCGCAGCAATGCCCCCATGTTTGTTGAGGACGACATCATGAACCGTCTGGGGACCGTCTCTCCGGTTGCCGAGGAAGTCGATGACGAGCAGGAATTTGAGAAGTTCGACGAGTTCGTCCATACGCTCTCGCCCGATGATTTTTAAATGACGGGTAGCCATGAGACGGAGTGTGCACTGATGGAGCGTGGCGTCTCGGCCGAGGTCGCCGCCATTGCCCGCGAGGCCCAGATGCGCTCGGAGGCATCCGAGGCCGCACGCATCGCCTATGTGACGCAGGCCCGTACGCTTCGCGAACGCCGCGCCTCCTTTATCAAGATGGTTACCGTCTCCGCACTTGTCGCGGCAATCTCATCGCGCCTTCGTGGTACAGTTGGTGCGCTTGGGTTTTCGATTTCGACGGGCTTGGTCATCTGGGGCGTGGTCGATGCCGTGATGCTGACCAACCAGATTAAGGTTCTCGATAAGCGTGCGGCCGATATGATGCGCGTCCGCGACGCCGCCGCCAAGATCGCTGCCGAGGCACAAGAGATGTAACGACGCCGGAATCGATGGGAAGGTCTAAAAATGGCACAGGATATGCAGGACGCCGGTAACGTCTCCGCCGAGCTCGACGCCATGGTGTGCGACCTCATCGGGGCATTTTTAGACGATCTTGCCGCCGGTGAGAACCCCGGCGTTGTCGTTGCGATCGAAGATGCCGCGTCCAACCGGTATCTGGCGGCACTCGACGAGGACGGCGAGGAGGCATGCCTCGAGGCTGCCACCAACTTTATCTCCGAGCACAAGATGGGCCTTAAGGACGAGGGCCTGGGTCGCATCGCCCGTTACGCCATCGGCTACACCGGTTGTGTCGAAATTGACGGCGGCTACCATGACGCCCTGCTCGTGAGTTTCTTTGAGACGACGCTCGAGAGCGGCTTTTCGGCATACGTACTGTACGAGGGTGTGGGGGCCGGCGATGGTTTTATGTGGAGCGACCCTGAACCTGCAGGCGAGGAAACCCCTCTTATCTAAAATCGCTAAAATAAACGAGTTTTCGGTAAAAGGCTCAATATTCCCGCCGAGCGTTGTATTGCTGGGCGGGTCGCATACGCGTGCCGTTTGTATATAGATAGAAGATAGGGGAACTACATGCGCGTAGACAATCTGAGGAACATCGCCATCATCGCTCACGTCGACCACGGCAAGACGACGATGGTCGACAAGCTTCTGCGTGCCACGGACGCTTTCCGTGCCAACCAGCAGGTCGAGGACCGCGTCCTGGATTCTAACGACCAGGAGCGCGAGCGCGGCATTACGATTCTCGCCAAGAACATCTCTATTGAGTACAAGGACGTTAAGATCAACGTCATCGACACCCCGGGCCACGCTGACTTTGGCGGCGAGGTCGAGCGCGTGCTGCGTATGGCCGACGGCGCCCTGCTGCTGGTCGATGCCTTTGAGGGTCCCATGCCCCAGACCCGCTTCGTGCTGCGTCACGCCATCGACACCGGCCTCAAGATCATGATCGTCATCAACAAGATCGACCGTCCGGGCGCCAACCCCGAGAAGGCCTACAACGACTGCCTGGACCTTATGGCCGACCTGGGCGCCACCGACGACCAGCTTGAGTTCGCCATGGAGCACGTGGTCTACGCCAGCGCCATGAATGGCTTCGCCCGCCTTGACCCCAACGACGGCAACATGGACATGTATCCGCTGCTCGATATGATCATCGACGACATGCCTGCGCCCGAGGTTGACGAGAACGCCCCACTGGCCATGCAGTGCGTGACTATCGACCACTCTAACTTCGTCGGCCGCATCGGTATCGGTCGCGTGTACTCTGGCACCATCCACCAGGGCGACCAGATCCTGGTTGTCAAGAATGACGGTTCCAGTGCCACCGCTACCGTCAAGCAGCTCTTTACCTTCGACTATCTGGGCCGCACCGAGTGCCAGGAAGTCGGCGCCGGTGATATCGCCGCCGTCGTGGGCATCGACCGCACCGACATCGGCGATGTCTACACCGATCCCGAGAACCCCGTCGAGCTCGAGCCCATCGAGATCGATCCGCCGACCCTGTCCATCGTCTTTGAGGCTTCGACCTCCCCGCTCGTCGGCCGCGACGGCGACATCGTGGGTGCCCGTCAGCTCAAGGAGCGCCTGTTCAACGAGGCCGAGAACAACGTGACCATGAAGATCGAGGAGCTCGAGGACAAGAGCGGCGTCGAGGTCTCGGGCCGCGGCATTCTGCACCTGTCCGTCCTGATGGAGTCCATGCGTCGCGAGGGCTTTGAGTTCCAGGTCGGCCGTCCCCGCGTTCTGTTTAAGAAGGACGAGAACGGCAATAAGATGGAGCCCGTCGAGCAGGCCGTCGTCGAGTGCCCGGACGAGTATTCGGGCAAGGTCGTTGAGGTCTTCGGCACCTCCGGCGGCATCATGACGAGCATGGATACCTCGGGTATCGTGACGCACCTCGAGTTTAAGATCCCGACCCGCGGCATCATGGGTCTTAAGAACCGCATCATGAACGTCACTCACGGCGAGGGCGTGTTCTACCACACCTTCCTGGAGTACGGCCCCTATGCCGGCGAGATCGGCAACCGCCAGAACGGCGCCATGATCTCCATGACCACCGAGAAAGCCGTTGCCTACGCTCTGGGCACGCTGCAGGAGCGCGGCCAGCTGTTTGTTGAGCCGGGTACCGAGTGCTACGAGGGCATGATCGTGGGCGAGCGCAGCAAGGCCGGCGACATGGTCGTCAACATCGCCCGTACCAAGAACCTGGGCAACCAGCGTTCCTCGACCTCCGATATCTCCGTCCAGCTGGTGCCGCCCCGCACCTTCTCGCTGGAGGAGGCGCTGGAGTACATCGCCGACGACGAGCTGGTGGAGATCACTCCCAAGAACATCCGCCTGCGCAAGCGTCTGCTCAATGCTACCGACCGCAAGAAGGCCGCAGTCCGCGCCGGTCAGGTCAACAAATAAGCGCCGAGCTTTATAGCGACTAACAAGAAAGGGCGCCGACCATCGCGGTCGGTGCCCTTTTTGGTGCACAGGGATTGAGTTGGTCTGCACCACCGCAAAGGTGTCTGTCCCCTTTGTGGTGGTTGACGGCTAGGCGGAAGGAAGGCCCGGAGTATTGGCGGCCTGCTGCGGCTTGAGGCGGGCGTTGCGCCAGATGATCTGGATGACGTAGCCGAGCGTAAAGACGAAGGCTACGCCGCTGACAAAGCTGCCCATAAGGGGAAGTGCCGTGAGTGCGCCCGCGGCGATACCGCCCACGGCGGCCATGGCGTAGCGGTTCTGGCTGTGTCCGATCATGCGTGCGATCGCGGTGCCCGTAAACGCCGCCGAGACCAGAGCGATACCGATCACGGCGCACATGAGAGCTCCGGCGAGTGACAGACCGACAATCGAGATGATGAGCAACAGGACGGCGGGAACGGCGGCCACCGTGCCCAAAAGACCGCTCACCCACAGAGGGGTAGGTCGTTGACGAAGCATGCCGGCGGCGCTGGCGGTCGCGCGCGGAAAGACGAGCTCGAGGAGGATCGCGACAAAGCAGGTGGAAAGCGCCGCGGCGACGATGCCGCCGATGGTGTCGTTAATCGTTGAGGTGTTCTCGTTCTCGGTACGGTCGATCTTGAGGGCTCCGACCTGAGCGCCCTCGGCCCGCTCGGGGTCCTCGGAAACATGCGCGCTCACGGTGCCGGTGATGCGGGCGTTTTTGCCCAAGACGAGCTTATCGGCCCAAACCTCGACATCGCCCTCGACGGTGCCGTCGATGGTCACCGTATCGCCTGCAAGTGCTGCCGACTTGGTGGAGCCTCGCAGGGCAACAGTATCGCCCATCGCGTAAAAACAGTTGGCGGTGCTACCGGTGTTGAGCACGACGTGCTGACCGGCTACCGTCACGCTGCCATCGATTGCGGTTTTGGAGATATCGATGGTGCGCGCCGCCAGGCGAATGGCGCCGCCTACGGTGCAGTCGCGAATCGATAGGCTGTCGCCTGCCGCGATAATATCGCGGCCGATGGAGGCATCGTCCAGGTTAAGGCTTTGGCCAGCCCAGTACAGGTCGCCCGCGACGCCAGACGGATTTGAGTCAGCTTCGGTTGCGAGTACGTTGCCCGCGGTGTCTGTGCCAGCGAACGACGCCGTGGGAAGTACGGTCACCGCAAGCGCAATCAGTACGAATAGGAGGGCGATGCGGGCCTGCGCTTTGTGGCGCTTGGTCGACGGTTCTAGGTTGCAAGGCATAGTGAATCCTTCGTTAGATACTCGGCATATATCTAACAGGGTACCCAACGTGCGAGCGCTCTAAAAGAACCTCTCGGTTGCATTTCGAAAGGTCGTGCCGTGCTATCTACTTTTTGCGATGTAAAAAGTGCGCGATGTCTTCTTCGGTGGGGCTTTTGATGTCAAAGCGCAGCGAGAGCCAGCGCAGACCCATGGTCACGATAACGCATACGACCAGCGCGGCGACATTGCTGACCAAGCCACTCATGACGAGGCTTACATAGCTTGCCGATCCGGCGATGGCCGCGATGGCATAAAAGTTGGTGCGTTGGAAAATGCCCGGAACCACGCCCATAAAGCCGTCGCGCAGCATGCCGCCGCCCACCGCGGTGAAAAAGCCCATCATGATGCAAACGACGGGTGCAAATCCGTAGACCAGTGCCTTGTCTGCGCCGGTTGCCGCATAGATGCCGACCGAGATGATGTCGAGCAGGGGGATGAGTTTGTCGGGCTTATCGACGATTGCCGGGAAGATGTAAATGATGGCCGCCGTGGCGATGGAGAGCGGCAGCGCCATTGGCTGGTTGAGGATGTAGACGTTGCCGACCTGGAGTGTCATGTCGCGCAAAAGACCGCCGCCCAGACCGCAGACTACCGCGAGTGCGACCGCGCCCACCAGGTCGAGCTTGTGTTCGCGCGCAACCAGCACACCCGAGATCGATGCGGCGACAACGGCGAACATCTCGAGCCAAAATGGGATAGCGACCATGGCATCCGAGGCATGCGAGGTAACGGTTATGGCGGCGACGACGGGCAAGATGGGGTCCTTTGAGTTACGGGATTGGACAATGCCCGTACATAGTACATGTTCGGCGACGATCGCGACCCTATTGCTCGGCAAACGGTCGGGACTGGGTGCGGTCATAGGTTTCAAGTATGTACATCAGCCTCCAAAGATGTCGAAAAATATCGTTTTTGGAGGGTGATGTACATGTTTGGGGAGCGCGGGGCGAGCGGGTCCGTCGTTACTCAGAAGGCGACTCTTCGGCTTGATCGCTCTTCCAGTTGCGGATAAGTACCTTGCGCAGTTCGTTTTGCTTTCGCTGATACTCGGCATCTATGCAACGAGGCATGCCGAGCGCTTCGCGGATATTGTTCATGGCACGGTGAAAAGCGAGTTGGCTGGCAAATTGCGCTGAGGTGAGCGTGATGATGCGATAGCCCATTTGGGCGAGCACGGCCTCCCGCTCCGCATCTGCTCCCTTGCGTTCGACCTCGTCGTGAAAGCCGCCCTTATATTCGATGCCGAGCTCTCTGCGCTTATAGGTAATGAGGGCATCGATTTTGAGCGTTCGAGCTTTGGTGCAATGCCAAAGTCGTTTAGGGATTTCGAGTGGCTTGTTGAGTTCGACACCTCGGATGCCAACGCCGCCTTCGCTTATCGGGAGTGAAAGGGCGATAGCGGATGCGGTCTCCATGGGTGAGGCTGAGTGGTCGTAGATATGCCTGAGCGCGAGTCTGGCGCGTGTGGCACCGGGTTTGCCGGGGTGACGATCGAGCAGTTCGACAATTTCGTCCTTGGAAGTGGTGGCTGGCTGCTCGGTATAAGGGTCATCGGGGTTGAACCCCATGCGATAATCACCGCAAACTTCGTAGCCGTATTCGAGATATTCGATTCTGTCCATCCACTCGGCAGCGAATACGAAGGTAAGGGCTTCGTCGGTGATAAAAATGCCGGGGGTCAGCTCGTCAATATGGTCGTAGGGTAGATTTTGGCCAAGAACGTGGCAAGCGACACCGTTGGTGCGAATTCGCTCGAAAGCAAATACTACGGAGATGTCGATAGTCTTGAGCATGGTGGACGGAATGCCGCAGTCGGTAAGTGCCTGCCGAATGCGCGCGATGCGTTGCTGGGTAGAGAGTCCCCGTACACCTATCTGGTAGTCGCGTTGTGCAACGGCTTGAACCAGGTTCCGCGGTGCATGATGGACGAGCCACGCCGTTTTATGCGAAATGAGAACAGGAGTATCCATTAGGGACCTCTCGCTTCGAGCTGACACCAAACTCTTATGTCCGTTGAGGTGGGGAAATATACCGGATACGAGCAAATCGACTCATGCTCGGTGCGCGTCATATGCAAACGTGTACATCACACTCCAAAAACGACATTTTTCGACATCTTTGGAGGGTGGTGTACATGTTTGGGGATCTGGGTTGATGCTGAACGCGATGGGGACGTGGCTGAATAGGAGGGATGTCTATATTTTGATCGGAGCTCAAAATTATATCCGGTCGGCTTACGTCGGCCGCGCTGCGCTAAAAACGCGCCGCTGGCGCGTTTTCTTTACGCTCCGCGCCCTGGCGGGTTCGAATCCCTCCTCCTCCGCCGTATTTGCTTGAACATGACTCGATAACAAAAAAGCTCCCTTTCCTGGGAGCTTTCTCAATCTAAATGGCGGAGGAGGAGGGATTCGAACCCTCGTGACCTTATACAGGCCAAACGGTTTTCGAGACCGCCGCATTCAACCACTCTGCCACCCCTCCGCGTGGGGTAAAAACAAAGCAGGCTCTAAGGCCTGCTTTGGAATTAACTGGCGGAGAGTCAGGGATTTGAACCCTGGAGACGCTTTTGACGCCTACACGATTTCCAATCGTGCTCCTTCGGCCACTCGGACAACTCTCCGTTAAATGCGAAAGTCAGTATACACGAGGAATCGAAAAGTGCAAACAGAAAACTTGGCATTTTTTAAACCGCTCGCTCCGCGGCCGTATCCGGCATGTGCCGGATAAGTACCAAAAAAGCATCCTGACCAGCAAAATCGCGCTCGATGACCTGTTCAAAATAGGTATTCATGAATGACGTGGCGGCGAATTTTAAAATTTTGAAGCAATCGATCGAACCGGTGGTATGCATTTTGCGACCACAACCCTGCAATCGGCGACCTGCGGTTTGATTTGGTTTGCCTCGCCGCGGCGTATCTTGCTATCGAATCCGTCAAGCTCTTGGTCAGCATTTGGTTGGAATACGCATGAAAAGCCATGTAAGCATGGACATATGTGGAGGTCATGAGGTTGTAGCTGCTTATTCTTGCAGCCTGGGAGGTTGAAAGATATTATTACCAAGTCTTTTCCTGCTTCAGGCGCACCTTCACGACCTGAAGCCACATTTGCCCAGAGGAGGTGACAATATGAAGGCTTATGAACTGCTGTTCTTTGTTGACCCGTCGCTCGACCCCGAGACTCGTCTCGCTGTTATGAAGCGTATCGATACCACGATCGCTGAGGGCGCTGGCAAGGTCGACTCCGTTGACGAGTGGGGCAAGCGCAAGCTCGCCTACGAGATCAACGACCTCACCGATGGTGACTACACCCTCATCAACTTCCACGCAGATCCTACCCAGATCGCCGAGCTTGATCGCGTCCTGCGCATCACCGACGCTGTGGTCCGCCACATGATCGTCCGTCGCGACGACCAGGAGTAAGACTGTCGTTTTGGACTGGGCTTGTGCCCCAAGAGGAAGTAGTGAGTTATGAGCATCAATCGAGTGAACATCACCGGTAACCTCACCCGCGATCCCGAGCTGCGCGCCACCGCCGGCGGAACCCAGGTTCTGTCCTTTGGCGTCGCCGTGAACGATCGTCGCCGCAACGCGCAGACTGGCGAGTGGGAGGACTATCCCAACTTTGTCGACTGCACTATGTTCGGCACCCGCGCCGAGGCCGTGAGCCGTTTCCTGGCAAAGGGAAACAAGGTCGCGATCGAGGGCAAGCTGCGCTACAGCTCTTGGGAGCGCGACGGTCAGCGCAGGAGCAAGCTTGAGGTCATCGTTGATGAAATCGAGTTTATGAGCTCCCGTGGTGGCCAGGGTGGCTACGATCAGGGCGGTTACGCCCCCGCAGCTCCCGCGCCCGCAGCACGTCCTGCCGCACCGGTGGCTACGCCGCCCGCGGTCGACGTCTACGATGAGGACATCCCGTTCTAAGGGTTGTTCACCTATTTTTGAGTGAGAGGCGGCTTCGGCTCGCCGAAGTTGCCAAATGAAAGGTATTTTGACATGGCTAATGATTATTCTGCACGTCAGCCGCGTCGTAAGTACTGCCAGTTCTGCAAGGAGAACACTGAGTTCATCGACTATAAGGACACTCAGCTTCTCCGTAAGTACATGACCGACCGTGGCAAGATCAAGCCCCGTCGCGTCACTGGCGCTTGCACGCAGCATCAGCATGACATCGCCAACGCCATCAAGCGCGCCCGCGAGATGGCTCTCCTGCCGTACACCGTCCCCGTGGTTTCCTCTCGTGGCAACCGCGACCGCGGCTAAGAAGGGAGACGCATCATGAAGGTTATTCTTCTCGATGAGATCAAGGGCAAGGGCGGCGAGGGTGACGTCGTAGAGGTCGCTCAGGGTTACGCTGAGAACTTCCTGTTCCCCAAGAAGCTCGCTGTTGCCGCCACCAAGGGCAACCTCAAGCAGCTTGACGAGCGTCGCAACAACATCGCCAAGCGCGAGGCCGTCCGTCTGGCTACCGCCAACGAGACCAAGGCTGCCTTCGAGGGCAAGCAGGTCACCGTTGACGTCAAGGTTGGCGACGAGGGCATCCTCTTTGGCTCCGTTACCGCCGCTATGATCGCTGACGCCATCAAGGATCAGCTCGGTATGGACATCGACCGCAAGCGCGTTGAGCTCGGTAAGCCCATCAAGGTTGCCGGTGCCCACACCGTTGCCATCTCGCTGTACCGCGAGATCAAGGCCGAGGTTGTCGTTCTCGTCGGCGTTACCGCCGAGGAGCTCGCTGCCGAGGCTGAGGTTGAGGAGGCCGCTGAGGTCGCCGAGGCCGAGACCGCCGAGGTCGAGACCGAGGCTGCTGCCGAGTAGCATTTGCTGCAACGCAACAATCTTGTTCTAAGAAGGGCGCTCTGGGAGACCAGGGCGCCCTTTTATTTTTTGCGCTGGGTGAGTGTCGTGGCAGTCATTGAGATGCGGTCCCGTGTATGGGACCGTTCATCCGTTTGGTTCGGTGATGATTGCCAAGCCGCGGCTCGATTTATAGCCGCGGCTGATACTATGGATGCTCGCAAGCGATATGAATGAGGACGCTCATGGCATATGACGATAGGGAGACGGGGCTGACGGTCGAGGACCGTGGCTCTAAGTTGGGTCTCCCCCAAAACCAAGATGCAGAGGCCAACGTACTGGCCGCTATGCTGCTATCGCCCGAGGTGGTCGAAGAGGCCCAAGTCGAGCTGCAGCCCGATGACTTCTACCGGCCCATTCATAAGACCATCTATACCGCGATGGTCGATATGTATAACAGTCGCATCCCCATTGACTCTATCTCGCTGATCGATTACCTGCGAAGCATCAACAAGCTCGATGCCGTGGGCGGCGAGGCGTACATTTTGGAGCTGATGGGACAGACTCTGTCGCTCGTCAACTGGCAGCACCATGCCGCCATCGTTCGCCGCGACTCGATGCTGCGTGAGCTGATTGGCGCCACCAACGAGATCAACGCGCTGGCCTACAACGCCCCCACCGACACCAAAGAGGTCGTGGAGCTGGCCGAGAGCAAGCTGCTCAAGGTCACGGCGCGTGAGGTTAAGTCGAGCTACAAGACGCTGACCGAGTTTATGGTCGAGGCCTATAACGAGGCCGAGGAAGTGTGCAAGGCCGGCGGTCAGGCTGCAGGCGTGCCCACGGGCTTTCCGTCGCTCGACCGTATGCTCATGGGTTTCCGCGAGGGCCAGCTCATCATTATCGGCGCCCGCCCCGCCGTTGGTAAGACGTCGTTCGCCCTGAACTTGGCGCTCAACGCCGCCGCCGCGGGCTATACCGTCGGCTTCTTCTCGCTGGAGATGTCGGGCAAGGAAATTGCCCAGCGTCTGATTTGCGCCTATGCCATGATCTCGATCAGCGACTTCCGTACGGGCCGCATTAGTCCCGAGCAGTGGGCCAACATCAATGAGGCCACGCAGACGCTGTCCAAGCTCGATATTCTGATTGACGATACGCCCGGCACCACGGTGACCGAGATTCGCGCCAAGAGCCGCCGCATGCTCCATAACAAGGAGAAGGCCATCATCATCCTGGACTATTTGCAGCTGGTGAGTCCCCCGCCGGGACGTCGTTCCGAGAGCCGCACCGTCGAGGTCTCCGAGATGTCGCGTGGTCTGAAGATTATGGCCAAGGAGCTCAAGATTCCGCTGATCGCGCTGTCGCAGCTGTCGCGTCAGGTCGAGTCCCGTACCGGCAAGCGCCCGCAGCTGTCCGACCTGCGTGAATCGGGCTCCATCGAGCAGGATGCCGATATCGTCATGTTCTTGGACCGATCCGCCGACGAGGCCGAGGCCTCGCGCGACGACCGACCCGACGAGGGCGTTACGCGTATCGTCGTGGCCAAGAACCGTTCGGGCCCGATTGGCGACGTCGACCTGATGTTCCTGCCGGCATCCACCAAGTTCTATGAGCTTGATGGGGCGCATACCGAGGAGTAGGACGGGCGCCCGTTGCACGGGTATACTGGGAATGTTTTGTGCTTCTGCGCACTTGCGGTGTGCGGACAGTCCATGAATGTGAGGAGTAAACATGCCGTCAACCGTTTTGGTCGGTGCCCAGTGGGGCGATGAGGGCAAGGGTAAGATCTGCGACCTGGTCGCCGGCGACTTTGATGCCGTCGTGCGCTATTCGGGCGGCAACAACGCCGGCCACACCATCGTCGTCAACGGCAAGAAGTACGGCCTGCATCAGGTGCCCTCCGGCATCATGTATTCCGACCACGTGTCGGTGATCGGTAACGGCTGCGTCGTCAACCCCAAGGTCGTCCTTGAGGAGATCGACATGTTCGAGGCCGACGGCATCACCACCAAGAATCTCAAGATCAGCGGCAACGCGCATGTCATCATGCCGTACCACATCGATCTGGATGGCGCCTTTGAGCAGAAGCTCGGCAAGAAGAACATCGGTACCACTAAGCGCGGCATCGGTCCGTGCTACCAGGACAAGATGGCCCGTATTGGCCTGCGTATGCAGGACATGCTGGATGAGGCGCTGTTCCGCGATAAGCTGGAGACCGCTCTTGCCCGCGTGAACCCCGAGCTAGAGCTCATCTACAACCTGCCCACCTACACCGTGGATCAGATTTGCGATGAGTACCTGCCCATGGCCGAGCGCCTGCGCCCCTACATCACCGAGACGAGCCTGCTGCTCAACAACATGATCGATGAGGGCAAGGATTTGCTGTTTGAGGGCGCCCAGGCGACGCTGCTCGACATCGATCACGGCACCTATCCGTACGTGACGTCTTCTAACTGCACTGCCGGCGGCGCCATTACCGGTTCCGGCGTCGGCATGAAGAACGTCGACCGCGTGCTGGGCGTCATGAAGGCCTATATCACCCGCGTCGGTTCGGGCCCCATGCCCACCGAGCTTTCCTATGAGTCCGAGGCCGGCCACACGCTGACCGAGGAGGGCTACGAGTACGGCGTGACCACCGGTCGCCGTCGTCGCTGCGGCTGGTTTGACGGCCCTATCGCCAACTATGCCTCGCGCGTCAACGGCCTCACCGACATCGCCGTGACCAAGCTCGACGTGCTTTCGGCCTTCGACACCATTAAGGTGTGCGTTGCCTATGACGTCGACGGCGAGCGCTACACGAGCGTGCCCGAGCACCAGGTGCGTTTTGAGCATGCCAAGCCCATCTACGAGGAGCTCCCTGGCTGGAAGTGCGACATCACCGGCTGCCGCAGCTTTGATGAGCTGCCGCAGGAGGCTCAGGACTACGTGGCATTTATCGAGGATCTGGCACACACCCGCGTGACGTTCATCGGCGTCGGCGCCGGTCGCGAGCAGATCATCAACCGATTCTGGAAGTAATCGGCGTTATTTGGTTATTGCGATATACCCCTTTGCAGCCCAGATGGGCGGCCGAGGGGTATATTTGCTTGTAATGGGCCCGCGCGGAGCGGGCCGGTAATCCATAGAGGAGGCACCCTTGAAGGCGGACACTCAAACCATCGACATCCTGTTGTTGGGCAGCGGCGGCCGCGAGCATGCTCTGGCAGCCAAGCTCGCAGCATCACCGCGCGCCGGCAAGCTCTACATCGCGCCGGGTAACGGCGGCACCGCGAGCTGCGGCGAGAACGTTGTTCTCGACGATTGCGATCCTGCGGCCGTGGCGGCGTTTGCCCAGAGCCATGGATGCGGACTCGTGGTGATTGGCCCCGAGGCTCCGCTCGTGGCGGGCGTTGCAGACGCCGTCCGCGCGGCGGGCATCCCGTGCTTTGGCCCGGGTGCCGAGGGCGCCCAGATGGAGGGCTCTAAGCTGTTCTCCAAGCAGCTCATGGAGCGCGCCGGTATCCCGACGGCAGCCTATGGCTCATTTACCGACGAGGCTTCGGCTCTTGCCTATGTGCGCGAGCAGGGCGCTCCGCTGGTCGTCAAGGCCGACGGCCTTGCCGCGGGCAAGGGCGTTATCGTGGCAACCGAGCTTTCGCAGGCCGAGGAGGCTGTGCGTGAGTGTTTTGGCGGCACCTTTGGCGATGCCGGCAACACGGTGGTCATCGAGGAGATGCTGACCGGCCCCGAGTGCTCGCTGCTGGCCTTTACCGACGGCAAGACCGTGCGTCCCATGGCCACCTCGCAGGATCACAAGCGTGCGCTCGAGGGCGACAAGGGCCCCAACACGGGCGGCATGGGCGTCTACAGCCCGGTGCCCATCGTGACCGACGAGGAGCACGCCACCATGGTGAAGGTCATGGAGCAGACCGTGGCAGAGCTCGCTGCCGAGGGTATCGACTATCGCGGCTGCCTGTACGGCGGCTTTATGCTCACCCCTGCCGGCCCCAAGGTGCTGGAGTTCAATGCCCGCTTTGGCGATCCTGAGACGCAGGTCGTGCTGCCGCGCCTTAAGAACGACCTGGTCGAGGTCATGCTGGCTTGCGCCAACTGCGAGCTCGATCAGATTGAGCTCGATTGGCGTGACGAGTGGGCCGTGGCCGTTGTCCTGACGAGCGCGGGCTATCCCGGCAGCTACGAGAAGGGCAAGGTCATTACCGGCATCGAGGATGCCGAGGCTATGGAGAACGTGACGGTGTATCACGCCGGTACTGCCGTGGTGGACGGCGAGCTCGTGACCAACGGCGGTCGTGTGCTCGCCGTGACCGCGCTGGGCGATACGTTCGAGAACGCTCGCGACCTTGCCTACGAGGCCTGCGAGAAGATTGATTTTGAGGGCAAGACCCTGCGCCACGACATTGGCCTGCGTGCGCTGCGCGGCCGTGACGCCTGGGATGCCTAAAATCCGAGAGGAATGAGACGGATGGACGAGAAGAACGAAGAGCTCGTGGACGCGCAGATCGTCGAGGAAGACGGCCGCATGTATGGACACGCCGAGGGCGAGCCTGGTGGCGAGGTCGCTGACGAGCCGGCGCTGGTGCTGGGCGACGACGACCCGCATGACGCCCTGCTGCACGAGAAGATTCTTTCGGAGGAGTGCGCCTGGAAGGGCAAGATCCTCGACGTCCACCGTCTTGAGGTTGAGCTGCCCAACGGTCACCGCAGCGCCCGCGATATCGTTCGCCATCCGGGTGCGGCGGCCGTTGTGGCACTGACCGAGAGTGGCAAGATCGTGCTGGTACGTCAGTATCGCACCGCCATCGACCGCGTGACGGTCGAGATTCCCGCCGGCAAGCTCGATCCGGGCGAGGACCCGCTCGATTGCGCCAAGCGCGAGTTGCATGAGGAGACGGGCTTTAGGGCTGGTCGCATTCGCTTTTTGACGTCGATTGTCACGACCTGCGGTTTTTGCGACGAGATCATTCACATCTACCTGGCCACCAAGCTCGAGTTTGATGTGCCCGACCCCGACGATGACGAGTTTGTCAACGTCGACCTGGTGCCACTGCATGAGCTGATCGACGCCGTACTCGACGGCAAGATCGAAGACGCCAAGACCGTTGTGGGTGCCTTGGCTTGCGACAGCATCGCACACCGCCTTGGGGGCACGGAGCTCTAGGTTACGCGGTTTTACCAAACCGCGTAACGAGTCGACGCTGCAAACGCCCCTAAGCGGCAATCTGCCTTTCAATCGTCGCTCGCGTACCGAAGTACGCGTCGCTCCTCTTTCAAGGCACCTTGCTCGCTTAGGGACGTTTTCGCTGACGTTGCTAGAACATCGGCGTTATGTTTGTTGGGACGCTTTGTTTTCAGCCCGACCGGCTCAACCGGATTTATCACGCTATTTATTTCTCTTCGAGGACTGCATGTTTAAGAGGTTTCTTTCGTATTACAAGCCCCAGATGGGGCTTTTTGTTGCTGATACTGTTTGTGCTCTGGTGCTTGCCGCCATTGACCTGGCGTTCCCCATTATCCTGCGCAATTTGACCGGTGGGCTATTTACTCAGGGTCAGGCTGCCATTATGCAGGCGCTCGGCATGATCGCGGTGGGCTTGGTGCTGATGTATGCCGTCCGCTGCGCCTGCCGCTACTTTGTGAGCTATTGGGGTCACGTGATGGGCGCGCGCATGGAGTCCAAAATGCGCGAGGACCTGTTCGACCAGTATGAGCGCTTTAGCTTTGCGTACTTCGACCGCAACAGCTCGGGCGACATGATGAGCCGCGTGGTCAACGACCTGTTCGATATCTGCGAGGCGGCGCATCACGTACCCGAGTGGATCATCATCTGCGGTATCGAGATTATCGGCTCGTTTGTGATCCTCTTTACCATCGCTCCGGTGCTGGCGCTTGCCATGGCCGTGGTGACGGCGGCGTTTGCGGTCGTCATGTTTTGGCAGAACATGCGCATGCGCGAGGTCTTTAGCGACAACCGCAAGAAGATCAGCGGCATTAATGCACAGCTGCAGGATTCTCTGGCGGGCATGCGCGTGGTCAAGAGCTTTGCCAACGAGGAGACCGAGCGTGCCAAGTTCCGTGCCTCTAACGACCGCTACCTTTTGTCCAAGGAGAACATGTATCACGCCATGGGCGTCTATACCGCGACGTATGGCCTGCTCTCGGGTGTGCTCTATGTGATCGTAGTGCTGCTGGGCGGATGGCTGGTCGCCCAGGGACAGCTACAGGCGGTCGATATGGCGACCTTCGCACTCTATATTTCGCTGTTCTGCACGCCGCTTGAGACGCTCGTCAATTCGGCCGAAACGTATCAGAAGGCTATCGCCGGCTTTAAGCGTATGGACGAGGTGCTCTCGACGGCGCCGGATATCCAGGACAAGCCGGGCGCTACGGATCTGCAGGTGACTGCCGGCGCCGTGGAGTATCACGACGTGTGCTTTAACTACGAGGATGTTGAGCTGGGCGAGGGCGATGCCGACGAGCGTCCTGTTATCGACCACATGGACCTGTCTATCAAGCCCGGGCAGACCATCGCGTTGGTTGGCCCCTCGGGTGGCGGCAAGTCCACGACCTGTTCGCTGCTGCCGCGCTTTTATGACGTGGCTACCGGATCCATTAGCATCGACGGTCAGGACGTGCGCGATGTGACGCAGCAGAGCCTGCGCCGCGCCATCGGCCTGGTGCAGCAGGATGTCTATCTGTTTGACGGTACGATTGGCGAGAACATCGCCTACGGCAAGCCGGGCGCTACGGCAGAAGAGATCGCCGAGGCCGCCCGTCGCGCCAACATCGATGCCTTTATCGAGTCGCTTCCGCAGGGCTACGACACCGTGGTGGGCGAGCGCGGCAGCCGTCTTTCGGGCGGACAGAAGCAGCGCGTTGCCATCGCGCGCGTGTTTCTCAAGAACCCCAAGATCCTGATTTTGGACGAGGCGACGAGTGCTTTGGATAACGAGAGCGAGGAGGCGGTGCAGGAGTCACTCGAAGAGCTGGCACGCGGCCGCACCACGATTATCATCGCCCACCGCCTTTCTACCATTAAGCATGCCGATGAGATTGCGACCGTTGAGCATGGTCGCGTTGTGGAGCGTGGCACGCACGAGGAGCTTCTCGCCCGTGGCGGCACCTATGCCCGTTACTATCGAATGCAGTTCGAAGGTGCGCGTGCGCACGAGCTCGACTGATTGATATGACAGGAAGTTTATGGCTGACAAGAACCCTTTGACTCCGGAAGAAGTGACGGAGTTATTCTCCGAAATCGATGCATCCGGTGTCTTGGATCCCACGCTTGCCAAAAAGCGAACTGAGCGCATGCGTGAGAAGGAGGCCGCGGCCAAGCGCGGTGACAAAGCGGCGCTAGCGCAGCTGCGCAGCGAGGACCGCGCGAGCCAGGCAAAACATATCGACCCGCTGTCCGAGGACGATCCTTCGGGCTCGCAGGTGAGCCATACCATTACGAAGACCGCGATGGCCGTGGTCATCGGTATTTTGGTGCTGATCGTGGGCATGCAGATTGGCTACGGCGTGATGCGTCGTCTGAACACCGCCAACCTGTCCGAGAGCGTTTCGGTCGATACCGTTTCGACCGCGCTCAAGGGTGGACTTGAATGGGGCAACGGCTTTACGCAGTTCCCGCTCGACTTCACCGTCGATGAAGCCGATGAACGCACGGGCACGGTCGAGGTGATGGTGTTGGACACATCGTCTGCCAACGAGCTCGAGCTGCTGTCCAACGGGCAGATTCAGGCCGCGGCGCTTGCGACCAACGCGTTGCTCAACGATAAGATCGACCGCGTGGTGTATAACGTTCACGCCTATATCGACGAGGATAGCAACATTCAGCACGATTCCTTCTTTGGCATGTTCCCCGCGCGCGGCCACCAGAGCGCCATTTTGACGTTCGTGTGGACCAAGAGCTCATCCAACGCCACGAGTATCGACTGGAAGATGCGCATCGTGAGTATGGATGACACCATCGCCGAGCGCATTCAGAAGCAGGTGAACTCGGTGTCGTCGTTGATTGAGGACCCGGTGGTGAGCCAGACCAAGATTGACGAGGAAAAAGCCGAGCGCGATCTGGAGCATCGTCTGCATGGCCGCGAGATTTTCCGTGGCGGCAAGCCCGATCGCACACCGTCCGAACTGCTGGAGCAGGACAAGAAAAAATAAGACGCCATCATCCCGCGTGAGCCACAAGCCCCGCGGGATGATTTTTCTGGGACGGGGATTAAAAAACATTATGCATAGAAAGTCATAATTATCATTTCGTAAACATTTCGATGAAATTAACGCCATGAGGCATGCTTGCGGTTACAATACCGCGAGGCCTAACTACACACCTTTAAGCCGGTCCTGTGAGACCGGGAAGGAGAATTATGGCGAACAACCATACCGCGGGCGCTGCCGCCCGCACCTTCGCGCCTAGCGAGCTTTGCCAGCGTATGCTGGCCAAAACCAGCAAGGGCACCTGCGGTCCCTGCATCCTGTATCTTGAGGATGGGACCATTTTTTATGGACGTGCATGCGGCGCCGAGGGCACCGCGACCGGCGAAGTCTGCTTCAACACCTCGCTCGAGGGCTACTTTGAGGTCATGACCGACCCGAGTTATGCCGGCCAAATCGTAACCATGACCTATCCGCAGATCGGCAACTACGGTATCGACGAGACCGATGTCCAGTCGGCCTTCCCCGGCGACACCGTGCGCCCTGCGAGCGCTCCGGCTATGTGCGGCATGATCGTTCGCGATATGTGCGCCACGCCTTCCAACTGGCGCTCGGCCGTCAGCGTGCCGGAGTACCTGCGCGCTCACGGCATCGTCGCTATCGAGGGTGTCGACACCCGCGCTCTGGTGCGCCACCTGCGCGACAATGGTTCCAAGATGGGCATTATTTCGACCGAGATCTTCGACGTCGACGAGCTTGCCGAGCGTCTGGCCGCTGCGCCCACGCTGGTAGGCGAGAACCTGGTCAAGACCGTAAGTTGCCCCGTACCTCACGAGTTTGTGGCCGCCGACCTGCCTGCCACGCATGACTTTGCGCTTGCCCCTGCCGCTCCTGCCCGCCACAAAGTGGTCGCCTACGACTGCGGCGTCAAGCGCGGCATTCTGGAGGGCCTCGTCCGCGCCGGCTGCGACCTTACCGTCGTGCCGTGGGATACGCCCGCCCAGCAGGTACTCGACATGAATCCCGACGGCGTCTTTTTGTCCAATGGCCCCGGCGACCCGGATGCCGTGGTGGAGACCTACGAGCAGGTGCAGCAGCTGATCGGCAAGGTGCCGGTCTTTGGCATTTGTCTTGGTCACCAGATGATCAGCCTGGCCTGCGGCGCCCAGATGGAAAAGCTTAAGTTCGGTCACCGCGGTGGCAACCAGCCGGTCATGAACCTGGTAAGCCGTCGCGTGGAGATCACCGCACAAAACCATGGCTTTGGCCTGCTGTTCCCCAGCTTGGGCAAGCTTGTCCCCGAGCTTTCCGGCGGCGAGACCGAGCATGCGGCCGATGGAGATCTGCGCGTCTGGGTGCGCCGCGGAATCGCGCCGGTCGTGATGAACGAGCGCTTTGGTCGCATTCGCCTGACACATGTGAACCTCAACGACGGCACCGCCGAGGGCATCCAGCTGCTCGACGCCCCGTGCTTCTCGGTCCAGTACCACCCCGAGGCCTCGCCTGGCCCCACCGATGCCCACTATCTCTTTACCGCCTTTACGCGACTCATGGACGGCGAGGAGAGCTACCTGGACATCGACACCGCGAAGGACCGCCTGGCTGGCTGGAATTTTGCCGAGACCGCCGCGACCGAGACCGAGGAGAACTAACATGCCGAAACGTACTGACATCAAGCGCATCCTTGTCATTGGTTCGGGCCCCATTGTCATTGGCCAGGCATGTGAGTTCGACTACTCCGGCGCCCAGGCCTGCAAGGTGCTCAAGGAGGATGGCTTTGAGGTCATCCTGGTCAACTCCAACCCGGCGACCATCATGACCGACCCGGGTCTTGCCGACCGCACCTATGTCGAGCCCATCACCGCCGAGTTTATCGAGCGCGTGATCAAGAAAGAGCGTCCGGACGCGCTGCTGCCCACGCTGGGCGGCCAGACCGGTCTGAACGCCGCCGTCGAGCTGGCGAAAGACGGCACGCTCGACAAGTACGGCGTCGAGATGATCGGCTGCGACCTGGCCGCCATCGAGCGCGGCGAGGACCGCAAGCTCTTTAACGAGGCCATGGCCGAGATTGGCCTGGAGGTCGCACGCTCGGGCTATGCCTACAGCGTGGCCGACGCCGAGGCTATCGCCGAGCGCGTGGGCTATCCCTGCGTACTGCGCCCGAGCTTTACCCTCGGCGGCGCCGGCGGCGGCATCGCTCACACTCACGAGGAGCTCGTCTCCATCGTGAGCCAGGGCCTCGAGCTCTCGCCCGCCCACGAGGTGCTGGTCGAGGAGTCCATCGAAGGCTGGAAAGAGTACGAGATGGAGGTCATGCGTGACCACGCCGGCAACGGCATCATCGTGTGCTCCATCGAGAACCTCGACCCCATGGGCGTGCATACCGGCGACTCCATCACCGTGGCGCCGGCGCAGACCCTCTCCGACCTTGAGTATCAGCGCATGCGTGTCGCCTCGCTCGCCATCTTGGAGAAGATCGGCGTCGAGACCGGCGGCTCCAACGTGCAGTTTGCCGTGAACCCCAACACCGGCCGCTTGATCGTCATCGAGATGAACCCGCGCGTGAGCCGTTCGTCCGCGCTGGCCTCCAAGGCCACGGGTTTCCCCATCGCTAAGGCCGCCGCGCGCCTGGCTGTGGGCTACACGCTCGACGAGATCGTCAACGACATTACCAAGGCAACGCCTGCCTGCTTTGAGCCCACGATTGACTACTGCGTCGTTAAGGTGCCGCGCTTTGCCTTCGAGAAGTTCAAGGGAACCGACCCCACGCTCACCACGCGCATGAAGGCCGTGGGCGAGATTATGGCGATCGGCCGCACCTTTGAGGAGGCCTTTGGCAAGGCCATGCGCTCGCTGGAGGACGGCCACCAGGGTATCTGCGCCGGTGGCAAGGAGGGTGCCGATAAGCTGAGCGACGACGAGCTCGCTCAAGCCGTGGCCACGCCGACCGAGCACCGCATCTTCTTTGTGGTCGAGGCCCTGCGCCGTGGCTGGGACATCGCTCGCATCCATGCCACCTGCGGCATCGACCCGTGGTACCTCAACCGCATCAACGACATGGTGCAGGTCCAGGAGAGCATCCGCGGCCTGCGTGTGGAGGATATCGACGCCGACGCGATGCGCTTGCTCAAGCAGTACGGCACGAGCGACGCCGAGATCGCCGCGCTGACCGGCTCGGACGAGCGCTTTGTGCGCGCCTATCGCAAGGGCCTTGGCGTGGTTCCCAGCATGAAGACGGTCGATACCTGCGCTGCGGAGTTCTCGAGCGCCACGGAGTACCACTACAAGACGTACGAGAACATCTACCGCACGAGTCCGGATGCCAAGAAGTGCGTGGCTCCCGACGAGACCACGCCGGCGGACAAGCCCAAGGCGATGATCCTGGGCGCCGGCCCCAACCGTATCGGCCAGGGTATCGAGTTCGACTACTGCTGTGTGCATGCGAGCTATGCGCTGGCGGCCCGCGGCTTCGAGACCATCATGGTCAACTGCAACCCCGAGACCGTCTCGACCGACTACGACACGTCAGACCGCCTGTACTTTGAGCCGCTCACCTACGAGGACGTCATGGACGTTATCGATGTCGAGCGTCCCGACGGCGTCGTGGTGACGCTCGGCGGACAGACCCCGCTTAAGCTGGCGCGCATGCTCGAGGAGAGCGGCGTGAACATCATGGGTACCAAGCCCGACGCCATCGATTTTGCCGAGGACCGCGAGCGTTTCGCCGCCCTGCTCGACAAGCTGGGCATTATGTACCCGCCGGCGGGTCAGGCCACTTCGTTTGAGGAGGCCGAGGCCGTGGCCGCGCACATCGGCTACCCGCTGCTGGTGCGTCCGAGCTATGTGTTGGGCGGCCGCGGCATGATGATCGCCTACGATGCCGAGCATCTGCGCGATTACATGGCCGAGGCTGCGCGCATTAGCCCCGACTACCCGGTGTATCTCGATCGCTTCCTGGAGGGTGCGATCGAGTCCGATGTCGACGCCCTGTGCGACGGCGAGGAAGTCTATATTGGCGGCATCCTGGAGCATATCGAGGAGGCCGGTATCCACTCCGGTGACTCCGCGACCTGCATTCCGCCGTTCAGCTTTAGCGAGAGCCTTCAGGCGAAGCTCCGCGAGACCACGCGCCGCATCGCGATGGCGCTGGGGGTCCGCGGCCTGGTCAACGTGCAGTATGCCATCAAGGGCGAGACCGTCTACGTTATTGAGGCCAATCCGCGTGCCAGCCGTACCGTGCCGTTCATCTCCAAGGCCACCGGCGTGCCGCTGGCCAAGTGCGCGGCGCGTATCATGGCGGGCGATTCTATCGCGAGCCTGGGCCTGCCGAGCGACGAGCGTCAGCTGGACTGGTTCTGCATGAAGGAAGCCGTTATGCCCTGGGGCCGTTTCCCGGGAGCCGACGTTATCCTGGGGCCCGAGATGAAGTCGACGGGCGAGGTCATGGGTATCGCCAAGAGCTATCCCGAGGCATATGCCAAGACGCAGATGGCGATTGACTACAAGCTGCCCGATCCGAGCTGCGGCAAGGTGTTCATTAGCGTGTGCGACCGCGACAAGCGTCATATCCTTTCGGTCGCCCGTATCCTGCGCTATCTTGGCTTTGACATCTGCTCTACCGAGGGTACGGCGCGCGTGCTGCGCGGAGGCAACGTGACGTGCGAGGTCGTGGAAAAGATCAGCGGCCCGCACGACGGCGAGCGTCCCAACATCGGCGACCTCATCGCCGATGGCAAGATCGCGGTGATCATCAATACGCCGTACGGCTCGGGTTCGCGCGGCGACGGCTATCTGTTGCGCACCGAGGCGGTGCGCCGCGGCGTGACCTGCGTGACGGCGATGTCTGCCGCCAATACGTACGTGAGTGCCATCGAGGCAGTGCGTGAGGACCAGCAGGGTCACGGTAGCGCCAACGACATGGGCATGGACGTCATCGCCCTGCAGGACCTGCCGCAGTACACGGTGTAGTGTGACCTGTCCGGCCGGGGCGGGAGGGGCCGAGATTTCCCCCTTTCGCTCCGGCTGCAAGCAGAGTCGCTCAGGAGGAAACTCGGCCCCTCCCGCCCCGGCCTGCGGTGACTTAGCTGCACCGTGTGCTGCCGAAGGGGCGTCGCGCGATGACTGGGGCTGAATAGAAAATGAGTGTGGGATACGCCGTTCGTTCGAACGGCGTATCCCACGTTATTATTTCAGCCAACGTACGTCATAGCAATTCCCGGTAGGTCGCAGGGCGCTTCGCGGGCGGGCCAGGCTTTATCTGAACGACTTTGCGAAGCAACCGGAGTGAAGATAAAGCCTGGCCCGCCCGCGAAGCGCCACGCAGACCGCAGGGACGGGAGCAGCTATACTACTCTCAGTAGTTAAGGGTCGCGGATCCGCCGCGTCGCCGCTCTCAACAGGAGGTCTTTGTTTATGGCAGATCAAAAGCCGGTTGTCGGGATCATCATGGGTTCCAAGTCCGATCTGGGCGTTATGGAAGGCTGCACCGCCGAGCTCGAGGCACTCGGTGTGCCCTATGAGCTCGTCATTGCGAGCGCGCACCGCACGCCGGTGAAGGTTCACGAGTGGGCCTCGACTGCTGCCGATCGCGGGATCAAAGTGATTATCGCCGCTGCCGGCAAGGCCGCTCACTTGGGTGGTGTCGTGGCTGCCTTTACGCCGCTGCCGGTTATCGGCGTGCCTATGAAGACGAGTGACCTGGGCGGTATGGATTCGCTACTGTCTATGGTGCAGATGCCTTCGGGCGTGCCCGTGGCCTGCGTTGCCATCAACGGCGCTAAGAACGCCGCCATCTATGCCACGCAGATTCTTGGCGCCTGCGACCCCGAGTACCGCAAGGTTATCGAGAAGATGAAGCAGGAGATGGCCGACGCCTAAACGGCTTGCCGTTCCGTTGTAACCACAGGGAGAATCATGTCCGACTATCAGGGAAAACGTTTCTCGGCTTCTCAGATCCCCGATCCATCCAAGCCGGGATCGGCCCGCTCCATGCAGCATGGTCGGGCATCCTCTCCTCAGCAGGCTCGTGCGCCGCGTCCCGTAACGCCGACGTCCCATCGCCGTCAGGATACGCCGGCTGCGTATCGCCCTTCGTCATATGGCACGGCAAAGAAGCAGGCCCGGTCGACGAGGCAACCGAGCGGCGCGTCGTCCAGCTATACCGAGCCGCCGCATAAGAAGCGTCGCTCCATCATCCCCATCCTACTCATCATCGTGGGCATCGGTCTGATTGTCGCCGCCGCCGCCATCTTTATCAATGCTCAGATTGGCTATAAGCAGGCGAGCGATTCGTACCAGAAAATCGAGAAGCAATATGTAAGCGATAAGGACGCCAGCGGCGTGCCGATTGTCGACTTCGATGCACTTGCTCAGACAAACCCCGAGATTGTGGGTTGGATTTATGTGCCGGGAACCAACATCAACTATCCCGTGGTGCAGACCAACAACAACTCCAAATACCTCAACACGCTGTTCGACGGCACGACCAATGCGTCTGGGGCCATTTTCCTGGATAGCGATGACACCGCGCCGGGAATGGTTGACCAGCAGACCACGATCTACGGCCACCATATGAATGACGGGTCGATGTTCAACGTGATTTCGGACACCACCGACCAAGCGACATTCGATAGCATCGAGTACGTGTATTACATCACGCGCGATGCAACGTATAAGCTGCGACCGCTGGCGACCAAGGTCGTCGAGGACACGTATGCCAAGGCGCGCACGCCTAATTTTGAGGGTGACGGCGGGCTCAAGAACTATCTGTCCGAGATGCTCGACGGCGCATCGGCGGTGGCGAGCGATGCAAGGGACCGCGCCACCTTGGCAACCAAGGTCGTGACACTTGTGACCTGTCGCTCGCTGTCATTTAGCAATACGCGCGCCGTCATGGTGCTCACGCCGGTCGAGGAATAGATTGTTGAGAGTAGCCCGTCCCAAACGAGCTGCTCGATGACGGTAAAAGGGGGAAATTATGCTCGAGAATGGCAAAACGATGCCTTCGATTGATGCTTGGCTGCGCGAGGCTAAGGCCGATCCGTCGGCACCTGCGTGCGGCATGTATTTGACGCATAACGGTGTGGTGCGTGCGACGCCCAAGGCCGAGGTGCGCGGAGTCGAGACAGATGGCGTGGCGCCGGGTCACAAGGTGGGCGGCATGGTCTTTGACTACGACGCCGAAAAGGTGCGGTCTGTCATCGAGGCGACGCGCGCGATGACAGGTATTGGCTATGTGCGCGTGTGGCTGGCAAGCGGTGAGCTTTCCGTGGGCGATGACATCATGCTCGTGCTCATTGGCGGAGACATTCGTCCGCATGTGGTCGATGCGCTGCAGGCGCTTGTCGGCACCATCAAGAACGAATGCGTGAATGAGGTCGAGCGCGAGGCATAGGGCTTTGCGATCGATTCGAGTCCATCTGTAGCAAAAGCCCGCTGGCAGTTAGACTGAACTGCCAGCGGGCTTACTTGTCCGTTGGAACCGACTTGCACCAGCGCCCGCGCTATACGCGTGTGGCGTCCTTGGGGCTCATGGTCATGCTCTGGAAGCGATTTTCCATATACTCATTATCGAAGTACGTGCCGTAGAACTGCGCAACGGGAATATCGTTGACCGTGCCGTTGACGCGCTGGTACCAGTAGTCGAGCGATTGCAGTGTCATGACGCCGTCGACCAGCATGATGATGGTAAAGATGACGGTGGCCGAGTAGCGGCTCTTCCAGGGAATCATGTTAATGAGCTTGAGCAATTTGGGCAGCAGCAGCCTGATCCAGATGAGTCCGCCCAAGCCCCACAGGCAGGCGAAGCCCGTGCAGGTGCGTCCGCCCGTGAGCACAGCGAGCGGATCGGGCATGCCGAATAGCCTAATGTGTGAATAGCTCCACGACACCACGCCAAATGAGGTCTGCATAAACCAGCCTACAAACACCTCGAAAGCGCCGCCGATCAGGGCACTTACCAGGAAAATGATCAGAGGATTCTTTTTATAGAAGCGGTTGAGCGCCATGGTCATGAGCACCGCGCCAAATCCGTAGATGGGGCTAAAGGGGCCAAATAGCATACCGGCACGGTCCTGATAGACGCCGGGATCGACGACGACCATATGCCAGACTTCCTCGAGAATGAGACCTAACACGCTGCAGACGAAGAATACCCAGAACAGGTTGAAGTAGTTGAGCTTGATGTAGCCCTCGCCGGTTTCGTCGCGGCCGAGCATGCCCTCGGCGGCGGCGTCGCGGTCGAGCATCTCCTGCAGGCGGCGCTGCAGTTCGCGCTCCTGGCGAAGCGTAGGATCGACGGTGGCTGAAAGCGCGATGAGGATACCGAGCTGAATAGCGGGACGAAGCAAGAAGAGCCCGATACCTTGGAGCATCACGTCGACCAAAAGCTCGACGACGGTGAATGCAATAAGGATATAGGACAGGCGGGCGGCGTTGCGGCGCTGGTTTCTGATAAGGTCCAGGCCAAAGATGATCAGGATGACGGCACTTGCCGCAGAGAGCATGATGCCGGCGACGATGAGTCCAACCGCGACGAGCGTGTTGTCGCCGAGCTTGGCGGCGGCGTTGCCGTTAATGAGCGCGGTGATGACCTGCCACATAAAGGCGGCGACCGACGGGAGTGTGCCCACGCCGGACAGGATGCACAGGACGGCGTACACCTTAATGATGAGGGGAATCTTCTTGACCTCCGTGGCGCTGGGGACGCTGGGGTCGAGTTCGTTTCGATCCATACAGAACCTTTCTCGCTTTGTCCTAGGTTACAAGGATACGCCGCCAACCTGCCAAAAGACAGGACGAACGTCCCAATTGCAACAATGCAAGCCCTAACGGCGGGCGAGACGCGTCGCAACGAAAGCATGTGGGATCGTCGGCCCCGAGGCGGTTGCCCAATAAAATGTTTGGCTGCAAAACGGATTATAAGCTCGGTGGGCTTTTAAAAAGCGCTGTTCATGCGCGGGAGTGCTTGTCTTGCCGTGCGTATAATAGGGCAGGTAACGCCAAATAACGAGGCTCTGAGGGGATGCCATGTCTCAAGAAACCATCCGCGCGGCCGAGCGTGCCGCGGGACAGGTGAAGACCATGTCGACGTATGATCCGGACTCCGACCAGCTGCATGAGGAATGCGGCATTTTTGGTGTGTGGGCGCCCGATCGCGACGTGGCTCGACTGACGTACTTTGGTCTGCGCGCGCTACAGCATCGCGGCCAGGAATCGGCGGGAATCGCCGTGGGTGATGGCGGCACGGTTATGGTTCGCAAGGACCTGGGACTGCTCGACCGCGTGTTCTCCAACGCCGACCTGTCGACGCTCTCCGGTCAGCTGGCCGTGGGCCACGTGCGCTATGGCACCGCCGGCGCCAAGAGCTGGGAAGCCTCGCAGCCGCATCTTTCTACCATCAACAGCGTCATTATCGCGCTTGCTCACAACGGCACTCTGGTCAACACCGACGAGCTGCGCCGCCAGCTGATCGAGCTGGGCGTGCCGTTCCTCTCCAATTCGGATTCCGAGGTCGCGACCAAGCTCATTGGCTACTTTACTCAGCGTACAGGCCATCTGCGTGAGGGCATTCGCAAGACCATGGAGCTCGTGCGCGGCGGCTACGCCATGACGCTCATCAACGAGCAGGCGCTCTACGCTTTCCGCGATCCGCACGGCATTCGCCCGCTCGTGCTGGGCAAGCTGGTAGACGAGGGTCTGGACCAGGCCGATGCCGCATCCGTTTCGCAGCTGCCCTCGCAAGACGGCGCCGCTACGGTCGACTCCGCCGTCCGTGTCACGCGCGCCGGCGGCTGGGTCGTTGCTTCCGAGACCTGCGCACTCGACATCGTGGGTGCCGAGTACGTCCGTGACGTCCGTCCCGGCGAGATCTTGCGCATCAGCGTCGAGGGTCTGGTATCCGAGCAGGGCGTGCCTGCAGCCGAAGAGCCCGCTAACTGCATCTTTGAGCAGGTCTACTTTGCCCGCCCCGACTCCATCATGAACGGCAAGAGCGTCTATGCCTGCCGTTACGACATGGGCCGTCAGCTGGCACATGAGGAGCCCGTCGAGGCCGACCTGGTCATCGGCGTGCCCGACTCCGGCCTGCCGCCCGCGGAGGGGTATTCGCACGAGAGCGGTATTCCCTTTGGCGAGGGCCTTATCAAGAACCGCTACGTGGGCCGTACGTTTATCGAACCTACGCAGGAGCTGCGCGCCATGGGCGTGCGCATGAAGCTCAACCCGCTGCGCGACAACATCGAGGGCAAGCGCCTGGTCGTCATCGACGACTCCATCGTGCGCGGCACCACCATGGTGCAGCTCGTCAAGATGTTGCGCAACGCTGGCGCCAAGGAGATTCATATCCGCATCAACTCGCCCGAGGTCATCTGGCCGTGCTTCTACGGTATCGATACCGACGTACAGTCGCAGCTTATCAGCGCCAATAAGACGGTCGACGAGATTTGCGAGTATATCGGTGCCGATTCGCTGGCCTTCCTTTCGGTCGAGGGCCTGCTTAAGGTCATGCCCAAGGGTGGCTACTGCGATGCGTGCTTTACCGGCCGCTACCCCGTGGCGATTCCCGAGAGCTTTGGCCGCGACAAGTTTATGGAGGGCTTTACGCCTCGCAACCTGGATAAGCCGCTGCACTTTGACGACGACGCCGTGGTCGAGAAATACGACGACCGCAGCTGGGAAGAGAAGCACGGCGAGGCCTAAAACCTGCCATGTAGGGACAGGTTCATTTTGGTAGGTTTTACCTGCTGTTTTGTTGATTGAGCGGCGCGCGTTGTTATGGCGTGCGCCGAAATGAACGCAACTATGAGCACCGTTTGGCGCCCGCGCGGCGCCACGGTAGTGGGAGAGGAAGGCTCAGATGAGCGACAGCAAGCATGTGACGTATGAGGATGCCGGCGTCGATACCGCCGAGGGCGGCCGTGCCGTCGACGCGATTAAGCAGATGGTCAAGGACACCAACCGCCCCGAGGTCATCGGCGGTATCGGCGGCTTCGGTGGCCTGTTCTCGGCCGCCGCGCTTAAGGATATGGAAGACCCGATTCTGATTAGCGGTACCGACGGCGTGGGCACCAAGCTCGTGCTCGCCCAGATCATGGACCGTCACGAGACGGTGGGCCAGGACCTGGTCGCCATGTGCGTCAACGACATTTTGGCTTCGGGCGCCGAGCCGCTGTTCTTCCTGGACTACGTTGCCATCGGCCACATTGAGGCCGAGCACATGGCAAAGATCATCAAGGGTGTGGCCGATGGCTGTAAGCTCGCGGGCTGCGCGCTCGTGGGCGGCGAGATGGCCGAGCACCCGGGCGTCATGGCTCCGGCCGACTACGACCTTGCCGGCTTTACCGTGGGCGTCGTCGACCGTCCCAAGATGCTCGATCCCGCAAACGTCCGCCCCGGTGATGTGATCCTGGGCCTGCCTTCCACCGGTGTGCACTCCAACGGATACTCGCTCGTGCGCAAGGTCATCGGCGTCGACGGCATTAAGCCGGGCACGCCCGAGGCCGCCGCTAAGGCCGAGGAGCTGAGCCGTCCGCTCGAGGAGCTCGGCGGCGCATCGCTGGCAGACGCCCTGTTGGCCCCCACGCGCATCTATGTGAAGCCGATTCTTGAGCTGCTGCGCGGCGGCGCCAACGTGCATGCTATCGCCCACATCACCGGCGGCGGTATTACCGAGAACCTCAACCGCGCGCTCGCCGACGACGTCGACGCCGTGGTCACCCGCAACGGCGCTGAGATGGGTTGGGACGTTCCGCCCGTCATCACCTATGTGTCGCGCCAGGCCGAGCTTGCGCCCAACGAGGCGTGCAAGACCTTCAACATGGGCGTTGGCCTGTGCCTGATCGTCGCCCCCGAGGACGAGGCCGCGGTTACCGAGGCCCTGGTCGCGCTGGGCGAGAAGCCGTTCCGCGTGGGCGAGTGCGTCGAGGGTTCCGGTAAGGTCGTGTACTCCGATGAGCGCTAACGAGCAGATGGCTGCCGCCGAGGGCCTGGGCTTTGTGCCCTACACCCGTCCGACCGGCACCGATACGGCCGAGCCGCTCAAGATCGGTGTGCTCATCAGCGGTTCGGGTACCAACCTGCAGGCGCTGATCGATTTGATCGCCGCCGGCAAGCTCAACGCTTCGATTGAGCTTGTGGTGTCGAGCCGTCCTTCGGCCAAGGGCCTGCAGCGTGCCGAGCGCGCGGGCATCCAGACGCTCACGCTGTCCAAGGATGTCTACGCCGACCCCATCGCCGCCGACGAGATCATCGCGCACGAGCTTCTCGAACGCGGCTGCGAGTATGTGGTCATGGCCGGCTACATGCGCATGGTGCACACGCCTCTGCTGGCGGCGTTTCCCAACCGCGTGGTCAACTTGCATCCGGCGCTGCTGCCGAGCTTTACCGGCGCGCATGCGATTGACGATGCCTTTGCGCGCGGCGTCAAGGTAACTGGCGTGACCGTGCATTTTGCCAACGAGATCTACGACAACGGTCCCATCATCGCCCAGCGTGCGCTGGCTGTTGAGGAGGGCTGGGATGTCGACACGCTCGAGGAGCACATCCACGCGATTGAGCACGTGCTGTATCCCGAGGTCGTGCAGATGCTCGCCGACGGCCGCGTCCACGTGCTGGAGAGCGGCAAGGTCGCAATTGACGCGCCTCGCGGCTAGCGGCGCACAGTACAATTTAGCCGAGTAGTCAGGGTGGTCATTGGCGCCAAGGCGCGCGTGGCCACCTTTTGTTTTAGGTAGTCACCTGCGACGGTCTTTAACGACTAGTCATTCAAGAACGTCGCAGGTGACTAGATGAGAGAGGTGAGCGCATGGCGGATAACGAAGCTCTGTTTACGCCTGAGCTGGTGTTTTTTGATTGGGAGTGTGCAACGCCGGATGAGGTGTTTGCGCGGCTCGAGGGCGAGCTTGCACCACGTGGCTACATTGCGTGCGGTTGGCTCGACGCCGTTCACACGCGCGAGGATGCCTATCCCACGGGTCTTGCCATGCCGGCGGCAAACATTGCCATTCCGCATACCGATCCGGGGTTTGTGGCCAAGCCCTATATCGCGGTGGTGAAGCCCGCCGCGCCCGTGACATTTAACGCTATGGCTGGCATGGGCGCTCCGGTGCCGGCGCAGATCGTCATCAATCTGGGCATTGCCGAGCCGGGCGGTCAGGTCGAGGTCCTGCAGGCACTCATGAACATCTTTATGGGCGCCGATGCCGCAGCCGACGTGCTCGGCCAGACCACGCCCCAGGGCATGGTCGACGCCATCCGCCGTCACTTCTAAGGTGGGGCTGAGTCGGCACTTGGGGACTGTCCCTAACTGCCAAGTGCCACATCTGTCCCCTTTGCACCAAAATGGTGCAGATTAACCTGTCCCCCATGCACCAAGCGTGCCGCGGGGGCTGCGTTGTGACACAATGGCGTTTGTTCGATTCGTTATGCGAAAGGCCAACTATGGCAAATAAGAAAAAGAACTCCGAGGCCGCGCCGACGCCCGAGCAGCAGGCCCGCGCTGCCTCCAGCTCTCGCAAGAAGCAGCGCAAGACGTACGTGTCTAAGACCGTCAAGATCGTCCTGGTGGTCATCGGCGTGCTGGCGATGCTGCTTTCCGTCTCGGCGATGGCGTGCTCCGGCCTTATGTCGCAGGCCGAGGACACCTCGGGCTACAAGCTGACCGGCGGTGTTGCTGCAACTATCAACGGCACCAACCTCACCGAGGACACCGTGACCAAGCAGATTATGAGCATGCGCACGTCCAACGGCTACACCAAGGATGAGGATTGGGCGCAGTATCTGGTCGACAACGACCTCACGCCCAAGAAGTACCGCAAGCAACTCATCGACTCCTACACGCAGCAGATTCTGCTTCAACAGGCACAGAAGGAGAACGGCGTGACGGTGTCTGACGAGGAGGTCGAGAAGGCTTGGAAGGACGCGTGCAAGAGCGCGGGCGGCGCCAAGGCCTTTAAGAAGACCCTCAAGACCTACGGCTATACCGAGGACACCTACAAGGACTCACTCAAGGAGAGTCTGGCGCAGCAGAAACTCAAGGATGCCGTCGCGCCCACGAGCAAGCCCAAGGACAGCGAGATTGTCGATTACATCAACGAAAACCTGTCCAGCTACAACGACGCCCGCCGCTCGTCGAACATCCTGATCAAGGTTGATTCTGACGCTTCCGACGAGGACAAGGCTGCCGCCAAGGCCAAGGCGCAGGAGTGCCTGGACAAGATCAACTCCGGTGAGCTGAGCTTTGAGGACGCCGTTGAGCAGTACTCCGAGGACACCGGTTCCAAGGAGAAGAAGGGCGATGTGGGCTGGGATAAGCTCACCACTTTCGTCGACAGCTACCAGACGGCGCTCGAGGGACTCAACAAGGGCGACGTGAGCGAAGTCGTCGAGTCGACCTATGGCTACCACATCATCAAGTGCACCGACTACTTCCATGTCGATAATCAGGTCGATGACATCAACCAGGTGCCCAAGGCCATCAAGAAGTACGTTTCCAATGTGGTGAAGACGCAAGCGGCCAGCACCGCGTACAGCGAGTGGCTGGAGCAGTACAAGAAGGATGCCGACATCACCGTTAACCCCATGCCCAAGGACGTGCCGTACAACGTCAGCCTGAAGGGCGTCACCAAGAGTTCGACCGACGATTCGTCGACGACTGAGTAATCATGGGGCGGCGCTCGTGTGAGTGCCGTCCGCACTATTGAGGAGGATTTGCAGATGACCAACGAAGAGCTGCAGAAGGAAATGATTGCGGCCATGAAGGCCAAGGACAAGGTTCGCCTGTCCATCATTCGCCAGGTCAAGGCCGAGGTGAAGAATATCGAGGTCAACGAGCGCCGCGATGTGACCGAGGAAGACGTCAACAGCATGATCAAGCGTTTGATTAAGCAGACGAGCGAGACGTTGGAGATGTCCATCAAGGCCGGTACCGACCAAGAGCGTACCGACAACCTGACCGAGCAGGTCAAGATTCTGGAGAGCCTGCTGCCCGCGCAGGTTTCGGGTGAGGAGCTCGAGGCCCTGATCGAGCAGGTTATCGCCGAGCTGGGTGCCACGTCCAAGAAGCAGATGGGCCAGGTTATGGGTGCACTCGGCAAGGCCACCGGCGGCAACTTCGACAAGCCGGCCGCGGCAAAGATCGTCGGAGCAAAATTGGCGTAATTTGTTACGCGGTTTTACCAAACCGCGTAACGGCTCGACGCTGCAAACCCGCACACGCGGCAATCTGACGTTCAATTTCAAGGGCGCGACCATAAGGTCTGCGCCCTTTCATTTCACGTCACCTTGCTCGCGTGTACGGTTTTCGCTGACTTATGCTCAACAAGGGCGGTTGGAGGAAGGGCGTCCCCCGCGGGCGCTCATTGGGGACGGGCTTAAATGAGTGCCCAATGAGCAGGTACTCATTTAAGTCTGTCCCCAATGACTAGGTGCCGACGAGCAGGTGGAAGGTTGCGGGTTCTTTACGGGAATGTAGTGTGGGCTGCGAAAACGTGGTTCTTTCCGTACAATAGTTCAACTCGTGTAAACGCAGGGAAGGGACATTCATGGCAGACATGATCGAGATCAAGCATCTCAACAAGTACTTTGGCGACCTGCATGTGCTCAAAGATATCAACCTCACCGTCAAGCGCGGCGAGAAGCTCGTAATGATCGGGCCTTCCGGTTCGGGTAAGTCGACGCTCATCCGTTGCGTCGATTATCTGGAGGAGCCCACGTCGGGCGAGGTCGTCATCGACGGTACGCCGCTCACCAAAAAGAACCACCTGGAGATGGCTCGCAAGTATAGCTCCATGGTGTTTCAGCAGTTCAACCTGTATCCCAACATGACGGTGCTGGGCAACCTGACGCTCGCGCCCATCAAGCTACAAAAGAAGAGCAAGGAGGAGGCGACCGAGATCGCTATCGCCGCGCTCAAGCGTGTCGGCATGGCGCATAAGGCCGGCGAGTATCCGCAGAATCTCTCGGGCGGTCAGCAGCAGCGCATCGCCATCGCCCGTGCCCTGTGCACCAAGCAGCCCATCATCCTGTTTGACGAGCCGACCTCGGCACTCGACCCCGAGATGGTCCAGGAAGTTCTGGACGTCATGATCGAGCTCGCGCAGGAGGACATCACCATGATCTGCGTGACGCATGAGATGGGCTTTGCGCGCCAGGTGGCCGACCGCGTCATCTTTATGGAGGACGGCCGCATTCTGGAGGAGGGCACGCCCGAGCACTTCTTCGATAACCCCGAGAACCCGCGCTGTCGCGAGTTCCTGTCCAAGATTCTGCACTAGGCGCGGTGATGGACATGACGGATATGACGAGGGAGGCCGTGTCGCGCCGTCACTTTTTGCAGCTGGCTGGCGCCAGCATGCTTGCGCTGACGGCGACCGCGCTTACCGGTTGCGGCAACTCCACCAGCGGCGAGGGCTCCGACAAGGGGTCCAAGCTTGCGGCCATCAAATCGCGTGGCCATCTGAATGCCGGCGTTAAGAAGGACGTTCCCGGCTACGGCTATTACGACACCGCCAAGGGCCGCTTTGAGGGCATGGAAGTCGATTTGTGCTACCAGATCGCTGCTGCCGTCTTTGGCGTGAGCTACAAGGAGGCCCGCGCCCAGGAGCTTGTCGAGTTTACCGACGTAACGCCCAAGACGCGCGGCCCGCTGATCGATAACGGCCAACTTGACGTGGTCGCGGCGACCTACACCATCACCGACGAGCGCAAGAAGAGCTGGGATTTCTCGACGCCGTACCGCACCGACTACGTGGGACTCATGGTCAAGAAGCGTTCGGGCTTTACCTCGATTGAGGACCTGGACGGCAAGGTCATTGGCGTAAGCCAGGGTGCCACCACGCAGGGCCTGATCGAGCAGATGATCAAGGACAACGGCTTTAGCTGCAAGCCCGAGTTTAGGGCCTTTAGCGGCTACCCCATCATCAAGAGTTCGCTCGACGCCGGCAATATCGACGTCTTTGCCATGGACCGCTCCACGCTGGCCGGCTATATGAACGAGACCGTTGAGCTGCTGCAGCCCGAGGTCAAGTTTGGCGAGCAGGGCTACGGCGTGGCGACCAAGAAGGGCTGCGACCTTTCGGCTGTGGTCGATCGGGTGATTTGCAACCGCCTAGCCGACGGCTGGCTCGACCAAGAGGTCAAGACCTGGGGTCTTGTATAGGCGCATCGTCCAAGGAAGGAATCAAATGCTCGAAGGATTATTTGACGCCGACCGTTGGTCGACGACATTTCAAAACATGGGGCCCTTCTGGGAGGGCTTTGGCGTGACACTGCAGGTGGTCGTTGCCGGCCTGCTGTTGTCGCTGGTGCTGGGCACGCTGCTGGGCGTGTTCTCTACCACTCGCTCGCGCGTGCTGCGCGCCATAAGCCGCGTGTACGTGGAGTTTTACCAGAACACCCCGTTGCCCGTGCAGGTGCTCTTTATGTACATGGCCGGTCCGCAGTTTTTGCAGGCCATAACCGGTGCCGACCAGCCGGTGCGCATCGCGCCGTTCGTGCTGGGCTTCTTGGGTGTGGGTCTGTATCACGCGGCCTACATCTCGGAGGTCATCCGCACTGGTATCGAGGCGGTTCCGCGCGGTCAGATGGAGGCGGCCCAGAGCCAGGGCTTCACCCGTGCTCAGGCATACTGGTACATCGTGCTGCCCCAGACGTTCAAGATCATTCTGCCGCCGCTGTGTAACCAGGCGCTCAACCTGGTCAAGAACACGTCGGTGCTGGCACTTGTGGCCGGCGGCGACCTTATGTACCGTTCCGACAACTTTGTGAGTCTGTACGGTTACCTGCAGGGATACATCGTCTGCTGCCTTATGTACTTCATCATCTGCTTTCCGCTCGCCATGCTGGTGCAGTGGCTCGAGCGCCGCTCCAAGGAGCGTCCGCGCGGCGTGAGCCTGGCCGAGCTGGGGCTCGACAACGTAGAGGAGGCCTAGCGCATGGAAATCTTCAACGCGTCCAACCTGCTCTACATTTGGGGCGGCTTTGTTAAGACGATCGAGATCTCGGCGCTGTCGATCTTTTTCTCGCTCATCTTTGGCACGGTGCTGGCGCTTGTTAAAAGCTATGCGCCCCGCCCGTTCCGTATTTTGGTGAGTGCCTATATCGAGCTGTTCCGTTGCACGCCGAACCTGCTGTGGATCCTTTTTATCTACTTTACGGTGCAGGGTTTGGACATTGTGATTTCGACCATCGCCTTTACGCTGTTTACCAGCGCTGTTATGGCTGAGATTGTGCGCGGCGGCCTCAACTCGATTCCGCGCGGCCAGTTTGAGGCAGCGCAGAGCCAGGGCTTTGGCTTCTTTGCCACCATGCGCTACATCATTCTGCCGCAGACGTTTAAGACGATCATTCCGGCGCTGTTTAGCCAGTGCACGACCGTCATCAAGGACAGCTCGTATCTTTCGGGCATTAACGTGGCCGAGCTCATGTACACGGCAAACGTCGTGATGGCCCACGCGATCGACCTGTCGCAGGTGCTTATGCTCTACGGCCTGGTGTTTGCGATGTACTTTGTACTCAACTTTGGTATCTCGCTGCTGGTCCGCGCATATCAGAGGCGAATGGTGGCAGCGTAGAATGTGGCAAAGGGACAGCCCCTTTGTCACATAGAGAAAGGAATCGCGATGAGCGATCTGGAGAATAAGAAGAATCCTGTGGTCATTACCATCGCGCGCGACTTTGGCGCCGAGGGCCACGAGATTGGCCGCATGCTTGCCGACGAGTTGGGGATTCCGCTGTACGATAACGAGCTGCTGGTACGTGCGTCGCTGCGCGCGGGCGAGTCGCTCGATAAGATGGCCGCCTATGATGAGCGTCTGGCCGTGGAGAACATGGCGTTTCTGCCCGACCGCTACGATGCGCGTTCGTACTCGGATAAGTTGTTCCAAAAGATGAGCCAGGTGATTTTGGATCTGGGCGAGACCGAGAGCTGCATTATCGAAGGTCGTCTGTCCGATTACCTGTTGCGTAACAACCCCAACCACATTGCCGTGTTGGTGACCGCTCCCTTTGAGGACCGCGTCGAGATCGTGCGCAAAAAGCGCGGCCTCAACAAAAAGAAGGGCGCCAAGTTGGTTAAACAGCAGCAGAAGGCGCGCGAGGCGTTCTATAAGCGCTACAGTGCCGGTAAGTGGAAGATGACGAGCGGCAAGGACATCGTCGTCAACCGCGCCAAGCTGGGCCGCGAGGGTTGTAAAGACGTTATCGCCGCTGCCTACCGCTACAAGGTGGCACAGCTCGAAGGCTAGCTGACCAAAACCACCACAAAGGGGACAGGCACCTTTGTGGTGGTAGGGCGATCGGCATAGAAAAAGTCCCCGCCGGGCGTGTGCTCGACGGGGACTTTGCCGTTTGATGGCTAACGCTGTAGGTGATTACTCGCCCAGTAGGCTCTTGGTGATGGAGGCAGCGGCCTTCTTGCCGGCGCCCATCGCCAGAATGACCGTAGCGGCACCGGTGACGATGTCGCCGCCGGCCCAGATGCGGGGATCGGTGGTCTGGCCGGTCTCCTCGTCGGCGACGATGTAGCCCCACTTGTTGAGCTCCATCTTGCCACCGATCTTCTTTGCGAAGGGGTTGGCGTTGGTGCCGATAGCCGAGATCGCGACATCGCAGGGAATCTCCTCGATGGCGCCCTCGATGGGCACCGGGCGACGACGGCCGGACTCGTCGGGCTCGCCGAGCTCCATCTTCTGGACCTTGACGGCGCATACGGAGCCGTCCTCGCCAGCGACAAACTCGAGCGGGGAGACGAGCGGCAGAACCTCGACGCCCTCGGCCTTAGCGTGGTGCAGCTCGGCGCGACGGCAGGGCATCTCGTCCTCGGTACGACGGTAGGCGATGATGGCGTGCTCGGCGCCCAGACGCTTGGCGGTACGGACGGCGTCCATAGCCACGTTGCCGCCACCAAAGACGACGACGTTCTTGCCGCGCTTGGTGGGGGTGTCGTACTCGGGGAACTTGTTGGCCTTCATCAGGTTCACGCGGGTGAGGTACTCGTTGGCGAAGAAGACGTTGGGCAGGTTCTCGCCGGGGACGTTGAGGAACTTGGGCAGGCCAGCGCCGGTCGCCACGTAGATGGCGTCGAAGCCCTGCTCGAACAGCTCCTCGGCCGTGGCCATGTTTCCCACGACGGAGTTGTACTCAAACTTGACGCCCATGTCCTCCAGGCCGTCGATCTCGCACTTGACGACCGCCTTGGGCAGACGGAACTCGGGGATGCCGTAGACCAGCACGCCGCCGCCGGTAAAGAAGGCCTCAAAGACGGTGACGTCAAAGCCGTTGCGGGCGAGCTCGCCGGCGCAGGTGATGCCGGACGGGCCGGAACCGACGACGGCGACCTTCTTGCCGTTCTTGGGAGCCATCTTGGGCGTGGAGGCGAGCTCGGGGCGGTCACCCAGGAAGCGCTCGAGCTGGCCGATGGCCACGGGCTCGGACTTCTTGCCACGGATGCACTTGCCCTCGCACTGGTTCTCCTGCGGGCAGACGCGGCCGCAGATGGCGGGAAGCATGGAGTCCTCGCGGATGGTATCGAGAGCGCCGCCGAAGTCCTTCTCGCGGATCTGCTCGATAAAGCGGGGAATGTTGATGTTGACGGGGCAGCCCTCAACACAGAACGGCTTCTTGCAGTTGAGGCAGCGCTCGGCCTCGGCCAGCGCCATCTCCTCGGTGAAGCCCTTGTCGACGGGGCGGAAGTCGCAGGCGCGCTCGGCAGCCGGCTCCTCGTTATCGGGGGTGCGGGGCGACTTCATATCGGCAACGAAACGACCGTTAACTAGTGGCATGCGCAGCTCTTTTCCTCATAGGCCTTGAGGGACTCGCCCTCTTCGGAACGGTAAGCGGCCTGGCGGGCACGAAGGTCATCCCAGTCGACCAGGGTGGCATCGAAGTCGGGGCCGTCGACGCAAGCGAACTTGGTCACGCCGCCCACCTCGACGCGGCAGCAGCCGCACATGCCGGTGCCGTCAACCATGATGGGGTTGAGGGACGCGGTGATGGGGGTGTCGTACTTCTGGGCGGTGAGGGTCGAGAACTTCATCATCGGAACGGGGCCGACGCAGAAGACCTGGCTCACGGCCTTGTCCTGCAGCAGGCGCTCCAGCGGAGCGGTGACAACGCCCTGCTCGCCGTAGGAGCCGTCGTCGGTGGTGATATGGATGTGGTCCTCGTCGAGGAGCTCGCGGAACTGGTCCTCCATGAGCAGGAGGTCCTTGGTGCGGGCGCCCATGATGGCGTGCACCTCGTGACCGGTCTCGACCAGGTGCTTGGCGACCGGGAAGGCAATTGCCAGGCCGACGCCGCCGCCAATGACGGCGCAGGGGCCCTCGGCCATCTCGGTGGGAACGCCCAGCGGGCCCACGACGTCGCGCAGCGACTCGCCGGCTTCGTAAGTGGACAGCATCTCGGTGGTCTTGCCGATCACCATGAAGATGAACTCGACCCAGCCCTCGTCACCGTTCCAGCCGGCCAGGGTAAACGGGACGCGCTCGCCCGTCTCGTTGGCGCGGACCATGAGGAACTGTCCAGCGTGCGCATGCTTGGCGATTGCGGGCGCCTCGATGCGGAACTTGAACACCTTCTCCGAGAACTGCGTCTTCTCCAGGATCTTATACATAGAACCCCTCTCTTGTTAGGGCCGCCGAACCGTGCCTCCACGGAAATGGACGGTAGCCCGAATAAAACCGTACGCGCACAGGCGTTGTGCAGACATACGGTGCAAATTATACCCTCATGGACATGTCACTTACGTGTGTCTTCGGCGGTTGGGAGCAGGGTTTATCCACTTCGACCTGCCAAAGGGGGAGAGGTTTATTTTGGCAGGTTTTATCAGGCAAAACGGCAAAGGGGGCCGGCCTCGCGCTTCGGTGAGGCCGGCCCCCTTTGGAGCGTTGCATATGTATAGCGGCACAGGGTTTATTGCGACGCAGCCGCCGCGGCGTTTCCGCAGATGAAACCTGCCAAAATAAACCTCTCTAAATGGTAGGTTTTAGTGCTTGCCGTTGGCGGAAGCGGCGCCGTTTACGTGATCGCGGGCGTAGATTACGCCGTGGACGATGGCCAGACCGGCGGCATCTGCGGCGCGGGCGCAGGTGTCCTGGAAATCCTCGGCTTCGCGGGCGCGCAGCTGCTTGAGCACGTAGTCTGCCACGGCCATCTTGCCGGGAGGGTTGCCGATGCCGGTGCGGATACGGCTAAAGTCGCGGCTGCCCATCTTGTCGATGATGGAGCGCAGGCCGTTGTGACCGGCATGGCCTCCGCCCACCTTAACACGCACGTCGCCGGCGGGAATATCGAGCTCGTCGTGGATGACGAGCAGCTCCTCGGCCTTGATCTTGTACTCGCGGCAGAGCTTGGAGATGGGCCCGCCCGAGGTGTTCATGTACGACTGCGGCTTGACCAGTACAATCTGGCGCTTGCCGTTCTCTTCCTCGGCATCGTTGATGTTGATGAGCGCGACCTCGGCGCCTGCTTGGTTTTTCCAGTACGTGACGCCGGCCTGACGGGCCAGCTCGTCGATCGCCTTAAAACCGGCGTTGTGGCGGGTCTCGGCATACTCATCGCCAGGGTTGCCAAGTCCGGCAACCATGCGAATCTTAAGCGGCTGTGCAGCTGCCATGTTCATCCTTTCGTTGATTTGTCGCCTGCTATGGTGAGCGACCCTGTTGCCGCTGTCAAATGGAGGGCAATTGAGGTTGTTTGGGGGCGTTTGGACGGCCGTCAAAATCCGAGGTGGACAGTTAGTTCAGATACGTATAAGTTCTGAGGACTCGAATTGCTCAATTCAATGCCGATACGTTGTTTTGGAACTTTAGTTAGTCCATATGACGCTGTTTTGAAGTCTACCCCGCTTTCAAATAGGGCGAATGGTATAGAGATAGCTGCAAAACAGCCTAATTCAATGTGTCTATTTATACGTATTTGAACTAACTGTCCAGCCCTGTTCGACGGCGCACGGGTGATTCGCCGTTTAGACCGGCGCAAGGCCGATTCCGGCCCGCAGAGCGTTGAGCCAAGCGGCCTGACGCTTGCGATAGCCCTTGATGCGATATCGGAATCGGACTCCTGCGAGTCGATGCATCGTTTGGGCGAAGGCTTCGAGTGCAACAAGGTCTTTCATTTGGTCGCGATTGATAACCAGGACGTGGATGCCCATTGCCTTGAGGCCATTATTTCGATTGCCATCGTGGATGCGAGCGTTTTGAAGCTCATGCCCAATTCCGTTGTATTCGTTGTCGACTCCGGCGGCCGGGCAATATAGGTCGCAGATGGCGTAAGGGATGCCGGAGGACATGTTAACCGCAAGAGTGTCGAAGTCGATTCGATAGTTGAGTAGCAGGCCTCCCATGGGCAGGCTGCAACATCCGAATCCGCCAAAGCGCATGGGCGCTCCGAGAACGGCTAACATTAGGGATTCGGCTGGGGATGCAGATCCGGGTCGGGCAAGCTTGACTGCCGTGCGAAACGAGGTGTATGAGCTACTTTTGGCGAAGCGCGCGACCGCCTCGAGATCTTCGATGGTCGTGGCGGGCTCGCATTTGTAGTGCGCCTGTTCGTAGCGGGTTTCGTTCTGCTGTTTGGCTGCCGACTGGCCGCCCAGGCAATCAAGATCGCCCGTCGCTGCGCAGCTATCGCCCTTGGGCCAGATGTCGTCATAGGCGATGGGGTAGGTTGCCTCGGGCGGAAGGGAGTAGGTTCCGAGCAGCTCCATAAGGAGCATCAAGGTTTTGGCGACCGATTCATTTTTAGAGCAAAGCATGGCTGTCATGGCAGGAGACGTTGCGTAGATGTCGGCCTCGACGTGCATAATTGCACCTTCAGGAAGCGGAGCGGAGAGAATATGCTGAAGAAGTCGCTTGTCGGGGCGTCTGTTGTCTTCGTTTGAAACGAGAAGATCGAGTAGTTCGGAATCATCTTCATTCCAGGCGTCGAGTATCGAAAGTGCGCCAAAGTCTATCGCGTCATTATTGGGAATGCAGCTAGCCAAGGCCTGTGCTTGCTGTTCACTATCAACGGAGTCCCAGGGTAGGGCAGAGTACGCCCGTCGTGCGCGACGAATTGCGCGGAGGGCGGAGAAATGTGAAATCACGGTCGTCATAGCTATAACGTACTAAGTTGGCGGCAGAATGCGACCGCCATACCGTTCTTTTCGCTCAGCGGGGCGCTGTGCGCCATGAACGGCTGGGTGTTATGAAATCGGTGGAATCGGTTGAGGGGATTGCAGGAAATTGAGCTCTGCCGCGAAGGTTGACGATAGCTACTGGACAGTTAGTTCAGATACGTATAAGGCGACGGGCATTCGAGGCGTTTCTAAGGGCCTTCGAGGGTGATTTGAGGGTAAATATGCGGCGGTTGTACTCGAAAACGATGAGCTTTGGGCGGCATGGCATCCGCCGGGGAGCTCAGAAGGCTCCGAACGGCCCTTTGGGGCTTTAAAAAATACGTATCTGAACCAATTGTCCAGGGAAGGTTGGCGAGGGATAGAAAAAGGGCCGGAAGCGAGCTTCCGACCCTTTAAAAGCATCAAAGATGATGCGATGCGCGTTGGACTACAGCGCGAAGTCGCCGCCGACGAGCGTGGAGACGGGCTCCTCGTGGTAAACGGCGGAGATGGCCTGAGCGAACTCCTCGGCGACCGAGATGGTCTTGATCTTGCCGCCGACCTCGACGGGAATGGCGTCGGTGACGAGGCACTCGACGATCGGGGCGTCGTTCAGACGCTCGATGGCCGGACCGGAGAAGATGCCGTGGGTGGCGCAGACGTAGATGTCGCCAGCGCCCATAGCCTTGAGCTCCTTGACGTTGGCGCACAGGGTGCCAGCGGTGTCGATCATGTCGTCGTTGATGATGCAGGTCTTGCCCTTGATGTCACCGATGATGCCCATGACCTCGGCGGCGTTGTGGCGCGGACGGCCCTTGTGGGCGATGGCCAGGTCGCAGCCGAGCATGTCGGACAGCTTCTTGGCGGCCTTGGCGCGGCCCACGTCGGGGGAGACGACAACCAGGTTGTCGGTGTCGAAGTTCATGGCGTTGTAGTACTGGCCAAACAGCGGCAGTGCGGACAGGTGGTTGACCGGGATATCAAAGAAGCCCTGGATCTGACCCTGGTGCAGGTCGAGGGTGATGATGCGGTCGACGCCGGCGCGCTCGAGCAGGTTGGCGACGAGGCGGGCGGTGATGGGCTCGCGCGGGCCGGCCTTGCGGTCCTGGCGGGCATAGCCGTAGTGGGTGATGACGGCGGTGATGGAGCGGGCGGATGCGCGCTTGGCAGCGTCGGTGGCGATGAGCAGCTCCATGAGCATGTCGTTGACGTTGCCGCCGGCCACGGACTGAATCAGGAAGACGTCGGCGCCGCGGACGGTCTCGTCGTAGCGGGCGTAAATCTCACCGTTGGCGAACTGCTTTAGCGTAAGGCCCGAAAGCTCGACCCCAAGGTACTCAGCGATCTTCTGAGCGAGGGGACGGTTGGAGGAACCGGAATACACGCGGATGGACTTGCGCATATTCTCCGACTTCTCGGGATCATTAATCGGCATTACCCTTCTCCTTTATACATCGAATGCCATATAGATGCCTTTTTGCATTGTAACCGTGCGGCGGGGTTAATCGGGTCTTGATAACGTCTTTACCGTCAACGGACACGAACCGACCACTCATCCGGTCGCGCAGGTCACGATAGAAAAAGGAGCCGTCCCCATGGAACAGCTCCTTTTGTGCTTGGTGAAACGTTATGCCTCGTCGTCCTCGTGCAGACGACGGCGATAATCGGCGGCCCAGCCCTCAATATTTACCTGACGGGCGCGGCCCAGACCGAGTGCGTCGGCCGGGACCGGCTCGGTGATGACGGAGCCGGCGGCCACGAGCGCACCGTCGCCAATCTGGGCGGGCGCGACCATCATGGTGTCAGAACCGATGAAGGCATCCTTGCCGATGACGGTCTTGTGCTTGTGGACGCCGTCGTAGTTGCAGGTGATAGAGCCCGCGCCTACGTTGACGCCGGAGCCCATGGTGGTGTCGCCGATGTAGGACAGGTGGGGCACCTTGGAACCCTCGCCGATCGTGGACTTCTTGATTTCCACGTGCGTACCGGCCTTGGAGCCGTCGAGCATGTGGGTGCCCGGGCGCAGGTAGGCGCGCGGGCCGCAGTCGACGCCGTTCTCGATGACGGCCTCGATGGCGATGGTCTCATCGATGATGCAGCCGCTGCCGACGGTGGTGTCGGTGAGGCGGCTGTTGGGGCCGAGCTGGCACTCCTCGCCCACGGTGACGTGACCGATCAGATGCGTCTGCGGCCACACGACGGTGTCGCGGCCGATGGTGGCGTCGGGACCGATCCAGGCCTGCGTGGGGTCGATGAACGTGACGCCTTCTGCCATCCAGTGCTCGTTGATGCGGTCGCGCGCGATGGCGGTGAGCTGCGCGAGCTGGATGCGGCTGTTGACGCCCAGGCCGTCGCGGTAGTCGTCGCAGTGGAAGATGGAGACTGCCTGGCCGTGACCCTTGAGGATTTCGAGCATGTCGGGCAGGTAGTACTCGGACTGCGCGTTGTCGTTGCCGATCTCGTTAATGTGGGCGGCAAGCTGCGCGCCGTCGAAGGCGTAGCAGCCGGCGTTGCACTCCAGCAGCGTGGCGGCCTGCTCGGGCGTGCAGTCCTTCTGCTCGATGATGCGCTCGATCTGACCATCGGCGCCCAGCTTGATGCGGCCGTAGCCAAAAGGATCGGGCGGGGTCATGGTCATGACGGTGCAGGCGAGCTCGCCGGTGGCGACGGTCTGCGCGAACTTGGCGACGGTGTCGGCGGTGATGAGCGGCAGGTCGCCGTTGAGCACGACGACGGGGCCTTGCGCGATGCCGCAGGCCTCGAGCGCGACCTTGACGGCATGGCCGGTGCCCAGGCGCTCGGTCTGCTCGACGCACTCGACTTTGGTGGCGCTGTTGGCGTAGGCGCCATCGATGAGGGCGCGCATCTCGTCGGCGTGGCTGCCGATGACGACCACGACGCGGCTGCAGCCGGCCTTGATGGTGGCGTCGACGATCCACTGAACCATGGGCTTGCCTAGAATCTTGTGCGAAACCTTGCAGTGGTTCGACTTCATGCGGGTGCCCTCGCCGGCGGCGAGGATAATTGCGGTTGCGTCCATGTGATCTCCTGTTACGTTATAGAGACGTGTGTTTGGAAACGATACACGGCGCAATATGATACCGCAGGCATATGATGAGCGCGTAACGATTGATGCGCGGCAGCTGAGGCTTGGGCCGGCGGTACGGCGTTTGCGCTGGTTGTGTATGGTGGCGGCGCTGCGGCGTTGACGTTTGAGCGAGGGGATGGGGATGCCCGTGGACACCATGCGAGAGGAATCGGGCAACGAACCCGTCGCGGCATTTTCGATGTCGCATCCGGCGGTGCCGGCGCTCTACATGGTGCTGACGTTGGGGCTCACCATGTTCTCGATGCAACCGGTGCTGATTGCGCTATCGCTTGCGGGCGGGTTGGCGTACGGGCTTGCGACGCGCGGTGTTGCGCGCACGTTGGGCGCGCTTCGCTGGCAGCTGCCGGTGATTTTGATCATTGCGGTGCTCAATCCGCTGTTTAGTGCATCGGGCTCGACGGAGCTGTTTCGTATTGGCATGCGTGCGGTGTATCTAGAGAGCATGGTTTACGGCCTGTGCATGGGCGGGCTGTTCGTGGCGAGCGTGCTGTGGTTTGAGGCCGCGGCGTCGATGCTCGAATACGACAAGGTACTTGCGCTTTTGGGCAACGCCGCGCCGGTGCTCGCGCTCATGATCTCGATGTGCATGCGGCTTATCCCGCAGTTTTTACGCCGCGGTCGTACGGTACTGGCGGTGCAGGATGCGATTGATGTGCCGGGTCGCGCGCCGGCCGATCCCGTGCGTTCGCGCCTACGGGCATCGAGCGTGTTGATGGGCTGGGGCATGGAAGATTCGCTGGAGCGCGCGGACGCCATGCGCTCCCGTGGATGGGGCGCCGCGACACGTCGCACGACGTACGCGCGGTATCGGCTGGGTCGCGGCGATGTTGCCGCGCTGGTTGGGCTTGCGGTGTTTGGTGCCGCTGCGGTGGCGGTGGCATGGACCGCGACAACGCAGTATTCGTTTTACCCGCAACTATCGGTGCCGGCGCCGTGGCTGGGCTATGTCGTGTACGCTGCTTGGATGATGCTGCCCTGCGTGTTGCATGCGATCGATGAGAAGAGGTTCGGCTGATGGCTCGGTTGGATAGGGGACCGGTGTCGGGCGCGGCATACGGCCCGGATATGCCGGCGATTGAGGTGCGGAGCCTGAGCTTTGCCTACCCCGATGCGGATGCTGCGGTGCTCGAGGGACTCGACTGGTCTGTTCCCCAAGGTGCATTTGCGCTGCTTGTCGGCGGTACCGGATCGGGTAAGTCGACGTTGCTGTCGCTACTCAAGCCCGAGATCGCTCCGGCGGGCGAGCGCACTGGCGAACTGCTCGTGCTGGGCGAGAACGTCGCCGACATGGATGTGCGGGCATCGGCGGAGCGCGTGGGCTATGTGTTCCAGGATCCCGAGAACCAGATCGTGTGCGAAACCGTGTGGCACGAGATGGCGTTTGGCCTGGAAAACTTGGGGCTAGCGCGTGATGAGATGCGCCGTCGCGTAGCTGAGACCAGCTATTTCTTTGGGCTGGAAGATTGGCTTCACCGCGATACTGACACGCTTTCGGGCGGTCGCAAACAGTTGCTGTCGTTGGCGGCCGTTCTGACGCTGCGCCCGCGCGTGCTGCTGCTCGACGAGCCCACGTCTCAGCTTGATCCGGTTGCGGAGAAGAATTTCCTGCACGCGCTGTTTCGTGTGAATCGCGAGCTGGGCTGCACGGTTGTTGTGGCGACGCATCAGCCGCGCCCAATGCTCGAATACGCGACGTGTGCGTACCGGATTGAGGACGGTCGCGTGCGCGAGGTGGCGGATATGGCTTCTTTGGGACGCCGAGAATCGCTGTTTTCCGATGACATGTTGGGGTGGGGTGCCATCCGATGTGCAAATAAAGGAGTATTCAGCAGGCGTGAGGACAATTTGGGCTCTCTGGAGCCGCCCGGGGACGTATCGAGCGCGAAAAAAAGTTCGGAATTGGACAAATCGTCCGAATTTGTGGCGCAAACGTCGCTCGAGAACGGCTCGGAAGCCTTCTCGCGCACGGATGGAAGCAGAATACTCCAAAAAATGCACGGCGGGTCGGCTACCACCCTGTCGGAAGGCTGGTTTCGCTACGATCGAGCGTCCGGCTGGGTGCTGCGCGGGCTCGATGCTTCGTTTTCGGCTGGCGCGGTGCATGCAATCGTGGGCGGCAACGGATGCGGTAAGTCGACGATGCTCTCGGTGCTGGCGAAGACCGCCAAGCTGCAGCGCGGCCGCATGGTGCGCGAAGCGGCCTCGGCGGCGCTGCTGCCACAGAATCCCAAGGCATTGCTGGTTGCCGAGACGGTTCGCGATGAGCTGATGGAATGGGCCTCGACCTGCGGATACGACGAGGCCGCAGCACGGGAGCAGACAGCGCGCCTGGGTCTGGCGGGCTTGGAGGCGCGTCACCCGTACGATCTTTCGGGCGGTCAGTGCCAGCTGCTTGCGTTGGCAAAGCTGCTGTTGATTGGCCCCGAGCTGCTATTGCTCGATGAGCCCACCAAGGGTTTGGACCTGGCCAGCCGCCGCATCATCGCCCGTGCCCTGCGTGACCATGCGAAGGCTGGCGGCACCGTCATCATGGCTACGCACGATTTGGACTTTGCCGAGCAGGTAGCCGACGACGTCGCCATGATGTTTGACGGCGAGATTGCCTGCGTGGAGCCCCCGGCCGACTTCTTTGCCGACAACGTGTTCTATAGGGCGTGATGGGATGACGGACTGTCGTTTCTCGCGTTTACTCACAAAACTGGAGATTCCGCTGTTGTTGGCGGTGCCGGCGGTGATGGCAACGGCGTTGCTGGCGGGCGTTGAGCAGGCGGTGCTCGCCATGCTTGTCGTGGTGGCGCTGGTGCTTGCGCTGTTCTTTGCAGGCTACGAGGCGTCGCGACCGGGCCTGCGCCAGATTATGCCCACGCTGGTGCTGGCGGCGCTGGCGGCGGCGGGCCGCATCTTGTTCGGCCCCATTCCCGACTTTAAACCCGTGAGCGCCATCGCCATCATCGCCGGGGCGACGCTCGGGCGTCGCAACGGCTTCATGGTCGGCGCGTTGGCAGCACTGACCAGCAATTTCTTTTTTGGGCAGGGCATGTGGACGCCATGGCAGATGTATGCCTGGGGCCTGGTTGGCTATGTTGGCGGTGCGCTGGCGCATGCCGGTGCGTTCGACCGTGCGGATGGAACCGTGCGCATGCCGGCGCTGATGGCGTACGGCTTTGCTTCGGGTCTGCTGTACGGCGTGGTGATCAACGCGTACGACATTATCGGTTTTGTACAACCGCTCACGTGGGCGGGCGTCGTGGCGCGTCTTGCCACGGCAGTGCCGTTCGATATCACACACGGCCTCGCGACCTGCGTGTTCTTGGCCGCCCTCTACAAGCCTTGGTGTCGACGGATCAACCGCGTTGTCGTGAAATACGGGCTGTAGGGCTGGTTGCGCCGGGGCGTGAATCAATACTTCCGAAGTACCATTTCAAAACTATGCCGGTTTACGGGGCTAGATTAGCGTAGGCCGACCATACCGGCTTTTTTCAAAATAGAGCAAGCCGTTTACCTGAGGTTTTATTATTTCGGAATTGCGTATGGTTGGGGGTTCGCGATTCAGCCCCGTAAACCGGCATAGTTTTGGAATGGCCGGCTGATATGACGGGCATCGTGGCCCTCAGAGAGCCAAATCGATCCGTTTTCCTCCGTCTCCAGACGTCCCCGGGGAATCAGTTGGCGGCGCTTGCCACGAAACTGGCCCATCTACTACGTTTAGCTTGATACCCCCGACCATGACCGCGTTTTATGAAAAACCGCAGGCTTTCTACCTGCGGTTTTCTTTTTGCGTTGTTCGCTGTGGTTGAGGGTAGTGGCTTAAACGTAGTAGATGGGTCAGTTCCGTGGCGGGAGGGCCGCGTGGGTTCCCTCGCGAGGTGAAAATGATCCCTTTTCCTCCGTCCCCAGGGGATCAATTGGGGCTAGAGTTCTAGCGTGAGGGTGACGGGGCAGTGGTCGCTGCCAAAGATGTCGCCGCGGATGCCGGTGTCGCGTACGTTGTCGGCGATTGCGTCGCTCACCAGGAAATAATCGATGCGCCAGCCGGCGTTGTTCTTGCGAGCATTAAAGCGGTAGCTCCACCAGCTGTAGACGCCCTCGACGTCGGGGTTTGCCGCGCGCCAGGTATCGGTGAAGCCGGCGTTGAGCAGCTCGGTAAACTTGCCGCGTTCTTCGTCCGAAAAGCCCGCGTTGCCGCGGTTGGACTTGGGGTTCTTAAGGTCGATCTCCTCGTGCGCCACGTTAAAGTCGCCGCAAGTTACGACGGGCTTGCCGCTCTCGCGCTCAAGCGCGCTCAAAAAGCCGCGATAGGCATCGTCCCAGGCCATGCGCACATCGATGCGCGCGAGTTCGTTTTGCGCGTTGGGCGTGTAGACATCCACAAACCAAAACTTGTCGAACTCGAGCGCACAGACGCGGCCCTCGGTTGCGGCTTGGGCAACGAGCTCGGCGGCCTCGCCCTCGCCGGCGTAGGGTAACAGCGCGTCGGCGTGCAGCACGCGCAGCGGTTCCTGGCGGCTAAAGACCGCGGTGCCCGAATAGCCTTTGCGCTCGGCGTAGCTCCAGGTTTGGTGATAGCCGGGCAGGTCGATATCGACCTGGCCCTCCTGCAGCTTGGTCTCCTGCAGCGCCAGGATATTGACGTCGAGTTCTTGCGCAATCTGGATAAAGCTCGGGTCCTTTTTGAGCACGGCGCGCAGGCCGTTGACGTTCCACGAGGCGAAAGTGTAAGTCTGAGGCATGGTGTCCTTTCGACGGGGTTGGCAGGCTTAAGATTAGCGCAACAGGGGCGGGGTGGGCTCCGTGCATGCTGACTTAAAGGCCGCATGCTGGGACGTCGCTCAACGCTGCCCGACTAACAAGGACGGAGGACTCATATGACGCAGGCAATATCGGACCCCAGGCAGGCCTCCGCCGCGCTGGCGGATCTGTTTGACACCCACAAGCGCGTGGTCTTCTTTGGCGGCGCTGGTGTTTCCACGGCAAGTGGCATCCCCGATTTCCGCAGCGTGGACGGCCTGTATCACCAGCAGTTTGCCTATCCGCCCGAGACCATGCTGTCGCATAGCTTTTACGAGGCACATCCTGCGGAGTTCTTCGACTTTTACCGCACCAAGATGATCGCGCTTAACGCTAAGCCTAACCGCTGCCACACCAAGCTGGCCGAGCTGGAGCGCGCCGGCAAGCTCGACGCCGTGGTGACGCAAAATATCGACGGTCTGCACCAGGCGGCCGGCTCGCAGCGCGTGTTCGAGCTGCACGGATCGGTCCATCGCAACATTTGCCAGTCGTGCGGCGCGGTCTATAGCGCCGAGTGGATTTGCTCGCGCGAGCACGAGGACGCCGCGGGCGTGCCTGTGTGTCCTGCGTGCGGCGGGCGCATCAAGCCCGATGTGGTGCTCTACGAGGAGCCGCTCGATGAGCATGTGCTGACCGGTGCCGTTGCCGCCATCGCCGCGGCCGATGCCCTCATTGTGGGTGGGACCTCGCTCGTGGTGTATCCGGCGGCGGGCCTTACGCGTTACTTTACCGGCGATACGCTGGCCATATGCAACCTTGCTCCCACCGATCAGGATGCAAATGCCGACCTGCTGATTTCTTGCGACATCGCGGCCGCGTTTGCGTTCTAGCCCGCGCGCGCGGATACAATAGAAAGACTGAGTGCAAAGCGACCCCGCCGCCAGCTCTCCAAGCTCGGCGGCGTGGGCATTTTAGGAGGATGTTCATGGCGAACGACAGCAAGACATGGCGGTGCGGAAAGTACGAGCTCAGCTTTGACCGTCCGCGCATCATGGGCGTCCTCAACGTGACGCCCGATTCGTTTAGCGATGGCGGGGAGCACTTCGACCCCGATGCCGCCATCGAGTACGGCCTGGCGATGCTCGACGCCGGCGCCGACATCATCGACGTGGGCGGTGAGTCCACGCGTCCCGGCTTTACCCCGGTCAACCCCGACGAGGAGGCTCGCCGCGTGCTGCCCGTGGTGCGCGCGCTGGCCAAGGAGGGCGCCATCGTCTCGATCGACACGCGTCATGTGGCGGTTGCCAAGGCGGCCGTGCGCTGCGGCGCCTCGATCGTCAACGACGTGACCGGCTTCACCGATCCCAAGATGGTTGAGTTCGTTAAGACGAGCACCTGCGGCGTCATCGTAATGCACGCCGGCGAGGTCGCCGCACCCGCACGCACGCACGCGACGGTGCAGCTCGATACCTCGGCTGCGGCGTTTGTTGCCGAGAAGGCACGCGAAGCGGCTGCCGAGGCCGCGCGCGAGGCCGAGAAGCCGGCCCGTCGCCGTCTCGGCAAGCTGCTGGGTGAGCCCAAGGTTGAGGCCAAGCTTCCGGGCGGCGTGGTGCAGCCCTCGTTGCCGTTTGGCGAACCGGAGCCCACGTCCGAGCCCGCAACCGAGCTGGGGCAGGAGACGCCGGCCGCCGAGCAGGTTGCTGCCGCCGAGACCGTCGCGCCCGCGCCCGAGGCCGCGCCCGCAGCCACCGAGGCCGCATCGGAGTCCAATGACCGCCTGGCCGCCATGATGCGCCGCAGTGCCCGCCGTGAGGAGGCCTATGTGCCCACCTCGCAGCTCCGCCGCTTTACCCTGCCCGATTCGGCGCCCATCATGCGCCGCGTCATGGGCTTTCTGTCCGACCAGGCCCGCACGCTCATCCATGCCGGCGTGTCGCGCGACCGCATCTGCATCGATCCTGGCCCGGGCTTTGGTAAGTCGGCTAACGAGGACATCGTCATCCAGCGCGAGACTGCCAAGATGGCGTCGCTGGGCTACCCGCTCATGTGCGCCGTGTCGCGCAAGCGTTTTGTGGGCGCTATCTCGGGCGTGACCGAGGCCGCCGAGCGCGATGCCGCCACGTTTGGCGTGTGCCTGGGCGCCATCCAGGCCGGTGCCAACATCGTGCGCGTGCACGACGCCGCGGGTTTTGCGCAGTTCCTGAACGGTTACTGGGCGGTTGCCAAGCCGCAGCCGCGCCGCGCGTTTGTGGCCGTGGGCTCCAACCTGGGGCATCGCTGCGACAACATCCGCGCCGCACGCGAGATGATCGCCGAGATTCCACTCACCTGCGTGTCCAACTCCTCCAAGATTTACGAGAGCGAGCCGGCCTACGAGACGCGCCAGGACGCGTTTGCCAACGCCGTCATCGAGATCAAGACCGAGCTGGCGCCGCTGGTGCTGCTCGATGAGCTCATGAAGATCGAGGCCGAGCTGGGGCGCGACCGCTCCAAGAAGGCCAAGGCCAACGGTCCGCGCACCATCGACCTGGACCTGCTGTGGATGGATGGCGAGACCCACGGCGGCAAAAAGCTGCGCCTGCCGCATCCTCTCATTGGCGAGCGCGACTTTGTGCTGGTGCCGCTCGAGGACCTGATGCACGACCCGGCGCGGTTCTTCCGCTACAACGGTGTCGAGGTCAAGGAGTCCGAGGACCGCGTGGGCCATATCGTGGGCGAATTGGGGCGTATGTAGATGATCGAGATGAATGCTGTTGTCGCCGGCACCGAGCTCGACGCGGCGCGCGACGCGGGCCGCGAGGGCGTGTCCGCGGGCTGGTGCGCGTGGAGCGCGGGCGATGCTTCGCTGACGTTTTCGCTGGTTGTGCGCCCCGATGTGAACATGCATGCCTTCCACGGCCTGCCGTTTGTGGCCGCGATGGGCATGATGGACGCGCTCGTGGGCACGGCATCGACGCCGGGGTTGGGCCTTGCCGGTAAGGTGGGTATCCAGTGGCCGAGCGACATTGTGTGCGGCGCGCCCGCATTTGAGACGTCGTTCGCGCGCGTTACCGTGAACGGCGGTGCCGGTGCCGCGGGCATGTTCGGTGCCGTGACGGTGGATATTGAGCTTTCGGCGTTGAGCGAGCTCGGTGTGGATGCGGCCGACGAAGCGCTGGTCGAGGAGTTGGCCGCCGCCGTGCTGACCCGTGTGGACACCTGGGCGGTTGTTGCCAACACGCCGCAGGGCGCTGCCGGTCCGCTGGCTCCCGTGCTGGGCGAGTACTTCGACATGGTGCCGCTGCTGGGCCGCCAAGTTGCGGCGGTGTCGCCCAACGGCTTGCCGCTTGCGGTCGGTGTGTTTGCGGGCCTGGACATCTGGGGTCGTGCGACCATCAAGACCGATGCCGGCGAGCAAGAGTTTCCGCCCGAGGCTGTACGAATTCGCGGACTGTAGCGCGAGGCGCCAGCGCTCAAAGACAACGATGACAACAAGACCCTCCTCGGCCTGTGCCGGGGAGGGTTTCGCCTATCTGGGGAATAGGCTTGGCGAGCATTTGCGGGGACTGTGGCATCGGGCGTGCTTGACTTAAGCCCCTGCTCTATCCCAGCTCCTGCATGCGGCGGTAGATTTCGCAGATACCCTTGATGGTGAGCTGTCCGTCGACCACGTCGAAGGCGTCGGTCGAATCGGCGACGATGCTGGCGAGACCGCCCGTGGCGATAACGGTGGCGTCCTCGCGGCCCAGCTCGCGCTTCATGCGCGCGACTAGGCCCTCAGCCATTGCGGCGGCGCCCGTTACGGCGCCGACCTTGATGCACTCCTCGGTATCGCGGCCGATGGCGTGCTCGGGCGCCTCGAGCGGAACGCTGGCGAGCTTGGCGGCTCGGGCGGCGAGCGCGTCCATCGAAATGCGGATGCCCGGCGCAATCGCTCCACCAATGTAATAACCGTCCTCATCGATGACGTCGATATTGGTCGCGGTGCCAAAGTCCACCACGATTGCCGGCGCGCCGTAGAAAGTTTCGGCCGCAACGGCGTTAGCGACGCGGTCGGCACCTACGGCCTGGGGACGCGCCGCGCGCAGCTTGGTCACCGCGGCCGTCTGCGGTCCGATGACGATGGCGTCTGCGGCAATGCGGTCGGCCACGGCGTGCCATTCGCGCGAGAGCTGCGGCACCACGCCCGCAAAGGCGATCGCGTCGACCGCGTCGAGCGAAAGGCCGTACATCTTAAAGAAACCCATCAGGCGCACATGGATCTCGTCGGCGGTATAAGAGCGGTCGGTGGGCATGCGCCACGACTGCACCAGCTCGTCTCCGTCAAACAGGCCCATGGCCGTCTGCGTATTTCCCATATCGATAGCGAGCAGCATGTCTACTCCCGGTGTTGGCATAAAAGGACGCGCACCATTGTATACGTGCCGTCGACGGCGCTCGGCTGCGATTCGTTTACGGTGATAGGGGCTGAGGGGTTTTAAATATGAAGGAATTATGCTCTACGAGATTTTCCTTGCCGTTTACCGAACTCCCGTGTAATATTCTTTCTTGCGCACATGAGGCGCCCAGACATTGCGGGGTGGAGCAGTCTGGTAGCTCGCCGGGCTCATAACCCGGAGGTCGTAGGTTCAAATCCTGCCCCCGCGACCAAGAACTTGCAGCTCGTCGGCCTAGCCGGCGAGCTTTTTTGTTATTTCGGGACCGTGTTTTCGGTTCAATTCTCGGCCTCTCAATCAAAGATCTCGATCTGTAACATCTAGACCCGATTTGGGCGGCTAGGTGTTACAGATCGAGATATACCGGTGGGTTGGGTCGTGTTTGTCTAAATCTGTAACACGAGGGACGGATTTTGCCGAGTTGTTGTTATAGATTGAGATTTTCTAGCAGGCGGGTTTGGTTTGTCTCGATCTGTAACAGTAAGACCCAGTTTTGCCGCGTAACTGTTACAGATCGAGACAAACTGACGGGCCGTCCCGTCCCATCCACCTGCTGCCACCTGATATTCGCCGATTTCCGTTGTGCCGCCGTGCCCCCATGCCATATCCTCTAGACAACTACGCGGCAACATCGCCGCCGCGCCTACAAGAGAGGAATGTTCATGACCACACCTGCATCCAAGCTGCTCCAGCCCATTACGGTTGGCCCCCTTGAGCTCAAGAACCGCATTATGTTCCCGCCGCTGACCACCGGCTACGAGGAGCGCGATGGCTCCATTGGCGAGCGCAGCCTGGCTTTTTACGAGCGCTTGGCCCGTGGCGGCGTGAGCTACATCGTCATCGGCGACGTTGCTCCCGTCATGACCGCAAGCCCCACGCCCAAGCTGGCGACCGACGCCCAAATCCCCACGTTTAAGGCCCTGGCCGATGCCGTCCACAAGCACGGCGCCAAGGTCGCGCTGCAGCTGTTCCACCCCGAGTACGACGTGCCCGGCGTCGGCCGCATGGTCATGGGATCCATGGCCGCCGCCAAGGCCGCGCAGGAGGCCAAGGCCGCCGGCGACGAGGAGACCTTTGCCGCCAAGATGGCCGAGTCCAACGAGATCCGCAACCAGGCCTACGCCAAGCTGCACCACGACATGCAGCACTTTGTGAACGAGGCGAGTGTGGAGCAGCTCACCCAGATCAAGGAGGCCATCGCTGCCTCGGCCGCCCGCGCGCAGCAGGCCGGGATCGACGCCATCGAGGTCCACGGCGACCGTCTGGTGGGTTCGCTGTGCTCGGCCATCCTCAACCAGCGCACCGACGAGTACGGTGGCTCGTTCGAGAACCGCGTCCGCTACGCGCTCGAGGTCGTCGCCGCCATTAAGGAAGCCGCGCCGCAGCTGATGGTGGAGTACAAGCTCCCCGTGATCATGGAGAACCCCGACGGTACGCCGCGCGGCAAGGGCGGCCTGCAGCCCGACGAGGCCTGCGAGTTCGCCAAGCTGCTCGAGGGTGCGGGCATCGACATGATCCAGGTTGCACAGGCCAACCACACTGGCAACATGGGCGATACCATTCCGCCCATGGGCGCCATGCCCTACAACTGGACGCTGCCGGTGGCCGAGCGCGTCAAGGCCCTGGTCTCCGTGCCGGTGGCAACCGTCGGCCGTGTTGTCTCGGTCGAGGCCGGCGAGAAGATTCTGGAAGACGGCGCCGCCGACATTATCGCCTACGGCCGCTCGCTCATGTGCGACCCCGACATTGCACTGAAGGCCGCCACGGGTGAGCCCATCCGCGAGTGCCTCAACTGCAACAAGGGTTGCGTCGATGCGATTCAAAACCGCAAGTACATTTCGTGCGTGCTCAATGCCGAGAACGGCGACGAGGCGACCATCGCCATCAAGCCGGGCGAGGGCGACAAGAAGATCGCCGTGGTGGGCGGCGGCATCGCCGGCCTGGAGGCCGCGCGCGTGGCGGCCAAGCGCGGCTACGACGTGACCGTCTACGAGGCGAGCGATCACTTGGGCGGTCAGATTGTGCTGGCGGCCGCGCCTCCGCGCAAGGACGAGATCATGCGCTCGGTCGAGTACTACGAGAAGATTCTGCCCGGCCTGGGTGTGAAGGTTGAGCTCAACCATGCCGCTACGGCAGAGGACCTCAACGCAGCCGACGCCGCGATTGTGGCCGTGGGCGCGCACGACGTGATCATCCCCGTTCCGGGTGCCGATTCGGACAAGGTCGTCTCGAGCTGGGACGTGCTGGCCGGCAAGGTGGAGCTCAGCGGCCGCGTCGCCGTCATTGGCGGTGGCCTGGTGGGCACCGAGACTGCCGAGTACCTGCTGCAGCACGGCTGCGAGGTGGCGATCGTGGAGATGCTCGACAAGATTGCCGCGGGCGAGTCCGAGACCATTCTGCCGCTGATTATGAGCGACTTTGCAGAGCACAACGTGGAGCAGCATGTTAAGACCCGCCTGACCGCCATTACCGACGAGGGCGTGGAGGCCATTCGCACCACCGAGGACGGCGCCGAGGAGCCGGTGAAGATCGCCTGCGATTACGTGGTGATGGCCGTGGGCTCTAAGGCCAATGCGTTTGACCTGGATGGCGTGACGGTGCCCGTGACCTGCGTGGGCGACTGCTCGGGCGAGCGCACCGCCGACATTGCGAGCGCCATTCGCACGGCATATCACGCGGCCAACGAGCTGTAGTTGAACATCGCGGCCAGGCGGGGCGGTAGCACGGATCCGTCTCGCCCGGCTGTGTCCCGTCGGGTGTCAACCGGTGCGGGGCCTGCAAGCGCAGCAGGTCCCGCCCTTTTTGTTTTGCTCCGGTGGATGGCAATGCGCGGTAATCATGAGGAGTGAGGACGTCTACTGCCTCGCAGATCACTCAAAATTATTGGGGGAGGGGTTAATAACTATATCCTCTACACCAAAGGACATAAAAGAGATGTCAATTTTGTTGACAAGCGAATGACGATTAGCTGCGAGTCAGCTACCAGCGTAAATAATCGATAAAGAAATGTCGTAATTTGGTGCCAAATGCCCAGATAACGCCGCGTCTATTTTAATTAACTGCTTTGAGCAAACAGTAAAATGCTACTATCTAACTTGCACGTAAGAAAGCAGATTAACGGTTAAGGCTAAGAAGTGGCAGGTATGTCGGAAGCAACTAGGACTCGCACGCATGCGCCCGAGGTTAGACAGCGCGCCGTCGAGATCCTCCAAGAGGGGGTCGGTCATCGCGCCCTCGCCGCGGAGCTTGGCATTCCCCAGGCCACGGCTCGTCAGTGGGCCCGCGCGTATGCCGTGGGCGGTGCCGACGCCGTTCTCAATGCCGGTTCGCATCATCACACCTATTCGTACGACGTAAAGCTCGCTGTGGTTAAGGACCGTCTGGAAAGCGGCTTGACGGTTCGCGAGGCCATGATCAAGCACAAGATTCCCAGCGAGTCTTCGGTCAAGGCTTGGTGCCGTCAGTACCGCGAGAGCGGTGAGTCCGCACTGGTCGATAAGCCGCGCGGTCGCAAGCCGCGCGTTAAAAAGGCGGAATAGCAAACGGGATGGTGCGCCCACAGGGGCGCATTTTTCTTGCCGCGCCAACTTTTTGGACCGGCGCGAGCCTGTCGGGACATCCTCCAAAGTGGCCAATAAACTGCGCGCAGTGGCCCGCGCGCCTGTCGCTGCGATAGGGGGAGCGTCGCCTCTCTGCTCCAAAGCGGACGTGCCCTTGCCCCGTACGCCTAAAACTCCCCAGTTGACCGAAAACCCGCCGCCGCTACTCCTCAATTGAGCTATAACGTTAAACAATTGCAGCGTTTTTGCATGGGGGAGTGATGGTATGACGCTACTGTATTTCCTTACCCTGTTTCCGCTGGTACCGGCGCTGGGCATGCTGCTCGCGCGCGGTGACCGCGCCCGCGATGCGGTGGGGCTTGTAGGCTCCGGCATTATTATGGCGGTGACAGTTGTAGTCGCCGTCTTGTTTTTTGGCACGGGTCCGCAGAGCTTTGAGGTTGCCCCCGGCACCTCGCATGTGCTCTCGATCATCAGCTCCGCCATCGATGTCATCCTGTGCGCCGTAATCCTGTACAACGCGTACAAATATAGGAACGCGCTCACCACGGTGCTCGGCATAGTCCAGCTGGTGGGCTCGCTCGCCTTTGCAGCCATGACGTTGCCCGCGGCCGAAGCCGTCACGGCAACGCCGCTCTACCTGGACTACATGAGCGTGATCATGGTGCTCGCCGTCGGCATCGTCGGCAGCCTAATCTGCGTGTATGCCTTGGGTTATATGAAGGACTTCCAGGCCCATGACGAGCACGAGGCCGCGCTGCGCGGGCAGACCGCGCCCGACCGTCGCCCGCAGTTCCTGGCGCTCATGTTCCTGTTCCTCTCGGCCATGTTCGTTATCGTGACGAGCGACAACCTTGAGTGGCTGTTCTGCGGCTGGGAAATCACCACCGTGTGCTCGTTCCTTATGATTGGCTACACGCGCACGCCCGAGGCCATTAAAAACGCCTTTACCCAGATCATCCTCAACATGCTGGGCGGCATCGCGTTTTTGGCCGGACTCATGTACCTGCACGTGAACGGCATGCCGCTGACCATCTCGGGCATGATTGAGCTTTCCGGCGCCGGAACCGCGCAGTCCGCGCTGCTGGTCATGCCGGTCATCCTGTTGTCGCTCGCCGCGCTCACCAAGGCCGCACAGATGCCGTTCCACACTTGGCTGTTGGGTGCCATGGTTGCCCCCACGCCCACGAGCGCCCTGCTGCACTCGTCAACCATGGTCAAAGCCGGCGTGTTCCTGATGGTCAAGCTGAGCCCGCTCTATGCCATCTATCCCGTGACCGGCTTTATGGTCACGAGCGTGGGCGCCATCACGTTTTTGCTCGCTGCCCTTATGGCCATCTCGCAGAGCAATGCCAAGCGCGTGCTCGCGTACTCCACCATTTCCAACTTGGGCCTCATCAGTGCTTGCTTGGGTGTCGGCGCGCCCGAGGCCGTATGGGCGGCCATCTTCCTGATCCTGTTCCACACGGTGGCAAAGTCGCTGCTGTTCCTGTGCGTGGGCACGGCCGAGCATCATATCGGCAGCCGCAATATCGAGGACATGGACGGTATGTTCAGCCGCATGCCGCACCTGACGCGCCTGATGATGCTGGGCATCATGGGCATGTTTGTGGCGCCGTTTGGCATGCTCGTGTCCAAGTGGGGCGCTCTGGTGGCGTTCGCGCAGACCGGCAACGTGCTCATGATCATGGTGCTTGCCTTTGGCTCGGCCGCGACGTTCTTCTTCTGGGGCAAGTGGCTTGCCAAGCTTTCGGGCGTCGACCCCACGGCTCAAAACGTTGAGGTCAATGTCCATAAGACCGAATGGATGGCCCTCAACACCATCGCCGCGCTGCTGATTCTGTGCTGCGTGGCGTTCCCGGTTATCTCGAGCGGTCTGGTGTCGCCTTACTTGGCCATGGTGTTTGGCCGCATGCCGTACGTTATTGGCAAGGACGCCATGTACCTGATGGTGGTTATCGTGGCGTTTATCGCCGTGGTGCTGCTGACTTCATTCCGAGTGAGCAACAAACCGCATGTAAACGTATATCTTTCGGGCGTGGGAACCGACAAATATCGCCATTTCCGCGGCTCGATGGGGCACGAGGTGAAGGCCGAAAAGCGCAATTGGTACTCGGAGGATGCCCTTGGCGAGAAGCGTATTGGCCCCGCGGGTAGCGTCGTGTGCTGCAGCATCATCTTGTTTGCGCTGCTGTGTTGCGCGTGGATTGGGCCCGAGAGGCTTGCCATGAGCGCGCCATCGGTGCTGCGCGGCAAGTATTTCGAAGGTTCGGGCGTCGTGGGCATCTTTATTGGTACCGTGGTGTTTGCCCTGCTGGCGCCTTTGGCTGGTGGCCTGATCGACGGCGTTGACCGCAAGCTTTCGGCCCGCATGCAGGGCCGTGTGGGTCCGCGCCTGCTGCAGCCCTTCTACGACGTTGCCAAGCTGCTGCGCAAGGCTCCCGCCAGCGTAAACACCATGGACGATACCTACATGGCGTGCGCGCTCATCTTTACCGTCGTGGGCGGCGGCATCTTTGTGTCGGGCTCCAACACGCTGCTGTGCGCCTTTATGGTTACGCTAGCCGCGATCTTTGTGGTGTTGGCGTCCGCCTCGACGCAAAGCCCGTTTGCCCAGGTTGGCGCCGATCGTGAGTTGCTGCAGGTTATGAGTTACGAGCCCGCCGTTCTGCTGATGAGCGTGGGCCTGTACCTTGCCACCGACAGCTTTGATTCCATCGCCGCGACGGGGCAGTCGGCCCCCATCATCGTGTACAGCGCGCCCATTTTCCTGGCGCTACTCGCGGTGCTTACCATCAAGCTGCGCAAGTCGCCGTTTGACCTTTCGTACTCGCATCACGCGCATCAGGAGATTGTCCAGGGCGTCGCCACCGAGATGAGCGGCGGCACGCTGGCCAAGATGACCCTTATGCACTGGTGCGAGACCGTGCTGTTTTTGATGTGGGTGGGCATGTTCTTTGTTTGGGACAACCCCGTGAGCTGGGTGGTTGCCCTGGTCGTGATGGCCGCGACGTATTTTGTCGAGGTCCTGATCGACAACACCTTCGCACGTAGCACCTGGCGCAGCTGCTTTAGGCTCGGATGGGGCGTGGCGCTGGTGTTTGGCCTGCTCAACCTTATGCCCATCCTCGTCGACGTATTTATTTAGGAGGCGGCATCCATGGATCATAAAATGTCGCGCTCGCCGTGGGTTATTCATTACGACGGCTCGAGCTGCAACGGATGCGATATCGAGGTGCTGGCCTCGCTCACGCCACTGTTTGATGCGGAGCGCTTTGGCGTGGTCAACACCGGCAACCCCAAGCATGCGGACATCTTTTTGGTGACGGGGTCGGTCAATGCCCAGAACCTGCCCGTCGTGCGCCAGATTTACAACCAGATGCTCGAGCCCAAGTGCGTGGTGGCGTGCGGCGTCTGCGCGTGTTCGGGCGGCGTGTTCCGCGATGCCTACAACGTGATCGGCGGCGTGGACCGCGCGATTCCCGTGGACGTGTACGCGCCCGGGTGCGCCATTCGCCCCGAGACGGTGATCGATGCCATCGTGGAGGCGTGTGGCATCCTGGACCAGAAGGAGGCCGTGATGCGCGCCGGCGGCGACCCGCTTAGCGTGGGCGGTGCCGCTACTTGGGACGGTGGCGTTGAGCTGGGCGAGGACGGGTTTGTGGCTGCGGGGGCCGGGGCCGGGGCCGTCGCCGGTGACGGCGTCGAGGTCAACGTGTCCACCAGGTCCGCCGCGCCCGCCGCTGCAAAGGAGGCCGAGTAATGCAAAAGGCTATCTATACCATCGTCGGGATCGACGAGCTCCTGTCGCATATCCAGGCGCTCAAGGGCGTTGGCGCGCGCTTTGTGCAGATGCACGCCGAACGCAACGTCGACGACGGCACGTATCGCCTGGTCTATACATTTATCAACGTTCGTGCTGCTCAGGAGCATATTGTGCAGGACGGCAACTATGCGATCGAAAACCTGGTGGTTGAGGGAATTGATCAGTACCAGGAGATTCCGTCTATCAGTTCGTACTATCCGGCGGTATTCCCGTTTGAAAACGAGGCCCACGACCTGTTTGGTCTTGCCATTACCGACATGCAGATCGACTTTAAGGGCTTTTTCTACCAGGTCTCGACTGCCGAGCCCATGAGCGTTATCACGCCCGAGGTGAAGGCCGCGCGCGAGAAAGCCATGAAGGTCCGTGCGGCTGCCGAGGCCAAGGCGCGCAAGGTCGCGGCCGAGAAGGCCGCCACGGCTGCGGCTGCTGCAGGGGAAGGCGCTGCGAGCGCCGGCGATGCCGCGGGCGTCGCTGCTCAGCCCGCTGCGACTGCCGGCTCCGATGCCCAGCATGACGATGCCGCTGCCAAGGCCGCGCTCAAGGCTGCCGAGATGGAGGCAAAGCTCGCTGCCATGGATCCCGAGAAAGCGGCCAAGGTCCGCGCGGCGCTTGCCGCCAAGGCCGCCCGCGACAAGCAGAAAAAGGAGGCGTAAGGTCCATGGCTCATCGCTCCGTAATTCCGTTTGGCCCGCAGCACCCGGTGCTGCCCGAGCCGCTTCATCTGGACCTAGTGATCGAGGACGACCGCGTCATCGAAGCAATTCCGCAGATCGGCTTTGTGCACCGCGGACTCGAGAAGCTCACCGAAAAGCGCGATATGCATCAGTTTGGCTACATCGCCGAGCGCATCTGCGGCATCTGCGCCGTGGGCCATAGCTGTGGCTACGCCAGCGCCTGCGAGCGCATGCTCGGCATCGAGGTGCCTGGTCGCGTGCAGTATATCCGCACCATTCTGCATGAGCTTTCGCGCATTCACTCGCACCTGCTGTGGCTGGGCCTGCTCGCCGATGCCTTTGGCTTTGAGGCGCTGTTCTATCGTTCGTGGACGCTGCGCGAGCAGATTCTCAAGATCTTTGAGAGCACTTGCGGCGGTCGCGTGATTCTGTCGATTAACGAGATTGGCGGCCTTAAACACGACATTGAGGATTCCGAGCTGGCGGGTATTGTCCAGACGCTCGACGCTATGCGCCCTGACTACGAGGCCGTGGTGCATACATTTTTGGACGACAATAGCTGCGGCGAGCGCCTGCATAGCGTGGGCGTGATCAGCAAGAAGGACGCGCTGGATCTGTCGATGGTCGGCCCGTTCGGTCGCGCCTCGGGCGTGGATTATGACGTGCGCATGTTCGGTGACGGTGCCTATGCGGACTTGGCTGCGTTTGAGCCGATTGTTGCCACCGATGGCGACTGTTATGCCCGCTGCCAGGTGCGTTGTGCCGAGGTTACGCAGGCCATGGACATTATCAAGGAGCTTGTCGGCAAGATTCCGCACGACGGTATCGGCGGGCGTACCAAGCTCACGCCGGCCGACGGCGCGCGCGGCGAGGTTGTGATTGAACAGCCGCGCGGCGAGGCATATTACTATGTGCGCGGTAACGGCACCAAGAACCTGGACCGTTTCCGCGTGCGCACGCCGACGTCGCAGAACCTGGCGGGTCTGACGCATGCGCTGCAGGGCGTGCTCCTTGCTAACGTGCCCATGATTATCCTGACCATCGACCCCTGCATTAGCTGCACGGAAAGGTAGGCGCGGCATGAGTTTACTGACATTTGCCAAGACGGCCTTGGGCTCTATGGTCAAGCAGCCGGTAACGGTGTGCTATCCGCAGGAGAAGCTCGCGGCACCCGAGCGCCTGCGCGGGCATATCGTTAACGACATGAACGTGTGCATCTGCTGTGGCATGTGCGCGCGCCGCTGCCCGGCGGGCGCACTCGCGGTCGATCGCAAGGGCGGAACGTGGTCGATCGACCCGTATGCCTGTGTGGTGTGCGGCGAGTGCATCGAAAGCTGTCCTAAACACTGCCTGAGCATGGACACCGCGCGCACTCCAGTCGCGGCGGACAAGACTCCCACAGTAGAAACCAAGCCGGAATAGCGTTGGGATGGGGCTGGTATAGCGCTGGAATAGGGGCCGGTGGGGCAAAAATGCCCCACCGGCCCCGCGCTTAAACGCGCGGTTGGGCTGCCACGAACAAAACTATGCCGGATTACTACGATAAATCGCCCACCTCCAACCACACCGCATTTGGCAAAATCAAAACCGCAGGTAGACGGCTTGTAGTTTTGCGAAAAAATCACGCGTGGTCGGGAATCTCGTTTTTATCGTAGTAAACCGGCATAGTTTTGAAATGACACCATATTCGTAACAGCACTTGATCTCCCGTGGACAGAGGGAAACGGATCATTTTGGCCTCGCGAGGACATCCGTGTGGCCCGTTCGCCATGAAATGGGCCTATCTACTACGTTTGGGCGGTGGCCCTCAACCACGGCAAAAAATGCGAAAAGAAAACCGCAGGTAGAACGCCTGCGGTTTTCTGGAAAACGGGGGTATGGTCAAGGGTATCGAGTCAAACGTAGTAGATGGGCAGGTTTCGTGGCGAGCGGTTCCGGGTGATTCCTTGGGGACGGAGGAAAACGGATCATTTTGGTCCCGCGAGGCTTGTGGAGGCGCTCGTGCAGAGCCGCTCGGACAAAACTATGCCGGTTTACGGGGCTAAGTCACGCGCTCCCAACCATGCCGATATCCGTGAAAATAAAACCGCAGGTAGACAAGCCGTCATTTTACGGAAAACGCGGGTATGGATGGGGGCCCTGAGCTTAGCCCCGTAAACCGGCATAGTTTTGAAATGGCATTAAATCGATAACAGCCATTTTGCTCTGTCGGAGCGGTTGGCCGTTGGGTAATTACCCTCGCAGGTAGGCGATGGCGATCTGCGTGCGGTTGCGTAGGCCCATTTTGGCAAGGATCGAGCTGATGTGGTTGCGTACGGTGCCTTCGCCCATATAGGCGGTGGCGGCAATCTCCTTGTTATCGAGGCCGCGGGCGATGAGCTCGGCGACTTCGAATTCGCGGTCGGTTAGGCTGGCGAAGGCCGCAGGCCGGCGGGGCGTGCCCGCCTCAACGTCCGTTCCGTCAAAGTCGACATCCTCGATCGCCTTGCCCTCGAGCACGCGTTTACCATCCATGACCTGCGCCAATGCTGGAGGAATGGCGGCGACATCGGTCTTGATCAGATAGCCACGGGCGCCTAGCTTGAGCGCCGACACAATGTACTCGTCATCTGAGAATGTCGTCAGAAACACCACGCGCGCCGAAGGGTCGCGCTCGAGGATCTCGCGTGCCGCCGAAAGTCCGTCACGCCCCGGCATCTGGATGTCGAGCAGCGCAATATCGGGTGCGTGTTCGGCATAGAGCGAAACCGCGTCGTTGCCGTTGGCGCCGGTGCCCACTACCTCGATCTGCGGCTGGGCGCCCAGGATAATCTTGAGCGAATCGACCACCAAGCGGTCGTCGTCGACAACAATGAGCCTCATCGGGCGTCATCTCCTTGCTGCTTGGGAACGGTAGCAAACACGCGCCAGCCGGGGGAGCCGGCACGCGGGCCGGCGGTGAAGGTGCCGCCAAGCGCCTCGATGCGCTCGCGCATGGAGGCGAGCCCCATGCCCTCCGCGGTGCCGCGGCCGCTTGCTTGGACCTCACCCACGCCATCGTCGGTAACAATGAGCTGGTAAAACGACGGATGCTCCATGCACCGTACGGTGACGGTCTGGGCGCAAGCGTGGCGCATGGTATTGGAGAGCGCTTCGCGCAGGACCGCTGCAAAGCAGTTGGCGACGTTTGCGGGCGCATGTTCGGCCATAACTTCAAGCTCAATCTGCGGGCCGCCGTCCGAGCGTGTGCCTTCGACAATGCGTTCGAGCTGCACGGAAAGGTCGACGGCGTTGTCGTTGAGCGCGTGGACGCTGGTGCGCACAAGCTGGAGCGCCTCGTCAACCGTGCGTTTAACGTCGGCGAAATCGGCGGCGACGCCAGGCTCGTCGGCGTGGACCACGCGTAGGGCTTCGGCCTGCAGTGAGGCGCGCGTGAGCTGGTGCCCGACGTTATCGTGGATCTCGCGCGCGATGCGGGCGCGTTCGGCGAGCGTCGCGAGCTCGACTTCGTAGTCCTGGCGATCGGCAAGATCGCGGTTGCGCGCCTCGAGCGCGAGGGCTCGTTCCTGCAGCTCGTCGCGGGTGCGGCGCATGCGCCGCTGCTCGCGCTCCAACTGGGCGGTGCGTAGCGATAGCAAGGTGGCGGCAACCGAAAGGATGGCGGTTAACAGCAGCGTTCGGGTGGTGAGCACGCCACCACGAAGGTCCGCGACAAGCGCGCAGACAAACACGGCGCCAATCGCCAGCGCGGGCCAGATTCGTTCACGGCGAACGCGTCGCGCGATGTCATAGAGAGCGAGAGGCGCAAACGGCACAAACGGCGGCACGAAGACAGCCGCGATGATGCAGGCGTAGCTCGCGGCCTCGCTCACACGGCGGGCGCGGTTTCCCTGTACGACCTCGGCCAGCGAGGTGGCAATAACGCCAAGGCAAAACGCCGCGACCAGGCGAGCGTCCACAGCAAGACCCATGGCGGCCGCAATACAGCACGCCAGCACGATCGATTTGTCGAAAAGCCTGTTCATACGGGTATTGTACGCGAAGCCGCGCGTGGTGGAGGGACCGCCTGCGCAACCGTGACATTCCTCCCACGCGGCAAAGCGGGGACGTCGGCAGGCCGCACGGCCAAGCTCCGCACTCGTGACAAAGCTCACTGGTGCGCGCCGCTCGCTCCTGCGATGATGCAATCGTACCGGGCCGCAATCAACAGAAGGGCCGCCTCATGACAGACATCGTCCACGTCGAAAACCTCGTCAAGCGCTACGACGACCTTATCGCGCTCGACCACTTTAGCCTGAGCATCGCCCCCGGCGAGATCTTTGGCCTGCTGGGCCCCAACGGCTCGGGCAAGACCACGTCCATCAACTGCATTCTGCAGCTGCTCGCCTACGACAAAGGCACCATCGAGCTGTTCGGCGAGCCCATGACGCCCGCCCGCTACGACCTCAAGCGCCGCATCGGTGTGGTGCCGCAGCAGGTGGCGGTGTTTGACGAGCTTACGGTGCGCGAGAACATCGACTATTTCTGCAGCCTTTACGTCAACGACCGCAAGCGCCGCCGCGCGCTGGTGGACGAGGCGATCGACTTTGTCGGGCTGGGCGACTTTACCAAGTTTCGCCCCGGCAAGCTCTCGGGCGGCCTGGCGCGTCGCCTCAACATCGCCTGCGGTATCGCGCACAAGCCCGAGCTCATCTTCTTTGACGAGCCCACGGTGGCGGTCGACCCGCAGAGCCGCAACGCCATCCTGGAGGGCATCTGCCGCCTGCGCGACGAGGGCGCCACGGTGGTGTATACCAGCCATTACATGGAGGAAGTCGAGCAGATTTGCAGCCGCATCATGATCATGGACGGCGGACGTGTGCTGGCGCAGGGCACCAATGACGAGCTCAAACGCATGATTCAAATGGGCGAGCGCGTGACTGTCGAGGTCAGCGCCGTAGAGACCGCCACGGTCGAGCGGCTGCGCGCCCTCGAGCACGTGCTTTCGGTTGAGTTGTCCGGCGGCGAGCTCGTCTGCACCTGCGAAGCGAGCCCGCACAATTTGGTCGACATCCTCGACACGCTGCGCGCCGCCGATGTGGCGCTCGGCCGCGTGTGGAGCGAGCCGCCGACCCTCAACGACGTGTTCCTCGAGATCACCGGCCGCGAGCTGCGCGACTAGGGGGCAGCCATGTTCAACACCATTATCATCACGGTCAAAACGCTGCTGCGCCGGCCGAGCACGTGGGTCTGGGGCGCCCTCTTTCCCATCGCGCTTTCCACGATGTTCATGTTTATGTTTGCGAACCTGAGCTCCGACGGCACGGTCGACCCGGTGCCGGTTGCCGTCGTGGCGGACAAGGTCTGGGACGCTTCGACCTTTAAGGATGTGGCGACGTCGCTTGCCAAGGAAGGCGACGACCAGCTGCTCGAGATCCACGAGCTCGACGACGCAGCCGATGCGAACCGTGCGCTCAAGGCCGGTGAGGTCGCGGGTATCTATACGGTCGACGCTGCGGGCACGCCCAAGCTCACACTGCTATCGAGCTACGACAGCTCGCGCGCATCATCGGTGCTCACCGATCGCAGCATCCTGGAGACGGTGGCAAGCTCGTATACACAAAATGCCGAGCTCATGTCCCAGATTGCCCAGGACAACCCGGCGGCGCTCGCCGACCCCGAGGCGGTTGCGCGCGCCCTGTCGCTCGAGGGCGGCACCCGCCGCGTAAGCCTGACACGCACCACACCCGACGGCACGGTCATCTACTATTACGCGCTCTTTGGCCTGGTCGCGATGATGTCTGCCGAGTTTGCCGCCTTGAGCGTCATCGACCTGCAGCCCAATCTGTCGGGTCTTGGCGCGCGTCGCTGCGTGGGCGGTCTTTCCAAAACGGCGTCGCTGGCCGGTATCTTTGTGGGCTCGTGGCTGGTCTCCTTTGCCTCGATGGCGATCGCAATCGGCTACGTGCGTCTGGTCGTGGGCGTCGACTTTGGCGGGCGCGAGGGGCTGTGTTTGGTGGGCGGCGCCGCTTCCGCGCTTGCCGCCACGGGCTTGGGACTCTTTGTGGGCACGCTTCCCGTTAAGGGCGGCAAGGCGTCCAAGTCTGGCATCCTCACGGGCTTTGCCACTACGTGCGCCCTGTTCGCCGGCCTCTACGGCGAGCCAGCGATGGCGCTTGCCGACGACGTCGCCCGCGCCTGCCCGGCTGAGTGCTGGCTCAACCCCGTCAAGCTTATCTGCGACATGTTCAACCGCCTGTATTTCTTTGAAGACTTGGGGCCTTTTGCCGTTCGCGCGGGCGCGCTGGTCCTCATGACGCTGGTGTTTGTTGCCGCCGCCACGCTGATTTTTGGAAGGAGCCGCTATGAGCACCTTTAAGACCGCGCTTCGCATGGCGCTGGCGCACCCGTTCTACCTGCTCATCTATACGGTGTTCATTTCGCTGATGGGCGTATTCATCGCGGCATCTGTGAGCTGGAACTCGTCGCAGCTCACCGAGTACAAGCCCTACGACGCCAACGTGATCGTGGTCGACCGCGATGGCAGTGATCTTTCACTTGCGCTCACCAAGCACCTAGGTTCGCGGTTTGACCTGGTCACGGGCGTCGGCGATGACACGTACGACCTTGCGGACGCGCTCTCCAAGAGCAACAGCGCCAAGGGCAGCGCCGACTGCGTGTTCTTTATCCCGGAGGGGTTCGAGGACGACCTGGTCGCGGCTGCCCGCGCGGGGGAGTCCCTGCCCAAGCTCGATGTGACCTACGGTGCCGGCACCATGGCGGCGGCGCTTTCGTCTGCCGAGGCTTCGCGCTGGATCTCGCTCGCGGGCGCTGCAGCCGCACTTGAGCCCACTGCCTCCAACGGCGACGTTGCCAAGGCCGCCGAACATGCCACTGCAAAGCGCGCGGAGGTCCAGATCGAGCGGGTCAAGGTCGACTCGGCTGCTGCCGCCACGCTCGAGTCGTACTTCAACTTTGGCGCGTACGCGATTATCTCGTCGGTCATCGTATCGGTGGGGTTGGTGTTCTCGGGCATGAACGAGCCCGAGCGCGTGCGTCGTATGGATGCCGGCCCAATCTCCGAGCGCCAACGTTCGCTTGCCGTGTTTGCCGCCGCCGCCGTGCTCACCGTCTGCATCTGGTTTGTGTCGAGCATGATGGGCGTCGTGGGCTTTGCCGGCGCGGTCGCCGAGGTCGGCGTGGGCCGTGTGTGCCTGGCACTGGCGGCGACGTTTGCCCTGGCGTGCACGCCGCTGGCCGTTGGCTTTGCCCTTTCGGGCCTGGGTGCGCGCGAGGAGCTGCTCAATGGCGTGGGCAACCTGCTCGGCATGCTCATGACGTTTTTGGGCGGCGCTTGGATGCCGCTGTCGCTGATGGGCCCGGCCGTGCAGACCGTGGCGCACTTTGTGCCGACATATTGGGTGAACGACGCGATCGGCAAGGCGCTCGCGTCGGACCTGACGTCTGCCATGTTGGGCGACATCGCCTGCGACCTGGGCGTCACCGTGCTCTTTGCCGTGGCCATCGCCGCCGCAGGCCTGGCCCTCTCACGCACCAAATCCCGCGCCTAGTCACCTAGTCATCGGGTACTCATTGGGGACAGACTTAAACGACCAAGAGTGGTCATTGGGGACAGACTTAAACGACTAGTCATTGGGGACAGTCTTTGCCGAACCGCCGGCTTGCCGGCCGGGTTGCCAAGGACTGTCCTCAGCTGCCGGCAGAAAGGGAACGTCCCTAACTGGCGGGTGGCGAAAGAGTGTCCCCAACAGCTAGTCATTTAAGAACGTCCCCAATGACTAGTCTGAAATAAAATCCAGGCCTCGCCCAAAAATAGTTCGCCAAGGTTTACTATTACGTTCATAAAGTAGTACGAGGCTAACAATGGGGGATACCATGGCAACGCAGGAAGCCTACGTCCAGGTTAAGGATCTCAAAAAGCACTACGGCGACGGTGATGCGCGCCTGACGGTACTTGATGGCATCGACGCGTCCATCAACCGCGGCGAGATCTGCGTCATGCTGGGGCCCTCGGGCTCGGGCAAGTCGACCTTTCTCAACCTGATCGGCGGCCTGGAGGATGCCGACGGCGGCTCCATCATGGTGGACGGCTGCGACCTCACGGTGCTCAAACCTACCGACCTGGGCGAGTATCGCCGCCGTGAGCTGGGCTTTGTCTTCCAGTTCTACAACCTGGTGCCCGATCTCACCATCAAGGAAAACATCGAGGTCACGGCGCACCTGTCCAAAAACCCGCTCAATGTCGACGACCTCTTGCGTTCGCTGGGCCTTTACGAGCATCGCAACAAGTTCCCGCGCCAGGTCTCGGGCGGCCAGCAGCAGCGCTGTGCCATCGGCCGTGCGCTCGTCAAAAACCCGGGCCTGCTGCTGTGCGACGAGCCCACGGGCGCGCTTGACTATAAGACGTCCAAGGAAATCTTGCAGCTCATGGAGGATGTCAACCGCACCTACGGCTGCACCATCATCATTGTCACCCACAATGCCGCCATCGCGCGCATGGCCAATCGCGTGCTGCGCCTGCGCGACGGGCACATCGTCGAGGATGAGCTCAACGAGTCGCCCGTCGCGGCCGCCGAGCTCGATTGGTAGGCGGCGCCATGACACCTCTCGCAAAACGTCTCCCGCGCGAGCTGCGCCGCAATATCGGCAAGTACCTGGGCATCTTTTTGCTTATGTGCGGAAGCATCGCTCTCACCTCGGGCTTTTTGCTCGCAGCGCATTCCATCGGCTGCCTTATCGACGACATGCGCGATGCGTACACGATTGAGGACGGCCGCGTGACCACCTCCTTCGAGGCCACCGACGATCAACTCAAGGCCGCCGAGGATGCAGCCGGCGACGTCGGCGGCGTCACGCTCTACAAGAATTTCTCCATCGACGCCATCATCAAAAAGGCCGCTGGCGACGATGGCACCAAGCGCACGCTGCGCACCTATGCGCACCGCAGCAAGGTCGATATCGCGTCCTACTGTGAGGGCAAGGAACCCAAGGCGGATGACGAGGTGGCCATCGACCGTGTCTTTGCCACCAATAACGACCTCGCCGTGGGCGATAAGGTCGAGCTTGAGGGCCGCACCTACACCATCTGCGGCATCATGACCCAGCCCGATAGCCAGGCGCTGTTCCTCAACAATTCGGACTTTACGGTGAACACCATCACCTATGGCGTGGCCGAGGTCACCGACGCCGGCTTTGCCGCGCTCGAGGATGCCGGCGGCGCGCCTGCCTACACCTACTCCTTCACCTTTACCGATCGCGATCTTTCCACCGCAGACCGCATCGACGCCGAGCAAGATATGGTCGAGGCGCTGACCGATGCCGATGCGCGCGTGGACGATCTGATCGATGCCGATTCCAATCAGGGCATTGGCTATGCGCGCGACGACGTGAACGGCGACTCCATGATGTGGATGACGCTGCTCGACATCATCATCGTGATCATGGCGTTCGTCTTTGTGGTCCTTACCGACGCCACCATCGAGGAGGAGAGCGCCATCATCGGCACGCTGCTCGCCAGCGGCTATCGTCGACGCGAGATCGTGCTGCACTACCTTGCGCTTCCCGCTATCGTGGGCGTGGTCGCGGCGCTTTTGGGCACTGCGCTCGGCGTTGTGTTCTTTACCGAGCCCATGCGCAGCCTCTATTACGGTTCGTATGGCCTGCCGCCCTTCCAGGTGCACTGGAGCTGGGAGATCTTTGTGAAGTGCGCCGTGGTTCCCGCCGCCGCGCTCATCCTCATCACGCTGGTGGGCCTGCTTCGCAAGATGGGCAAGACGCCGTTGCAGTTCCTTCGTCACGAGGCGAGTGGCAAATCGGGCACCAAGCGCGGCTTGCAGCTGCCGGAGCGCATGGGTTTTGTTTCCCGCTTCCGCCTGCGTATCTTCCTGCGCAACCTGGGCAACTTCGCCACGCTCTTCGTGGGCATTGCGTTTGCCTCGCTGCTGCTGCTCTTTGGCCTGGCGATTCTGCCCACGATGACGCACTACGCGGACAACCTCGAGACAAGCCTGGTCGCCGAGCACCAGTACACGCTCAAGGCGCCGCTGGAGCTCGAGGGCACTGCCGAGGAGCGCGAGCAGTGGTCAGCACTCGAGCGCTTGCAGTCGGTTGACGGCGCGCTGCTTTCCGCCGCCCAAGATGCCGATGACGAGCTTGACGACGCGGCCGATGCGGCGCAGACGGCAGCCGATGCCGCGACCGCATCTCCGTCTGCCGAGAGCCTGACTGCGGCGCAGGATGCGCTTACCAAGGTCCAGGACAAGAAGGATGCGCTTTATGCGCGCCTCGATGACCTTGCCGATATCCTCGGCTGCAACCGCGACGAGGCTATCGACCTGATTGACAAGGCCTCTAAGATCGACACCGACAACGACGACATTCACCCGGTCAACACGATTGACAACGGCGCGGGCGCAATCGCGCAGGCCGAGAAATATGCCGTTTACCAGTTGCAATACGACCGAGGCGATGGGAATGGCGAGGAGACGATTTCCGTCTACGGCATTTCAACCGATTCGTGCTATTGGAAAGGCCTCAACGTCGGCGACGGACACGTCGTCTTTGGCGGCGGCCTGCTCGACAAGTTTGGCTGGAGCGAGGGCCAGAAGGTCACGCTCAGCGACAAGTACGAGGGCAAGAATTATTCCTTTGAGTACGTGGGCAAGGACTGCGTTTGGGGCTCTAAGTCGGATATGAATGTCTATATGAGCATCGACGACTTTAACGAGCTGTTCGGCAACGACGCCGCCTACTTCAACGGCTATGTGAGCGATGAGAAGCTCGACCTTGATTCGCGCTACTTTGCCGGCGACACCACGCCCGATGACATGCGCGCCGTGGGCGACCAGTTCATCGGCATGATGAGCAAAATGATCGGCATGATGATTGGGCTCGCGGTGTTTATCTTCCTGCTGTTTATGTACCTGCTGACCAAGGCTGTGATCGACCACAGCGCCCGTTCGATCAGCTACATGAAAGTCTTTGGCTATCGCGATAGCGAGATTTCGCATCTGTACATCCGCTCGATCACGCTGTGCGTGGTGTCGTCGCTCGTGCTGAGCCTGCCGGTCATTATTGGCTCGCTCACGGCCATCTTCCGCTCGATGTTGCTTGCCTACAACGGCAATATCGAGATCTACGTGCCCGCTTGGTCCATGGCGGCGTGCGCAGGAATCGGCTTTGCGACCTACCTGGTCGTGGCACTGCTGCACACGCGCTCCATCAAACGTGTGGGCCTGGCCGAGGCGCTCAAAGTCCAAGAGTAGTCGTTTAAGAACGTCCCCAATGACTAGGTTCCGTACTTGACTTTAACTCTGCTTTAACTGGTACCATCCTCTATGTCTGTAACGCCATATAGACCGAGGGGATAGATCTATGACCGCAACTGCACCCGCAGCACCCGCTAAGGTGTACTTCACCAACCTGCGCACGCATGCTCGCGAGAGCCAGCTCGACAAGCTCAAGCGCCTCATCCGTCACGCCGGAATTGAGCAGATCGACTTTGAGAACAAGTTCGTCGCCATCAAGATTCACTTTGGCGAGCTGGGCAACCTGAGCTTTTTGCGCCCCAACTACGCCCGCGCCGTCGCGGACGTCGTGAAGGAGCTGGGCGGCAAGCCCTTCCTCACCGACTGCAATACGCTCTATGTCGGTAGCCGCAAAAACGCGCTCGAGCACATCGATACCGCCTACCAGAACGGCTTTACCCCGTATGCTACGGGTTGCCAGATCATCATTGCCGACGGCCTCAAGGGCACCGACGAGGCGCTCGTCCCGGTCGAGGGCGGCGAGTACGTGCACGAGGCCAAGATCGGTCAGGCGCTCATGGATGCCGATATCGTGATCAGCCTCACCCACTTTAAGGGCCATGAGCAGGCCGGTTTTGGCGGCGCCATGAAGAACCTGGGCATGGGAGGCGGCAGCCGTGCCGGCAAGATGGAGCAGCATGCCGCCGGCAAGCCGAACGTCGCGACCGAGCACTGCGTTGGCTGCCATGCCTGCGAAAAGATCTGCGCGCACAACGCTATCTCGTTCGACGGCACCCGCGAGCGCGAGCTTGCCAGCGGCGCTACTCGCACGGTGCACGTGGCTGCCATCGACCACGATCGCTGCGTGGGCTGCGGACGCTGCATTGCGGCATGCAACCAGGACTGCATCAAGCCCGGTTATGAGGCCGCGGCCGACGTGCTCAACTGCAAGATCGCCGAGTATACGAAGGCCGTCGTCGACGGCCGCCCGAGCTTCCACATCTCGCTTGCCATGGACATCAGTCCCAACTGCGACTGCCATCCCGAAAACGATACGCCTATCGTCAACGACATCGGCATGTTCGCGAGCTTCGACCCGGTCGCCATCGACCAGGCCTGCGCCGACGCCGTCATGGCGTCTGAGCCGCTGCCCAACACCGAGCTCACCGATAGCGCGGCCAAGATGGAGCACAACCACGAGCATCTGGAGGGCGAGCAGGCCAAGGATCCCTTCTGCATCACGCATCCCGACACCGACTGGCGCGTGTGCATCGCGCACGCCGAGAAGATCGGCCTGGGCACGAGCAAGTACGAGCTCATCGAGGTCAAGTAGCGTCGTCCTATTGGACAAACCAAGCGCCTTTGTGGCGTTAGTTGAGTAAAAGCCGCCCACGAGCACAACGCTCGCGGGCGGCTTTTCAGAAGTGCGGTGAAAAATCGAATACCGCCGACCACAAACCGATTTTTGGCAACAAAACCCCAGACGTTGCTTTTTGCCTAATAATTCTTGTCGAGGAAGTCGTCGACCGTATTCCAGTAGAGCTCGGGGTCAACTTGCGCGCTCTTGGCGTGGGTGGCGCCGTGGATAGTGAGCTTCTGTTTAACCTTGCTGGCGCACGCGTCGTAGTTTTGGTCGAGCATGTCGTACGGCACAAAGGTGTCCTGGTCGCCGTGGATAAACAGCATGGGAACCGTCGCGTGTTTGAGTTGCTCCACACTGCTCGCCTTATGAAAGTCGTAGCCCGCGCGCACGTTGCACACCAAGTTTGCTACATCGAGCAAGGGAAAGCTGGGCAGGCTGAACACGTCCTTGAGCTGCAGGGAAAACTCGTCCCAAACACTCGTATAACCGCAGTCCTCGATAATGCATTTCACGTTTGCGGGCAGAGATTCCCCCGCGACGTTCATGGCGGTTGCCGCACCCATCGACTCGCCAAAGACCAGGATGCGCGCCTCGGGGTCAGCCTGAACGATTCGCTCGATCCATGCGACGATGTCGAGGCGCTCGGGCCAGCCCATGCCGATATAGTCGCCGCCGGAGCGCTCGTGGGCGCGGGCGGCGGGTGCGAGTACGTTCATGCCACGGTCGTGGAAGCGTTTGGCGTATCGGGCCATACCGATGGGCTCGTTGGTATATCCATGCAGGCAGACGACGTAGTCGTGCGTGCTCTCCGACGCAGCAAAATACCAGGCGGCAAGCTCGGTCCCGTCGTCCGCGGTGAGGTTGCTGCTCTTGCGGTTCTCTTTAAACCATGCCCGCGCCTCGGTATCCTCGGCATCCGGCTGCTCACCTTCTTTGTCGTTCTTGCTATCCTGCATCATCTTCATGGTGTATGGCGCGCGGGGATTCAGCGCGAAGTCAAACAGAAAGTTGCCGGCAAATCCGAGCAGCGCAACGACAACCACCAGTGCAACGATGCCGGCTATCTTGAGCTTTCGATGGGAACGTGCGTTTTGAGCCATGCGGTATTCTCCTATAAGATGTTAATACATCAACATTTAATGCAAGCGCATTATGGACGTTCGCCGTTGATGCGTCAACAGGCAAAGAATGGGTAAACAAAGGGTCACGTATAGTGCAAATTTCGCACGTACCCAGACGCTTTGATATAGTGTTGAGAACTCTTTACGTTGGAGGATGTAACCGGCATGTCCGATTCGAGCGACAGTTCTAAGCCGCGACCCAAGACCGCGGCCGTTCCACACTACACGGTGGGTGAGGAGATCATGAACTCCGTCACCCATGGTGTCGGCTGCCTGCTGGGTATCGCGGGCCTGGTGCTCCTGATCGTATTCGCCGCCCTGCGCGGCGGAGGCCCGGCCCACATGGCCGCGGCAATTGTCTACGGCGTCAGCATTATCCTCGAATACCTAGCCTCCACGCTCTACCACGCGATTCAGCCCGCGCGCGCCAAGCGCGTGTTTCGCATCATCGACCACAGCTGCATCTACCTGCTCATTGCGGGCAGCTATACGCCGTTTTGCCTCATCACGCTCGCAAACGACGGCGGCGCTGTGCTGTTCTTTGCCGTATGGGCCATCGCCATTATCGGCATCGCCCTCGAGTGCTTTATGCGCGAGCGCCAGCCGCATTGGGTAAGCGGCCTGGTCTATCTGCTGATGGGCTGGCTCGTTGTCTTTAAGCTGCCCGAGCTCGTGGCGCTGCTCAACCCCGTGGCACTTGCCCTGCTCGCCGTCGGCGGCGTGTGCTACACCGCGGGCGTGCCGTTCTATATCGCCAAAAACGTGCGCTATCTTCACAGCGTGTTTCACCTGTGGGTACTCGCCGGCAGCATCTTCCAGTTCATGGCGGTGATCCTCTTCGTAATCTAGCGACCACGCCAGCGCCCGTGCCCCCGCTCGGTCGCCAGTGCAATTGCCGTATCAGCCGTCAACGTTTTAATCCGACATCCCGAATCTTGGAGGTTCGAGAAACTCCCGATGGACATAACCATCTCCCTTATCACCACCCTCGTTTTGACCTTCATCAACGGCTACTTCTCTATGTCCGAGATGGCGCTCACCACGGCCAAGCGCGCCGTGCTGGAGCACGAGGCCGAGGAAGGCGACAAGCGCGCCGAGCGTGCCATTAAGCTGGCTGCCGACTCCGACCAGCTGCTCGCCACCATCCAGGTCGCCATCACGCTCGTGGGCTTCGCCTCGTCCGCCGTCGCCTCGACGAGTCTGTCCGACCCGCTCGCCACGTGGCTCATGAGCTTTGGCATCGCGCCGCTCTCCGCCATCGCACGCGGCCTGGCGCCGGTCATCATCACCGTCGCGGTCGCCTTCGTATCCATCGTGATCGGCGAGCTCGTCCCCAAGCGCATCGGCCTGGCCAATGCCGAGGGCGTGTCCAAGCAGGTCGTGGGCCCGCTTTCCGTGTTCCAGAAGATCGCCCGTCCGCTCGTGTGGCTGACTGGCGCTTGCTCCGATGGCCTGGCCCGCATCCTGCGCATCAAGAGTGCCGACGACCGCCAGAACGTCTCGGAAGAAGAGATCAAGTACATGGTCTCGGAGCAGGACGACCTGCTCGACGAGGAAAAGCGCATGATCCACGAGATCTTCGACCTGGGCGACACCGTTGCCCGCGAGGTCATGGTGCCGCGCGTGGACACCACCATGTGCGAGGACGACGAGACGGTCGCCGACGTGTTGTCCACCATGCGCCAGACCGGCTTTAGCCGCATCCCCGTCTATCACGAGGATCCCGACAACGTCGCCGGCATTGCGCACATCAAGGACCTGATTCAGCCTGCGCTCGACGGCAAGGGCGACCAGCCCATCGCCGGTTTTTTGCGCGACGCCACCTTTGTGCCCGACACCAAGGACATCCTGCCGCTGCTGTCCGAGATGCAGACCTCGCACGACCAGATCGTGGTGGTCGTGGACGAGTACGGCGGCACGGCCGGCATTATCACCATCGAGGACATCGTCGAGGAGATCGTCGGCGAGATCGAGGACGAGTTCGACCCCGACAACAAGTATCTCACGCGCCTTTCGCGCCGCGAGTGGCTCGTTGATGGGCGTTTTTCGTGCGATGACGCGATTGAGCTTGGTTGGCCGCTCGAGGAAAGCGATGATTATGAGACCATCGCCGGCTGGATCTTGGAACTTTGTGACTCGGTACCCGACATCGGAGAGGTGTTTGAGGTCGCGGGGTACAAGTTTAAAGTGCAGTCGATGCGTGGCCAGCGCATCTCGCTCATTCGCGTGATCGCTCCGGCCGAAACCGATAAGAAGGATTCCGAGTCTTCGGCAGAGAAGCCGGCGGCGTCGGGTGCGGGCTCTGTGGATCCGCACGATGGCGACGAGTAGGGCAAGGAAGAGTAGGGGAGAGTTATGGCTGGCCTGTTCAACATCCTTAAGGTCACCGTCAGCGAGGACAAGATCTGCGCGCATGTGCTGGTGAACCCCGGCATGCCGCTCATGACCTCGGAGGATATCGAGGCCACGGCGCGCGTGTATTACCTGGTGCCGGCGATTGCCAAGCACCTGTGCCTGGGTGATTCCGGTCGCGAGTTCCAGGACTGCATGGGCCAGACCGAGCTCTGCCACCTGCTGGAGCACGTGACGGTTGAGCTCATGAACGAGACCGGGCTTGCCGGCAGCATCTCGTGCGGCCGCACGCGCGTAAGCGAGCACGACGAGCGCGTTTTTGAGGTTGAGCTTTCGTGCCCCGACGACGCGCTGGCCATCGGCGCGCTGTCTTCGGCCACCTTTATGATGGACTGGGCGTACCTGCACGCCGACCAGCCTGCCCCTGACGTGGAAGGCACGGTCGCGGGCCTGCGCAACCTGGTGCTGGGCATGCGCGCCGGGGCCGAGGGCAAGGATCCTCACGAGGCCGTCGCCGCTGCGAACGGCGAAGATGCTGCCGAGGCCGAGGGCGCTGACGAGGGCGATGTGCCGGTCGACGCCGAGCCCGTTGCCGATGCGACCGCCGAGCCCGTTCCCACCGAGCCCCAGGGCGTCCCCAACTTTGACGACGAGCCCCAGGTGGCGATTGATACCGAGGGCGCGGTTGCCGAGAACCACGAGGCCTCCGCTGCCGTCTTTGGCGGTGCGGCGACGGTTCCGGCAGGACCTGCGCATGAGGGCGGCCTGCCGCTCGTGGACGGCGCCGGCGAGGACCCGGGTGCCACGGTGGCCATGCCGGCTATGCCTCAGGAGTAGGCCTACGCGTTTATCACCATCACGTACCTGCGCCTTTGCCGTACGCAGATGAGCGGAGCGGCAAGTGATGCGCTGCGGGTATAATGGACAGCATTCAAACGGTGGGCACCGACGTGCCCGCAGGAGAGGAATGATCATGGGTAAGACTTTCAGCTTTGTCTCCGGCGCACTTTTTGGTGCCGCTGCCGGTGCTATTGTCGGCGTTGCTCTGGCCCCGCGCTCGGGCGCCGAGACCCGCGCCATGGCTGCCGATATCGCCAACGACGCCTGGGACAATATGCGCGACACCTACGAGCACAGCGCCGAGGAGGCCCGTGCTGCGGTGAATGACTTTGGCCCGATGGTCGACGCCAAGACCGACGACCTGCGCGCCAAAGTCGACCTTGCCCGCGAGCGCATGGACCAGCTGCGCGAGCAGCTCAACGACGCCATTTCGGGCGGCAACGTGACGCCTGCCGCCGACGTCGTGGTCGAGAACGCCGTCGAGGCTGATACCGAGGCTGCGGAGCCCTCGACCGAGGCATAATGCGCGCCGGGGATTTTGTCGGCGCCAAGATCTATCGCAAGCCCACCGAGGACAAGCGCACCAAAAAGGACGGCACGCCGCGCAGCCCTAAAAAGCTCGGAAAGATTCACTTTCCGGTCTTTACCCCGGGCGGTACGCGCGTGGTCGGCTTTATGGTCCGCCAATCCGATATCGCGGGCATGATCGAGCGTCCCGACCGATTCGTAGCGCTCGACGCTATTGGTGTCTACGAGGGCGCCATTGCGGTCGATGACGTCAAGGACACGTACGATGCCGCCGCTGCCAAGCGCCTCGACATCAACCTGGACGATTGCATCATCTGGGTCGGTATGGACGTGCGCACGGAATCAGGCGACGTCGTGGGCTATTGCTCGGACGTTGAGTTCAAGCCACGCTCGGGCATCGTGCAGGCATTCTATGTGACCGCCGGTGCTGCTTCGAGTGTTTTGGTTGGTGACACGCAGGTACCGCCGACGATGCTGCGCGGCTATGCGGACGGCGCGATGATTGTTTCGGACGAGGTCAAGTCGCTCGGGTATTCGGGCGGTGCGGCCGCCAAGGCCGCCGAGGCCAGCGTCGTGGTGGGCGACAAGGTCAAAAAGGGCGCCAAGGTGCTCGACGACAAGGGATCGGTTGCCGTGGACAAGGGCAGTCGCGCACTGGGCAAGCAGCTCGGCAAGACGCGCGGCATGTTCAAGGCGTTTAAGGACGAATACCAAAAGGCGAGCGGAGGCTCGTCAAAAGCTACAAAATAGCGACGTACCAAATGATGGGAGGCAAGCCGGAGACCTGTTGCTCCGGCTTGCTGTGTTTATGGGGGAGGGCACATGCGCCAAAACGGATCCAACTTAAACGGGCGTTCGGGTGCGCGTCCGACGGCGCGCCGCGACCTGGGGCAGCTGCCCAGCGGTCAGCGCAAGCGTCACCGTAAGCCCGGCGCGATGTACCTCAACCATAGCCGCGGGTTTAGCGACCGCAGTGCGCGCATCGGCAACAGCCGTACGCCCCGTCGTTCGTCTCGCCTGCCCTACGCACTCATCGCCGTGGGCTGTGCGCTCGTGCTGTTTATCGCTGCCGTCGTGGGCTACGTCAACCGCAGCGTGGACGTGGAGCTCAACGGCCAGAAGACCGCGGTGCGTGTGGGCTCTACGCTGCAGAATCTCATCGACGACCAGGAGTTGACTGACACCTACGACGCAGGCGACCTGCTGGCCGTCGATGACAGCGTGCTCAAGCGCCATGGGGGCGAAAAACTGTCGGTGAAGGTCGACGGCAAGCGCGTGAAACAGGGCAAATGGGATAGCCGCGAACTTGAGGGCGGCGAGAAGGTGACGGTCAAGGATGGCCGTAACACCTACGAGAAGCACGAGGTTCAGGCTGCGGTTATCGAGCCCAAGCTCAAGGTCGAGGGCACGGGCGCTATCGAGTATGTGCAGACATGGGGTGTCCAGGGCCGATCCGAGGTGTGGGTTGGTGAGCAGTCGGGCAAGACGCAAGACCGCGGCGAGGTTGTGCCCGCCACCGATTGCGTTGTTGCGTGCGCCAGCGTGGCGCCCAAGGGCAACAAAAAGTACGTGGCACTGACGTTTGACGAGGGTCCGAGCGGCGCCACCAAACAGATCTTGCAGGTGCTCAAGGAAAAGGGCGTCACCGCGACGTTCTTCCTTTCGGGCGATGCGGTCGAGGCCTCGCCTGCCACGGCCAAGGCGATTGTCGATGCCGGGTGCGAGATCGGATCCAACAGCTACAGCGACGATTCGCTCAAGGGTCAGGACCGTGAGGCGGTACGCGAACAGATCACGAAAGGCACCGACGCGATGAAGTCGGCGACCGGCGTGAAGACGATGCTGCTGCGTGCTCCCTACGCTGCCTTTGACGAGCAAAACTGGATTGATGCGATGGACCTGGTCTCCGCCGTGGTCTCGTGGAATATCGACTCGGGCGACTGGCTGCTCAACGGTGCCGACGAACAGGTCTCGACGGTGCTCGATTCGGTGACGCCGGGCAATATCGTGCTGCTCACCGATAGAGACGAATGCGCCGAGCAGACACTCGAGGCGCTGCCGCAGATTATCGACGGCCTCATTGCCGACGGCTACAAGATCGTGACGCTCAGCGACCTGGTCAAGACGGACACGTCGCTGAGCAAAAAGCTCACCTCGCTGACGAAGGTCACCATGCCCAAGGACGCCGTGTTCCCCCAACTTGCCGAGGACGACGACACCACAGAGTAGTTATTGGGTAGTCATTTAAGAACGTCCCCAATGACTATGTCACGGATGCGTCAGCGTTTGGTATGCCTGCAATGTGCAGCGCATAAATTCGATGCCGCAGGGCGATGCTGATGCTATAGTTACTGCGGTTAATGAGGGTCAAGAGAAAGGTTACAGGTGAAATCCAAACCTCGACCATACAGTCGATGACCCCATGCAGGTGCTTTTTGCGCATGCACGGGGTGTAAGCGTCGAGCGGCGTGCCGCCCGCGCATGCGTATACATATCCAGAAGCCCCCGGACGCCGCACGCGCGGCCGCGTCCGGAGGAATAATGATGGGGAGCACCATTGAATTATCTGAGTGAGATGCTCAAATTGCCGGTCTTGGACGTCGACGGCGAAAAGCTCGGCGTGGTCAACGATTTTGGCATTGCTACCGGCGAAGTTTTTCCGCACGTGACGTCGCTCGCGTTCCGCGGCCCCGGCAAGACGCCGTTTATGATCAGCTGGCGCAAATGGGTCGACCGTATCGACGAGACGGGTGTACACCTTAAGACGTCGGCCACCGAAATCCGTTTTTCGTACCTGCAGCCGACCGAACTCCTGCTCGCCCGCGACGTGCTCAACAAGCAGATCGTCGACACGCAGGGCATGAAGGTCGTGCGCGTAAACGACATCAAGTTTTCCATGTCGGGCGAAAACCAGCTGCGCCTGCTGGGCGCCGAGGTCGGTGCCCGCGGTCTGCTACGCGCCATCAGCCCCGCGCTCGAGCATATCGTCGAAGGCTTTATGAAGCACCTGGGCAAGCCGCTCAGTGAGGACATCATCGCTTGGTCCTACATGGACCTGCTCGACCGCTCGACCAAGAACATTCAGCTCTCGGTGTCGCACAAGACGCTCGGCGAGCTGCACCCTGCCGACATCGCCGACATTATCGAGCAGCTCGACCCGCGCCTGCGTGCGCAGGTGTTTGCACAGCTCGATACTGCCCAGGCCGCCGAGGCCATCTCGGAGTTCGATGACGACGAGCTTATGACCGAGATGCTCGAGGGCCTGTCCGACACGGACGCATCGTCGATGCTGGCCATGATGGACCCGGACGATGCAGCCGACCTGATCGACGAGCTCGATTACGAGAAGGCCGAGAAGCTCCTGCGCCTGATGGGCGTCAAGGAGGAGAAGGCGATTCGTAACCTGCTGGGGTATGAGGACAACACCGCCGGCCGCATCATGACCTCGGAGTTTGTCTCCCTGCCCGCCACGGCAACGGTCGGTGACGCCATCGAGGCGATTCGCGAGCTCGACGAGGACTTCGAGAGCGTCTACTACGTCTATACCGAGGATCCGAGCGGCATGCTGACCGGCGTGCTTTCGCTGCGCACGCTGATCGTAGCCGACCGCGACGCCACGCTGGGTCAGCTGGCCTATCGCGACCTGGTCTATGTGTCGCCCGACGAGGACCAGGAAGACGTAACGGACGAGATGACCAAGTACGACCTGGTTGCCATCCCTGTCTGCGACGAGAACCGTCATATCCTGGGTATCGTAACCTTCGACGACGCCATGGACGTTATCGCTGAGGAGCATCAGGAGGACCTGCAGATCGCCGGTGTCGGCTCGGGCGATAGCGCGTCGGACGACTCGACGAACGTGCTCAGCTGGTTCGTGCATCGCCAGTACTGGGTTGTTGTATGGGGCATCGCGTCGTGCATCATGGCGACCGTGCTGGGGACGGCGCTCGGCTCCGCGCATCTGGTGGTGTTCCCCATGTGCGCCATGCCGCTTGTGCTGCTGGCGGCCTCGCGCATGGTGTCGTTCGTCAAGAACTACTTCCTGGAGTATGACGGTCACGACGACGAGCCCAAGCCGTATCTGGGGTTCTTCTTCCAGAGCACGGGCATGGGCCTGATTCTGTCACTCGTGACCTACCTGTGCGCCCAGCTGGTGCGCACCGCTGCGTTCCCCGATGCGCCCATGTTTGAGGAGCAACTCTTTACCGGGTGCTTTAATATCGCTGCCATCATTTGCCTGGTTGGCAACATGAGTGCCGTGATTTACCTGATGGTGCTGTTCTGGCGTGACGAGCATGACCTCAACACGTCGGGCACCGCCATGAACGTTATTGCCGTCATGATCTCGTGCGTAGCGTACTGCGCCGCTGCGGTGCTGCTCACCATGTCGGTCATGGGTTAGGTGGTCGCGTGCAAAATACCAAGCAAAAGTCGGGCACCAAGCAAAAGTTGACCATCGCGGCCATCTTTGGCGCTATGGGCCCCGGTCTGCTGGCGGCGCTTTCGGGCAATGACGCCGGCGGCATTGCAACGTATTCCAGCGCGGGCGCCAGCTATGGCTACAAGATGCTCTGGATGCTTCCCGTCATGACTGTGCTGCTCATCGTGACGCAGGAGACCGCGGCGCGCTGCGGCTGCGTCACGGGCAAGGGCCTGGCATCGCTCATTCGCGAGCGCTTTGGCGTGCGCAAGAGTGTACTTGCTATGGCGGCGCTGTTGATCGCCAACACGGCTGTGACCATTTCGGAGTTTGCGGGCATCGCCAGCGGCCTTGCTCTCTTTGGCGTGCCGGCGAGCATCTCGGTGCCGTTGGTGGCGCTGCTGGTGTGGATGCTTACCATGTCGGGTAGTTTCCAGCGCATCGAGAAGATTCTGCTGCTGGTGAGCTGCGTGTTCGTGACCTATATTGTCGCCGCGTTTATGGCTGGCCCCAACTGGGGTGAGGTCGCGGTCGACCTGGTCGTGCCTAACATTCAAAATGACCCCAGCTACGTGTCGCTCGTGGTCGCAACGATCGGTACCACCATCGCGCCGTGGATGATTTTCTTGGCGCAGAACAACGTGGTCGATAAGAACGCGGGCGAGGACGATATCGTGCTGCAGCGCATCGATACCGTGAGCGGCTCGCTTGCCGCCGATGTCATTGCCGGCTTTATTATCATCACGACTGGTACGGTGCTGTTCCCGGCGGGTATTCAGATTAGCGATGCTGCCGATGCTGCCCGCGCGCTGGAGCCTATTGCGGGTCAGTGGTCCACGGTACTGTTTGCCTCGGGCCTGGTCGCGGCGAGCTTCTTGGCTGCCTGCGTGCTGCCGGGCGTTACATCGAGCGCTATCTGCGAGGCATTTGGCTGGGAGCGCGGTGCCGACCGCAGCTGGGACGAGGCCCCGGTCTATCGCGGCATCATTACGGCCATCATCGGCATCTCTGCCGTGTTGGTGCTTATGCCCGGCGTCGATCTGTTCCAGATTATGATGACCTCGCAGGTCATCAATGGCGTGCTACTGCCCGTGGTTCTGGTGTTCCAGGTGGTTATCGCCGCCGACCGTCACATTATGGGTGCCAACCGCAACGGCCGCGTGTGGAACGTGCTCACTTGGGCGACTATCGGCGTGATTACGGTGCTGACGGTCGTCATGTTTGTTCTGCAGGCGATGGGTTACAGCGCTTAGCGCCTCTTTTGGACTCCAAACAGGCCGCAGCGATGGGCTGCGGGCTGTTTTTGTCTGCTATAGGGTGTTAGTTATATGGCAGTGGGCAGAAAATGCCAAATATGAGTACTGTTGCTAAGTGAATAGCATTTACATTCAAGAAGATAATAAACATAACCTATAGTATGTTCATTAAAATTGGCTCCAATACGCCTTAAACCAGTCAGGTTGGCTGCTTTAGGGGGTTGTAGGGTTCGCTCGGACGTCATTTTGGGTGGTTTTGCCTGCTACTAAAATGGTAACAGTACTCATATTTGCCCTTTTTTGCCCACAGACCTTTGAGGGTGCGGCGAAAAGGGCTTGTTTTGATTGTTTGGGGCAGGCGCGAGGCGCGGAAACGATGTCTGGAGCGACGGAGCGGCCTGGAATTCATCCGTAGAGGTCTTCATTGGCTGCGCCAGGAGTGTCCCTAGGTACCGGTACATAAGGAACGTCCCTAACTGCCGGAGGGGGCGTCTGCCGTGGCAGACGCCCCCTCCGGATGTGGGAAGTTTGCGCTGCAGGTTACTTGTCGGTGCCCAACTTGTGCGGCTTGAAGGCAAGCGCATTGATGAGTGCGTCGGTGGCAGACTTGACGGCTGCCGGCTGCGGATCGTTGACGTGATCCTCGGGATGCACGGGCAGGTCCTTCTTGACTGCGTCGTGGATCAAGTTGAGGTACTCAGTCACGCCAGTGGTCGATAGGTGCGTGCCATCGCCATCGAACAGGTCGTTGCGGTTGGCGCTGTATCCGTACCAGTCGATAACGCGCACGTTCTTGTAGCGCGTGGCGGCGTTGGCGATGGCCTGGTTGGTAGAGCCAACCCACGGCTGCGGGCTGCGCGTGTTCACAAACACCACAATACGCTTATCTCCCGCATCGGCCATGATGGCGTCGATCTGGTCGTCGGTTACCAAGCCGTTGGTGCCCAGGGCAAAGACCACGATCTTGCCGGCAAGGTTCTGCTGGATATAGCCCTCAAATGTCGCGCGCCCCGCATCAAACTGGCGGCCCTTTTCGGCATCGATATGGCTGTGCGGGAACACGCCGTCAAAGGTGTCTACGGCACGCAGCGACACGGAGTCGCCGATCATAAGCAGATCGTAGGAGCCATCGGGGAAGCCGTCGTTGTCCTTGTCGGTGTCGTCGGCCGCCTGCTGGTCGGTGGGCGCGGTGTTCTTGGCTTCCTTGTTCAGAACTTCGGCGCCCTCGCCGCTCAGCGCAGACGTCTCGGGCACAAAGATCAGGCCGCCCAGTGCAACGACCAACACGACAGCGCAGGCTGCGCAGGCAGGGACGTGCGCGCGCACCCAGTTGGCGGGCGTGGTGGTGCCATCGCGGAATTCGGCGACGGTGCGCCCAAAGGCGCCCTTCCTAAACGGAGTCTCGATAAAGCGATAGCAGCACTCTGCCACGGCGACCACCACAAGTACCTGCAAGATATACTGCCACCAGGGCGTGTCGTTGATGTTGGCGACCGGGTTCATGAGGAGCAGCAGCGGATAGTGCCACAGGTAGATGCTGTACGAGCGCTTGCCAACCCACACGAGCGGTTCGGCGGCAAGGGCGCGCGCGACCATGCCCTGGGGCTGCACGCAGGCCGCAATGACCATGAGCGTGAGGATCGAGCACAGCAGCGTGCCGCCGCGATACTGGAACGCGGTGTAGCCGTTGGTGAGCGCGACCATGGCAGCAAGACCAACCAGACCCACGACGCCCAGCACATCGATGGATGCGGGCGAGGACCAAAAGCGCACGAGGGCGCTCGGCTGTGCCGGGGCGGTCTCGGCTGATTCGTCGGCCTTCTCGCTAGGCTTGCCCTCGGCGTTCTTGTCGTGCTTGGCGGCGCCAGCCAGGCGATTGAGCCCCAAACGATGAGCGAGGCGCACCGGAGCTAGGTCGCGATCGGGGATAAAGGCCATCCAAGCGCCCAGCAGCAGCGAGAACACGCGGGTGTCGGTGCCGTAGTACACGCGGCTGGGGTCGGCGGCAGGGTTATAGAGCACCATCATGGCGATGGCGGAGACGGCAGCCAGGCCCAGAACCACGCGGCGCGTGTTGGGCTTGCTCACATGCATGGATACCATGGCAAACAGCAGTGGCGGCCAAATCAGGTAGAACTGTTCCTCGATGGCAAGCGACCAAAAGTGCGTGAGCGGCGAGGGGTCGCCCAGAGCATTGAAGTACGAGACGTTTTGGGCAATCTGCCACCAGTTGTTGAAGAACAGCAGCGACGGCAGGATGTCGGGGCGCATCTTGGTGAGCATCACGTGGTTAAAGATGGTGCACAGCGCGCAGGTCACCACCACGACGGTCACCACGGCGGGGACCAGGCGACGGATGCGGCGAATCCAGAAGCTCTTGAGGTCGATGCGTCCGGTTTTAGCGACTTCGTTGAGTAGCAGGCGCGTGATCAGATAGCCCGAAAGCACAAAGAAGATCGTGACGCCAAGCAGGCCGCCCTGAGCCCACGTGAGGTTGAGGTGATAGAGCACCACCGCGACGACGGCGAGCGTACGCAGACCGTCGAGTGCAGGGATGTAGCGGGACTTGGGGCGAGCAGGCGTCTGCTCCGCGGCGGGAGTGTTGGCGCGACCCGCGTTGTTGGCAGAAGCGCGATGGGGGCTCGCGGTGCGTCGCGGCTCGTTGGCACGGCGTTCGCTCTTCACGCGTTCGTGCGGCGCCGGCTCGTTGCCTGTGCGGCGTCGACCGCGCGAGCCCGATTGCGAGAGTTGTTCCATAAAACATCATCCAATGACGAGAATAATCAGCACGCCTTCATTGTAGCTGCCTGCTCCTGTGAATGCTTGCTGCTGGCGCAAGCTCAAGCGCGCGTCCACATCAAAGTGAACTAAAGTTATAGGGGGTGCGAGAGTGCACGATCGACGGCCGGCGGTGGGCATAAGGCCCGCAGATGAGGAGGTTTCCATGGCAGATCGCGGCATCGTTGCGGTGTTCGGCAGCATGAACATGGACCTTTCGGTAGCGTGCGAGCGCATACCGCGTGCGGGCGAGACCGTCGGCGGCAGCGGGTTTATCACCAACGCCGGCGGCAAGGGCGCCAATCAGGCTGTAGCTGCCGCGCGTATGGGCGCGTGCACGCACATGATCGGCGCGGTCGGTCGCGACGCGTTCGGCGCGTCGCTCGTGGTGGGGCTCCAAGACGCCGGCGTGGACTGTGACTTTGTAGTGCATCGCGATGACGTGGAGACGGGAACGGCGACCATCATTCGCTGCGAGGGCGACAACCGCATCATACTGTCACCGGGCGCCAACCATGCGCTTGCGGGCGCGGACGTTGCCTGCGCGTTGAGGCGTCTGGTGGCCCATGAGCTCGACGACGACGCCAGCGAGATTGCCCCGGCTGCCGGAAGCGTCTTTATCGCCCAGGGTGAATGTGACCTTGCGGCGACGGCCGAGGCGCTTGTTTGTGCTCACGAGCTGGGGTTCTATACGGTCTTTAATCCAGCGCCTGCCTGCGAGCTGCCTGCGGAGGTCTGGCCTGCGGTCGACCTGGTCTGCCCCAACGAGACCGAGTGCCAGGTTCTGACGGGCATTCTGCCCACGGATGATGCAAGCTGCGTCGCGGCGCTCAATGCGCTGCTCGACAAGGGTGCCGGGGCTGCGGTCATCACGTTGGGCGGTGCCGGCTCGGTTACGCTCGGCGATGGCGGTGAGCTGCTGCGCATGCCGGCACTTTCGAGTACGGTAGTCGATACCACGGCCGCCGGCGATACGTTTATCGGCGCGTTGGCGGCGGCTCGCCTAGAGGGCCTGCTGCTCTTTGAGTGCATGGCCGCGGGCGCTCGCGCCTCGGCGGTGACGGTGTCGCGCCTGGGCGCTCAGCAATCGATTCCCACGCGCGCCGAAGTTGAGCGCGTGTTTGATTTAGACGATTTAGTACAAGACGGAGAAGCGGAGTAGAACAATGGCAATCAAGAAGCTGATCCTTGATCTGGATATGGGTGTTGACGATGCGATGGCGCTGGCCTATGCCATCGCGAGCCCCGAGGTGGAGCTCGTGGGCATCACCACGTGCTTTGGTAACGTGCGCGTCGAGCAATCGGCGCACAATTGCCTGGCGGTGCTCGATCTGCTGGGTCGCCCCGAGGTTCCGGTGTACCTGGGTGCCGACCGTCCTCTGCAGGCGACTGAGCCCTATACGCCGCCGGCGTCCACCGCGCTCATTCACGGCAAGAACGGCATCGGCGGCGCGAGCGTGCCCGCGTCGCCCTACGAGCCGGTGGGGGCGACCTCGGCCGACGGTAACGCTGCGGTCGATTATCTGATCGATGCCGCGCGCACCTATGGTCCCGATCTGATTTACGTGGCGACCGGCCCGCTCTCCAACCTGGCGCTCGCCCTGGAGCGCGATGCGGCGGCAATGATGTCCATCGGCCGCGTGGTCGTGATGGGCGGCGCCCTTACCGTGCCCGGTAACGTGAGCGCGGGCGCCGAGGCCAACATGGCGAGCGACCCCGAGGCAGCCGACGCGGTGCTGCGCTCGGGCCGTAAGCTCACCATGGTGGGTCTGGACGTGACGCATCGCGTGGTGCTCACACGCCGCGACATTGCCGGCTGGACGGGCTCGGGCACCATGGCGGGCTGCGCATTTGCGAGCATGGTCGAGCACTACATTGGCTCGTACGAGATGAACGCACCCTACCTGGGTGGTTGTGCGCTGCACGATCCGCTGGCGGTTGCCGTGGCGATCGATCCCACGCTCGTAGGTGCGCTCGGCTGCAACCTGCGTGTTGATCTGCTGGGCGAGTACCGCGGTCGCACCATCTGCGATGAGCGCCGCCTGTCCGATCCGGACAAGAGCGCGCTTGTGGCACTGACCGTGGATGCTCCGCGCTTCCTGTCCGAGTTCAAGGCGCGTATGGCCCGTGTCCTTGGCTAAGTTGTCTTTTTGCGACGGGGCTTTTTTGACTGGTATGATTGGTGCGACCATTCGAACCAGCTAAAAGAGCCCCGTCCCAATTTGACTATCGAGAGGATCTGCCATGGAGCGCATCGCGAGCTTTTCCGTTGACCATCTGCTGCTTGAGCCCGGCGTGTATGTGAGCCGCATCGACCGCGATCCGGCGACCGGCGCCGCCGTCACCACGTTTGACCTGCGCCTGACCACGCCCAACAAGGAGCCGGTCATGAACACGGCCGAGTGCCACACCATCGAGCACCTGGGCGCGACGTTCCTTCGCAATCATGCCGAGTGGTCGAGCCGCATTGTCTACTTTGGCCCCATGGGCTGCCGCACGGGCTTTTACCTGGTTGTCTTTGGCGAGCTGACGAGCGAGAAGATCTTGCCGCTCGTCCGCGAGCTGTTTGAGTTTGTCGCCGACTTTGAGGGCGATGTCCCCGGTGCCGCTCCCGAGGAATGCGGTAACTACCTGGACCAGAACCTCCCCATGGCCAACTGGCTTGCGCGCCGCTACCTCGACCGCGACCTGGCCGATATCGACGAGAAGCACCTGCACTATCAGCAGGCGTAAGGGCTTTATCGCCCAAAACGCGCGCATTGGGCGCCTTCGCTTATGCGGGGGCGCCTTTTTGTTGATTGGTCGGGACGAGCGTTCAAAATCGCTCATGTTTGTTCTAGAATGTTCGTATAGTCACATTTACGAACAGGAGTGAACATGCATATCTACTCTGTCAACGATCCCGAGTTCAAATCCTATGGCAACGTTTGGAATAACGTTCCGTTCGAGCTCACGTCGTCTGTGCTCGAGGCGCTCTCTGCCACGCCCATCCCCGAGGGCAGCAAGTACGTAGCAAGCGCGCCGGAGCTCGAGGACGTCAAGGATGCCGACAAGCTTGGCTTTCTCATGTTTGGTGGCCGTCCGTTCCAGCTGGGCTGGTGCAACGGCCACAACACGCGTCTCAACTGCCTGGAGTACCACCGCGCGAGCGAGTTTAACCTAGGCGCGCGCGACTTTATCCTGCTCGTGGCGCATCGCTGGGAGATCGAGGACGGCAAGCTCGACACCGCGTGCGTCAAGGCGTTCCGCGTGCCGGCGGGCAAGATTGTTGAGGTCTTCAACACCACGCTCCACTATACGCCCTGCATGGTCGACGAAGGCGGCTTCCAGGTGATGGTGGCGCTGCCGGCGGGCACCAACGGCCCGCGCCCCGAGGCCGCAGCCGACATGCCTGCCACCGGTGACAGCTACTGCTACTGGAAGGCCGACAAGTGGGTCCTCTGCCACGCCGACAGCCCCAAGGCTGCCGAGGGCGGCTACGTAGGTCTCATCGGCAAAAACCTCGACATCGCCTGCGACTAGAATCTTCTGTCTCGATCTGTAACATCTAGCGGGCTAAATCGTCTCTACCTGTTACAGATCGAGACAAACCGGGCCCAAGCCGCCACAAAGGTGCCTGTCCCCTTTGTGGTGGCTGCCTAGAGTTGGCTGCGCAGATAGTCAGCCATATATGGAACGGCGAAACGCACGTAACCGCGGCGCGCCTGTTCGATTACGCCGGCGTCGATGAGGCGCCGGCGATACTTTTGCGCATAGTCGGGTGTGACTGACATACGTTTCGCTACATCGGAAATGCGCGAAACGGCGTCTTCGTCATCAGTCATTGCGTCGAGAAACGCGACGTCTTGGTCCGATAGCGCGGCGAGCGTCGTTTCACAAACATCGTTTTCGAAATCGGCTTTTGACGCTTCGATAGCTCCGTCGACTTGCTCTGGCGTTACGTGTTCTCCTGTCTTGCAGCGATTGCCGATGTTATAGCCGATGAGCTGCAGCATATAGGGCGAGCCTTGGGTTGCGCGAGCGGCGCGGAGGCGAAGATCGCCTGGAATATCAAGGTCGAGCTCTTCGAAAGCCCGCTGATAATAGGCATCGACATCTCCGACTGAAAGCGGTTCGAGCGTGACCTTGCGAGCGCGGTTGAGAAATGTCAGCACGCGGTCATTGAGCGTTGCACAGACGGCTCCCGGGAGACCTGCCATAACAAGCGCGACGTTGAGTCCCTCACCGACCAGCTCTTGATAGGCGGTGACGAGCTGTCTAATCTCAGGTGAATTAGCTTGGAGCTCATCGATAAGGATGAGGATGCCGTGCCCCTGCTCGGTCAGCTTGCGCGCCAGCTGCGTGAGTTTGAACTGGAAACTCTTGGTCTCCTGCACATCGCGTGTGAACTCGAGACCGGCTGAGAAACCGAAGACGCTCAAGCTACCGCCAGAAAGTTTGGGGAGATGACGCTTGCTGACATAAGGCTCGCCTGCTTCTTGGATTTTTTCAACAATGCGCTCAAGCATATCTTCGGAGGCTACGGTGGGTGTGGCGACAACAAAACCGAGCTTGCGTGCGCGGTCGGCAAGTTCCCACAGAAGAACCGTCTTGCCGCTGCCTCGCTGGCCGAGCATGAGCATGGCTCGGTCTCGATTGCCCGGCTCCTGCTCAAGACCGGAGATGAATGTCGAAATCACGTTCCCGCGACCCACCAGATAGGACGGGCGATTTCCAAATGAGGGGGAGAAGATGGTTTCAGTCATAAGTCTCCTTTCCTTTTTTTCCTATTTTTTCCTTTCTTTCCTATTCAGTCAAATGAATTGCTGAGCGAAGGCGGTTACGTAGGCCTCGTCGGCAAAACCTCGACATCGCCTGCGACTAGAATCTTCTGTCTCGATCTGTAACATCTAGCGGGCCAAATCGTCTCTACCTGTTACAGATTTAGACAAACTGCAGGGGCTGCCCGAAAGATCTCGATCTGTAACACCAGGCCCGGTTTTGACGGTCTACCTGTTACAGATCGAGACAAACCGGGCCCAAACCACCACAAAGGTGCCTGTCCCCATTGTGGTGGTGTAGGGCGGCGGTATCAAAAAGTGTCAGGCGGGGGCGGCTGCCGGGCCGCCGTGTGCGAAAAGAAGTGTCGGCCTGCGTCGCTGTCGTTGGGCGAGGCCCTATTTGCGGGGATACTGAAACCACGACAAGCAGCGTATGAAAGGATCGATGCATGGCTTTCCGTAATGACTTCCTGTGGGGCGGCGCGACGGCTGCTAACCAGTGCGAGGGCGCCTACAACGTGGACGGCCGCGGCCTTGCCAACGTGGACGTGGCTCCGCACGGCCCCGAGCGCTATGCGGTGGTCTCCGGCCAGCGTAAAATGCTCGACTTCGAGGACGGCTATTACTACCCCGCGCGGACCGGCATTGATTTCTACCACCACTACAAAGAGGACATTGCTCTCTTTGCCGAGATGGGCTTTAAGACCTTCCGTATGAGCCTGGCTTGGACCCGCATCTTCCCCAACGGCGACGAGACCGAGCCCAACGAGGCTGGCCTGGCCTTCTACGAGGACGTATTCCGCGAGTGTCAGGCGCACGGCATCGAGCCGCTCGTGACCATCACGCACTTCGACTGCCCGATTCACCTCATCAAGGAGTACGGCGGCTGGCGCAACCGTAAGCTCATCGACTTCTACAAGAACCTCGCGACCACGATCTTTACCCGCTACAAGGGTCTGGTGAAGTACTGGCTCACCTTCAACGAGATCAATATGATTCTGCACCTGCCGTTTATGGGTGCCGGTCTGGTCTTTGAGGAGGGCGAGAACAAGGAGGCCGTCGAGTACCTGGCCGCTCACAACGAGCTCGTCGCCAGCGCTTGGGCAACCAAGATTGCCCACGAGATCGACCCCGAGGTCAAGATCGGCTGCATGCTCGCCGCAGGTAGCTACTACCCCTACAGCTGCCGTCCGGGCGATGTGCGCCAGGCGCAGCTCGACAACCAGGACAATTACTTCTTCGTCGACGTTCAGAGCCGTGGCTACTACCCGGCCTATGCCGTCAAGAAGCTCGAGCGTCTGGGTATCGATGTGGGCATGACGGACGAGGACCGCGAGATCCTGGCCGCCAACACCGTCGACTTCATCAGCTTTAGCTATTACAGCACCCGTTGCTCCGCCGGTGCCGATAACCCCGATGTCGAGCGCACCCAGGGCAACGCCTTCGCCGGCGCCAAGAACCCCTACCTTCAGGAGAGCCAGTGGGGCTGGGCCATCGATCCGCTGGGCTTCCGCATTACGCTCAACGACCTGTACGATCGTTATCAGAAGCCGCTGTTTGTGGTTGAGAACGGTCTGGGCGCCAAGGATGTTGTCGAAGAGGACGGTTCCATCAACGACGACTACCGTATCGACTTCCTGCGCCAGCATATCGCCGCGATGCGCGATGCGGTGACCGAGGACGGCGTTGACCTGCTGGGCTACACCACCTGGGGCCCGATCGACCTGGTCTCGGCCGGCACGGGCGAGATGTCCAAGCGCTACGGCTTTATCTATGTGGACCGCGACGACGCCGGCAACGGCACCCTCAAGCGCTCCAAAAAGAAGAGCTTCGACTGGTACAAGAAGGTTATTGCTTCTAATGGTGAGGACCTGTCCTAAGGAAGCTGAGACACTCAACTTCATAGCCTCCTAACCAAGGCGCCCGGCGAGCAGTTAATGCTCGCCGGGCGCCTTGCCGTCTGCGGATTTTGGGACATGCGGCCCGCTTTTTCGACCCATCTGTCGGTACACTAAAAGCACTATGGGTACCCGCGAGCGACATATCGGCCACGCGGCCGCCCGATCCGCTCCCGTGGCGGATCCCAGGGGCGGCAGGCTCTTCGCCATGCCGCGATTCCTGGTTGGCATAACACATCAGGTGTACCGTCACCGCGTCTTTGCTATCGCCGGCGCCATCACCGCGCTGTTCCTCATGCTTTTGGTGGTCTTGCCGTCGCTGTTCGCCTTCGACCCCAAACTTTCTAACGCCGTGCCCGCCTATAGCGAGGTGTCCGAAGAGGTCGTGGATGCGCTCGTCCATTCGAGCTCTCTCCCGCTGCTTGTCGCCGCAATTGTATTTTCGATTTGGGGCGTGCTGGTCTATCTGCGCTGTTTGGACTATGTGTTGCGCCGCCGCCTTGTTGCCATCGCCTCCATCTGCGCCCTGTGGATGATCGAAGTCATTCTCAAGTACAAGTCGTTCACGCCGTTCTATGCCACCGTGCTGTGGTACCTGTACTACGTGCCCATGACGCTCATTCCGCTGCTCTACCAGTTGTGTGGTCTGCGCCTTGCGGGCCTGGAGCAACACCGCCTGGGTCGCCGCTACTGCGCTGCGCTGTGGATTGTGGCCATCCTGCTTATCGGATTTGTGCTCACCAACGATTTTCACCAGCAGGTCTTCCGCTTTGACCGTACAAGCGACACCTGGAGCAACGATTACACGTACGGCTGGGGTTATTTCGCCGTCTTAGTGTGGACGGCCTTTAACTTCGTGACCTTTTTTATCCTGGTTGGTCGGTCCTCGTCCTTTCGCATCCAACGTTTCTCGGGCACGGCGGCGTTCGTGCTGCTGGGTGGCGCTTTCTTTGCCATCTCATATGCTCTGCGCGTGCCCTGGGCATGGAGGCTCAACTTTTCGCTCGTCTATTGCGTCCTGTGCGTGGTGGCGATGGAAATCTGTCTCGATTGCGGTGTCATTCCGTCGTATCACGACATCGCCGGCATCTTCGACACCTTGCCGCTTGACCTCAAAGTTCTAACGCGCGACCTGCAGGAAGTCTATGCCACGCCAGTGTCAAAGCCAATGCCGGTAGGCGTGCGCGAGGAGTTGCGGGCCCAGGCGCACGGCCGCGCCCATGCCTTTGCCGTGGCGTCCGATCCCGATGTGATGTACCGTGCCTTTCCACTGCTGGGCGGATCGGCCCTGCTTGCCCAAGACGTGTCGGATCTCAACGAGCTTAACCGTGAACTGGCACATCGTCGCATGGAGCTGCAGCGTCAAAACGAGCTGCTCGCCGCCGACTACGACCTTAAGACGCATTTGGCAGATCAAGAGGCCGAGACCTTGCTGGTCCAAGACGTGGATCAAGCGCTTGCCCGCGCGCTCAAAGGGATGTACGACTTGCTGAGCTCGCTGCCGCCGTTGACCGACGAGGCGTCTTCGCACGAGCGTTACCGCATGCTGCAGCGCGCCAAGATGCTCGTCGCCTATTGCAAGCGCAAAGGGTCGCTCACGTTGGCACAGCACGGGGAGAGCGGTTTTGATCGCGACCGCATTCAGCTCATTGCCAACGAGCTCGCAAGTGACCTGCGCACCATCGATGTCGATTGCGCCTCGATTATCGCCATACGGCGCCCGATGCACGCCAGTACAGTAAGCGCCCTGTACGACTGCGTGTATGACTTTGCGTTTTTTGCCTACACCACCGACCATCCGGCGCTTATGTATCACTTGGGCGACCATGACCGATGCAGTGTCGAGCTGCGCGCCACGCTTTTTTCCAACGATGATGCAGATCTTTCGCAGACGCCCGCTGCGCAAGAGCTCGAAAGCGCTTTGCAAGGGCGCAACGTGGCATATCGCCTTGAGGGCGAGCCCGGCCAGCTGCGCATGATCGTGTTGATGCCGCGGGCGGGTGAGTGACGATGCAGATTCCGCTCATCCTTCCCCAAATCGTTGCGCTCGATGTTGCCTTTGCCCTGGCTGCTTGCCTGCAGACGATCCACGTTCCGCTCATCGTATCGCGCCGCTCGTCCTATAACCGTAAGGTGATTTGCGCCTACGAAGCGAGCCTCGTGGTTCACCTGGTGGTTTCGGCGCTTATCCTGTTCGCGTCGTCTGGCTCGTATCTGGTGGCGCCGCTTGACGTTTGCGCCAGGGCAATGGGCGGAGTGCTGTGGCTCAATGCCGCAATCTTTGCCTATGGCGTGGTGCTTATGGTGCACTATCGTCGCCCCGTCATGCTGGTCGAGCTGCTGCTTGTTGTCGCCGTTACACCGCCGGTGGTTTTTGCCATGGGCTCGGCGTGGACCGTTGTCCTTATCGCAGAGGGAGCGTTCTTCCTGTTCCGTTCCATCGCGGCGCTCTTGATGGACGTCCGTAATCGCCAGGAGGATATCACCGCGTTCTCGACGATCGAGACCATCAACGTGATTCCCGTGGGCATCCTGTATCTGGACCCGAGGGGCCGTCCGCTGCTCATGAACCGCTGCATGCGCAAAAACCTGGTGGAGCTTCATATGCCCACCGACCTAGGCGATATGAGCGGTACATGGAACGACCTGCGCAAACTCAGCATGCAAATGCCCGAAAGCAGTAGGAACCGCGTGCGGATTAACTTGGACCGCTTTGGTGAGGCGCGGGCGGTGGTCGAGGTTTCTCCCGCCGAGATTCGCTTGTTTGTGCACGATGACGTTATGGTTTCGGGCCGCCTCTTTGAGCGCATTATCGGCCTGGATGTAACAGAGTATGCGCATGCTCATGATCGCCTGGCGCAAGCCAACCACCTGCTTGAGCTTGCGGGCCAAGAGCTCCAAGCCCAGATCGAAGAAGTCAAAAAAGTTGCTGACAATGCGGCCTATCTGCGTATGCGCGCTCGCGTGCACGACGTGATCGGGCAGCGCCTGTCCATCCTCCATCGTTATCTGGAGGAGGGGCGCCTGGATGACGAGTCACTCGAGCAGATCGACCCGCTGCTGCGCTCAATCGCTGCCGATCTGCGCGGTGGGGGCGACACCGAACCGGCAGAGCAACTGGGCGATATCGTCCATGCCTTTGGCCTGGTGAGCGTGCAGATCGATGTGGAGGGCGAGCTGCCTGAGGACGCGCGTGTCGCCGCAGCCTTTCTGCAGATTATCCGCGAAGCCTCGACCAATGCCACCAAGCATACACAGGCTCATCGGGTCCATGTGCACCTGTGGCGGGAGACGTCGGAAGGCAGCGCTGTTGCGCGGATGACCGTTTCTAACGACGGCGCGCCTGCACCCGTATCGTATCGCGAGGGAACGGGTATTCCAGGTATGAGGCATGTCGCGCAAGATCTGGGCGGCTGCCTGGAAATCCATGCCGCCCCGCCCTTTACGCTTGCGGTGTCCATCCCGCTCAACGCCAGCGCCACAGCTCAAAGGAGAAACTCATGATTCGCGTCCTTATCGTCGAAGACCAGGCTATCTTGCGCGAGAGCCTGGCGCGCTCCGTTGGCGACCAGCCCGATATGACCGTTGTTTCCGCCATTGCCGATGCTTCCGAGGCCTTGGGTGTCGCGCTCAAGGAGCGCCCGGACATGATACTGATGGACGTGTGCACCGAACACGATTCAAACGGCATCGTGGCGGCGGCGCGCATCAAGGAGCAACTGCCCGAGTGTCGCATCATTATCATGACCGGCATGCCCGAGATCACCTTTGTCGATCAGGCCCGCGAGGCGGGCGTCGACAGCTTTGTGTACAAGAACGTCGGTATCGACGAGCTGTTCGCCGTGATGCGCTCCACGCTGGCGGGCTATTGCACGTTTCCCAAGCCGCCCGAGAGCATTTTTTCGGGCACGGCGGCCCTCGACGATGTCGAGCTGTCGATTTTGCGCCTCGCCTGCGAGGGCAAAAGTCGTCGCGAGATCGCGGCCGAGCTGTTTATGAGTGAGGGCACCATCAAGCGCCGCATCTCGGAGATCCTGAGCAAGACCGGCTACGACAACATCATGCGTCTTGCCGTGCATGCGGTGACCGAGGGCAGCATCGTCCCCAATATGGAGCGCCCGTAGTCGGTGTGCCGCCCGTGCTCCAACGCCGAAGATAGGTCGCCCGCCGTTTTGCATCTAAAAACGGCGGGCGACCTGCTTGTATGGGCAGCGCTGTCGGCATAAAGCGGCGGGGCCGCA
>CABUWV010000007.1 GCA_902495355.1 uncultured Collinsella sp.
CATGAATGCGGCGTGGCCGCCACGGTTGGATTAGACACTCACCATTGTCGGCCTAATCCGCGGTCTTTCATGCAGCAGGGGCTCTCAATGTTTTTATGTCCTGCTCATATCGTCTCTGCTGGCAGTTTGGGACACTCCTTACGGGGCACCCCCCCTCCACAGCGCCTATGCCAGCTTGTCGATTTGCCCAATCTCCCAGAGCGGAATGTTGACGAGCGTGCCCTCGTCTCTATATGCCGCTAACGATGTTCTCACGCAGCGCCCGAGTTTGAACTTCTCGCAGGCAGTCCTCAGGCTCTTTGCTTTGAGATTCTCTGCCGCCTTGACCTCGAGCGGAAGCACGGTCCCCGCATGGTCGATGGCAAAGTCAGTCTCTGCATTGCCGGAGGAGGATGACCAATACGCGGGAGTTTTGCCTTGGAGCAAAAGCTCCTGTGCGACGTATTGCTCGGTCAGCGAGCCTTTGAACTCCGTAAAAACAGCGGGCCCGTTCAGAACAATGGCTGGCGTGAGGCCGGAGAGTGCTCCGAGGATGCCGGTGTCGATGCAGAACAGCTTGAAGCCCGAGAGATCCTCGTAGCTTGTGAGCGGTGCTCTTAGGGCGGAAACACGTGGTACCTTATGAACGATTCCATAGTCCATGAGCCACTGGAGGCTTTCCTCAAAATCGCGTGCGCGCGCCCCGGGACGAAGCGCGCCGTAGACGAACTTCTTGTTTTCCTTTGCGAGCTGGCCGGGAAGGGATTTCCAAACCAGCCTCATGCGCTCGACGATGCGGGCTGGCGCATGCTTGCCAAAATCGGATTCATAAGCTTCGATGATTTGCTGCTGAAGCCTGCGGGCCTCGATGAAATCGTGGGAGGCGGCGAAAGCGGAGACAACTTCTGGCATGCCACCGACAACGAGGTATTCCTTGAGCAGGCGCTCGAGCTTTTCGGAAACGTTTGTCAGCAGGTCCATGTCTGCGGCAAGGATGGCATCTGCGAGCGGATCGCCATCGACGGCACGAACGAACTCGACAAACCCCATGGGGCGCATGGTGAGCTGGTCGATCTTGCCGACGGGGAACGACTCGTTTTCGCGTCGGAGCGCGAGCCCCATATAGGAGCCGGCTGCCACGATATGGTATTCCGGCGCCAGCTCGTTGAAGTATTTGAGCGAGGTGATGCCACGCGGTGCCTCTTGGATTTCGTCGAAGATGATGAGCGTGTCTGTCGGCGTTATGGTCTGGCCGCGCAGGAGCTCTATCTGGGAGATGATGCGTTTGGGGTCAAGGCTTCCGTCGAACAGCGAACGTGCGCCCGGTTCGAGCATAAAGTCAAAGCGGATGACGTTTTGATACTGCTGGCCTGCGAATTCGTTAAGAAGCCAGGTTTTTCCCGTCTGGCGGGCCCCCTTAAGCAGGAGGGGCTTGCGGTTTGCCCTAGATTTCCAAGCGATGAGTTCGTCCATTAGCTGTCGCTGCATACTGCCTCCTAACGATCATGGTTAGTATAAGACCGTTTCGGTCTTTCCATCGAAAAATGTGGGAGTAAACCACGTTTTTCCATCGAATAATGTGGGAGGCAACCACGTTTTTCCATCGAATAGTGCGGGGGTTTAGGTCGGCACCTGGGGGCGTTCCTTCTCTGCCGGCAGTTTGGAACACTCCTTGTTTTGGTGCAAATTAGCTACCCTTGCATCAGAAAACGGCGCCCGTCGGCGATGTTGCCGGCGGGCGCCGTTGTCGTGTAGGTGGCTATGTCGTGCGGGCTGCTGTTGAACGTTCGAGCTCGCGTGCTACAGCGAGTCGATAAAGCGCTGCTGGGCGGCGCGTCCTGCCTCGTCCCATTTAAAGACGCCGGCGTTGTCGAGCACGTGGCCAAACACCACGCCGACCTCCTCGTGCAGGATGTCGATGGCGTTATCCGCCGTAAGTTCATCGGCGCGGCGTGCAAAGACATCCTCGGCCCATGCGGCGTGGCTGCGGCAAAGGTCGTCGCCCTCGAGTGCGGCGCCAAGGTCGTAGCTTGCGTCGACCTTGGCGGCCAGCAGGTGCTCGCGGACGGCGCCGAGCTCGGGAACCAGGCGTGGCGGCAAAATGGCCAGGCCCATGACCTCGATCAGGCCGATGTTCTCCTTCTTAATGTGGTGATACTCGGCATGCGGGTGGAACACGCCCAGCGGATGCTCGTCGGTCGTGATGTTGCAGCGAAGCGCCAGGTAGGCCTCGTAAATCTCGCCGCCGGCGTTGCCGCGGGAGTCGACGCGGCGGATGACGGGCGTCACAGTGTTGTGCGCCACGCCGTCGGCTGTGTGCGCGATGACGCCAACCGACTCATCGGTCCACTCGCGCCAGGCGAGGATAATCTTCTCGGCGGCGTCGAGCAGCTGAGCGCGGTCGTGCGAGCGCAGTCGCAGCACCGAAAGCGGCCACTGCAACACGGTACCGCTGACCTGGTCAAAGCCGGACACGCTAAACTGCGAGACCTCAGCGGCGTGCATCATGGGGAACTCGTGCGCGCCGCCCTGGAAGTGGTCGTGCGACAAGATCGAGCCGCCCACGATGGGCAGGTCGGCGTTGGAGCCGATGAAGTAGTGCGGGAACAGGTCCACAAAATCGAGCAGGCAGGTCAGACCCTTGCGGTCGACGTGCATCGGGCGATGCTCGGAGCTCATGGCAATGCAGTGCTCGTTAAAGTACGCGTACGGGCTGTACTGGAAACCCCAGCGCTCGCCGTCGAGCTGGATGGGGATAACACGCAGATTCTGGCGGGCGGGGTGAGCGCCGCCGTCGGCTGCGGCGGAGCGTCCGGGATACCCCTCGTTTTCGATGCACAGTTGACAGGCGGGATACTTCTCGCCCGTGTTCTTGGCTGCACCTGCCGCGGCGATATCGCGCGGGTCCTTTTCGGGCTTTGACAGGTTGATAGTGATCTCCAGGTCACCCCAGTTGGTGGGGGTGTTCCATTTGATATTGCGCGCGATGGCGGCACGGCGCACGTAGCCGGCGTCGCAGCACAGGCCGTAGAACCAGTCGGTCGCGGCGCGGGGCTCGTTGACGCCCATACGTCCGTTGAACTCTTCGTTTACAACCGAAGGCCTCGGCATGAGCGCGCCCATGATGCGCATGGCGATGCGGTCGCGGCCCGACGCCGTGTCCTCGGCAGCACCGTTGGCAACGGCGGCCTCGGAAAGCGCGGCAAGCGTGCCCTCCAGGTCAAAGTCGGGGAGTGTATCGGGGTGCAAGAGCGAGAGTTTCTCGACCTGGAGCGCCCAGGCCATGTCGAGCGCCGGGCCCGTAGCACCGATGCACTCCAAAATGGTGTTGTAGGCCCAGATGCGATCGTCCTGTCCGATCATCGATCGGTGGATGGCATATTCGATGAGGCCCTGCGCAGCCTCGCGTACGTCAGTCATTACAGCCATGCCGCGTAAGCCCCCTTGTCAGAAATTGCGTAGTGACGGGCAGAGCCCTCGCCCAGCCAGCCGTTCATCTTGGTGATGAAGGTGTCGACCAGGTCGAGCGGCACGAAGGCCTGGATGGTGCCACCAAAGCCGCCGCCGTGGATACGAACGGCGCCGCGCCCGTCAAGCACATGCTCGGCCAGTGCCAGGGCATACATCGAAGGCTGCTCGGAGCCCAGCTTGGCAACGACATTCTGCAGGTACATGGCAGAGCTGGCGCCGGACTCGCGCGTCAGGACCAGGAACTGATCGATGTCGCCGGCGTTCAGGGCCGCCCAGCGCTTGTCGACCAGGCCGTTTTCGTACCAGTAGTGAACGGCGCGCAGGCAGGCGCGGTCGCCCAGCTTGGCGCGCAGCTCGGGGAGCTTGGCGTCAAAGTCCGCCACGTTTACCTCGCACAGGCGTGCCTTGCCAAACTCGGCAGCGACGTCCTGCATCTCGCGCGGAACGGCGGCGTAGTCGTCGGTGGCGGCCACGTGGTCGGCACCGACCTTAACGAGCACGAGCGCATAACCGTGATCCTCAAAGTTGAGCTCGAGCTTCTGGGTTTTAGGCTGAGCCTGGTCCTCAAAGTCCATGTAGGCGAGGCCGCCCAGGCACACAGCGGCTTGGTCCATCAGACCGCAGGGCTTGCCGTAATAGTTGTTCTCGGTGCGCTGGCTCATCTGGGCGAGCGCGACGGGTTCGATGGCGGGTGCGCCCCAGAGCGTCTCCATGGCGCGACCGTATGCCGCCTCGACAGCAGCGGAGCTGGAAAGGCCGCCGCCCGAGGGGACGGAGCAGGTGAAGGCAAAGTCGAAGCCCTGGGGCTCAACGCCAAGCGCTGCGACCTCGTGGGCCATGCCGCGGACGAGGCTCGCGGACGTGCCCTTCTCGGACTCCTGAACGTCTAGCGTGTCGAGCGCGATCTCAAACGTGGGATAGCCCTCGTCGGCAACGCGAACCTTGTTGGAATCGGTTGCCACGGCGATGCCGTCGACAGCGACATCGAGCGAGCCGGCGATGACGTGGCCGCCCTCGTGGTCGGTGTGGTTGCCGCTGATCTCGGAACGGCCGGGCGCGTGTACGTAGAGCACCTGGCGGTCGCCGATGGGGCCAAACTCCTCCTCAAATAGCTTGGTGAGCGTGGCGAATGTCTTTTCGTCGGGGGTGGTCATGGGAGTCCTTTCCTTGGCGCGCACGGATGAGTTTTGCGTCGTTATGAGTACGTTAACAACTTGAAGCGGCATGAACCAAGTGTTCACGATACCGCACGTTACGGGCTATGTTAACGTACTCATAACACAACGCTTGTCACTTTTTGAGAATCTGGTAATCGGTAGAAATACGGCCGTGAACGGTACTGCCGTATGGACTTATAAAGCAGAAGAGATGCGGATTGAAAAAGTAGAGTACGTTAACATGCGTCCGACGATAGCGGGCCTCGGCGCGGGATGTATTTCTGCCCGGGCCGGCATTCACGCTATTCAGATCTCGCAAGGGTGAAGGTGATCCTGTGGCAAGGCGCCCGTCCAACGATACAGGTACGCGTCCGGTCTCCATGGCCGACGTCGCCCGCGCTGCTGGCGTTTCGCAGCAGACGGTTTCGCGCGTCGCTAACGGCTTGCCCAACGTTAACGAGCAGACGCGCCAGCGCGTGCAGTCCGCTATGCAAGAGCTCGGCTTTCGTCCGAGTTATGCCGGTCGCTCGCTGCGCGACGGTCGATACCATTCGGTTGGCCTATGCGTCAACGATGTCACCAAGTTTGGCAACCTCTCAATGATCGACGGCATCGCCAGCGCTGCTCGCGAGCATAATTGTGCCATCACGCTGGTCGAGATGTCCAAGACCGAGGAGTTTTCGCTTGCCGAGGCCACGCGTCGTATGGCCGCATTGCCGGTGGACGGCATCATCATCGGCATGAGCCGCATGGCGCCCGATTTTGAGACGTTTGATCCACTGCCGGGCATTGGCACGGTCATCGTTACCATGTACGCGCACCCGCGGGTGACCACGGTCGACTCCGATCATTACGGCTGCTCGCTCTTGCTTATGGATCACCTGTTTGAGCTAGGACACGAGCAGATTCGCTATATTGGCGGCCCGTCGTTCTCGGTCGACGAGCAATTTCGTCGCGCCGGTTGGCGGGATGCGCTCGAGCGTAAACACATCGAGCCGGCGGAGCCGCTCGAGGGTGACTGGTCTGCCAACAGCGGTTACGAGGCCGGCAGGTACCTGGCCGAGCACGATCGCACCATGACGGCGATTTACGCGGCAAACGACCAGATGGCAAACGGCGCAATTGCGGCGCTGCGCGATAGCGGCCTGCGTGTGCCCGAGGACGTGAGCGTGGTGGGCGTCGACGATTCGCTCGATGATTTTGTGGCACACAACGAGCTCACGACCGTGCGATTCGATCTACATCAGCGCGGACGCGAGGTGTTTGAGCATGCGGTTCCCGAGGCGGGTACGGCGGGTAAAACCGTTGCCATTCGTATTCCCGGTCAGCTCATTATTCGACATAGCACGGCGATACTGCGCGCATAGTTTTTGCAGGTAAACGGCAGTATATTCCGCCTCAATTACAATCGGTAAGGATGCTGACGGATAGCCGTGGCTATGAAGGCGAGTGTTATGATAGACGGGTTCTTTTGTCTATCTAGGAGGCTTTGCCTGATGGAGATCACCAAGGATATCCGCTACATCGGTGTCGACGATCACGACATTGACCTGTTCGAGGGCCAGTACGACGTGTCCGAGAACGGCATGGCATACAACAGCTATGTTATCTTGGGCGATAAAATCGCTGTCGCCGATTCGGTCGACGCTGGCTTTGTCGACGAGTGGCTCGGCAACCTCGAGGCCGTGCTCGATGGCCGTACGCCCGACTACCTGGTCGTTCATCACATGGAGCCCGATCACTCCGCCGGTATCGCTGCCTTTATGGAGCGCTATCCCCAGGCGCAGATCGTGGCCAACATGGGTGCTTTCCGCATGATGGTCAACTACTTTGGCACCGACTACCCCGAGCGCAAGATGGTCGTCAAAGAGGGCGACGTACTCGACCTGGGTGGCCACAGCCTGACCTTTATCGGCGCCCCCAACGTTCACTGGCCTGAGGTGATCTTCTCCTACGAGTCCACCGACAAGGTGCTCTTTAGTGCCGACGGCTTTGGCAAGTTTGGCGCCAACGACATCGAGGATCCCGAGGGCTGGGCTTGCGAGGCTCGCCGCTACTACTTTGGCATCGTCGGTAAGTTCGGCAAGTTTGTGCAGGCCGTCCTCAAGAAGGCCGCCGACCTGGACATCCAGATCATCTGCCCGCTCCACGGCCCCGTGCTGACCGAGAACCTGGGCTACTACCTCGACACCTATAACACCTGGTCGAGCTATCAGCCCGAGGACGAGGGTATCACGATCGCCTATGCGAGCGTCTATGGCCACCTGAAGGCTGCCGTCGAGGAGCTCGCATCTGCGCTTGAGGCTCGCGGCCAGAAGGTTTCCGTCTTTGACCTGGCTCGCGACGACATGGCCGAGGCCGTTGAGGATGCGTTCCGCTACGACCGCCTGGTGCTCGCTTCCATCACCTATCAGGGCGAGATCTTCCCGTTCATGAGCACCTTTATCCACACACTTGCCGAGCATGCCTACCAGAACCGTACCGTGGCGCTTGTCGAGTCCGGTTCCTGGGCGCCTGCAGCGGCCAAGATTATGACCAAGGAGCTCGAGGGTATGAAGGACATCACCCTGACGCAGAACAAGGTGACAGTGCTGGGCTCGCTCAACGACGCCTCGCGCGCTCAGATCGAGGCCCTCGCCGACGAGCTCTCCAAGTAGCGACACGTTCACTTTTGACACTCAACCATCACAACCACCACAAAGGGGACAGGCACCTTTGTGGTGGTTTTGTTTAAGCGCCGGCGATGATGAGGGCTGGGGTGGTTCCATCGGTGGCCTCGGCGATTGAGGTGGCGACGGAATGATCGGGGTCACGGTCCATCACGATGGTGTCGACATCGGTCAGCTCGGCAAAGCGGTACATGCCGCGTCCGTTAACCTTGCTGGCGTCCATGAGGGTGACGCTTTGATGGGCCGCGCCGATCATAGCCGTTTTGGTCTCGGCCATCTGGGGAAAGTCGGTCGTAAAGCCGCAGCCGGGAACAAAAGCGCCAGGGCACATGACGGCAAGGTCGGCGTGGACCATTTGGAGCGCCTGCATGGTGAGCGGTCCGTACAAATAACGATGGCCTTTGCGCAGTGCCCCGCCCAGCATGACGACATCGACCGAGGGCATGCTCTCGTCGATATAATCGGCGATGGTAATGTCGGCCGTGATAACGGTGATGCCGTCGCGCTGATCGAGGAGCCGGACGAACTCGAGCGCGGTGGTGCCTGAGTCGACGAGCAGCGTGTCGCCGTCGTTGACGAGCTCGATGGCGCTTTGCGCGATGGCCTGCTTGGCAGCGACGTTGACATTGATGCGGCGATCCTGCGTGGAGACGGTCAGGCGTTTGTGGAGCGAGACGGCACCGCCGTGCGTGCGGCGCAGCTTGCCTGCTTCGGCGAGCGCGTCCAGGTCGGCGCGGGCGGTGACGGAGGACACGCCAAAGGTCTGGGCGATTTCTGCTACCTGCACCGAGGCGTTATGATCGAGCATTTCCATAATCGCGGTACGGCGTTCGTCGGCAAAAGCACGGTTGGTGGCTTGGGCCATGCTTGCTCCATTCTCGGCTAAATTTGCAGGAATTGTGTTGACTCTATTTTCGTTCATTTTCTTTTTGAGTAAGAAAACACCTTTCGATTACTTATCTTTTCTATAAAAGAAAGACGCTGAACGCCTAAAATTCAATATCGAACACGCCCACTTGGCTTCAATTCCTTCCGTTTGCTTTTCAAAAACGACGGTATTGACCTGCATGGGCTCAATATCTCGCGCGTGTAAAGGCGCTGAATTTCATACAATGAGCGCAGTAAAACGCAAGGTAAAACGCCTTGTGAACAACTACGCCCGATGTCCAGATGCGGGCGAGGGAGAGGAGCAAACGCTCATGGCACTTGTTACCACCGAAAAGATGCTCAAGGACGCTCAGGCCGGCCACTACGCCGTCGGCGCGTTCAACGTCGAGAACCTCGAGTTTGTTATGGCCGTTCTGGCCGCTGCCGAGGAGACCAAGTCCCCCGTCATCATGCAGACCACCCCGGGCACCATCAAGACCGCTGGTCTGGACTACTTCTACGGCATGGTCAAGGCTGCCGCCGAGCGCGCTTCCGTGCCCGTCGCTCTGCACCTCGATCACGGCGATGGCTATGATCGCTGCATGCAGGCTTTCCGTACGGGCTACACCTCTGTCATGATTGACGGTTCGCACGAGTCCTTCGAGGACAACATCGCTCTGACCAAGTCCGTCGCCGATGCTGGCCGCGCCATGGGCGTGCCCGTCGAGGCCGAGCTCGGTAAGGTTGGCGGCAAGGAGGACGACGGTCCCGCGGTTGAGGGCGAGAGCCCCTACACCGATCCGGCCGAGGCCAAGGAGTTCGTCGAGCGTACCGGCTGCACCTCGCTGGCCATTGGCGTTGGCACCAGCCACGGTGTGTACACGAGCGATCCGCACATCGAGCAGTCCGTGGTCAAGGCCATCCGCGACGCCGTCGACGTGCCGCTGGTTCTGCACGGCACCTCTGGTGTGCCCGATGAGCAGGTTGCCGAGGCCGTGAAGAACGGCATCTGCAAGGTCAACTACGCTACCGAGCTGCGTCAGGCCTACACCAAGGGCTTCATGGCCTACATGGCCGAGAACCCCGCCTGCTTCGATCCCAAGAAGCCGGCCAAGGAGGGCATGCGTGAGATCACCGAGCTGGTTAAGATCCGCATGACCAACCTCAACTCTGTGGGCAAAGCAGAGTAACAGCAAGGGTACTCCGACTCGCTACATATCCCTGGGAGGGACGAGGGCTTAGTTCCCCAATCGTCCTCGGGCATGCAAAAAGCCTCGCTGCGCACTTCGTGCGGCGAGGCTTTTTGCCCCCTGCGGAAAGATTGGGGAACTAAGCCCTCGTCCCTCCCAGGTTGACCTGCTCGAGGTCGTCGCCCTTGTGGCGTTGGGGCGGAAATGGGTGGGGCGTCAGGGTTTCTTTGTTGATGAGGGGCTAGTATGCCCGGGCTTGGTTGGGGAATGACTTGTTTAGGGATGCTTGGAGCTTTTCGAACGATGCTCGCAAGTTGAGGTTTTGGTCGGTTGAGCGTTTTGGCTGCGAGGTGGGGGAGTCGAGGAGGCCGTTTCTCTGTGTCGGGGGGAAGGAGAAAAGGTTTGCATGATTTAGGGATGGCTGCTGTGCTGCGTCATTGGAAGAATGCATGCTTATGCGGCCTCCTCGATGTCCACCAAAAGGTTGCGCACGGGGTGTGCTGCTAGGTCCCGTGCGTTGGCAGTATTATGCCGCGGCTGTCGCAAAGAAGCGCTAAAGAAAGGCTTAACCTGGTTTGATGTTACGATGAAACCGCAGGTCAAAGCCATCGAGTAACACTCTTGAAAGGTTGGGAGCTTAAGGGCTTTCTAAGGTTTGTGGCGCGGATGTGGCTCGCCTGTGTGGGGCGTGTGGACGGCTCGTTCCTAGCGCTGCGGCGCTGCGGCCCGCACCTGCTCGATGACCTTTTCCATCGTGGCGTCGATGCGGTCTTTCTTGAGCTCACATTCCCAGATGGTTATGGGTGTCCAGCCCATTTGAGTGAGTGCTGCCACGGCAGCGCGGTCGCGCTCGACGTTGCGACGGAACTTTGCCTCCCAAAACTCAACGTTGCGCTTGGGCTGGCTAGGGTTGCACTTGGGGCAGCGGTGCCAAAAGCAGCCGTTGACGAAGATGGCGATCTTGCGTCCGGGAAAGGCGATGTCGGGCTTACCGGGAACCTTCCATTCCAAGCGATAACCCGTAAGGCCCGCTGCCCGCAGGCGCTGGCGAACGAGCAGCTCGGGTTTGGTGTTCGCACGCTTGTTGCCCTTCATGGACTTTTTTATAGCGGCGCGACGGCGCACGAGCTCACGCTCGTCGGCGGAAAGGTCCGAGGTGTCGATGCCGTCCAGCAGGCCGGGCTTGGGACGCTTCTTGCTGCGGCGCTTAGGTGCGCGCTTGGGCTTGGTGGCGGGCTCGTAGGTCGCGGTGGCCTCGGCGTTGTTGGCAGTGCCGTTGGCCTCAAGCCGATCTTCCTTCAACTCAATCAGCGCATCGATAAGTCCCTTGTCGGCGGGCATCCATTCCACCGTGGCAAGCGAGGTACGCGGAATCCAGCGGATATCAAGCTGGCGGTCATGCTTCTGGGGCTCATCGGATTCATCGGCGAGCGAGCAGTAGTAGCACTCCATCGAGAGATGAAAATCGGGGTAGTCATACTCAACGGTGTAAAAATCGCGCAGGTTGGTGACTTTGACCTGCAACTCTTCCATAAGCTCGCGGCGTACGGCGTCCTCGGGCGACTCGCCGCGCATGAGCTTGCCACCGGGAAACTCCCAAAGTCCCTGCATGTCGCCGTAGCCGCGCTGCACGGCAAGCAGCTCATCAGATCCTTCCTTGCGAATGATCCCAGCGGCAACATGAACAGTCTTCAACAGGAGTCCTCTCTCAACATCAACACGTGGCAGGGTAGTCTTTTTGGGACGGGGCTTTTTTAGCTGCCCTATGTCAAATGCGGCCCCATGTTTTGAAGGCTACGGATGGGGTAGCTAAAAAAGCCCCGTCCCAAAAAGACTACCCCTACCTTACACAACGGTAAGGCAAGCGTAAGCCATATCGATGGTAGCCGACTCGTCTTCTTGCGACTATAGATGCCGTAGACTAATTGCAAGAAAGGACTCGGTATGCAAACCACGCACATGGCGACCCCGGTACTGGAGCTCGCGCATCTCGAAAAGGTATACGGAGCGCTGGGCAACGTGACCCGCGCGCTCAACGACGTCAGCTTTACCGTCAACCGCGGCGAATTTGTTGGCATCATGGGCGCTTCGGGCTCGGGCAAGTCGACGTTGCTCAATTGCGTCTCGACCATCGATAGCGCCACGAGCGGCACGATCCGCATCAACGGCCAGGACGTGACGCGCATGAAGCAGGCCAAGCTCTCGCAGTTCCGCCGCGAGGAGCTCGGCTTTATCTTCCAGGACTCCAACCTGCTCGATACGCTCACAGCACGCGAGAACATCGCCCTGCCGCTCACCATCGCCCGCACAAACTCGGCAGAGATCTCGACTCGCGTGCAGGATGTGGCAGCGCGCCTGTCCATCAGCCAGGTGCTCGACAAGTATCCCTACCAGATGTCCGGCGGTCAGCAGCAGCGCGTTGCCGCGGCTCGCGCGCTCGTCACCGACCCCACCATGATCATGGCCGACGAGCCCACCGGCGCCCTCGATTCTAAAAGCGCTCGTCTGCTGCTCGAGAGCCTGGAGGCCCTTAACCGCCGCCTGCGCGCCACCGTGCTCATGGTCACGCACGACAGCTTTGCCGCCAGCTACACGAGCCGTGTGCTGTTCATTCGCGACGGCAAGATCTTCACCGAGCTGCGCCGCGGCGACACCGACCGCCGAGAGTTCTTCGACCGCATTATGGAGGTCGTTGCCATGATGGGCGGTGAGGGCTCCGATGCTCTGTAAACTCGCTTGGGGCAACGTCCGCCGCGCCGGCCGCGACTACCTCGTCTACCTTTTGACGCTCACCCTGGGCGTCACGGTCTTCTATGCCTTTAACACCATCTCGATGCAGGTTGACATCGCCGGAATCGATGAAGAGGGCTTGGCGCAGGTTATGGGCAGCATGCTCGGCGACCTGACGTACTTTTTGGCCGGTGTCATGGCCTTTTTGATGGTGTATGCCAATAACTTCATCATGAAACGCCGCAAGAAGGAGTTTGGCCTGTATCAGGTGCTCGGCATGGGGCGCGGACGCGTCGCCACGATCATGGCGCTCGAGACGGTGATTGTCTCGGTCGTGGCCTTTGTCGCCGGCATTGTGCTGGGTGTGGGGCTCTCCCAGCTCATGACGTTCTTTACGGCCTCGCTTTTTAAGACACAGATTGCCAATTTCCACTTCTTTTTCTCGGTGCATGCGTTCAATCTGACTCTTGCCTGCATGCTCGTAATGTTTGTGCTCACGCTACTGCTGAACCTGCGCGCCGTTCGTCGTACCAAACTCATCGAGCTTATGGGTGCCGAGCGTCGCAACGAGAGCATCAAGACGCGCAACCCCTGGATCGCGATTGCCATCTTTGCCGTGGGCGTGGCGCTTGTGGGCGTGGCCTATTACCGTCTGCTACGTGATGGGTTCCCGCTAACCGCGACGGACAGCAAGCTGCAAGAGGCCATGAACCAGTTTGGTATTACAACCGCTATGGTTACCGTGGGCACTTTTGCCCTGTTCTGGGGACTCTCAGGCATGCTCATCAAGCTGCTGCAGAGCCTGCGCGGCGTGTATTGGCGCGGCCTCAACATGTTTACCGTGCGCCAGCTTGCGGCCAAGGTCAACACGGTGTGCTTTTCGATGGGCGTCATCGCGATGCTCCTGTTTTTGGCCATCACCTCGGTGACGTGCGGTATGTCGATTGCCAACGTGATGAACGAAAACCTGGAGCGCTATAACCCTGTTGACGTGTCTCAGACGTATGTCTATTACACGCCCGATACGCTCGACTACTACAAAGAGTACGTCAATCCGCCTGAAGCCGATCGCATGGTGCTGGCCGATACAACGGTCGATTTGTACCCCGCATGGCACGGCGATCCATGGCACGGCGATCGTAAGGGCAAGTCGGCGGACAACAACGACGAGACCGGCAAGAAGGTCAATATCGCCGATGTTGCCGGTGAGCATGTGCAGATCGATTCGTATCTGAGTTACCCGGTTGGCGGCTCGAATCCTTCGGTGACCCCAAGTGAGATGTGCAAGATCATGGGCGAAAAGCTTCCCAAGGCGTTCGGGGGTAGCAATGCCGATACGATGGGTCTGTTTGTGACGCCGGCAAGCCAGTACAACAAACTGCGTCAGATGATGGGCGAGGAGCCGGTGCATATCGGTCACGACCAGTATCTGCTCACGTGTGATATGGGCGGCGAGCTGGTCGACCTGTACACCAAGTATATGGCTGGCGGCCATACCCTTACCTTGGGCGGGCATACGCTCAAGCCCGCAACCGATAAGTCGGACGAAGATACGGCGGCCATCGCCAACTCGTCGATGGGCAGTAATCCGGGTACCGTCGTCGTTGCCGACGAGCTGTTGTCCCAACTTAATCTGCAGCCGTATTCCAGTAGCCTGCTCGTTAACTACAAACAGGGGATGGATACGACCGAGGCAGACGAGAGCATTAAATACACTTTGCTCGACAATCTGCTCGTTGACGGCAAGGAGCCGGGGTCGTGGGGAATCTTCATCACACGCTCCGAGATGTACACGCAAGCAGCGCAAATGAACGGTCTTATTAGCTACCTAGCCATCTACATCGGCTTTGTATTGGTTGTTGCATGCGCGGCGATTCTGTCGATCCAGCAACTCTCCAACGTGGCCGACGGCAGCCGCAGCTATCGTGTGCTGGCACAGATCGGCTGCGACGACCGCCAGATTCGCCATTCGGTGATGGCGCAGCAAGCGGTATTCTTCCTGTTCCCGCTGGCAGTGGGCTTGGCGCACTCCTTTGTGGCGCTTAAGGTGATCATCGAGATGGTGAGCATATTCGGAAATATGAGCATCGGCGGCACCGTGGGCCTCACCTGTGCAATCTTCCTGGCAGCATACGGTGGCTACTTCCTGGTGACCTACCTCATGAGTGCCGGCATGGTACGAGCCGCCATCGCCACCCGCTACAGCGAGTAACTCACCCAGTTTGGAATTATCGTAGGTTGAGCATAAGTCAGTGAAAACGCCCCTAAGCGAGCAAGGTGACGTGAAAGAGGAGGGAAGCGTACTTTGGGTACGCGACCGACGATTGAACGTCAGATTGCCGCTTAGGGGCGTTTGCAGCGTCGAGCCGTTACGCGGTTTGGTAAAACCGCGTAACTAAATACGCTCTGCGATCTCGTGGATGAGGTAGTCGGTCTTTTCCCAGCCCAGGCACGGGTCGGTGATCGACTTGCCAAAGACACCGCCGTCGACCGGCTGGTTGCCATCCTCCAGGTAGGACTCGATCATAAAGCCCTTGACCAGCTTGGAGATGGACTCGTTGCGGCGGCAGCTGTCGAGCACTTCCTTGCAAATGCGATACTGCTCCAGCGGACGCTTGCCCGAGTTGTCGTGGTTGCAGTCGATGACCGCCGCCGGATTGGCGTAGCCGGCATGCTCGGTATAGCGCTCGGCCAGGCGCTCCAGGTGCTCGTAGTGGTAATTGGGGTAGGTGCGACCGTCGAGACCGATGTAGCCGCGCATAACGGCGTGTGCGAGCGGGTTGCCGTCGCACTCGACCTCCCAGTTGCGGAAGATGAAGCTCTGGTGCGCCTGCGCGGCGTAAATGGAGTTGAGCATAACGGTGGTAGAGCCGGCAGTGGGATTCTTCATGCCGACGGGTACCGAAATGCCGCTCGACACCAGGCGATGCTCCTGGTTCTCGACCGAGCGTGCGCCCACGGCAACATAGCTCAGCAGGTCAACGAGGTATTGGTAGTTGGACGGGTAGAGCATCTCATCGGCGGTAAAGAAGCCGGTCTCCTCGATGACGCGCAGGTGCATGTGGCGGATGGCCTTGACGCCCTCGAGCAGGTCGTCGGGAGCCTCGGGGTTGGGGTTGTGCAGAAGACCCTTGTAGCCGGTGCCCTTGGTGCGCGGCTTATTGGTGTAGACGCGCGGAATGATGATGAGCTTGTCCTTGACCTCTTCGGCGGTCTTGGCCAGTCGGTTCATGTATTCAAGCACCGAGTCCTCGCGGTCGGCAGAGCACGGGCCGATGATGAGCACCTTGCGTGCGTCCTCGCCGGTAAAGACCTTGGCGACCTCGGCGTCAAATGCCTGTTTTTTGGCGGTAAGCTCGGCGGAAAGCGGCATTTCCTCGCGGATCTCCATGGGGATCGGCAGCCTGCGTTTGAATTCCATGGCCATAGGGGCCTCCTCAATCTATGGAAAGAGCAATAAGCGTATTGTCGAGTGTTCGGCATTATCCGCTGTCGCACGCTAAAGTGCAACCCCTTGTCACCCCGAAACCTACCAAAAAGGGACAGGTTTATTTTGGTCGGTTTTATCTGGGAAAATGTCGGCACTCGCCGGAAGGGGGTCGGCGTACGGCACGCTGGAGCAAGTTGGATCTTCTGCGGCATACCCCGTGGGCAAAAAATGGCAAATATGAGTACTGTTGCTGGCGTAGTCTCATATCGAGCTTACAAGATAATAGGCATAACAGCAAATATGTTCATTAACGGTGGCACACAGAAGCATGTTAACGGGCGTTTTGATTAATTTGAAGGCGTATAGAAGCCGCAAAGAGGTCATTTGAGGCGGTTTTGGCTGCTACTAAAAATGTAACAGTACTCATATTTGACCTTTTTTGGCCACAGGGTCCGGAAGGGGCTGTCAATCGGGCCCCAAGAGAGCTAATTCGAGTGCCGTGGACGAAAAAACGGGGGCGCAGGTTGTCCTGCGCCCCCGTTCTCGGGCGTTATTCGTTCCTTGCGACAGAATTTACGCCGCCTCGTCGAATTGCGAGTTGTACAGGTCGGCGTAGAAGCCGCCCTGGGCGAGCAACTCGTCGTGTGTACCCTTCTCGACGATGTCGCCGTCGCGAATTACCAAGATCACGTCGGCGTTGCGGATCGTGGACAGGCGGTGCGCGATGACAAAGCTCGTGCGGCCCTGCATCAGCGCATCCATGGCGCGCTGGATGAGCTCCTCGGTGCGGGTATCGACGTTGGAGGTCGCCTCGTCCAGAATCAGCGCCGGACGGTCGGCCAAAATGGCGCGGGCGATGGTCACGAGCTGGCGCTGACCCTGCGACAGGTTAGTGCCCTCCTCGTTGATCATAAAGTCGTAGCCACCGGCGAGCGTATGGATAAAGTGGTCGCAGCGTGCGGCGCGTGCGGCGGCCTCGACCTCGGCATCGGTCGCATCGGGGCGTCCGTAGCGGATGTTCTCGCGGATGGTGCCGTTAAACAGCCAGGTGTCCTGCAGCACCATGGCAAACTCGCCGCGCAGCGCCGCGCGGTCCCAGTCGCGCACGTCGACGCCTTCGACGCGCAGCGAACCGCCGTCCACGTCGTAAAAGCGCTGCAGCAGCTTAATGAGCGTGGTCTTGCCGGCGCCGGTGGGGCCGACGATGGCAATGGTTTGGCCGGGCTGCGCCTCGCAGCTAAAGTCGTGGATGATGGTCTTGTCGGGCGTGTAGCCAAACTTGACATGGTCGAACTCCACGTGGCCGGGGCGCTTCTCGGGAATCTGCGCGTCGGCCTTCTGCTCCTCCTCGGGCGCGGCCAGGAACTCAAACACACGCTCGGTGGCGGCGGCCATCGACTGCATCGTGTTGCTCACGTTGCCCAGCTGCTGCACCGGCTGCGTAAAGTTGCGCACGTACTGGATAAAGCTCTGGATGTCGCCGGGCGTGGCATTGCCGGTCAGCGCGAGCTGCGCGCCCACCACGACGACGCCCACGTAGCCCATGTTGCCCACCAAGCTCATAAGCGGCATCATCAGGCCCGACAGGAACTGCGAGCGCCAGCCACTAATAAAGAGGCGGTCGTTTTGACGGTCGAACTCTTCGATCGAGGCCTCGGCGCGGTCGAACACCTGAATGACGTTCTGGCCGGCAAAGTCTTCCTCGATAATGCCGTTGACGGCGCCCAGAACCTGCTGTTGCTCGCGGAAGTACGGCTGCGAGAAGTGAATCATTACGGTCAAGATAATCGCGGCGGCCGGCAGCGTGAGCACGGTGACGCCGGTAAGCGGCAGGCTGATCGAAAGCATCATGACGAGCACGCCGATAATCTGCGTCACCGACGTGATGAGCTGCGTCACGCTCTGGTTGAGCGACTGACCCAGCGTATCGACGTCGTTGGTGATGCGGCTGAGTACGTCTCCCTTGCTGTGGCCGTTGAAGTAACTCATCGGCACGACGGCAATCTTGGCGGCGATTTCCTTGCGCATGCGGTAGCAGATCTTTTGCGTGACGCCGGTCATGAGCCAGCCCTGGACCAGGCTGCAGACAGAGCTCGCCAGATACAGGCAGAGCAAAAAGCCGAGCGTCTTGGCGATCCAGTCAAAGTCAACGTCGCCGGTGCCGTTGACCTTGGCGACCAGGCCTTCGAACAGCTTGGTCGTAACCTGGCCGAGCACCTTGGGTCCCACAATGTTAAAGATGACCGAGCACACGGCAAAGGCGACGGCGGCAAACACGGCAATCTTGTGTTGGCCGATATAGCCGAGCAGCTGCCTCATGGTGCCCTTAAAGTCCTTGGCCTTTTCGCCGCGACGCATGCCGCCCATGCGGCCCATGGGACCACGTTGGCGGGTGGGCTTGGGAATCTGAGTCTTGGTCTCGTCTGCCATTAGCGCTCGCCTCCTTCCATGACGGCTGCAATTTCTTCTTGGGTAAGCCCCAGCTCCTCGGCGGAAAGCTGCGACTGTGCGATCTCCAGATACGCCGGGCAGCTGCGCAGCAGCTCCTCGTGCGTGCCGGTGCCCACTACGTGGCCGTCGTCGAGCACGATGATCTGGTCGGCGTGCATGATGGTCGCGATGCGCTGGGCTACGACCACGAGCGCGGCGTCGGTAACGTTTTTGGCCAGCTCCTCGCGTAGGCGCGCGTCGGTCTTGTAGTCGAGGGCGCTAAACGAATCATCGAAAACCACGACCTCGGGCTTTTTGGCCAACGCGCGGGCGATGGCCAGGCGCTGGCGCTGACCACCCGAAACATTGGAGCCGCCCTGGCTGATGGGGGAGTCGTAGCCGCCCTCGCGCTCGGCGATAAAGTCCTCGGCCTGTGAGATGCGCGCGGCTTGGCGCATGTCATCATCGCTTACCATGTCGCCCGCAAACTTGAGGTTGCTCTCAACGGTGCCCGAGAACAGACGACCCTGCTGCGGAATATAACCGATGCGGCGGCGCAGCTCGGAAAGGGTCATGTCGCGCACGTCGATGCCGTCGAGCGAAATGCTGCCGCCCGTGACGTCGTACAAGCGTGGAATCAGCTGCACGAGCGTGGACTTGCCCGAGCCCGTGGAGCCAATGATGCCGAGCATCTGACCGGCATGCGTGGTGAAGTTCACGCCGCTGATGACATCGGCGCGGGCATCGGGGTACTGGAAGCTCACGTCGCGGAAGGTGAGCTCACCGCGCGGCGAGCTGGCCGCGGGCAGTTTGGGCGAGGCAGGGTCGTTGATGCTCGTGGGGCAGGTGATGACCTCATCTACGCGCTCGGCTGCGACCTCGGCACGGGGCAGGATGACCGAAACCATGGTGAGGATCATAAACGCCATGACGATCTGCATAGTGTAGGAGATGAATGCCATCATGTTGCCGACCTGCATCACGCCGTCGGACACGCCCTGCGCGCCAAACCAGACGATAAGCACGGTGATGCAGTTCATGACGAGCATCATGAGCGGCATCATGAAGCTCATGGCGCGGTTGGTGTAGAGCTGCGTGGTCATCAGGTCGAGCGAAGCCTTGTCAAAACGCTCGAGCTCATGCTCCTCACGGTTGAACGAGCGGATGGGCATAAGGCCGTCGAGCAGCTCGCGGGCGGTAAGGTTCACGCGGTCCACAAAGCTCTGCATCTTTTTGAACTTGGGCATGGTGAGGCCCATGAGCACGCCGACGACGGCCGAAACCGCGATGATGGCCACGGCGATGGTCCACTCCAGGCCGGTGTGGTTGGCCAGGACGCGCATGACGGCGACGATGCCCATGACGGGGGCCATCAGGCACATGCGGATAAACAGGGTTGCGGCCATCTGGATCTGCTGAATGTCGTTGGTGCAGCGGGTGATGAGCGAGGCCTGGCTAAACTTGCCCACCTCGGCCGGCGAGAAGTGCATAACCTTGTTGAAGGTCTCGCGGCGCAGGTCGCGGGCGATGGAGCAGGCGGTGCGCGAAGCCACGGCACCGGTCAGGATGGTGGCGACGAGCGACACCAGGCACAGCCCAAACATCGTGGTTGCCATGCGGCTCAGGTAGGCGTTCTGTACGTCGGCGGGGTCGATGCCTTGCGCCTTGTACTCGTCCTGTACATAGCTCACGGCGCGCTGGGTGACGATGGAGCCCGACATGGAGCCCATTTTGTCCGCCATTTGGTTGGCGCCCTCGACGAGCTTGCTTTGGTCTACCAGACCGCCCTTGACACCTAGGCGCATACTCTTCATGGTGATCTTACCGCCGTCGGCATCAATCTGCTTTTGCATGCTCTGCGCCGCTGCGGCCTTCTGCTGCATCTCGGCGAGTTGCTCGGGCGTCATCGCCGTCATCTGCTCGGGCGTGGGCATGGCCTGGGCGCCGCTGTTGTCTTTTTCACCGGACGTGCCCATCATGTCGCCCATGGAGTTGGCGTCAATACCCTGGTTGAACGAAAGGACGACAGTCTCGGGCAGACTCATGATGTCGGCAATCTTGCCGCCGTCGGCGCGCTCCTCCTCGGTGCCCTTGTACGTTCGAATGCCGTTATTGTCCGCCTTGCTAAACACGGCCTCCACAGACTTGGCGTCTTTGGTGCTCATAAAGAGTTCGAGGTCGTCGAGCGATTCGGCACGGATGGTGTCGGGCACGGGCGACGCGATGCCGCCTTGCTGCACACCCACGTCGACGATGTCGCTCATATAGGTAGGCAGCGCCAGATCGGCGTTGCAGCTGATTACGATAAGTACGATAGCTGCGAACAGTGCCAGGATATGTTTTTTAAAGAGCTTGAGAATCCTCACTCGGCATCTCTCCTTTCTTGATTGCGGTCGATAATTTCGTTGGCACGTCTTAGAAGGCGCACCATCTCCTGGGTATCTGTTTCGCCAAGCTCCTCGAGGAAGGCCGCGGTGCGGTCCTCGAATTCCCGGCGTTTGATTTCGATGACCTGGAATCCCTTGTCGGTCACCGTGACGTGTACGCGACGACGGTCGGTCTTTGAGTGCTCGCGCTCGACCCAACCCTTGGCCTCGAGGGCGCGCAGGATATTGGCGATACGGGCGCTCGAGACCCAGGCACGATCGGCGAGTTCGCTCGGCGTGAGCGAGCCGCCGGCGCGCATGAGGGCGCGCATGACGGCCATCTCGCCACCCAGAGCCTGGTCGGCAAAGCGCGAAACGCGCTGGTGCATGCTGCCAAACTCGGTAAAGAGCTGACGCCCAAGCTCATGGAAATCGGTATCTTCCACCGAAAACCCCTAACACTAGAAACTATTTTCGGTGAAAGATGATACCCGCGTATTCGGGTCTCATGCAGTGGGCAATATAAAGAGCGCATAAAGAGTAAAAAATTCAATCGCTGAAGCGTTTCAAAGAACTATTATGCCCGCGGTTAGGCGAGGGGTTGTCACCACCATGACGACTGGGACTCATTTATCGCCACGTGCGATGCTCCAACTTCCCGCAAGGAGACACCTGAATCAAGGGGGTTGGAGTCATGGCATTTGACTTCACGGGCAAAACCGCGATCGTTACCGGCGGCACTCAGGGCATTGGCCTCGAGATTGCCAAGGGCATCGTTGCGGGCGGCGGACACGTCGCGCTCATCGCAAGGAACGCTGCTAAGGGCGAGGCCGCGGTGGCCGAGCTTGGCGAGGGCAACAAGTTCTATCAGCTCGATGTCGCCGATGCGCCCAAGGCGCGCGAGACCGTCGAACAGATTTTCGCAGACCTGCCGCAAACCAACATCCTGATTAACTGCGCTGGCGTCATCAGCACCAAGAAGTTCGACGAGATCGATGACCTCGAGTGGCGTCGCACCATTGACATCAACCTCAATGGTACGTTTACCATGATGAATGCCGTGTACCCGCACTTTAAGGCGGCCCATGCCGGCACTATCGTCAACGTGAGTTCCGTTGCGGGCAAGATCGGTGGCGGCCTGCTCGGCACCGCGGCTTACGCGAGCTCCAAGGCCGGTGTTAACGGTCTAACCAAGGCAGTCGCCAAGGAAGGCGGCAAGTTTGGCGTCCGCTGCAACGCCGTGTGCCCGTCGCTCACGTTGACCGATATGACCTCGATTCTCTCTGACGAGAACTCTCAGCGCATCATCAACGGTATTCCTCTGGGCCGCGCCGCCCAGGCCAGCGAGCCTGCGCAGATGGTGCTGTTCTTCGCTTCCGACCTCGCCAGCTTCGTGAACGGCGAGATCGGCGACTGCGACGGCGGCATCGTCCTGGACGGGTAATACCCTACGACGATTATTCGGCGACGGCTCCTGCGACTCGGGATCGTCGCCTTCTTTCTGATATAGGCGCGTGCGGCTACGATTCGCATGCATCCAAAGGAGATATATATGAGTGAATCGACTGCGGTGGAGGCGCCGGCGGCAAAGGAGCCGTTCTTTAAGATGTCCTCCATCCCGGGTGCCAATATTTTGGTGCCGCTTTTGCTGGGTTGCCTGCTCAACACGCTGTTCCCTGACCTGTTCAAAACGCTCGGCAGCTTTACGCTTGGCATGACCCAGCAGGGTGCAGGCCCGCTCGTGGGCGCTTTTTTGCTTATCGTCGGTACGACGATTTCGTTTAAGAGTGCTCCTGCCGCCGCTGCCCGCGGTGCCATCATCATCGCCATCAAGCAAATCGTGGTCGTTGCCGTGTCGCTGCTCATCCTTTATGTGTTCAACGACAACCTGTTTGGCATCTCTGCCATGGTGATGCTGGCGGCTTGCACCGGCGCCAACAACGCTATGTACGCTGGTCTGATGGGCACCATGGGCAATGAGGCCGAGCGTGGCGCTGTCGCAATCACCACGCTCGTTGTCGGCCCTCCGGTCACGATGATCGTGCTCGGCGCTGCCGGCCAGGCTCCGATCGGCTGGTCGCTCGTGGGTGCCATCCTGCCGATCGTCGTCGGCATTATTCTGGGCAACGTCTTCCCCAGCTTTAAGAAGATGATGGCACCGGCACTTTCCGCCGTCATCGTGCTCGTCTTCTTTGCCATGGGCTCGACCATGACCTTTGGCCAGCTCATTAATGGCGGTCTTCCCGGTATTCTGCTCGGCGTGATCTGCTCGGTGATCTTTGCAATTCCCGTCATCGCGGTCGACAAGCTCACGGGCGGCACGGGTGTCGCAGGTGCGGCCATTTCGAGCTGCGCCGGAGCCAATGTGGCTACGCCTGCTGCCATGGCAAGCGTCAACGGGGCCATGTACGGTGGCGCCGTGCTCGCGACGGCTACGGCACAGGTTGCTGCCTGCGCAATCGTGACGGCTATATTGACCCCGCTGGTCACCAGCTGGTGCTACAAGCATTTTGAGGGCCAGCAGAGCAACAGCAAGGCAACGACCGACAAGGCTTCCGCAGCCGCCTAATGCCAAACGGCAATCAAAGCTAAATAACTAGCCACGCCATAGGGCGGCCCCGGGGGAAATCCCGTGGCCGCCCTTCAGTTTCTGAAGGGTCTCTGGGGTACTTTACCCTGATAAAGCTGACATAACAGCTAGAGTGAACGTCGTACAAAGGCAAGGAAAAATACCAAAGAAATCGGTGAACGGTAGTTGTTCGCGCTCGCATTTCCTGCGGGTTTGTAAAAAACGCCATTATGATATAAAAAAAGAAACATATAACAGCCCAGATGGAGAGGGTCGCTATGTTATCCTTCTCAAACGGGTGAAATCTTGGGTTTTGGGTTGTAGTTCCAAGGTGGACAAACGTTTTTCTCTGCACCAACGTGTGGTGAAGAACGGAAGAAGCCGGTAGTGCAAGCCGAACATTCAAGAATTCAATAAGCAGCGGTGTGAGAGAGCGCCGCATTACACGTAACTAGGAGCGTGGTTACACAATGCAGGAGGCATGGGAAGGCTTCAAGGAAGGCATCTGGACGGGAGAGGTTGACGTCCGAGACTTCATCCAGAAGAACTACACCCCCTACGAGGGCGACGAGTCGTTCCTCGCCGGCCCGACCGAGCGTACCAAGGAGCTGTGGGGCGAGGTTCTCGACCTGCTGCTTAAGGAGCGCGAGCAGGGCGGTGTCCTCGATATGGACACCAAGACCGTCACGGGTATCGTGAGCCACCCCGCTGGCTACATCGATAACGCCCACCGCGAGAAGGAGACCATCGTCGGCCTCCAGACCGACAAGCCGCTCAAGCGCGCGCTGCACGTCAACGGCGGTATCCGCATCGCTTGCCAGGCTGCCAGCCAGCACGGTTATAAGGTCGACGAGAACGTTGTCGAGCGCTACACCTTCGAGCGCAAGACCCACAACGCTGGCGTCTTCGATGTCTACACCCCCGAGATGCGTGCTTGCCGCTCGGCTCACATCATCACTGGTCTGCCCGATGGCTATGGCCGCGGCCGCATCATCGGCGACTACCGTCGTGTTGCCCTGTACGGCGTCGACTACCTGATCAAGGACAAGGAGGCCCAGAAGGCTTCCACCCCGACGGTCATGACCGCCGACAACATCCGCGATCGCGAGGAGCTGCAGGAGCAGATCCGCGCCCTCGGCGAGCTCAAGATGATGGCCGAGACCTATGGTTTCGACATTTCCAACCCTGCTACCAACACGCAGGAGGCCATCCAGTGGATGTACTTCGCCTACCTCGCTGCCGTCAAGGAGCAGAACGGCGCCGCTATGTCCATCGGCCGTACCTCTACGTTCATCGACATCTACGCTGAGCGCGACCTTGCCAACGGTACCTTCACCGAGGAGCAGATCCAGGAGTTCGTGGATCACTTCATCATGAAGCTCCGCATGGTCAAGTTTGCCCGTACCCCCGAGTACCAGGCCCTGTTTACCGGCGATCCGCAGTGGGTCACCGAGTCCATCGGCGGCATGGGTGTTGACGGCCGTACGCTCGTTACCAAGATGAGCTACCGCTACCTGCACACGCTCGAGAACATGGGCACCAGCCCCGAGCCCAACATGACCGTTCTGTGGTCGACCCGTCTGCCCGAGAACTTCAAGAAGTTCTGCGCCAAGACTTCTGTCGCCAGCTCCTCGATCCAGTACGAGAACGACGACCTCATGCGCGTCTATCACGGCGACGACTACGGTATCGCCTGCTGCGTGTCCTCCATGCGCATTGGCAAGGAGATGCAGTTCTTCGGCGCTCGCGCCAACCTGGCTAAGTGCCTGCTGTATGCACTCAACGGCGGTGTTGACGAGGTCTCCAAGAAGCAGGTCGGCCCCAAGTACCGCGCCGTCGAGGGCGATACGCTCGATTACGACGACGTTGTGGCCAAGTACAACGACATGATGAAGTGGCTCGCTGGCGTGTACGTCAACTCGCTGAACATCATTCACTACATGCACGACAAGTATTGCTACGAGCGCATCCAGATGGCTCTGCACGACAAGCACGTGCACCGCTGGTTCGCTACGGGCATCGCTGGCCTTTCCGTCGTGGCTGACTCCCTGTCCGCCATCAAGTACGCCAAGGTCCACCCCGTCCGTGACGAGAACGGCATCATCGTCGACTTCGAGACCGAGGGCGATTTCCCCAAGTACGGTAACGACGACGACCGCGTCGACCAGATCGCTCACGACGTTGTGCACCAGTTCATGGAGTACATCCGCATGAACGACACCTACCGCAACTCCGTGCCCACGACCTCGGTTCTGACCATTACTTCCAACGTCGTCTACGGTAAGAAGACCGGCTCCACGCCCGACGGCCGCAAGGCTGGCCAGCCGTTCGCCCCGGGTGCAAACCCCATGCACAAGCGCGATAGCCACGGCGCCATCGCTTCGCTGTCTTCGGTTTCCAAGCTCCCGTTCCGCGATGCTCAGGATGGCATCTCCAACACCTTCTCCATCATCCCGAGTGCGCTCGGCAAGGAGGACCAGGTGTTCTTTGGCGATATCGACCTTGATCAGCTGGGCGAGTAACTATTGTTAGTGCTATACTAACAATAACGATTACTGATTAGCGCGCCGGTTTCGGCCGGCGCCTATTAATCGAAGGAGACACATTATGAAGGTTTCTGAAGTTTCTGAGACTCAGGCCGATAACCTGGTCCACATGCTCGACGCTTACGCCGAGAAGGGTGGCCACCACCTGAACATCAACGTCTTCAACCGTGAGACGCTGCTTGACGCTCAGGCTCACCCCGAGAAGTACCCGCAGCTGACCATCCGCGTTTCCGGCTATGCCGTGAACTTCCACACGCTCACCAAGGAGCAGCAGGACGAGGTCATTGCGCGTACCTTCCACGACAAGTTCTAAAGGGACTCAACTCCCGCAGGATCGCCGGGACTGTTTGGGCTATCTCCCAAAACGTCCTCGGACATGCAAAGAGGCTCGCTGCGCACTTCGTGCGGCGAGCCTCTTTGCGTCCTGCGGAATGTTTTGGGAGATAGCCCAAACAGCCCCGGCGGGGTCCTGTGTAGTCACCCTTTAGGCGGAACTCTCCTAATTATTTGGATGAGTCGTTTACTTACTTGTACTGTTACCGTCTTCCCGCTCTTGTTGGGGTATGCTTTGTTCGTATGTAAACGTATGACATGTTGATGGGGGAGGGTGCTATGGCTCGCGAGGGCGCTCGTTCTAAGGATTCGGCTAAGCCTGGCATCAAGGAAGTTGCGGCAGTGGCGGGGGTTTCGCCTACTACGGTATCTCGTGTGCTTAATAATCGTGGCTATATTAGCCAAGAGACCCGCGATAAGGTCCATGCCGCGATGAAGCGCATCAACTATACGCCCAACGATATCGCTCGTGCCATGCTCAACGGTCGCCTGAATCTTATCGGTATGATCGTCCCCTATGTCAGCAGTCCGTTTCATGCCCAAGTGGTTCAAGTCATTGAGCATACCCTGGCCGAAAACGGTTTTAAGATGCTGCTGTGCAATAGCGCCAATCGACCCGAGCTTGAGCGCTCTTATATCGACATGCTTCGACGCAATATGGTTGATGGCGTCATCGTCAACTCGCTTAATATCGGTGCCGAGGCGTATGCCGAGATGGGCTTGAGTCTGGTTGGTATCGACTGCGACCTTGGCGAAGCCTCTGTTCAGATTGCGAGCGACAGCTATAGCATCGGCGAACTTGCCACGCGTCGCCTGATCGATGACGGATGTTCACGCATCCTGTGCCTGCGCAGCAATAGCCGCATGCGCATGCCTGCCAATAAGCGTACCGATGCCTACCTCGATGTTGTTGAGCAGGCCGGTTTGCCCGCGCTTGTCCGTGAGGTCGAGTTCGTTAAGCCCGACGACGAAAAGAGTGCGGTCGTTGCGAAGATCCTCGATGAGAACCCCGATATTGACGGCATCTTTGCGGGAGACGACACGATGGCGGCTATCTGTCTTAACGTGATGAAGCAGCGCGGCTTGAGCGCTCCGGGCGATATTAAGGTCGTGGGCGCGGATGGTGCCCGCCGCACTATGACGTTTATGCCTGACTTAACAACCGTTCGCCAAGATATCGATCGCATCGGAGAGCTCGCGGCGCAATCCATCATTGCTCTTATTAACGGCGAAAAGCCCGAATCGAATATCAAGCTCCCCGTTGAACTCATTGAGGGTAAAACCGCGTAGTTCATCCCGTGTCAAAAGAATTCCTCAAACACCTCTGATGACCGTTCGCCGGCATATGTCAACCGTTTGCCGACGACTGGAACTGCAAAAAGACGTATTGGTATGAAAACGTTTGACATATGAAAACGATTGACATATCTTGCAGTTGTACCGAGTTAGTATCACGTGGGAAAGGAAGTCTCGGATGCACAAGGTGTATTACCAGCCTGAGGGAATTTGGGTAGGCGACATCATGCCGTACGGCGAGGACGGCACGTTCTATCTCTATCATCAGCGTGACACGCGAAACCCCGGACCTTTCGGAGAGCCGTTTGGCTGGGCACTCGCGACAACCAAGGACTTCGTCAATTACAAAGACTTTGGCGAGAGCCTTGAGCGTGGCGGCGACGAGGAAGTCGACCAGTATGTTTATGCCGGCACGGTGTTTAAGGTGGGCGACAAGTACCATGCGCTCTACACTGGTTGCAATCGCGATAAGGTCAAGGCACGCTTGATGAAGCAGGTTCTTCTTCACGCAACGAGTGACGACGCCGTCAAGTGGGAGAAGAACATCGCCGAGACGCTGCTTCCGCCCCAGGAGGGTTACGATGACCGCAACTGGCGCGATCCCTTTGTGCTTTGGGATGAGGAGAACGAAGAGTACATGCTCATCCTCGGCACGCGTGTGGGCGAGGACAAGCGTTTGATGACCGGTCGTCTGGTCAAGTTCACCTCCAAGGACCTGGATACCTGGGAGTTCCAGGGCGACTGGTGGAATCCGGGCCTGTACACCATGTTCGAGATGCCTGATCTCTTTAAGATGGGCGACTGGTGGTATCTGGTGTTCTCCGAGTACAGTGATGGCAACAAGACCCGTTACCGCATGTCTCGCTCTATCAACGGTCCTTGGATCACTCCTGCGGACGATTCCTTCGATGGCCGCGCGTACTATGCCGCGCGTACCGCATTTGATGGCGAGCGCCGCGTTCTCTTTGGTTGGGTTCCTACGCGTGACGAGGGCGGTGACCCCAGCTCTTACCTGTGGGGTGGCACCTTTATGCCCCTCGAGATCGTTCAGCGTGCCGACGGAACGCTCGGCACCAAGCTTCCTGACAGCATGCTTGGCGCCTTTGGCGAGGCTAAGGCAGTCGAGGCCTTTGAGCTCTCCTGCGAGTCGGGCAAGGTCGAGCAGGTGCTCGCCGCGGATGCCGGTTCCACCTATATGCTCGACGCCGACATCGAGCTCGCCGGTGACGCTGCCGGCTTCTCGGTGAAGCTTGCCGAGGACGCCGAGTCCGGTCTTGCCTATGAGTTCCGCGCCAACCTGCGTGAGGGCAAGCTCGAGTTTACGGCGGCCCCCCAGTATCCGTGGTTCCAGGTCAACAACATGGGCCTCGAGCGTCCGTTGTTCTTTAAGGGCGAGGGCACTCATCATGTGCGCCTGGTCGTTGACGACGATATCGCGACCATCTTTGTCGATGATGTTGCGCTTAACGCTCGATTCTGCAATAAGCAGGGCCAGGGTGTGGCGCTGACGGTCACCGACGGTACGCTTAAGTGCGCAAATGCAACGATCGCGTCTCTGTAATGGCATCAAAACGTCTTATGATTTCGTAAAGGAATGGAGAGGAACATGGACTACAAAGTAGTGTCTCAGCAAGTCGTCGATAACGTCGGCGGTCTGGAGAACATCGAGGGCGCCACGCATTGCGTTACGCGTCTGCGTCTGGTGCTCAAGGATACGAGCAAGTACAACAAGGCCGAGCTCGAGAACATCGATGGCGTCAAGGGCGTGCTGTACAACAGCGGCCAGCTCATGATCATCTTCGGTACCGGTACCGTCAACAAGGTCTACGATGAGTTTATGGCTCTGACGGGCGTTAAGGAGATCAGCGCTTCCGAGGTCAAGGGCGCCGAGGCGGACAAGAAGGGCAAGTTCTTCTCGGTCCTCAAGGTATTCTCGGACATCTTTATCCCCATCATTCCCGCTTTCGTCGGCGCTGCTATCATCATCGGCCTTAAGTCGCTGATCGTTGCCAACGGCCTCTTTGGCATGGAGGGCAGCCTTGCCGACCACAGCGAGTTCCTCAAGAACCTCGCAAGCTTCTTTGCCATTATCGCCACCACGTTTGACTACCTGCCTGTCCTGGTTATGTACAGCGCGGTCAAGCGTTTTGGCGGTAACCCGATCCTGGGCATCCTCGTCGGTATCGTCATGGTTCACCCGAGCCTTATGAACCGTAACACGTTCGTTATGGACCCGACGGGTGCTGAGTACTGGAACTTTGGTCCGCTCTCCATTCCCATGGTTGCTTTCCAGGGCGGCGTGTTCCCTGCAATCCTGACTGCCTGGTTTATGGCCAAGGTCGAGAAGATTGCCCAGAAGTACATCCCCGAGGTCGTCTCGTTCGTCTTTGTCCCGACCGTTACCCTGATTCTTGCTAACGTCGCCCTGTTCACCGTGTTCGGCCCGCTCGGCAACCTGATCGGCGACGTCCTCGCCGGCGTAATCGATATCCTGTACAACAGGATGGGCGTCTTTGGTGCCTTTGTCTTCGCCGCGTTCCTGCAGCCGCTTGTCGTTACCGGTACGCATCAGTTCATCCAGGGTATCGAGGCAAACCTCGTTGCCACGACTGGCTTCAACTACATCCAGGCCATCTGGTCGGTTTCCATCATCGCCCAGGGTGGCGGCGCCATCGGCATGTACCTCATTCACAAGAAGCATTCCAAAGAGCGCAACATCTGCATGTCGTCCTTTATCCCGACGCTGGTCGGAATCTCCGAGCCCGCTATCTTCGCTGCAAACATGCGCTACTCGATCATCCCGTTCATCTGCGCATGCATCGGTGCAGGCTGCGGCGGTGCCTTCGTGAAGCTCTTTGAGGTGCGCGCCATCGGTCAGGGTCTGACCGGTGTGCTTGGCCTGCTCATCGTCACACCCGAGACTCTCGTGTGGTATGTGGCTGGCAATCTCATCGCCTTCATCGTGCCGATCGTCTTGATCTTTGCCTACAACAAGGCAAAGGGCGTGCCGACCACCGATGAAGAGGGCGCTGGCGCTGGCTTCGACGTTAGCTTCTAGTTGAGCCGTTCAGCGTAATGTGCGGATAAGTCCATTTGGGGAAGGGCGTTCGGCTCGTGTGAGTCGAGCGTCCTTTCCTATAGACGAGAAGGTCAATGGCGATGTTTAATCAAAAAAACAAGGTGATGCGTGCGGACTATGAGCAGTGGCGTGCCGGACAGGATGAGACGGCGGCTCGCATCGCGTCCGACCCCGATAGGCTTTTGTTCCATGTGGAGCCTGAGCTTGGCTGGCTCAACGACCCCAATGGTTTGGTTCAGATTGGTGATACGTATCACATCTATCATCAATACGATCCGTTCGATGCTGCGCATGGCGGTCCAGTGCTTTGGAACCATCTGACGACAAAGGATTTTGTGACGTACGAGAATCACGGCCCCGTGCTGTTCCCCGATTCCGATTTGGATTCGAGTGGAGCGTATTCTGGTTCTGCCTTTGTACGTGATGGCAAGATTCACTACTTCTATACCGGCAACGTTAAGCATTTTGACCGCGATGATTACGACTACGTGTTGACGGGCCGTGAGCAAAACCAGATTCATATGGTTGCCGAGAATCCCGACGAATTGGGCGAGAAGTGCATAGCTGTTGGACCGGTCGATTACCCCGACGATATCGGTACGCACGTGCGCGACCCCAAGATCCTTGAGCACGATGGTATCTACTACATGGTTCTGGGCGCTCGTACGAAAGACGACCGTGGCTGCGTGCTTGTCTATACCTCGCGCAATCTTGAGGACTGGAGCTATGCGACGCGCATTGAGTTGGGCGAGAAGTTTGGCTTTATGTGGGAGTGCCCCGATCTGTTTGAGCTCGATGGCGAGCTTATTCTCGTTTGCTGTCCGCAGGGTGTGCCTGCCGATGGTTGGCGTTACCGCAATCCGCATCAGTGCGTGTGGTTCCCCATCGAGGCCGATTGGGAGGCGCCGAGCTTTAAAATCGTCAGGCAGGGCATGCCCCCGATGGTCGATGCCGGTTTTGATTTCTATGCTCCGCAGTCCTTTGAGGATGCTGCAGGCCGGCGTTTGATGATCGGATGGTCGGGTTGCCCCGACGCGACGGCAGAAAACCCGACGGTGGCGCGCGGATGGCAGTGCGCGTTGACGGTGCCGAGAGAGCTGAGCATACGCGATGGTAAGCTCTGCCAGCAGCCGGCGCACGAGATTGAGAGGATGCGCGGTGACTGCGTTCGCGCGACAGGCGGTGAAACCGTTGAGGAGCCGGGCCGCCTGTTTGATCTTGTGGTTTCCTGTGAGGGCGCCAAGATGGCCGAGCTCGAAATCCGCAAGGGTGTCTTTGTGCGTTATGCGGACGGGATGCTTACCCTCGACATGGGTGACGAAGGCTATGGGCGCGACCAGAGGTCGATCGAGCTCAGCGAGCTTCGCGACCTGCGCGTGCTTTCGGACACTACGATGGTCGAGATTTTTGCCAACGGTGGCGAGGCGGCACTTACGAGCCGTACCTATTCGCCGGCGGTTCCGGCGATGGAGCTGCACGCCGAGGGTGCGGCATCGATGAATTTCTACCGCCTCGTGCATTAACCGTGCGTGGAGCACGATTGGATTTGCTGGACGGAATGTGTCGCAGTTGTCGCGGCCAACTACCGCTTACCGCATATAGTGACCGTTTGCGGAATAAGTAACACTCCTTAATAAACCGTGTAGAATCTCAGATAAGCACGGAGTTTTCCAGGGAGACGCTGTCCTTTGTTATGTGCAAAGGGCGGCGTCTCTTTGGCGCTTGGGGGTCGTTCTGTAGCAGGACGGCGGGCGTGTGTCACATATTAAAAAGCCAACGTCGAGATGGGTCGTGATAATAATGGGCAAGTACATAATCGTGGTTGAATCTGGTTCGGATGTGACGCCAGAGCTCTGCGAGCGCTACGGCATCGTGCGCGTGCCTATGCATGTCACGATTGGTGACGAGACCGTCGAGGACGGCTCGATCGATCCGCTCGAGATTTATTCGCGCTGCAACGAGTTTGGCGTGATGCCCAAGACCAGCGGCTGTGCGCCGGCAGATTTTGCGCATGTGTACGACTGCATCCATGCCGAGCAACCCGACGCGACCATTCTGCATCTTGCATATTCCGAGGCCACGACCTGCTCGCATCAATCATCGAAGATCGCCGCCAAGGGTCGCGACTACGTCTACTCCATGGACACGCGTTTTGTCTCGGTGGGCCAGTCGCTTGTTGTCGTCGAGACCGCCAAATACATCGAGGCTCACCCCGATGCCACCGTCGACGAGATCTTCGCCTTCGCGAACTCCGTCATGGACCGCGTGCTGCTGGGCTTTGTTCCTACCGATCTTGCCTTCCTTAAGGCGGGCGGTCGCTTGTCCAACGTCGCATTCCTTGGCGCACATCTGCTCAAGATTAAGCCCTGCATTGAGGTGACGGGCGGCAAGTTCGTGGCGACCAAGAAGTTCCGCGGCTCTATGCTCAAGTGCGCCCGCGCCTTTATTGACCACATGGTTGCGAAGGGCGAGATCGACTACTCGCACATTGGCCTGGCGTATTCGGTAGGCCTTTCCCAGGAGCTGCGCGACGACATGGAAGTCTATGCGCACGACCTGGGCTTTAAGGACATTACCTGGACTCAGGTCGGCGGCGTCATCTCGAGCCACTGCGGCCCGACCGCCTTCGGTGCGGTGCTCACGCTTAAAGCGTAAAGGCCGCAGGCGAGCGTTCTTCAGCCTGACATCTCGACGTAGACCCCAGCCATGGTGATGGGGGATAGATTAAAACGTGCCATTCTAGCCCGAGACGTTTAAACGCAAGCACATGGGCTAGAATGGCTCTGGCATTTTAATTGGTTGCATCCAAGGAGAGGCAAGGTAGCGCGAATGGCAGAAATGACGCTTGAGGGTGTGGACGCTCGTCCCGAGGACTCTGCGTTTGCCCTTGGCCGCGTGCATTCGATCGAGACGATGGGGACGGTCGACGGACCCGGCATCCGCTTCGTAGTGTTTGTCCAAGGCTGCCCCATGCGCTGTGCGTATTGCCACAACCCCGATACCTGGTCGGTTAACGGCGGCACGATGGTGACCGTCGAGCACCTTATGGACGAGTTCCAGAGTAACCATGAGTTTTACCGCAGCGGTGGTATTACGGTGTCCGGCGGCGAGCCGCTCCTGCAGCCTGAGTTTTTGGCCGACCTGTTCCACGCCATGCACAATAACCACGATGGTCGTGTGCACACCTGCTTGGATAGCTGCGGCTATGCGTTCGATCCCGCGCATCCCGAGAAGTTCGATGCCGTGCTCAACGAGACCGACATGGTACTGCTCGATATTAAGCATGCCGACCCGGTCGAGCATAAAAAGCTGACTGGGTGCGATCCCGCACGCATTCTGGCGTTTGGCGATGAGCTTGCACGTCGCAAGATCAAGGTCGTTATCCGCCACGTGGTGGTGCCGGGCATTACCGACACGGTGGAGGAGTGCGAGAAGCTCGGTCGCCTCATCGCTCCATGGCACAACGTGGTGGGCCTGGAAATGCTGCCGTATCACACGATGGGTGTCGTCAAGTACGAGCAACTGGGCATTCCCTATAAGCTCGAGGGCGTGCCCCAGATGGATACCGCGCGCATGCCCGAGTTGCGTAATGCCGTTATGACCGGCATGAAAAAGCGCCGCGCGGAGCTAAAAAACGCCATCGGCTAGCAAGTCTTTTGCTCCTCTACGATACCCGCGCTGCGGTGGTCTAGCGACTTCGTATTGCGCGGTTGAGTCAAAATGCTGGTACCATACCGTGGATAGCAGTTTTCACGGGTTTGGGGGATGGTATGCCTACCATCGCAATCATCGGTGCACTCGAAAAAGAGGTTGCGCAGATTAAAGAAGAACTGAACGGCGCTCGTGTGGCACAAGAGGCGGGCTTGACCGTTGTCAACGGCGAGCTCGACGGTTTGTCCGTTGTTGCTACGACCGCTGGCATGGGAACCGTAAACGCCGCGGCGGCAACGCAGCATCTCATCAGCAAATATGCCCCGCAGGCCGTTGTGTTTTCGGGCATTGCGGGTGGCCTAAACCCTAAGCTCCATATTAACGACGTGGTTATAGGCAAGTGCCTGCGCTATCTCGATACTGACACGGCGCTCATCGCCGAGTCGGCGCCGGGACTCGAGGAGTTTGTCTCGACGCCGGCGTTGGCTGATGTTGCCGCCGCCGTGCTTGCCGAGCATGGATTTGTGGATGCCTCGGCGGATGAGAATTCTGCGGAGAAGGACCCCAAGCAGTTCCTGTGTGGCACTATCGCCACGGGTGACCGCTTTGTTACGGGTGACGCCATGCGTAACGCTGCGATTGAGGCCACGCATGCCGATTGCGTCGAGATGGAGGGCGCGGCAATTGCGCACATCGCGGCCAAGAATGGTGTCGATTGCCTGGTGCTGCGCGCTATCAGCGATAATTGTGACGAGGCATATGACGCGTTTTGCGAGCGCGAGTTCGATCTGGATGAGTACGCTCGCACCGCGAGCGGCATCACGCTTGACATCGTTCGTCGTATCGCCGCCGCGCAATAGCACACCCGTTTTGTAAAAATCTACGACCAAGGAGTATCCATGGCCGATTCCATTAACTATCAGCTTGCCAAGTTTGTTGCCAGCTACGGCAAGGTTTCGCAGATCCCCGAGTCCACCTGTCCCGAGGTGAGCTTTGTGGGCCGCTCCAATGTGGGCAAGTCGTCTATCATGAACAAACTCTTTGGCCGCAAGAACCTGGTCAAGGTTTCGAGCACGCCGGGCAAGACGAGCAACATCAATTTCTTCGAGGCCGACGACGTGCACTTTGTGGACCTGCCGGGCTACGGTTTCGCCCGTCGTTCCAAGGCCGAGCGCGACCGCTGGGCCGAGCTTATCGGCGACTTCTTCGACTCAGAGCGCAGCTTTAACCTGGTTGTGTCGCTGGTGGACATTCGCCACGACCCCAGTAAACTCGACCATGACATGATCGACTACCTGCAGGGCAACGAGTTCAACTTTATCGTCTGCCTCACCAAAGCCGACAAGCTCAGCCGCACCCAGCAGGCCCGCCAGGCAGCAGCCATCAAAAAACAGCTCAACGTTCCGGCCGAGAACGTGATCATCACAAGCTCCCAGACCGGTATCGGCATCGATGAACTAAAAAAGCGCATCGCCGAGGCCTGCCTCTAGCAAGTGCTCCTTACCAGCAAGAGCCCCTGCCAATAAAAATCAACTATCAGCTCGGCGCCCCTTCAAAGCGTGGGTCCCTGTAGACATCCTCAGCAAGGTAGGCGCAGGGACGGTCGGGATGTTCCCTCAAAATCATTCCGCAGCGCGAAGGCCCCTTGTCCGTCGCTCCGTAGGAGCAGGGCAAGGGGCCTTCATGCGCGAGGACGATTATGAGGGAACATCCCGACCGTCCCGGACAGGTATATGGGGAGGATGTCTACAGGTACTCGATTTGAGCGCCCTCGGTGTCGCACGTCAGAATGTGCGTGTCACACTTGGGGAACTGCTCGCGCAGCTTGACCTGCAGGAACTTCGCCACGATGGTGTCGTCAGTCACGGCCATGAGGGTCGAGCCGGAGCCACTGATCCAGATGGTCTTGGCGCCTCCGTTAAGGCAGGTGTCGCGCACGGCGTTGTAGTCGGGGATGAGGCGGCGGCGATAGGGCTCCTGGATGCGGTCGTCGTTGGCGGCGGCAATCAGGTCGAGGTCACCAGTCTCCAGGCCGCGCGTCATGCCGGCGATGCGGCCCATTTGCCATACGGCGGTGGAGAGTGGAATCTCCTGTGGCACAACCTTGCGGGCCTCGCTCGTATGCACCTCGTAGGGCGGAATCACGGTAATAAAACGCAAGCGATCGCTCACCTCATAGCGCAGGCACTGGGGGAGCGAATCAGTCGGCGTAAAGGAGCAGACGGCGCCGCCCAGGATGGCGGGGGCGACGTTATCGGGATGGCCCTCGACCTCGGTGGCGATGCGGACGAGTTCGGCGCGGTCGACGGTGTGGCCTGTCAGCGCGGCGGCAGCCATGATGCCGGCGACGACGCAGGTGGAGCTGGAACCCAGGCCGCGGGCGACGGGCACGTCGGTCTGAATGTCGATAGCGACGGGGAAGGCCGGCTCGCCCCAGGCGGCCAGAGCATCGACAAAGCTCACATAGACCAGGTTATTCTCGTTTTGAAACTCCTCGGGGCAGCCCGTGATGGTGAGCTTGTCGGCACGCTCAAAGGTAAAGTGCGAGTAGAGGCTGACGGCCATGCCGAGGGTATCGTATCCAATGCCCAAGTTGGCGCTGGTTGCTGGGACGGTGATTTTGATCATGTGGGTCCTCCTGGGCGGGTCTGGCCGTTTAGTTCGCTGCTCGGGCAGTCCTGGCTCGCTCGGAAAGCACATTAAGTGCTTTCCGGCTTGTGCGGAACTCGCGACGAACTAAACGGCCAGACCCGCTCGCATGCTCGTCATTATCCCGAAAGCTAAATAAAAAGAAGGTGCGCCGGCTTTCGCCGGCGCTTAATAAGGGATCTAGTCGGTGCTCATTCGTTTTGCTGCAGACTCGACGTAGCCGGCCATCTCATCGACGTCGCAGACGTCTTCGAAGCGGACGGGTTTGGATTCGAGTTCGGCGAGCTGGGTCGGGGCGACCGTGTTGGTGGCCTGCTCGAGTACGCGCATAGCCTCAAAATCATCCTCGGGAACGTCGAGGCCCAGGGCGTCGCAGCAGGCGCGCGGGAACTTGTAGGGGCTGGCGGTCGAAAGCAGCACGCGAGCCTTGGCGCCCTCGGCGGGAGCGACCTTTTCAAAGACGTGATAGCCGCAAGCGGTGTGCGGGTCGATCACGTAGCCGTTGGCGTCCCAGCAACTCTTGATGGCAGCGCGGACCTCGTCCTCGCTGGCCCAGCCGCAGCCAAAGACGCTCTGAATCTTGGCCAGCAGCTCGGCGGGTACCTCGTAGCGACCGGTCTGTGCCAACTGCTCCATAAGGCCGGCAACGAGTTCGCAGTCGCCATCGGACAGGAAGTACAGCATGCGCTCCAGGTTAGAGCTGATGAGGATGTCCATCGACGGCGAGATGGTCGTGAAGAACGGGCGGTTACGGTCGTAGACGCCGGTGGTCAGGAAGTCGGCAAGCACGTTGTTCTTGTCGCTCGCGACGATGAGCTTGGCGACGGGCAGGCCCATGCGCTTGGCGTAGTAGCCGGCCAAGATATCGCCAAAGTTGCCGGTGGGCACACAGAACTCTACGGCGTCGCCAGCCTCGATAGCGCCGGCGCGCAGCAGCTGCGCATAGGCGGCAAAGTAGTAGACGACCTGCGGTACCAGACGGCCGACATTGATAGAGTTGGCGCTCGAAAGCACCGTGCCGGCGGCTTCCAGGCGCTCGGCAAGCTCCTTATCGGCAAAGATGCGCTTGACGGCGCTCTGGGCGTCGTCAAAGTTGCCGCGGATGCCGCAGACGGCGACGTTGTCGCCCTCCTGCGTGGACATCTGCAGGTTCTGGACGCGGCTAACCTTGCCCTCGGGATAAAAGACGGTGATGCCTGTGCCCGGAGCGTCGGCAAAACCGGCGAGTGCGGCCTTGCCGGTGTCGCCCGACGTGGCAGTGACGATCATGATGCGCTCGGAGCCGCCGTCCTTGGCGGAAGTGCGGGCCATGAGACGGGGAAGCATTTGCAGGGCGACATCCTTAAAGGCGCTCGTGGGGCCGCCAAAGAGCTCCATCACATAGGTCTGAGGGGCGTCAGCGCCCGGCGCAGCGTCGAGTTTGACGAGCGGCGTAACCTCTTCACTCGCGAACGTGCCGCGGTATGCTTCGTCGACACACGCCGAAATTTCTTCGGCCGTGTAATCATTCAGTAACATTCCCAACACATCTTGAGCGATTTCAAAGTACGATTTATCTGCAAGCGAGCTGATATCGACCTGCTGGGTGCCGAGCTCGTCCGAGACAAACAGACCCCCGTCGGGAGCGATGCCGGTACGGATTGCCACCTTACTTGAGCACGATAAAGTGCGTCCTCGTGTACTATGATAAGTTCCCATATAACACTGCTCCTCGGATGCCTTGGTCCCAATCGGTGAAACCATGGTATCAGAGCGTGCAAAATAGGTTCGCAGAGGCTTTTTAGAAAGGTAACCTCCAGCCCATGATTAAGATTGCCAAGTTTGGCGGCTCGTCGGTCGCCGACGCCGAACACTTCAAGAAGATCAAGGCCATCGTCGATGCCGACCCGGCTCGCCGTTTTGTGGTGGTTTCCGCCTGCGGTCGCCGTTTTAAGGGTGACACCAAGGTGACCGACCTGCTCTATCTGGTCAATGCGCACGTTAAGTACCACGTGTCGTGTGAGGAGCTGCTTGAGGACATTGGCCAGCGCTATTTTGATATCGCTGACGAGCTGGAGCTCACCTATCCCATCCGTGAGGAGTTCGCGGCCTTTGCCGAGCGCGCCCGCTCGGGCGGTTACTCCACCGAGGAGCTCGTGAGCCGCGGTGAGTACTTCACCGCTCGCCTGATGGCCGAGTACCTGGGCCTGCCGTTCCTGGATGCCGCGACGGTCGTTGCGTTCCATCACGACGGTACGCTCAGCATGAACCGCACCTCCGAGCTGGTGCAGGAGTACGGTCAGCAGGGCGGCTTTGTTATGCCCGGTTTCTACGGCGCGACGCGTGAGGGCCAGATCAAGCTGCTCGATCGTGGCGGCGGCGATATCTCGGGCTCGATTTTGGCTAAGTGCCTGGGCGCCGACCTATACGAGAACTGGACCGACGTCTCGGGTTTCTATTCTGCGGATCCGCGTATTGTTCCGGAGGCTCAGCCCATTGCGCGCGTTACCTACGAGGAGCTGCGCGAGCTTTCGTACATGGGCGCAAGCGTCCTGCACGAGGAAGCCGTGTTTCCCGTGCGCGAGGCAGGCATTCCGCTGGTCATCAAGAACACCAATGCGCCGCAGGACCCCGGCACCATCATTAGCGAGACGGCTGATGAAGGCGAGGCGGAGCCCATCATTACCGGCGTGACCGGCAAGCGCGGTTTTGTCGCCATCAACGTCGCCCGCGACCGCACCAAGCCCCGCGTCGGCTTTATGCGCCGTGCGCTTTCGGTGTTCGAGCGCTATGACGTTTCCGTCGAGCACATGCCCACCGGTGTCGACCGCTTTGGCGCCGTGGTGCAGGAGCAGGATGTGCACGATTCACTGTACTCACTCGTGGGCGACATCCAGCAGGAGGTCGAACCGCTCGAGATCGAGGTTGTCGAGGGCTTGGCGCTCATCGCTACCGTCGGCCGCAACCTGCGCGGTCGTGCAGGTATCTCGGGCCATCTGTTTGGCATGCTCGGCCAGGCCGGCGTGAGCGTGCGTATGATTTCGCAGAGCTGTGACGAGATCAACATCATTATCGGTGTCGAGGAGAAGGACTTCGACCTAGCGATTCGGACCATTTACCGTGCCTTCTCCGATGAGAACGGCATTGTGAAGGTCTCCGACCTGGAGGCTCCCGCGCCGGTCGATCCCGCTCTGGCCGCGCTCAAAAAGTAGCGACTGCTCGGTAGATTTTTGGGTCATGTCTCAAAAAACTAAGGCGGGGCGTTTCGTTTCGGTTTCGTTTCGACGGGGCGGGTTTCGTGTCCGCCCCGTTCTTGTATACACTGGCAACAATATTCGGCCTGCTTGGCGTGCGGGCGATAGCCACAACCTTTAAAGGGGGAAGCATGAAACAGTACACGGTTGCTATTTTGGGCGCCACGGGAGCCGTGGGCACCCAGATGCTCGAGTGCCTCAACGAGCAGGAGTTTCCGGTCGGTAAGCTCAAGCTGCTAGCGAGCGCGCGCTCTGCAGGCAAGACCGTTGAGTTCCGCGGCGAGCAGGTTGTGATTGAGGAGGCTTGCCCCGAGGCCTTTGAGGGCTGCGACATCGTACTCGGCGCCGCCGGCGACGATATCGCCAAGGAGCTGCTGCCTGAGGCCGTCAAGCGCGGCGCCGTCGTAGTCGATAACAGCCACGCCTTCCGCATGGATCCCGAGGTGCCGCTGGTCGTGCCCGAGATCAATGCCGATGACATTGAGTGGCACCACGGCCTGATTGCCAACCCCAACTGCGCGACTATCATCGGCCTGGTTCCCACCTGGCCGCTGCACCAGCTTGCCGGCGTGAAGCGTATGATCGTGTCCACGTATCAGGCAGCTTCGGGCGCTGGCGCGCCCGGTATGGCCGAGCTCGAGGCTCAGCTGGCCGCTCTGGGCCGTGACGAGGAGATTCCCGAGCCGCGCGCCTTTGCCGCCCAGCTGGCGAGCAACCTGATTCCGCAGATTGGCGGCGTCAAGGAGGAGGGCTTTACCTCCGAGGAGATGAAGTTGCAAAACGAGGGCCGCAAGATCATGCACCTGCCCGAGCTGCGCGTGAACTGCACCTGTGTGCGCGTGCCGGTGCTGCGTTCGCACTCCGAGAGCATTACGCTCGAGTTTGAGCGCGACATCACGGTGGAAGAGGCCCGCGCTGCGCTGGCTGCCGCTCCGGGCGTGAAGCTCGTTGACGACATGGGCGCCGAGGATGCGCACGACCGCTTCCCCATGCCGATGGACACCTCCGACCAGGACCTGATTTGGGTCGGTCGCGTACGCCGCGACATCTCGAACCCCGAGGCCGCGCGTGGCATCACCTTCTGGTGCTGCGGCGACCAAATCCGTAAGGGCGCGGCAACCAACGCCGTCCAGATCGCTAAGCTGCTCTGCGAGTAGTGTGACCTGTCCGGCGGGGGCCGGGCTTAGTTTTCAGAACGTCCTCGACCATGTGTGGCGCCTTGTCCTGCTCCTTCGGAGCCGCGGACAAGGCGCCACACTGGTCTGCGGAGTGTTCTGAAAGCTAAGCCCGGCCCCCGCCTGCGGTGACTCGGCTGCGAGCAGTCTGCGATGGGGCCGTTGTTGGTTGGGGCCGCTGGCCTGATGTGGGGGCGCGCGGCTGTTGCGGGCCCTGGTCCCGGTGGCGGCCTCGGCGCTTTGCGCCTGCCGCCTTTGGGGACTGTGGGGCGCGGCCGGCAGCTGCGGCGCTTCGCGCCTGCTGCCTGAGGTGACTTTGGGGTCGATTGGGGTTGTCTGCACAATTCGCGGTATTATGTTGCGGAGTTTTGAAAGGAGCCGCTGGTGGTCACGACGACGTTTGCTTCGCCTTTGGGCGAAATCCTGCTTGCCGCTGATGGCCGCGGTTTGACGGGGCTTTGGTTTGAGGGGCAGGAGCACTTCGGCTCCACGCTTCTCAAAGAAGATCCCGAACATGTTGAAGGCGCCGATGCGGTTTCTGGTGCTGGCGGCATGTCTTCGGTGAATCCGACAAACGGTGCTGCCTCGTCGGTACTTGAGCGTTCTTGGGCTTGGCTGAATGCTTATTTTGCGGGGCAGGAGCCTCGGTTTACGCCGCCGTTGCATATGATTGGTACGGCGTTTCAGCGCGAGGTTTGGTTTGAGCTGCTTTCTATCCCGCGTGGCGAGGTCGCTACGTATGGTGAGATCGCCCAGCGTGTTGCGGCTCGACATCGTGTACCGGGAAACGAAGCACCCGTTGCGTCTCCCCGTGCCGTGGGGGCCGCGGTCGCGCGTAATCCCATTTCGATTATTGTGCCGTGCCATCGCGTGGTTGCCGCCGATGGTTCGCTCAACGGATATGCCGGCGGCCTCGACCGCAAGGAGTGGCTGCTGCGGCTTGAGGGCGCGTACGAGGAGTAACGCTCGAGCACTTTGCATAGCCAAGATGCCGTGAAAGAACGGGACATGCTTTCCGAATGGAGGCTCAGACGGAAACTACGTCCCGGAATTCCGTTTTAAAGCGGGATGCGCTTTCCGAATGGCGTTCCAAGCGGAAACCGTGTCCCGGAATACAGCCTCAGAGTGGGACGCCGTTTCCGGCTGAGACCACCTGCCTGGACATCGATCTACGCCCGCTCCTGCAGGGCGTAGATGGACTTATCCATGTTGAACAGGTAAGCCACAACGCAGACGATGAAGAACGCCGACAGATTACCGAAACCGAAGACCTCGCAACCGATAAGGATGGTCGCGAGCAGCGTGTTGGTGGCGCTGCCAAAGACGGCGGCGTATCCCAGCGCGGCGCAAAGTTCGATGGGCATGCCGAGGATTCCGGCGAGCACGACGCCAAGGCTCGCTCCGATGGAGAACAACGGCGTCACCTCGCCACCCTGATATCCTGCGGCAAGCGTGGTAATGGTGAGTGCGAATTTGAGCGCCCAGTCCCAAGGCATGATGGCGTCCTTGCCGTCACCGTTGAGCGCTGCCGATATCAGGTTGGTACCAAGTCCGCAGTATCGCCCCTGCCACAGTGTGAACAGAATCGCTGATAGCGCGATGCCCATAACGGCGATTCGTACATAGGGGTTGGGGAGCAGTCGCGCCGCAAGGGTCTTGGCGTGGGCAAGGCACCAGGCAAAGGCGCCGCCTACCATGCCAAACGCGATACCCAGCACCGCAAGCCGTCCAAGACCGGGGAGATCAAGCGCGTATGAGGCGACAACGGCGACTTCGAACTTCTCGAGTCCCAGGGCGCCGGAGGTCATACTTGCGGCGAGCGAGGCCGTAAGCGCGGGGAACAGCGCGCGGTATTCCATGCGTCCTGCGACCAGTACTTCGATAGCAAAGACCGTGGCGGCGAGTGGCGTTCGAAAGAGTCCGGCAAAGCCGGCGGCCATGCCGATAAGCAAAAACGTGTTGCCGGGGTTTCGGAAAGGTAGACGCCGGCCGATCCAGTGCGAAACGGTTGCACCGATCTGCACGGCTACGCCCTCGCGTCCCGCGCTGCCGCCAAAGAGGTGCGTCCCCCACGTGCTCAGCATAACGAGCGGCACGAGACGCGGGGAGATGACGTCTTCGCGCCCGTGGCCTACGTCAAATACCAGGCTCATGCCGCGGTCGGTGCCCTTGCCCCAAGTACGGTAGGCAAACACGATGGCAAGGCCCGCGAGGGCGAGGAAGGGAAGAAGCAGGGTGATGTACTCGTCGCGGAAGACGCCAATCGCCAGAAGCACGCGTCCAAAGAGGGCACAGATGACGCCAACGATGATGCCGATAGGGATTCCGACGGCACCCATAAGCACGAGGCCGCTATAGGTGTTGAGCAAGCGTTTGATTCTGCTCGATACGTTGCTTTCCGACATTTTGTTTTCCGACACTTGCTCTCTTGATAGAAAAAGAGCTGGAGTTGCGCATCGTTGAGAGGCTTTCCAGCTTTAGCAAAACAAACTTATAAGATGCGACGGGCCGCGTCAAGATAATTACCGGACGGCCTAGGAGGCGGCTGGTTGGCTGGCTTAAAACCCAGCGCGTGAAATGACGCTCCGCGCTATTCAGCGCGCTTGATAGGATGACGAACCACGGTCTTTAGTTTCTCCGGTGCACATTTGCGTGGATCGGAGAGATAGATTTCGTGATGTAAACGGGTGCCTGAGAAGTCGGGGACATAGCCCTGCTCGGTCGTGTATTCATGCATAGCGTTTACGGTCGCCGGTTCGTCGTCATAGGGCCCGGTGTGCATGCATTGAACGCAGAGACCCTCGTCAACTTTAAGCAGCTCGACGGCAGAAAAGTCCAGTTTCTTTTTGGCCGTGGCCTCCGCGACTGCCCAGTCAAAATCATCTCGGCTGACGAAATCGGGCAGGCGGATGCACGAGATAAAGTTGAAATCGTCCTTGCGTACATAATCGATGTCGCCGCTCGGGGAGTCTTGCCACCAGAAACCCTCGAGCGGAGGTACCACAAAGTCGAAATAGCCCTCGATACTCCTTGAGCCTTTCTTCGACATCTTGACGGTATAGGCGATGCCGTAAAGCAGCGGCAGGGCGTTTTGATACTCGCCACCTTCAGTATTTGGGTCGCCCTTTCCGCGAACGGCAACGTAGCTCATAGGCGGGACAGTTACGATACTCGGCTTGCTCGCAGGTCTGTAGAGCTCCTTGCATTCCTTCTTAAAGTCGAACGCCATGTTGGCCGCCTTTCTGCGTATTGGCCTGCTTAGATAACGGAATCATATCATAGAAACGAACAGCTGTTCGAATGATTTGGCTGACAGATTGAGATGCGTGCGTTGTGTTTGGCGGTCGGCCTGACCCCGTCGATGATGTCTCTGCCTTCCCGGCGCCTCATCTATAGCCGCCATTTCCCCATATAAAACCTGCCAAAATAAACCTGTCCCTTTTTGGTAGGTGCGAAATGGGTAATACTAAAGAGTTATCCGACCAGATGGGAATTAATCGATGGCTTATATCGAATTCAAAGACGTCATCAAGGCATACGGCGAGGGCGACGCCCGCATCCATGCGCTCGACGGTGCGAGCTTTTCTGTTGAGCGTGGCGAGCTTGCCATTATCCTGGGCGCTTCGGGCGCCGGTAAAACCACGGCGCTCAACATTCTGGGTGGCATGGATACGGCGACTTCCGGCACCGTGACGGTGGACGGGCGCGACGTGAGCTCTGCTAACGAGGCGCAGCTCGTGGAATACCGTCGCGCCGACGTGGGCTTTGTCTTCCAGTTCTACAATCTGGTCCCCAACCTGACGGCGCTCGAAAACGTCGAGCTCGCGGCGCAGATCTGCCCCGATTCGCTCGATGCCGAGCAAACGCTTTGCCAGGTTGGCCTGGGCGAGCGCCTCGCCAACTTCCCCGCGCAGCTTTCGGGCGGCGAGCAGCAGCGCGTGTCCATTGCCCGTGCACTGGCAAAGAACCCCAAGCTGCTCCTGTGCGACGAGCCCACGGGCGCGCTCGACTATAAAACCGGCAAGCAGATCTTGCAGCTGCTACAGGACACTTGCCGCAAGCAGGGCATTACGGTCATCATCATCACCCACAACTCCGCGCTAGCACCCATGGCCGATCGCCTGATCCGCTTTAAGAACGGTCGCGTGGAGAGCGAGACGGTCCAGCAAAATCCCGTGCCTATCGAGACGATCGAGTGGTAGCGCCCATGGACCAGGACCGCCAAAACAGCCTACGCCGCGACGTGCAGAACACGGAGCGCGAGCAGGATTTTACGACCTACCGCACTGCCCAAAGCTCAAACGATATGGTGCCGACGGTTTTTCGCCGTGGCATCTACCGCACAATCCGAGGCAGTCTTAAGCGCTTCTTGTCAATCGTGGTCATCACCGCGCTTGGCGTGAGCGTGATGTGCGGCCTTAAGGCGGGTTGCGAGGACCTGTGCGATTCGGTTGACGCCTACTTCGACCAGCAAAATGTCTATGACATTAACGTGCAGTCGACCTATGGCCTGACTGACGATGATCTCGCCGCCATCCAAGAGGTCGATGGTGTCGAGACGGCCGAGGGCATCTACACCGAGACCGCCTACACCGCCGTGGGTACAACGCGCGAGCGCGTGGTCGTGCAGAGTCTCTCCAAGGAGAACATCGATCAGCCGGTGCTCGTGAACGGCGATTTGCCCGAGAGCGCTGATGAAGTCGCGGTGACTTCGAAGTTCCTGAAGGCATCGGGCAAGAAAATCGGCGATACGGTGAGTTTTGCCGCCAATGACGCGAGCTCGTCGAACCAAAGCGCCAAGGATCAGTTTGCCGCGGGCGATTACACCATTACGGCCGAGGTCCTCGATCCCACTGATGTGAGCTCCGACTCGACAGTCAACGCCTTTCGCGCTGCTTCGGCGGCGGACTATAAGTTCTATGTGAGCGAGGACGCCGCGACATCTTCTTCCTACTCCGCGGTCCACGTGATCGTCGAGGGAGCCAAGAGCCTCAACTCCTATTCGGATGCCTACGCGGCAAAGATCAACAAGGTCAAGGGCAATATAGAGAAGATTCGCGAGGAGCGTGAGAAGGCGCGCGCTCAGGAACTGACGGTCGACACGCCGGCAAGCTTGGATGCGGCCGAGCGCCAGGCGAATATGCTCTTTGGGATTGAGCAGGACAACATCAATCGCATGGCAGAGGGCAGCGAGGAGCGCGTGCAAGCGCAGACCGACCTGGATCAGCGCCGCGCCGCCGCCGACCAGCAGTTTGCCGATGCCCGCGCCGAGCTTTCCGATCTGGGCGAATGCACCTGGTACATCCAGGACCGCGGCAATATCGCAAGCTACTCGAGCGTGGAGAGCGATAGCTCGTCAATTGAGGCTATCGCCACGGTGTTCCCGTTCATCTTCTTTATCGTCGCCGTGCTCATCAGCCTTACCACCGCCACGCGTATGGTCGAGGAGGAACGCACACTCATCGGCCTGTATAAGGCGCTCGGTTATTCGCGCGGACGCATCCTGTCCAAATACGTGGACTATGCGCTGTGGGCCTGTCTGATCGGCGGCGTGCTCGGCAACATCATCGGATTTGTGGGCCTGCCGCTGTTCCTGTTTACGGTGTTCGACGACATGTACTCACTGCCCCAGATGCTGCTTTCGTACGACATCGTGTCGTCGCTCGTGTCGGTGGCGCTGTTTGCCGTGGGCGTGGTGGGCGCCACGATTATCGCCTGCCGCCACGAGATGGCCGAGACCCCGGCCTCGCTTATGCGTCCCAAGGCCCCGCGCGCTGGCTCGCGCATCTTGCTCGAGCGCATCGGCTTTATCTGGCGCCGCATGGGCTTTTTGAACAAGGTCGCTGCACGCAACCTATTCCGCTATAAAAAGCGCGCCTTTATGACCATCTTTGGCATCGCGGGTTGCACCGCGCTTGTGATCTGCGGTATGGGTATTCGCGACACGTCGGTCGCGCTTTCGCCCAAGCAGTACGGCCACATCACACGCTACGATCTGCTGGCGGTCGCCAATCCCGACGTTTTTTCGCAGACGTGCGCGGCGCTCGACGAGCGAAGCGCGGTCAAGGATTCCGGTGTGACCGTAACTTCGACGCTGCCGATCATGACTGACAACGTTACCTTTACGTTTGGCGGCAAGAGCGAGACCGTGCAGCTCATCGTGATTCCCGACGACCGCACGGGTGACTTGGGCGATTACGTGCGCCTTGAGGATGAGTCCAAAGAGCCGCTGTCTTTGCGTGACGGAGACGTGTATCTGAGTAAGAGTTCACAGTTGGTGCTGGGGATTCAGCCGGGCGATACGGCTCACGTCCAGGATTCGTCGCTCAATGTTGCCAAGGTCAAAGTCAGCGACATTTCGCTTAACTATCTGGGCAACACGCTTTACATGACGCAGGGCACCTATGAACGTGCGTTCGGTCGAAGCGCACGCCTCAACGGCGTCTTTGTGCTGCTTAAGGGTTCATCTTCTGACCAGATTGCGTTTAGCAAGAAGCTTAAGAGCGACGGTTGGCTCACCATCTCAAGCACGGCCGAACATTGGCAGAACTACGAGGCGAACTTCACTATCATCAATTCCGTCGTGGTGCTCGTGACCTTTATGGCGGCGTGCCTGTCGTTTGTGGTGGTGTTTACGCTGTCCAACACGAATATCTCCGAGCGCGAGCGCGAACTGGCGACCATCAAGGTGCTGGGCTTCCGTCGTGGCGAGGTGCACCACTACGTCAACAAGGAGACGCTGATCCTCACGGCGATTGGCACCGCACTGGGCGTGCCGCTGGGTGGCCTGCTTGCCGAGAGCTTTACGTACATCCTGCAGATGCCGTCGCTGTACTTTGATGTTGAGGTCGAGCCGCTAAGCTACGTGCTCGCCGTGGTGCTTTCCTTTGGCTTTACGTTTATTGTCAACCTCGCCACCAATCGTACCCTCAACAAGATCGACATGGTCGGCGCCCTCAAAAGCGCCGAGTAACCTGTCCTGGGATTCAAGTTCTAGCGAGCTGCCGACGCGCCCGCAGCAGCATTTTTGCATAAACCGCCCCGCCAAATGCATACTTTGACGGGACGGTTGCTTTTTGCCCACAGGTACCCCAGGGGGCGCCGTGCAAATTCCGGAGTATTCAGCGTCCCGGGGTCCGCGGGCGCGGGGGCGGGGGTGCAAAACTGCGCTGAAAGCCCCGATTCTGAGCCCCAACGCCTCTAGAGCCGCTCGTTTTTTTACAGGATGCGGCCCATGGTGCCTGCCTTTCGCCCAAAATCCAGTATGCAGGCACCCTCGGCTGCTGAATACTCCCAAAAATGCACGCCGCATCCTACCCCAGGCACCCGCAGCAAGAAGACGAATAGCCTCGGACTCCCTAGTTACCGCAGGAGGCCCCAGGGCTTACCTCCCAAATCTTTCCGCAGGACGGAAAGACCCCGCCGCGCGAAGCGCACGGCGGGGTCCTGACATGTCCGAGGACGATTTGGGAGGTAAGCCCTGGGGCCTCCGATGAGAGCAGTTCCAGCCGAGGCTACTCGTCGCCGAAGCTGATGCCCAGCGCCTTGGCCTCGCGCACCAGATCGCTCTGGGGGTCGACAAACTTGAGCTTGCCGGCGACATCCTCGAGCGGCATGTGGCACATTTTGCCGTCGCGCAGGGCAATCATGTAGCCAAACTCGCCGCGCAGGCAGCCGAGCGCTGCCTCGACGCCGCACTGAGTCGCAAAGATGCGGTCCTGGGCGTCGGGCTGGCCGCCGCGCTGCGTGTGGCCGGGGATGGCGACGCGGGTCTCGCGACCGGTCTTGGCCTCAATCTCCTTGGCGATGTCGTACACAATCGACGGGCTCGTGCGCTCGGCGAGCTTTTTCTTGTACTCCTTCTTGGACAGCGCTGCGTCCTCCTTGGAGATAGCGCCCTCGGCGACGGCTACGATGGTAAAACGGCTGCCGGTCTCCATGCGATGCTCGATGGTCTTGATGACGTTATCCATGTCGTAGGGAATCTCGGGAATCAGGATGACGTCTGCGCCGCCCGCGACGCCGGCATACAGCGGGATCCAGCCAACCTTGTGGCCCATGATCTCGATAACGAACACGCGCCCATGGCTCGAAGCGGTGGTGTGGATGTCGTCGATGCACTTGGTAGCGACGTCGATGGCGCTCGTAAAGCCAAACGTCAACTCGGTGCCCCAGGTGTCGTTATCGATGGTCTTGGGCAGGGCGATAACGTTGAGGCCCTCTTCGCGCAGGCGGTTGGCGGTCTTGGTGGAGCCGTTGCCGCCCAGCATAAACAGGCAGTCGAGCTGCAGCTTATGATAGGTGTGGACCATCGCCGGCACCTTCTCGACGCCGTCGGCCTCGGGGGTATCCAGGCGCTTGAACGGCGTGCGGCTCGTGCCTAGGATGGTGCCGCCGCGGGTGAGGATGCCGCTAAAATCGGCGGGCGTCATGACGCGGAACCTGCTGTAGATAAGGCCCTGGTAGCCGTCCTCAAAACCATAGATCTCGATAGGCTCTTCGCTATTGGTTATAAGCGTTTTGACGATGCCGCGCATGGTGGCATTGAGCGCCTGGCAGTCGCCGCCACTGGTAAGAAGACCGATTCTAAGCATGATGAATCCTTCCGGGCAAGTTATAACATGCGCATAAGTTTACCCCCGCACACTGTTGATACGGGGGTAAAACGTGTTAGCCCAAGCGTATAGAAATGTAAACAACGTCAGGTGAGCGTAAGATCGACGGACCTGGCTCCTTACAGTGCGAAGGCATCGACGTCGCCCCAGTGGCGGCGCAGCGTGATGGCGGCGGCGGGTTCGGTATTGTCAAAGACGACCGACCATTGCGTATTACTGGTGATGTCTTCCGGATTGGGCTCTTGTGCTGCGGCGCGCAGGGCTTCCCAGGCAATCGTTTCGTCCTGGGCACCGACATGGGCGTCAAGGACATCGGCGATTGCGACGGCGCGCTCTTTACCATGACCCAGCTCACCATTCTTTTGGTCGGGCAGCACTTCGTCGCCATAGCAGGCGTAGAAGTTCGTAACCTGGCGTACAGGAGTCGCTTTGAAAGCGCGGTCCGGATCGCGCGGATCCCACTCTACTACGCGCGCGTCACCGGCGGCGTCGTTGATAAAGAAGTGGTAATCGCGTCCTGCCATGGCGTGCATGTCGTAGGCGGAAAGCAGGTCGACAGCTTCTTGCGTGGTGGCGGCACGTTCGAGCACCAGACGGATGGCGAGCGAGGTGTTGATGATGGGGCGTTGCGTGTCCTGGTCACAGGGCTTGGAATCCAGGGTGAGTACGGCAATGGACACGCCGCATTCGTTAACACCGTCGAGCTGGGCAAACGGGCCCATGAGTGCGGCGGCGCGTCCGGCGACGGAGTCAAGTGGAGTGTTGGCGCCCAGGTTATTGAGGGCCGCAAACCCGATGGAGGCATAGCCGCCGCGTGGGTGATTGCGCACCAGCAGCGCTGAGGTGTCGTCTTTAAAGTCGTAATTGCGACCGGTGCGCACGCGGCCTTCGGCATCTACGGCGGCAAAAGCGCTGCAGGCAAACTGGGGCGCCTGGACATGTGCCGGCGCACCGGGCAGCACCTGCGCCACCACGGCATCGATGTAGGCCTGATCGTCGCGCACGCCAGCGGCGATGATGCGATCAAGATCGTAGTCGTAGGCGATGTCGATTGCGTACAGGTCATAGCCATCCGCGTAGCCGGTCAAGCGTCTGAGCGACGCGGCGGACTTGATTTGCTTGCGGTAAACGATGCCGGCGGCAGCGGCAAAGCCGACGGCGACTCCCGCGACACCGCAGGCGATGGCAATGTTACGTGGCTTCATGACGGTTCCTCTCGTCCTGTTAGCGCAATTGTCGCAAAAGGGGCGCGGGCATGATGGCTCAACTTGGTGAGCGGTGCGGAATTAAGCACGGAATGAAGAGTGCGGCGCTGGCGTGGCGGGGTATGCTGGAGGGGACCATCAACCCAGCGAAAGGGGAGAGCATGACGGATCAGGAAACGCCCGAGCGCGCGCACGTGACGGCCGACGATATCGAGGCCGCCAACGACCTTATCGACTTTATCGAGGCATGCCCCAGCATGTTTCATACGGCGGCGACCATTATGGCCGAGCTCGACGAGGCGGGCTTTACCTACCTGCCCGAGAACGCGGCATGGGATATCGAGCCGGGCGGGCGTTATTACACGCAGCGCAACACCTCGAGCGTCGTTGCCTTTAAGGTGGGCGAGGACCTGGCCGCGACGTGGGGCGAGGACGGCGTTGCCGGTGACTATCATTTTCAGCTCACGGCGTCGCACAGCGATTCGCCGACGTTTAAGGTCAAGGCTGTGCCCGAGCTCGATGGCGCGGGCGAGACACTGCGCCTGAACACCGAGGCCTACGGCGGCATGATCGACTACACCTGGTTCGATCGCCCGCTGGCGCTCGCGGGCCGCGTACTGGTGCGCGAGGGCGACCGTATTGAGAGCCGCCTGCTTGCCACCGAGCGCGAGGTCGCTATCATTCCGAGTCTTGCTATCCATATGAACCGCGGCGTTAACGAGGGCTTTGCTCCCAACCGAGCCGTCGACCTGTGCCCGCTCATCAGCGCCGGCGAACTCAAGCAGGGAGATTTTGATGCCCTGATTGCCGAAGAGCTGGACGTTGAGCCCGAGCAAATTCTGGGCCGCGATTTGTTCCTGGTCAACCGCCAGGATGCGCGCATTTGGGGCTGGGCCGACGAGTTTATCTCGACGCCCAAGCTCGACGACCTGGCCTGCGCCTATACCTCGCTGCAGGCATTTTTGGGTGCTGAGAACGCGCGCGATGTCTCGGTCTTCTGCTGCTTTGATAACGAGGAGGTTGGCTCCGAGACCAAGCAGGGCGCCATGTCGACGTTCTTGGCCGACGCGCTGCGCCGCATCAACGGATCGCTGGGCTTTGACGACGAGTCGTACCATCGCGCACTTGCCGCCTCGATGCTTGTGAGCTGCGACAACGCGCATGCCGTGCACCCCAACCACGCCGAGAAGTGCGATGCCCGCAACCAGGTTGTGCTTAACGGCGGCATCGTCATCAAGGAAGCCGCCAACCAGCACTACTGCACCGATGCCTTTAGCCGCGCGGTGTTCCAGGCCATCTGCGATGATGCCGACGTGCCCACGCAGGCCTTTGCCAACAAGAGCGACATGGCCGGCGGCTCTACGCTTGGCAATCTGTCCAATATGCAGGCGAGCATGCATGCTGTGGACGTGGGCCTGCCGCAGCTTGCCATGCACTCGAGCTACGAGACCGGCGGCGTGCGCGACGTTATGTACGCCATCCGCGCCCTCACGGCTTTCTACGAGCGAAACCTAACCATCAACGGAGCCGAAAGCGCGGAGCTCTAAAACCTACCAAAAAGGGACAGGTTTACTTTGACAGGTTTTATCTGGGCAAATGCCGCAATGCCAACGGCAAGACGGAACTGCTAAGGCTTGCAGATAAAGCTGGCGCCAGCGAAACGCCGCAGGTAGAGCAAAAGTCAGCGAGAGCCCGCCGTTTGAGCCAAGGTGCCGTGAAATGAAAAGGCGCTGACCTTCTGGTCGCGCCTTTGAAATTGAACGGCAGATTGGCCAAACGGCGGGCTCGCAGCGTCGAGGGGTTCCGGCGTTTGGCAAAACGCCGGAACAACCTAATGCTCAATCCAGCAACGCAGGGTCTCGCCGGCTTGCAGGTGACGCAGATTCTCTGCGGCAATGTCGACCACATTGTTGAGCGTGGCGGCCAGATGGAACCAGCCCGAGATATGCGGCGTAATGAGCATGTTAGGCGCATCCCACAGTGGGCTTGTCTCAGGCAGCGGCTCGGGGTCGGTGACGTCGACCGCGGCGCCGGCGAGATGACCCGACTCCAGGGCGGCAACCAAGTCGTCGGCGACCACAAGGTCGCCGCGGCCGCCGTTGGCAAAGAAGGCGCCCGGTTTCATCGCAGCGAAGAACTCGGCGTTCGCCAAGCCGCGGGTCTCGGGCGTGCTGGGCATAAAGGATGCGACGATGTCAGCCTCGGCCAGACGCTCGGGCAGGGCGTCCATGCTGTCCATGTCCTCAAACACAATGGGGTAGACGAGCGGATGGCGCTTGATGCCGCGGACGTGCGCACCCATGTTGCGGCAGAGCGTGGCGAAGTGGCCACCGATATCGCCCGCGCCCAGCACCAGCACATTGGCGTTTTTGAGCGAGGTGACCGGCCCCAAATCCTCCCAGCGATGCTCGCGCTGCAGGTCCTGGTAGCCGGGCAGGCGCTTCATCATAGACAGCACCATGGCAAACATGTGCTCGCTCACGGCCTGGCCGTAGGCGCCTACCGAGCAGGAGAGCTTAGCGTCGGCTGGCACGGTGCCAGCGGTCAAGTAATCGTCATAGCCCGCGGTCTGCAGTTGCAGCAGCTGGAGGTGCTCGCACGCGGTAAGCAGGGCAGGGTCTATGTTGCCCAAGATCACGTCGGCGTTGGCGACCTGCTCACGTGTGATGGCGTCGGCGCTCGTATAGATAAAGTCCTCGCCCGGAGCGCTCGACTCAAGAATTGCGCGATGGCGGTCGTTGACGGGCAGCAAAACCAGGATGTTCACAAGCAGTCCTTTCCGCTCGACCTGCCAAAAAGGGACAGGTTTATTTTGGCAGGTTGTATCAGGCAAAACGTTATAAAAACGCCGGGCTACGCGATGGTTAACATATCCATCGCGTAGCCCGGCGCATCCACAGCTACCAGCTCAGCAGCTCGTAACCATCCTCGGTCACCACGAGCTGTACCTCGCACTGGGCCGAATCGCTGCCGTCCTTGGTGCGCACGCACCAGCCGTCACCCTTGCTGATCTTGATGTCGGGCGCTCCGGCGTTGACCATGGGCTCGATGGTAAAGACCATGCCCGGGGCCATGATAGTGTCCACATCGGGTGCCTCGGTGGTAAAGCCCACAAACGGGTCCTCGTGGAACTCCTTGCCAATGCCGTGTCCGCCGTACTCGCGCACCACGCTAAAGCCGGCGTCCTCGACCGTCTTTTGCACGGCCTCGGCCATCACAGACAGCGGCAGCCATGGCTTGACGGCTGCCAGACCCGCCTTCACGCTGGCGCGGGTGACGTCGACCAAGCGCTGGCGCTCGGCAGAGACCTCGCCGATGCAGAACATGCGGCTCGAATCACTAAAGTAGCCGTCCAAAATCGTGGAGCAGTCCACGTTGATGATGTCGCCCTCGTGCAGCACGTCCGTATCGCAGGGGATGCCGTGGCAGACGACGTCGTTGATCGAGGTACACACGCTCTTGGGATAGCCCTCGTAGTTGAGATCGGCCGGCGTGCCACCGTGCTCGACGGTGTAGTCGTAGATCATCTGGTCGATCTGGTTGGTGGTCATGCCAGCGGCGATGTGCTCGCCTACGTAATCGAGCACGCCCACGTTGATGGCGGCCGAGCGCTTGATGCCCTCGATATCGGCGGGCGTCTTGTAGAGCGTGCGGGGCAGAACCTCCCAGCCCTCTTCCCACAGGCGCTCGAGGCGCTCATCAAAGGCGCTATGGCATTTCTTATATTTTTTGCCGCTGCCGCACCAGCAGGCGTCGTTGCGGCCGGGCACGGGTCCATTGTCAAACATGGCTAACTTCCTTTCATTCGCAGCTAGTATAGCCCACTCACAGGGCAGCTGCGCGCTAGTAGCTCACCTGGCAGGGAATGCCGAGGGCGCGCACGCGCGCGGCAATGGCGTCGAGCACCTCGGGTGCTGCCTTGGCAAGGCCGGCGACCGGTGTCTCGCGCGCTACCGTGTAGATGGTTGCTTCTTGTGGGCGAATGCGCTCAAGCGCCGCGAGCCAGGGGGCAACGTACTCCTCGCCGGTGTTGTCGATGAGCTTGCCCTGATACTCACCGGTCAAAAAGATCGTCTGGATAATAACGTGACCGTCAAAGCTTGCGAACGTCTCGATCTGGTGCTCGACGTCGTAGGGGCCAACAGGCTGGTCGAGCAGCTGGATAAACGCCGGGTCGACGGTATCGAGCTTAAGAATGTTGTCGTCGACCATCATGAGCGCGTCGTGCACTTCGGGGCGGTCGGCGCGCGTGCCGTTGGAGAGCACGGCGATCTTGGAGTTTGGGGCAAGCTCGTCGCGCAGCGCGACGGCGCCGGCGATGGCCTGCGGAAACTCCGGTGCGGCGGTGGGCTCGCCGTTGCCTGCGAAGGTGATCACATCGGGGAGCTCGCCCTCGGCTGCCATCTCGCGCAGCTTTGCCTCGAGCGCGTCGAGTACCACGGCGGCTGTGTTGTACGGCTCATGGCAGGGGCGCTCGGCGTTGAGGCCGTTTTCGCAGTAAATGCAGTCGAACGTGCAGATTTTGCCGCTGGCCGGCATCATGTTGACGCCGAGCGAGAGGCCAAGGCGACGGCTGCGAACGGGCCCAAAGATGGGGCTGGCATTCAAAAACGTAGACATAGGCATATGCTCCTCAAGACAATTGTGCCTAAGCATAGCATCGGCTCCAAAGCAAGGTGCGGGCTCTTGCTTTACAAGTTTCGTTTTTTCACGTCGCCCATTATGCCGCGCCATGAAAAGCCTCGGGTCGGGTAAAGTTAATCTGTTAACAAGGTGTAAGGCAATGTGGGTCCATCCAACCGCGCTGACGTGCAACTGGATGAGCATTGATGATGGGGGCACAACATGAATTATACGGTCGAGAATGCGGGCACCACGATTGCCTGTCGCGAATATGCCGGCCCAGATGTGTCGCCTGATGCTCCTGCCTTGGTGTGCGTGCACGGCGCTTGTGTCGACGGCACATTTTTCGACGGTATCGCTTGTGAGCTCAGCCGCAACTACCGTGTAATTGCCTACGACCGCCGCGGCTGCGGTGGCAGCAGCGATGCGGCAGACGGCAGCTATGATCTTGCCGCTCAGGCCGCCGACCTGCAAGCCGTGATCGAACACGTTGGCGCTCCGGCAAATGTGCTTGCGCATAGCGCCGGCACGTTGGTGGCGCTGGAGCTTCTTCGCACCGAACCCCATCTCGTCGCCCGTGCGATTCTGCATGAGCCGGCTGTGTCGGCCGAAGGCGTCGGTATGGGCGCAGCTCCGGTTTTGCTCGATATGATTGCGGCTGGAAAGGTTTCAAGGGCGCTCCGGCTTTTCTTGGGAGCTCTCGGCGACTTGGACCCCGAGGCTCCTGGGACGACCGAAGCGGAAGTCAAACATGCCCTGCGCAATGGTCGTTGCTTTATGGCGAACGAATATGGAACAAATATGACTTACGTTCCCAATTGGGATAGTGTCTGCGCATCGAAGTCCGTTGCTGCTGTGCTTCTCGGCGAGCTTTCGCTCGGTACGCCCCGCGAGGCTGGTACGCGAGCGGCTGCCGAATATCTCGATTGCCCCCTTGTGACGATCCCGGGCGCGCATAACGGTCTGCGCGATCGCCCCGTTACGGCGGCAAACGCCGTTCGCGATGTCTTGGAGCGTTGGCACGCTCGATGACCTGCGGGGAGAGGGGCTGTTAGCGTTTCGTCATTGTTAACGAATGCGCCCATAACCGCGCGCCCGCGGCTCCATTACCGCCGTTTGCCAGGTCATAAAAATGTAACGATAATCGCGCGTTTGCCTTCAGCTGTTAGATGCTACCCTTGTACCAATTGATATGCACCGTTGCCGTGCGTAACGATAGGAAGGGCCCCATATGCTCAATAATCACGAGGTCAATCTAACCGACGAGGAGGCTGCCGCCGAGGTCGCCCGTGTCGCAAGGACCTACCCCGTGGTACGTTTGCTGTCGGCCGATCAGATTAAGAGCGAGCCTAACTGCCTGCTCGCCGGCGATCGCTGCCCTTGTCTGCGTCAGTCGAGTCTTGAGGCCTTGACAGATTCCGATGAGGTGTCGGAGCAACTGCTCAACGATGGTGTTGAGTACCGCGCCCGTCTGCGCCCTCTAAAGGTCGAGGGCGAGCCTCATGTCTTGCTGATGGTGCGTCCGATCGATGGGCAAGAGGCTGCAGAAGAGGACCTTGTCTACACCGACGTGCTGACGAATGTGCGCAATCGCCGATATTACGAAGAAAAGCTCCGTAGCGCCCGCATGAAGGCCGGTGTTGCGATGATCGACCTTGATGATTTTAGGGTCTTCAACGATACGTGTGGCCGCCATGCCGGCGACCTTGCGCTCGGTGCTGTGGCAACAGCCATACGCAGCGGAATTCGTTCGACTGACGAGCTTGTACGCTATGGCTGCGACAAGTTTGTGGTCGTCATGCCCGATATTCCCTCCGATGACTTCACCCGTCGCCTGCACCAGGTGTCCGATGCCGTTCATGCCACGATTGTTCCGGGCCATGAGTACGTGAGCTTGACGGCATGTATTGGTGGCGTTCGCATTCATGGCGAGACGGTCGATGAGGGTGTTGGCCGCGCTGTCCAGTTACTGAGCCGTGCCAAGGCAAAAGCCGGTACGGTCGTGACCGATGCCGATTCCATCGAGGCCTTCCAAAGCGAAAAGCCTTTGGTGCTTATTGTCGATGACTCCGACATGAACCGAGCCATTCTCAACGAGATGCTCAAGGACGAGTATTGCATTCTCGAGGCCGCCAACGGTCGTACGGCGCTCGACATGGTCGACCGCTATGGCGATGAGTTGTCGCTCGTGCTACTGGATATTGTCATGCCGGGCATAAGCGGCTTTGAGGTGCTGGCCGATCTGTCGCGCCGATCGGGTATCGACAATCTGCCTTTCATCATGATTTCGAGCGAAGATTCCGATGATATGGTTTTGCGCGCGTACGAGCTGGGCGCCTCGGACTATATCAACCGCCCGTTTGACTCCCGTGTCGTGCGCCGCCGTGTAAGCAACACCATCCGCCTATACGCCAAGCAGCGCCGCCTGACGAGCCTGCTGTCCCAGCAGTACAACGAGCGCGTCAAGAACAGTCGCATGCTCATCGACATCATGGCCGGCGTCATGGAGCTTCGCAATGGCGAGAGCGGCAGGCACGTTACGAACATCGAGAAGCTGACCGAGCTGCTGCTTGGCTGTCTGGTCCAGCGTAGCGGCACGATCTCCCTCGACAATGAGGAACGCTCTACGATTGCCCTGGCTTCGGCGCTGCACGATATCGGCAAGATGTCGATTGACGATGCGATTCTCAACAAACCCGGGCGCCTTACGCCCGAGGAGTTCGAGATTATGAAGACGCATACCACGATGGGCGCCGACATGTTGCTTGAGCTGGGCCGCCATCACGTCGGCAATGCGCTTATGGAATATGCGTACCAGATTGCGCGTTGGCATCACGAGCGCTGGGACGGCAAGGGCTATCCCGATGGCCTTAAGGGCGACGAGATTCCCATTGCCGCGCAGGTGGTCTCGGTGGCCGACGTGTATGATGCGCTGACGAGCGTGCGCGTGTACAAGGACGCTATCCCGCACAAGGAGGCGATCCAGATGATCCTGGACGGTAAGTGCGGTACCTTTAACCCACTGTTGCTCGACTGCCTGCTCGAGGTGCAAGACCGTATTGCCGAGACGTTGGCACGCCCCGCCGACGTTGTCGCGTTTCCCACGATTTAGTTTGAACAAAGGAGTTTTTAATCCATGATTTCCATGCGTGAGGCGTATGAGAAGATCGGCGCTAATTATGATGACGCGTGCGCTCGGCTGATGGGCGAGGAAATGCTTGCCCGCTTTGCCCCCAAGTTTTTGGATGACGAGAGCATGGACAAGCTGGAGGCCGCCATGGCGGCAGGAGACGCCGAAGGTGCGTTTATGGCATCGCACACGCTCAAGGGCGTGAGCCAGAACCTGGGATTCGATAATCTGTACGAGCCGGCGGTCGTGGTGACCGAAGCGCTGCGCGGCGCCGATGCCGTTGACGGCGCTCGCGAGGGAATGCATGCGTTGCAGCAGCAATATGCGGCTACGATGTCGGCCCTGCGCGAAGCGGCTGAATAAGAGCTTGCGAGCCTTGATGACTATGAGAGTGGATAATCTCCCGTTTTAGGCCCGGTGGTGGCCTCGAAGTGGGAGATTATCCACTCTCGTTCGATACGTGTCCAAAATCCACTCTCACCCCTTCTGATTAGTGAATGGGCTATGCGCACTGGCGGGGCTTTCCGCATGCAATCAATATCGTTGTTCGATAAACTGTTCGAATAACGATAGAGTCGATGAGGGTGAGTGTATGTCTAACAGCGTTCAGCGTATGGCCAAAGCGGGCGAAAATATCAGGAAGCTTGGCTTTTGCATGGCAGCCGTTTTTGCAGGGATGCTCGTCGCTTTTGCCGCGTTGGTTGTTTACGTGATCTGGTATGCGGTTGCAAACGTTGCTTCTGTCGATTCATTCGGCGTCGTGACGCTTCTCGATGGCGGGTGCATCGTTATCCCAAGCGGACTGTGCCTGGCACTCGTCGTGGGTATTTCGCTTGTCGTTCTGTGTGGGATCAGCCGTAACATCTCGCGAGGCGTCTCGCCCTTTACCAAGACGCATGTGCGGCTTATCCGTGTTCTTGCGCTTGCCTTTGCTGTTAACGCCGCGGTTTCGCTTATTGGTGCCTACGGATCGGTCAATCTTACCATTGGTGGGCTGGAGCTTTACGTCGTGCCTCATTCCTTCGTTATTGAGATTTGCCAAGGCGTTGCCTTTGATGCGGGGTCGCTTATCGGCGCAGTTGTCTGTTTGTTTATCTCGGCGATCTGGAGTTATGCCTCGCTGCTCCAAGAGCAGTCTGACGAGCTTGTGTAGGAGGAAACATGAGCTATCTCATCATCGAGCTTGAGACGCAGCTGCTTAAGACCGGAAAGACCAGCGCTGATCTGATTCGGGCGACGGGGCATACTCCGGCTAATATTTCAAAGCTTAGAAACGGAAAAATTAAAGCTATTCGCCTTAAGACGCTTCTCGATATTTGCGATGAACTTGACTGTCAACCGGGAGATATTATTCGGCGGGTGAGTGAGAAAGAGCTTGAGGAGCTTATTGTTGAGCGTGCAAAAAATGTCGTGAGGCAGATGCGGAATGGTGGAGGCAATGAGGCGTCGCTTCCGACATCAGTCTTTGCTGTAGATTTGAGCGACGAGTAGCATATAGCGAGCAGCTAAAACGAGATATTGGTGTGATGGGGCCCGTGTCTAGCGCGGGCCCCATCTCTTTAAATTATCTTGACAAATATGAGTTATCGAAAAACAATAACAACCATGCAAAACGATAAAGGAAAGAAGGAACGATATGAGCGGTTTTTCTATCAAGCAGAACGGGGGTCCAATGAACGCATCAGCGATTAAGCTATCAAAGGTGTCAAAGCGCTACGGGAAACGGCGCGTTTTGCATGACGTTTCCTTCGAGGTGCATCAGTCTGAGCTCTGTGCCCTTGTCGGTGCAAACGGTGCGGGCAAAAGCACGCTTATTAAAATCGTCTTGGGCCTCTGCGAGCCATCGTCGGGGAGCGTGGAGCTCTTTGGAGGCAAATCAAAAAGAGAGCTTGGCTTGATGCGGACGCGTGTCGGCTATGTGCCAGATTCCAGCGGAGCATACCAATCCCTCAGTGCGGTTGAGAATCTCCAAATCCGATGTTTGGAATGGGGGCTTGATGCGAATCGTGAGATTCCTCGCGTTTTGAGCCTAGTTGGACTGGATGCCGATGAGAAAAAGAACATGAGCAGTTTTTCTCTGGGAATGAAACGGCGGCTGGATATAGCTACGGCTTTGTTGGGTGACACTGATCTGCTTATTTTTGATGAGCCAGCGAACGGGTTGGACCCGCTGGGCATCGAGAGTATATGGGCCCTTATCGGTCGATTGAATCGAGAACAGGGTAAGACCATGCTCATCTCTAGCCATGATTTGGATGAGTTGGCATCAGTTGCAACAAGTTGCGTGTTTATCCATGACGGCGAACTGCTGAAAAAGGAACCGATGGACGTCATAAGGGATGAGGCATCGTCCCTAAAAGAGTATTACAGGCGCTTGATGAAGGCGGTCTCGCTATGAAGCGGGCGATCCATCCCATAAAGGCAGATATGATGCGTTTGCACAGGATGTTTCCGGCGAAGTTTGGTCTTACGCTTATGCTGGCGTTCGGCCTTCTCTTCTGTGTCTTTCTAAAAAACGGAACAACGTTGCTCGCCTTTGGCAATAGCGTTTTTGGGGAGGATATTGGTTTCTGCTGGAATGTAATCGATCCTTCTGCACCCGATGAGTCCCTTGTGCGCAGTGCTTTTGCCGGCACCTCCCTGTTCGTTCCGCTCATCGTTTGCCTGGCGATTTTACAGGAGCGCGGCTATGAAGAGGGATGCCGAATTTCTTCAGCAAGAGGTCTTGCCCGCTTTAACGGGGCTCTGGCACATGCACTTTCGTCTTCTTTAATAATCGGCGCAGCATATAGTGCGCTTTGCCTTCTTCTTTTTGCAATAGCCATAATACGTGGAGGGCATAACTACTCGCACGACATGCTAACTGCATTTTTGCCCGCAATGATAGTCAACGCCGTATTGGTGATATCGGTTGCGCTGGAGACGGTGACCATCTATCGGATTACAGGCAGCGCTGTATTGAGCGGGGCTGCGATAATAATTGGATTTGTCATGAGCTTGACGCTCTACGGAACTTACCTTCAGACGCCCATACCGTCCTTGCGATGGATCTTCTTTCTTCCGGGGCCGTACCTTGGAGTCGGATGTGCCCTTGGGTATAGCGATATGGGGCAGCTGACGCTTCTGGGATATGGCGCGGCAGCCAGCTGTCTGTCGGTATTGATTTACGCTCTCTTGAGCTTTCGCGCTGGGGGTGTGCTCAATGGCTCGTCAGATTAAAAGACTTCTCCAGTCAGAATTGAAGCATGTGAGCAAATGGACGTACGCCTTAATCCTGGTAATTTATGCGTGCATGGTGGTATTGCAGCTTAATTCTTTCCCGATGTGGTTCTGCAGCCTCCGTGAGAACAGTTTCTTGGGCTTTTTCCCAGACCCGACGCTTCGGCTATCGGCGGAGGATGTCCTTCTATTTGGTAATGCAGAGGTTTTTCGCGGTCTGCTGTTCAACGTAGCCCCGTTGGCTCATGCATTGTTCTTTCCGTTCATCGCGGCTTGCATTGTGCCGTGCTTTGTCAGTTCGGGCTTTATTGAGGAACCGTGGGGGCTGTCGGAGGCTCGGGGAGGGAAGCGTGTGTGCGCTATCGTTGCGCGAGTGGTGCTGTCTTCTTTTGCCCTTTTGGGCGCGTTTGTCCTGTCGAGTGTCGTTTTGTACTGTCTTAACTGCGTAATCGTTTTGGATGCTCGGCAGTATTTCGACCTGCATGTATTTTGCTATCGACTTCTTCTGGCGAGTGTCGTCTGCCTTGCATACGTGGTCTCTTGCGTGATCGTTGTTTCCTATTTTGGGTCCGGCTTCGGTCCGATTGGCATGCTGTTGCTTGTCAACGTCGTAGCGATCTACATACAGCTCGGGACCAATTCCATGCTTCCGCTTCCAGCCTCGATGCTCATGTGGATTTGTGGCGTGACCCCGTTGGGGAATAGTCAATGCATTTCGATTCTAATTGACTGCCTAATAAACGTAGCAAGCGTTTTTGCCATTTGCTTTACCGTCGACCGATTGCGGTCGAGATTTCTTTGATTGTTTGTGAGGGAAAATCATACCGAGCATACCAAATACAGGGGGGGTGGCGGGCACCGTGGCTGGTGTCCGCCACCCCGGCATGGAAGGTTTAAGCCTGCGTGATTCGCGAGCTAGCGAGCCTGCTTAACCTTTGCCGCTGCCTCGACAAACGACTTCCACAGGTTAAAGTCGGTCTCGAGCGTCTTCCACGTGTACTCAGGGTGCCATTGTACGCCCAGGCAGAAAGGCTGGCCTTCAACTTCGATGCACTCGGGAACGCCGTCGGTTGCCTTGGCGACCAAGCGCGTGCTCTTACCCAGACGGTCGACGCAGCAGTGGTGTGCGGAGTTGGTCTGGATTAGCCTGTGCCCGCCAACCGCGCGTTCCAGCAGCGAGCCCGGCACGACCTCGACGGGGTGCACGGGATCGTTGAGCACGTGGGTGTGACGCCACTGCGTGCGACCCTCGCGCGCACCCAGGCTCGGCACGTCCATGCACAGGGTGCCGCCGGTGGCGACGTTGAGCAGCTGCGTGCCGCGGCAGGTGGTAAAGAGCGGCTTTTTGGCGCGGATTACCTCGTCGACCAGCTTAAACTCAAAGCTATCGCGGATCTCGCAGCAGAGGGTGGGGTCGTAGGGTCGATCATCGCCCCAACGTTTGGGATTGACATCGGGGCCGCCGGGAATGGCGATACCGTCAGCGATTTCCACGTAATGACGGATGACCTCAATGTCCTCGGTGATGGACATCTGCAGCGGCAGGCCGCCGGCGGCAAGAATGGCATCGACAAAGACACTTGCGATTTCCTCGTTGGGGGAGAGCGTCTCGCTCAAAAACGGCTTTGCTTCTTCCCAACGCGGTGCCACCAGGATGAGCGGACGGTCGGTGGGGGCAACGTCGACGTGCGGGGTATAGGACGAGGAAGTATGGGTTCCGATCATAGGTGCTGCTTTCGAATCTGAAGGTGACAGGGCGCATGAGAGACGTAGGACAACACTTTCAATGTATTTGTCCCACGGGGAGGCTGGTTAGTGGCCCTTGATGGAGTTGAGGAAGTCCTGGGCGCGCTTGGTCTGGGGATGGTCGAAGAAATCGTCGGGCGTGCCGGTTTCCACGATCTGGCCGTCGGCCATAAAGACGACGCGATCGGCCACGCGGCGGGCAAAGTTCATCTCGTGTGTAATGACGATCATCGTCATGCCCTGCTGGGCCAGACGGACCATGACCTCGAGCACTTCGTTGATCATTTCGGGGTCAAGGGCACTCGTGGGCTCGTCAAAAAGCATGGCCTTGGGCTGCATGGCGAGTGAACGGGCGATGGCCACGCGCTGCTGCTGGCCGCCCGAGAGCTGTGCAGGCACCTTATCGGCCTGCTCGGCAACGCCCACGCGGCCCAGCAGGTCCATGGCACGCTCGCGGGCCTCGTCCTTGGAGACGCCCAGCACATCGACCGGTCCTAGCATGACGTTCTGCAGCACCGTCATATGTGCAAACAGGTTGAACTGCTGAAACACCATGCCCAGCTCGGCACGCATGCGGGCAAGGTCCTTGCCTTCCTGCGGCAGGGGCTCGCCCTCGATGAGGATCTCGCCCGAGTCGATGGTTTCCAGGCGGTTGATGGTGCGGCACATGGTCGATTTGCCCGAGCCCGAGGGGCCAATTACAACGACGACCTCGCCGCGGTCGACCGAGAGATTGATGTCGTTGAGGACGTGCAGATCGCCATAGTGCTTATCGACGTGCTTGAGCTCGATCAGCGGCTGATTGCCGGTGGAAGAGGTGCTCTGTGCCATGGTGCTCGGCTCCTTATGACTCGAAATGGTAAAGCGTTAGCGGATGATGGTCGCGCCGGTCTTGTGCGAAACATAGACAGCGGCCTTGTTGATCGCGACGTTGATGAGGATATAGATGACCGCGATTACCAGGTAGACCGACACGAGGGCGTCGTAGTTGGTAATGAGCACGCGGGCATTTTGCATCAGGTCGGGATAGCTCACCACGTAGGCGACGGTGGTGTCCTTGACTACGACCACAAGCTGCGAAATCAACGACGGAATGATAAATCGAATCGCCTGCGGCAACACGATTTTAAAGGTGATTTTAGCCTTGGAGAGACCGAGCGCCTGGGCGGCTTCGACCTGGCCGCGCGGCACGGCGTTGACGCCGGCGCGGAAGATCTCGGCAAGTACACCGGCTGCAGCAAGCGCGACGGGAAGCGTGAGCATCCAAAACGACGGCAGCGCTATCTTGTACTGGGGCAGCACCAAAAAGAAGAAGTAGATGAACAGCAGGCTCGGCACGCCGCGGAAGAAATCGGTGAGCACGCGGCAGACCAGCTGCAGCGGCTTGATGCCGCTGGTGCGGCCGAGCATAAGGGCTAAGCCCAGTACCAGCGCAATGACGCCGGCAGTGAGTGCGACTTTAACGGTGCCCTCAAAGCCGGCAAGCAGGAACTTCCAGGTGGTGAGGTGCGTAAAGAAATACCAATAGTGGACCGAAAGCTGGCCGGTCACATAAAAGCGCTGCAGTACCAGGGCGACGAGCGCGGCGACGGCGACGAGTGAGATGGCGGTGCCGATGCGAATCTTGGCGCGCATCTTGGGGCCGGGAGCCTCGTAGAGCGCATCGCGCATGGTGAGCGCGGAGGTGGAGTGCTTGCTCATCGGAGGATCCTCACCTTCTTATCGATGTAGTTGCCAATGTGGCTCACCACAAAGGCCGTGCCCAGGTAGCCGAGCGCCGAGATAAAGAACGCGGCGACGCCGCCGAGCGAGCGCGTGTTGATATAGCTCACCACGCCGGTGAGCTCTTGCGGCTTAAGCGGCACCTGGCTGCCGAGTGCGGTGGTGAGCATGACGGCGATAAAGAGGTTGGTCATGGGCAGCACACTCGAGCGCAGCGCCTGCGGAATCACGATCTTGGCGAGGATGCGGCTGAAGCTCATGCCGAGCGAGCGGGCGGCTTCCACCTGACCGACGCCAACGGTGTTGATGCCGCTCATAAAGTTCTCGGAGCCAAAGGCCGAGCCCAAAAGGACCGTGGCGACGATAACGCAGGTACGGTAGGGCAGAACGACCTTGAGCGGCGGCAGCGCATAGACGACGATAATGAGCAGTGCGATGCCGGGGATGTTACGGAAGACCTGGACATACAGGTCGCCAAAGACGCGCAGCGGCTTGAGCGGCGACACGCGCATCACGGTGACGGCGACGGCCAGCACCATGGCGATGGCAAACGACTCAAGCGTCATACCCCAGGTTGCTAGCAGCGCGTCGATATAGTTCTGGCCATAGAGCGACCAGAGTTCGGAGAGACTCATGCGGACCTCCCGCCGATAAGGAAAGGGGCTCCCGTGTGTACGGAAGCCCCGACAACTCTGTGAGGAAACAGTTTACCGCAATAAAGCGCATCGTGCGTTTCCATATGGTTTCGTTGCGGCCGTTACCAGGCTCGTTGCCTAGGCGCCGATCTCGGGCAGCTCGGGAACATTGGTGTCGCCCGTGCGGTCGCCGATGCAGATCTGCCACAGCTCGGTCCAGGTGCCGTCGTCCTCGATCTTCTTAAGGAAGTCGTTGACAAAGGCGACGCCGTCGGAATCGAGCGGCAGACCGATGCCATAGGGCTCCTTGCTGCCGAAGGGCTTGCCGGCGATCTTGTACTTACCGGGCTCGCGGACCAGGGCGCTCTGCTGCATGTTGTTATCGATGACGTAGGCGTCAACGCGACCCTGCTGGAGTGCCTGACGGGCCTCCTCGTCGGTCTTGAACTCCTGCTGGCTGGCCTTGGGAGCGAACTCCTCCAGGATGGCGGGGCCGTTGGAGCCGGACTGGACGGCGACGTTCTTGTCGGCCAGGTCGTCGACGCCCTTGATGTCGTCGTTATCGGCGAGTACCAGGATGGCTTGCTGGGTGTAGTAGTAGGGGCCGGCAAAGGAGACGAGCTTCTTGCGCTCGTCAGTGATGGTGTAGGTGGCAAAGACGGCGTCGACCTGGCCGTTCTGCAGGACGGACTCGCGCGTGTCCGAGGTCACCTGGGTGATCTCGACCTTGTTTTCGCCCAGAATGTAGTTGGACAGGAGCTGTGCGATACCGGCGTCGAAGCCGCGGGTCTGACCGTCTTTCTCGTTGAGGAGGGAGAAGAGCGTGGAGGTCTGAACGCCACCGATATTAAAGACGCCGGCGTCCTTGACGGCCGTGGCCCAGGTGCTGGCGGCGATGGCGTCGTCATCGGCCTTGGGGCCGTTGTCGACGAGCTTGTCGAATGCCTTGGCGTCGAGCGTGGTGGAAGCCTCGGTATCATTGGAGCTCTTGGAAGAGCCGGCGGCGGAGCCCTTGTCGGCCTCGGCGCTGGTGTCGGAGCAGCCGGCAAGACCAAGGCCGGCGACGGTTGCGAAGGTGGCGGCAACGAAGCCGCGGCGGTCGAGAACGACCTGCTGGGAGAGGTTCTTGCTCATGGTAGAACACCTTTCTCAATAAAATCCCTAGCGGTTGAGTAGAGTTATACCCTATCGCGCTCAAATGGGTCAACACGAAATAACTCAGAAACATACTTACCTTATGGGTTATTCTGCCTACCAAAAAGGGACAGGTTTATTTTGGCAGGTTTTATCTGGGCAAACGTCGAATATTGCAGCTGAGATAGCGCTTTGCAGACGGCATAATCGCTCGCGGCGGTCGCTATAATGGCGGCAACGCGACGCATATATAAGTAAGGAGATCGCGTATGAACGGTTACTCGTTTTTCGCGCCGACCAAGGTGTTGTTTGGCGCGGGCAAGTTGGGCGAGCTGGGCGCGCAGAAGCTGCCCGGCACCAAAGCGCTCATCGTTACGACCGGCGGCAACTCGGTCAAGCGCTTTGGATATCTGGGACGTTTGGAGGCGGAGCTCGACCGCGCCGGCGTGGCGCACGAGCTGTTCGACCGCATTGAGCCCAACCCGCTGCGCGAGACGGTCAACAAGGGCGGCTGGATGGCGCGCACCCATGGCTGCGACTTTGTCCTGGCGCTCGGCGGCGGTTCGGTCATGGACGGCAGCAAGGGCATCTGCGCGGTGGCGGCAAACCCGCATGCGGACGCCGAGGGCAACGAGTGCCCCGGTGACATCTGGGACTTTGTGAATGGTGGCACTGCGCTCGGCCTGCCTATTCCTAACGATCCGCTACCGCTTGTTTGCGTGACCACCACGGCGGGCACCGGCTCCGAGGTCGATGCGGGCGGTGTCCTGTCCTGCGAGGACAATGACGAGAAGCTTCGCCTGGGCGACCCGCGCCTGTTTCCGGTGCTTTCGATCGTTGATCCCGAGCTTATGGTGAGCGTTCCGGCACGTCTGACCGCTTATCAGGGATTCGACGCCCTGTTCCATTGCGTTGAGTGCTACATCTCAAATACCAACACGCCCATGGGTGACATGGTTTGCCGCGAAGGCATCCGCCGTGCCGCCGCGGCGCTGCCTACGTGTGTCAATAATGGCGATGACCTGGAGGCGCGCTCGAGCCTTGCGTTTGCCAACACGCTCGGCGGTTATGCCATGGATGCCTCGGGCACCACGGGCTCGCATGGTCTTGAACATGGCATGAGTGCGCACCATCACGACTTGCCGCACGGTGCCGGACTCATCATGATTGCGCGCGCCTACCACACGTGGATGATCGATCACGGTGCCGCACCCGAGCGCTATATCGACATGGCGCGTCTGATGGGCAATGCCGCTGCGGATGATCCGCATGATTTCGTGATTGAGCTCACGCGCCTGATGGAGACTTGTCATGTGGCCGACCTCGCCATGAGCGAGTGGGGGATTACGGTCGAAGAGCTGCCGGCCATCACGCACAACGCTCTGACGACCAACGGCGTTCTGTTTAGCCATGACCCCGTGACGCTGACCGACCCCGACGTCGTTGAAATTCTCAAGAACAGCTACCGCTAGTTGCCTTGCTGCTTTGTCTTAATCTGTAACATTTGCAGCCGTTTTTGCCGAGTAGCTGTTGCAGATTGAGATTTTCTTTTCAGGGGAATTCGAACGTCTCAATCTGTAACAGTTAGACGGAAATTCGGGCCATAGATGTTACAGGTTAAGATAATCGCGTCGCGAAAACAAAAACCTCCGCAGGGGTGCTTCCCTTGCGGAGGTTTTTCTATTCGTTCAGCAGACGTACCGCTTCGGCGGCCATGTTCTCGACCGTCATGCCGGATTGCGCCAGCAGCTCGTTGGGGTCGTAGCGGTCGGGGAAGCCCTTGGCGATGCCGAAGGTGCGTGTGCGCACTGGCGTGCAGGCCAAGTAGCACGCGACACGCTCGCCCCAGCCGCCGTCCAATATGCCGTCCTCGAGGGTGACGACAACGCGATGCTCGGTGGCAAGGCTGTCGAGGAACTCGCGGTCGAGCTCGGTTGCAAAGCGCGGGTTGACGAGCGTGGCCTCGATGCCGTACTCGGCAGCCAAGCGGTTTGCCATGCGCTCGCCCAGCTCAAAGAAATCGCCAAGCGCAAGCACGGCCACATCGCGGCCCTGACGTACGACGTTGTAGCGAACGGCGCTGTAGTCGGTGTCCTCGGCGGGCGCCAAATCGGGGCGGCTCACCAGGCCAATGCCGGGCACGCGGATCGCCACGGGATGCTCGCGGTGGTCGAGTGACCAGCTCAGCATGGACAGATATTCCTCCATGCAGGCCGGTGCCAGGTAGTGCATGTTGGGAAGACCGCCCAGCATGGAAATATCAAAGAACGAAAGGTGCGTCTCTGACGTGGTGCCAAAGATCGACGCGCCAAACACCAAAATGGTTGCCGGGGCGTCGTTGAGGCACAGGTCGTGCCATAGCTCGTCGTAGGCGCGCTGCAAAAACGTGCCGTACACACCAAAGACTGGCTTGGCGCCCGAGCGCGCAAGCGCGGTGGCAAAGGTCACGGCGTGCTCCTCGGCAATGCCCACATCGACGAACTGTTTGCCGGCGGCAGCGCGAAGCTCAGGTGTAAAGCCCATGATGTAGGGCGTGGCGGCCGTGATGCCCACGACCTGCGGATCGCGCTTGATGGCGGCGCTGAGCGCCTCGCCCGTAATGTCGGCGTAGGTGCGCGGCGCAGGCTCGCTCGGATGGCCCGGGCAGAGCTTGCGCCCGGTCACCATGTCAAACGGACCCACGTGGTGCCAGCGCTCGGGGTCGCTCTGGGCTGGCTCAAAGCCCTTGCCCTTGGCGGTGGAGACGTGCAGCACGATGGGATGATCGATATTACGCAGTTCCTGCAACGCGTCGACGAGGGCCAACACATCGTTGCCGGCGTCCAGATAGCGGTAGTCGAGCCCCATCGCGCGGAAAACGTTGCGCTCACAGGTGCCGTTGCTGGCACGCAGCTCGGCCAGATTGCGATACAGGCCGCCATGGTTCTCGGCAATGGACTGGTCGTTATCGTTGACGATAATGATCAGGTTGCTATCGAGTTCGGCGGCATTGTTAAAGCCTTCAAACGCCAGGCCGCCCGAAAGCGAGCCGTCGCCAATGATGGTGATGACGTTGTACGCATCGCCCGCCAGGTCACGAGCGTGCGCTAGCCCGCAGCCCAGGCTCACCGAGGTCGAGGTGTGGCCCATGGCGAACAGGTCGTGCTCGGACTCGTCGGGATTGGCAAAGCCAGAAGCCTCACCATAACGCTCCGGATCGATATAAGTGTACGCGCGCCCGGTCAGCGCCTTGTGGGCGTAGGTCTGGTGCGAAACGTCAAAGACAATCTTGTCGATGGGGGAGTTAAATACGCGATGAAGCGCAACCGTAAGCTCAACGACGCCCAAGTTGGGGGCAACGTGCCCGCCGACGGCGGCGGAGCTTTCGAGGATTGCCTGACGGATCTCGCCGCAGAGCAGCGGAAGCTCGGCGCGGTCGAGAGCCTTGACGTCCTCGGGCGTTGTCGTTTGCGTAAGCAGCATCGTTGTGGGTTACTCCATGCGAATCGTGCGCCGGCACTCCCTCGGCCGGCACAATTGCACAAGACAGTCTCGCACATTTTGGCGTTTGATATGTGACGGCGGCGCGGTAATTCGCCAACTGGTGGGGCAAAACGTTTTGTCCGATGCCATACTGATATGTTCCATGATGTTTTTATCGATTGTGCACAGGCCGTGGCTTGTCGCCGTGAGTCGCTGGAAGGAGGCAGCATGTCCGATGCCGTTCGTGCCGAAAAAATCGCGCACGAGGTCGACTATGCCGCCCGCCAGCTGGCCCAGGCGGGCCGCTTGGACCTGACGCACGAGTTTATCCAGCATGGCGACGTGACGGTCTATGCACATGTGACTTCGGTAGCGCGGGCGAGCCTGTCCTTTGCCGAGCGCTTGGGCCGTGCCGGCATTTCGGTCGACCGTGCTTCGTTGTTGCGCGGGGCCCTGCTGCACGATTACTTTCTCTATGACTGGCACGATCCCGACCCAAGCCATCGGCTGCATGGCTTTCGCCACCCGTTTTTTGCCCTGGCACGTGCGGAGGAAGATTTTGAGCTGACGCCGCGCGAACGGAACATTATCGTGCGGCATATGTTTCCGCTGGTGCCAGTGCCGCCGACGTGTCGTGAGGCTTGGATTGTATGCCTGGCAGATAAATGGTGCGCTCTGCGCGAGACGGTCGCCGGTCGTCTGCGGCGCAAGGACGAGGCGGACGATGACGTGAGTAAAGCATCGAGCGAAAAGAGGAGAGGGTAGACGGTGGAAACCGCGATTGATATGGCGTTTGGCGGCGCGACGCTTGCCGCCTGCCCACTCTCGGCACTGGTGCTCTCGTTTGCCTTTTACGGGTTTTGCGGTTGGGCATGGGAGTCGACAGTATGTGCCATGCTCAATCACGGACGATTTGCCAACAGCGGCTTTTTGCTGGGGCCGTGCTGCCCAATCTATGGCGCGGGCGGCATTGCCTGCTGGCTGCTGTTGCGCGGGATTCCGGATGCCTCGAGCCAGTTTGTCGCTGCAGCACTCGTATGCAGCGTGATTGAGTATAGCGTAGGCGTGCTGTTGGAAAAAACAACGGGCGCTCGCTTTTGGGATTATTCGCACCTGCCGTTTAACCTGCACGGACGTATCTGCCTGTACTGGGCCTGCGCGTTTGGCCTGGGTTCGTTGTGCATTTGCCGTTTGGTGGAGCCGGCATTGCTGGGACTGCTTGGCCATCTGCCGGTGCTGATTGTGCGGCTGTCCGCCTTTATCGTCGCGGTCGCGATGATGGTCGACGCGGCATGCTCGTTGGCGAGCTGGCGGCGTCTGTCCGATCAGCTGGAGCGCGTGCGCGCCGACCTTGCCGACCGCATCAACGAGTCGCTTGCCGATGCCTCGGACTCAATGCTCGAGCGCATTCCCGATTCGGCAATCGACTCGGTGGCACAGACGCATATCCGCAGCCGTGCCGTTAACGCGTGGCTGGCCGAGCTGGGCGACGCGACACTCGATGCCCTTCGTGAGAAGGCTTCGATGCCGACATTTATCTCGGATGGTGCTCGCGGCCTGGCACTTGCCGCCCGCCGCGTGGCCGATGCCGCGCCGAGCATGCCGCGTCCGTCGCTCAGTCGCCGCCTTGCCGGCAAGCGCATGAGCCGTCCGGTGCCAAGCGTGTCGCTCAGCCGACGCGACCTGCGCTTCTTCAATGCCTTCCCGCGCTTGCGCATCAACCGCTACGAAGGTGTCATTCGAGCAACTAATCTCCGCGACCGCGCCCACGAGCTGTTTCGGCGCTAGCCGGGACGGGCACGCTCACGGCTCCCTTGCTCGCGTATTTCCCGTCCGTTTCGCGTCCGTTGCCGTGCCGTTTCTAAGATTGCGGCACCGTTTCCATTCGACAACGCAGCGTTTAACAACGCCGTATCTGGTCTACACCAGTTGCCCCTCGGCCGCATTATGGGCGCCGACAACGTTCATGCGATCAAGGAGGAGCGAATGTACGATACGGGATCGACAACGTTTATGCTCATCTGCACCATGCTCGTGTTTTTAATGACACCGGGTCTGGCGTTTTTCTATGGCGGCCTGTCCAGGCGCAAAAATGTCATCAACACCATGCTCATGTGCTTTGGCGCCATTGGCCTGGTTGGCGTGCTGTGGATTGTTGCCGGCTGGTCGCTGGCCTATGGCGGAGACGGCTCGAGTCCGTTTATTGGAGGCCTTGACCAGCTACTGTGCCTTTCGGTGCTCAACCAGGTGCTGCAGGCGGCCGAGGGCAATGCCACTGACGGCGCCGTCTACCCTCAGATCATCAACATCGCCTTTCAGATGGCATTTGCCATGATCACTGCTGCTATCGTCACGGGCAGCCTGGCCGGCCGCGTTAAGTTTGGTGCCATGACGGCCTTCCTGGGCATTTGGCTGCTTGTGGTCTATGCGCCGCTTGCCCACATGGTTTGGGGCGGCGATGGCTCCTTTATCGGTGACATTATCGGCGCACTCGACTTTGCCGGCGGCGACGTGGTGCACATTTCGTCCGGTCTTACGGGCCTGATCCTCTGCTTAATGCTCGGCCGTCGTCGCGGTTTTGGCATGGTGAGCTATCGCCCGCATAACGTGCCGTTTGTGGCGCTGGGCGCCGGGCTGCTTTGGTTTGGCTGGTTTGGCTTTAACGGCGGCAGCGAGTTTAAGGCCGACGCCGTGGCGGCACTCGCCATCCTCAACACCGTGACGGCCAGCGCGGCGGGCATGGTCTCGTGGCTTGCCGTCGAGCGCGTGCACACCGGTCGCCCCACGCTGGTGGGCGCCAACACCGGTCTGGTTGCGGGCCTTGTGGTGGTCACGCCCGGCGCGGGCTTTGTCGAGCCGTGGGCGGCGCTGGTCATGGGCCTGATCGTATCGCCCGTCTGCTACCTGGCCATCAGCCATCTTAAGACCAAGTTTGGCTACGACGATGCACTCGATGCGTTTGGTTGCCACGGTATCGGCGGAATTTTGGGCGGCGTGCTCACGGGTCTGTTCTGTGTGCCGGAGCTTTCGTGGACCGGTAAGGGTGGCCTGTTCTACACGGGCGACGTGTCGCTGCTCGTCTCGCAGATCCTGGGCATTGTGGTGACGGTCGCTATTGTGCTGGTGCTCGATTTGGTGATCGCCGCGGTGGTCAAAGCGCTATTCCACGGCAGCCTGCGCGTGGACGAGGCCGACGAGGCGCTGGGCCTGGACGCAAGTCAACACGGCGAGAGCGCGTATCCTTCGTTCTCCGGACTCGATTAGCAGCTTCCCCAAGCACCGCACCTCGGCCTTCAATCGTCGTTTGCGTACCTTAAGTACGCGGCACTCCTCTTTCAGGCCGATCTGCGGCACTTGGGAAACCTGCTAAGACCTGTTAGTTGCACTTATCTGATCTACAAGGTTGGTCTGCGGCACCTGGGAAACCCGCGCCTCATGTAAAGGGATACGTTGATTATTGAGAGGAATTCATTATGAAAAGGATCACGGCTATCGTGCGCCAGGAAAAGCTTGAGGTTCTTAAGGATGCGCTGTTTGCTGCCGATGTTCGCGGCATGACTATCAACCAGGTGCAGGGCTGCGGTGCACAGCATGGCTGGAAGGAATACGTGCGTGGCAACGAGTTGCTTGTCAACACAATTCCTAAGGTACAGTTCACCCTTATCTGCGTCGATGAGCACGTTGATGTCATTGTCGAGATTATCTGCAACGCTGCTCGCACCGGAGCCGTCGGCGACGGCAAGATTTGGGTCGAGCCGGTCGAGGAGGTCATCCGCATCCGCACCGGCGAACACGGTCCCGCCGCGGTGTAGAATCGACTGCCTGCCATTCGCAACGTTAAAATACTGCAATGAGGCACAAGACTTGCGTTGCGGATGGACAGATTATGGGGCGTAATAAATATCCCGAGGAGACGGTTGCGAAGATTCTCGACGCGGCGCTGGAGCTATTCTGCGCACAGGGTTATGAGGGGACGAGCATTCAAGATATCGTCGACCGCCTCGATGGCATGACCAAGGGTGCTGTCTATCATCACTTTAAGAGCAAAGAGGAGATTTTCAACGCCGCATTTGATCGGGCAATGGCTCCGATTGTTGAGCAACGTCGCTCAACGCTTGGTATCGGCAATATGACCGGAGCCCAAAAGCTCAAGCGATTGTACGCGCCCGAGTCTGTCGTTCCGCAAATTGAGCTATGGGCACGCATGCATCCTGCGGCAGATCCGGTAAAAAGCTCGCGTCTACTGGCGATGCAGTACCAGGGCTCGTTTGACGAGTCGGCCGATGGCTGTCTCTTGCCAGTAATCGAGGAGGGCATCGCTGACGGCTCCATTGCGTGCGAATGTCCGCGCGAAGCGGCAGAGGCGGTATCGTTGTTGGCGAATCTTTGGCTGCTGCCGCTGTTCCGTCCGCTTGAGACCAAGGATCGAATGCTCGCTCGCGCGCAATGTTTGGCGCAGATGGCGGCCGCGGTGGGGCTCGATTTGGGTAATGAAGTGCTCCAGACAACGGCTCAGATTTGGGACGTATGGGACCGCGCCGGGTGGTAATATAGATACCAACGGTATTTAATGACTTGAAAAGGGTAGCCACGGCTGCCCTTTTCAAGTCATTAAATACATACTAATGGTATGTATAGGGGACAGGCTTATGGCTAGAATGCGGAGGAGTAGCGTCTCGTTGGCGCAAAAAACAGTGCGATCTATCAGGCTTTTCGGTCTTCTTGTTGCACAGCTGTGCGCGTATTCGATGTTGTCGGCACTGTGCTTTGCGTGCCCGCTTTACTTGTTCGATTGCAGCGGCTCGTCAATGTTATATGGTGCCGTCGCGGCGATAGCGTTCGTGCCGGGCGTGCTTGCGACTCCGGCTGGCGGAATCTTGGCGGATCGTGGGAGACATCGCGGGGTTCTTGTGGTGCTTGGCATTGTTCTGATGGCTGCATCGCTGTTGTTTATCCCCATGAAGCGGTCGCTGCCTCTTGCCGTTGTCGTGATGGCAATACTTTGCGTCCAATATGGCATCCAATCGCTGCTGAAACCGATGCTTCAAATTGAGACGGTGCACATGATGGGCCAAGAAAAGGTTGAGCGTGCCACAGCGTTGGTCTCGCAGGTAACCATGGCGAGCAATATCTTGGGGCCTGTAGTCGGGACGGCAGTCTATGGGTGCTTTGGTATCGATGCTCTATGCGAAACCGCGGCGTTGACGTTTGCGATGTCAGCCCTGCTGTTCGGGGGCACACTCAAGCGATATGCCTCATCTGGAATGACAGGGGACAGTACGACTTGCTTGACATGCCGAAGCGATTTCCGGGAGTCGATTCGGTACCTGGTTCAAAACGCATCATTGCTCGTTGTGTTTTTGCTTGCGGCCATTTTGAACCTTGCGTTAGTTGGGTTAACGATTGGTGCTCCCATTGTTGTTTCAAAGCATCTCGGAATACAGTCATCCTTTGTTGGGATTATTGAGGTGGCTATGGGCTTGGGTGGTCTTGTCGGCAGTGCTTTGGTCGGTATTTGGCCGCATCGTTTTTCCTTCAAGGGCATATGTCGATATGTTGCGATGATTTGTTTTGGGGTCGTACCGATTATTGTCACGCTACTGAGCGGTCCTGATGAATTAGCGTTTGCCGCGCTTGCGGCCGGCTCGGCATGGGCCATGGTATGGGCAAGCATTACATCGGTTGAAATCGTTTCATTCGTTCAGCGGTCAACGCCAAAGGAACTCTGCGGAAAAGTGCTGGCACTCGTTTATATGACGCTTTCCTGTGCAACGCCTATTGGCCAATTGGTTTACGGGCTCGCATATGATCGATGGACACCGGCGATTGTATTCGCAGGAATGTTGGCGGTGCTGACGTTGACTACGGTGCAGTTTTATCGGTTGAAAAGTCGCTTGTGGCAATTGTCTTAAGGCGCAGGGACACCGTGGATTTGCGGAAGCATTGTCCCGCCGCGCCGGGACGCCATTGTCTGGGCATGTCTCTCCTTCGTCTACAATATCGTGCAGACGAAGGAGAGGCATGCCCATGATCAAGATGTTTGCGAGTGACTTAGACGGAACGCTGCTCAACGCCCTGCACGAGGCAGATGGGACCATCCGCCGTGCCATTCGCGAGCTGACTGAGGCTGGCCTGCATGTGGTTCCCGCGACCGGGCGCTCGACGTTGCCGATCGGCGAGCATGGCTTTACGGGGCTGGCGCTCGATGCCTGCTGCTCTAACGGCTCCATCGTGCGCGACAGTCATGGCGAGGTGCTCAAAACCTGGACCATCGATCCGCAGGTTACCGAGGAGCTGCTCAAGGCATTCCCGGACATTTGCTTTGATTGCTCCACACCCGATGGCATGTTCTCGAGCGGTTCGTTCGAGATGCATCAGGCGGGCTTTAAAAAGGACAGCCCCATCAAGCGTATTGTGATGCGCGGCATGCGTGCACGTGGCGGGTATCACGAGGAGCAGTATTTCGACCAGTCGATCGGTGACATCCTGCGCCACGATGTGTGCAAGATCAACTGCCGCGTGACCTCGCCCGAGCTGGAGCGCGACCTTAAGGCGTATTTGGCCGAGCGTTCGGACCGTGTGGTCAACGCGCCGTTCGATCCGGTGATGTTTGAGATCACGGACGTGGCATGTAACAAGGGCGAGAGTGTGGCTTGGCTGGCGGGCTACTACGGTATTGCCGAGGATGAGGTTGCGGTTTACGGCGACGGCGGCAACGATATTGCTATGCTCAAGCGTTTCCGCCACAGCTACGCGACCAAAAACGGCAGCGACGCGGCCAAGGCCGCCGCGAGCGCGACTATCGGTAGCTGCATGGTCCACGCCGTCCCCAAACATATGTTCGCCACCATGCGCAAGCAAAACTCCCGCACCGTCATCGAATAATGTGACAAAGGGATGGCCCCTTTGTCACGGGGCCTGTGTTCTTGGAATACGAACATATATTCGTATATATAACTAGGCTCTGGTAGAATCGGCATTGTTGACGGCAGTTCCATGTGCCGGGCAACGCCCTCCATCTGATGGGAGGTGATGCCCATGACCGATCTGATTGATTTCGTGAGACTTCTGACCGCTTTGGTCTCGTTCTTCACGGCGCTCGTCGGGCTTTCCGAGGCACTCAAGCAACGTTCGAAGCAACGTAAAAGGGGTCGCCGCCGCTAAGGCGTTGACCCCTTAATCCAAGCAACGGCGCTGCCCAGCTTTCCAGAACTTGGGCTGCCGTCGACACTATTCTACCCACGAATGACATTTTGGACAATCGGTAATGCCGCCCTAAAAACCTGGCACAACCTGCACAACCTAGGCGGTCGCTGGATGTGACAAAGAGGCTGCCCCTTCGTCACAACCCAAATATTGCCTTTACGTGTTGATGCACACGGTGTGCAATAATACTCGCACTGTGCAATAGCGCACAGGCTGAGTAACAAGGAGGACGCTTGTCCCAGCTCGAGAAATGCGATCGCCGGTCTCTTCGCTCGCAGCGTGCCCTTCGCCAGGCACTTGCCAGCGAGCTTGCCGAAAGCGGCGACCTTTCGCGCATTAACGTCGCGTCGCTCACCGAGCGTGCCGGCCTTACGCGCCGCACGTTCTATTCGCACTACCGCGATATCCCCGACTTTATCAGCCAGATCGAGGACGGCCTGCTTGCCGAGATTCGTGAGCGGGTGGAGCTTATCACCGCAGCTCAATTACCCGATCTTTACCGCAACATCGACGAGCTCGAGCCGGCACCCGGTTCGGTTGAGCTGCTTCGCTATCTTGCGGCTAATCGCGACCTTATCGGGGCCCTGCTGGGCCCGGGCGGCGACCCTGCCTTTATTAAAAAGATTATCGACACCGCGCGTGAGGCTGTGGTGCCGCGTGCACAGACGGGCATTTTGGGCTTGGCGCTGGGCACCTTCTTTGACTACTACGTCACCTATGTCGTGAGTGCCGAGGTCGGCATGATCCAACGTTGGTTTGAGCGTGACCTTTCTGAATCGCCCGAGACCATGGCGCGCATTATGACGGTCATCGCCTTTGTGCGCCCCGGCGACCTGTATGGCCAACCCATCGATATCAACGTGCCGGAATACGGCATGAAGCTATTGAATCTGCAGCTCGAGGACGCGGTCGACACCACCGCAACCGTCGAGTCCAACAACTAAGAGGAGAGACAATGAGCAAACTCGTCGAGGGCATTAAAGACCGTGTGGTCGCTGTCGCACGCGAGGCTGCGCCCGCCGTGGTGGACGCCGCGCAGAAGGCCGCGACCGCGGCTGCCGAGAAAGTTGCTGAGGCAGTTGCCGATGCCAAGAACGTGGCAGGGGAGACGTCCGTCGTCAGCGAGCCCGCCACCGCCGCTGAGCCCGTAGCCGCCGCCCAGGCCCCCGAAGGCGCGATCTTCAACCCCGAGGCCGCCCGCGGCAACCTGCACCTGGGTATCGACGTGGGCTCCACCACCGTTAAGCTCGCCGTGCTCAACGACGACAACCAGATTGTCTATGCCAAGTACCAGCGCCACCACACCGACGTCCGTGCCTGCGCCCGCGACCTGTTCGAGGGCGCTGCGACCGTGCTGCCGATGGCCCAGATGACCTGCGCCATTACCGGCTCGGGCGGCCTGCTGCTGTCCCAGTGGCTCGACCTGGAGTTTGTCCAGGAGGTCATCGCCAGCAAGCGTGCCGTCGAGACCCTCATCCCGGCCACCGATGTCGCCATCGAGCTGGGCGGCGAGGACGCCAAGATCATCTACTTCGACAACGGCATCGAGCAGCGCATGAACGGCACCTGCGCCGGCGGCACGGGCGCCTTCATCGACCAGATGGCCACTCTGCTGCACACCGACGCCAGCGGCCTTAACGAACTCGCGGCCAACGCCACCACCATCTATCCCATCGCCAGCCGCTGCGGCGTTTTTGCCAAGACCGACGTGCAGCCGCTGCTCAACGAAGGCGCCCGTCCCGAGGACGTCGCCGCTTCCATCTTCCAAGCCGTCGTGACCCAGACCATCTCGGGTCTGGCGTGCGGCCGTCCCATCCGCGGCAACGTCGCCTTCCTGGGCGGCCCGCTGCAGTACCTCTCCGAGCTGCGCCACCGCTTCTACCTCACGCTCAACCTGGACGAGGAGCACCGCATTGTGCCCCAAAACGCTCACCTGTTTGTGGCGAGCGGCGCCGCCATGGCGCATGAGTCCAACAAGCTCAGCACGTTCCCGCAGCTCATCGAGGCCATCGACAGCCTGGGCGACACGCAGGGTGCCGAGGTCGAGCGCCTGGATCCGCTCTTTGCCACCGATGAGGACTTTGCCGAGTTCAAGAACCGCCACGACCAGGAAGTCGTCCCCAAGGGCAAGCTCGACGGCTACACCGGCCGCGTGTTCATTGGCATCGACGCCGGTTCCACCACCATGAAGGCCGCGCTCGTGGGCGAGGACGGCCAGCTGCTGCACACCTGGTACGGCAACAACAACGGCGACATCCTGGGCACGGCCAAGGTCATCATGGCCGATTTCTACAACCACATCCCCGTCGGCTGCACTATCGGCCACGTGACCACCACGGGCTACGGCGAGGCGCTGCTCATCGAGGCCCTCAAGGCCGATTCCGGCGAGATCGAGACCGTTGCGCACCTGCGCGGCGCCAAGGCATTCCTGCCCGGCGTCGAGTTTATCCTGGACATCGGCGGCCAGGACATGAAGTGTCTGCGCGTCAAGGACGGCGTTATCGAGCACATCATGCTCAACGAGGCCTGCTCGTCGGGTTGCGGTAGCTTTATCGAGAGCTTCGCCGTCTCTATGAACATGGACGTGCGCGCGTTCGCCGATGCCGCCATCCATGCCAAGGCCCCGGTCGACCTGGGCAGTCGCTGCACGGTCTTTATGAACTCGCGCGTCAAGCAGGCGCAAAAGGAAGGCGCCACGGTGGGCGACATCGCGGCCGGCCTGTCCTATTCCGTCATCAAGAATGCCCTGTTCAAGGTCATTAAGCTGCGCGACCCCAAGGAGATCGGCAGCCAGGTGATCGTTCAGGGCGGCACCTTTATGTCCGATGCCACGCTGCGCGCGTTTGAGCAGCTCACCGGCGTTCATGCCGTGCGTCCTGATATCGCCGGCTGTATGGGCGCTTACGGTGCGGCCCTGCTCGCCCGCGATCGCGCCGGCGCCGACGGCACTTCGACCATTCTTTCTGCCGAGGACATCGCACACCTCACCGTGACGCAAAAACACGTCCGCTGCGGCCGTTGCTCCAACAACTGCCAGCTCACCGTCAACGATTTTGGCGGCGGCAGACGCTTTATCACCGGCAATCGCTGCGAGAAGGGTGCCGGCCACAAAAAGCAAAAGACCGAGGCTCCCAACCTCTTCAAAAAGAAAAACGAGCTGCTGTTTAACCGCGAGGTGCTGAGCCCCGACGAGGCCCCGCGCGGCACCGTCGGCATCCCGCGCGCGCTCAACATGTACGAGAACTACCCCTTCTGGCATGCGTTCTTTACGCGCCTGGGCTTTAGCGTACAGCTGTCCGACCAGTCGAGCAAAAAGACCTACCAGGCGGGCATCGAGTCCATGCCGTCCGAGAGCGTGTGCTATCCGGCCAAGATGAGCCACGGCCACGTGATGAACCTCATCGACCGTGACGTCGACTTTATCTGGATGCCGTGCGTGCGCTGGGAGCGCAAAGAGGACCCGACGGCTGGCAATTGCTATAACTGTCCCATCGTTATGAGCTACCCCACGGCGCTGGCGCTCAACATCGATGAGATCCGCGAGCAGAACATCGAGTTCCTGTACCCGTTTGTGCCCTATCACGACAAGACCGAGCTCAAGCGCCGTCTGTACCAGGTGCTCGCCGTCGACCGTGTGGCCGATGCCGAGGCCGGTCGCGGTCGCGTGCGTGGACCCAAGATCACGCGCTCCGAGGTCGATGCCGCCGTCAACGCTGCCTTTGAGGCCGATGCGCGTTTCCACGAGGATATCCAGACCATGGGCGAGGAGGCTCTTAAGTGGGTCGAGGACCACGGCGGCCACGGCATTGTACTCGCCGGCCGTCCTTACCACAACGACCCCGAGATCAACCACGCCCTGCCTGAGCTTATCTCGAGCTTTGGCTTTGCGGTCTTTACCGAGGATTCGCTCGCGCATCTCGTGAAGCCCGAGCGTCCGATTCGCGTCGTTGACCAGTGGATGTACCACAGCCGCCTGTACGCCGTCGCCCGTTTTGTGACGATGCGCAACGACCTGGACCTGATCCAGCTCAATTCCTTCGGCTGCGGTCTGGATGCTCTGACCACCGATCAGGTTCAGGAGATTCTGGAAGCCAGCGGCAAGATCTACACCGTGCTCAAGATCGATGAGGTGTCCAACCTGGGCGCCGCGCGCATCCGCATCCGCTCGCTCATGGCGGCGCTCAAGGACCAGGAGGCCGAGCGCTTGGCCGAGGCCACGGCCGCGGGCGAGGCCTACGAGCAGGGCGACGCCGCGCCGGTGGCGCCCTCCACGGATGCCCCCGCGTTCGCGAGCCGCAAGTACACGTTTGAGGCTCAGCGTGAGAGTGCTTCGACCGCGTGGCCCAAGGTGCCCTTTACCGAGCAGATGCGCGAGGAGGGCTACACCATCCTGTGCCCGCAGATGGCGCCGATCCACTTTGACCTGGTCAAAGAGGTGTTCCGTGGTGCTGGCTACAACTTGGAGCTGCTGCCCTCGACCGATCACGATGCCGTCGAGGCCGGCCTGCGCTACGTGAACAATGACATTTGCTATCCGTCCATTTTGGTGACCGGCCAGATTATGGAGGCCATCGAGAGCGGTCGGTACGACCTCTCCAAGACGGCCGTGGTTATCAGCCAGACCGGTGGCGGCTGCCGTGCCACCAACTACATCGCACTCATCCGCAAGGCCCTGCGCGAAAGCGGCCACCCCGAGATCCCGGTGATCTCGCTTTCTGCCGTGGCGCTCGGCGAGGACAACCCCGGCTTTAAGATTACGCCGGCGCTGCTTAAGCAGGCCGTGTACGCGGTGCTCTTTGGCGACGTGATGATGCAGATGCTCTACCGCTGCCGCCCGTACGAGGCTACGCCCGGTGCGGCGAACGCGCTCTACGAGGAGTACATGGCGCGCGCCCGCAAGCTGGCGCCTAAGTTCAACCGCCACAACTACACCAAGCTGTGCCGCGAGGCCATCCGTGCGTTCGACACCATGCCGCTCGTGGGCGAGGGCACCAAGCCGCGCGTGGGCGTGGTTGGCGAGATCTTGGTTAAGTTCCACCCCACGGCCAACAACCATGTGGTCGATGTTATCGAGCGCGAGGGCTGCGAGGCCGTGGTGCCGGGCCTGCTCGACTTCTTCCTGTACTCCATGAGCAACGCCGAGCTGCAGAAGGACGAGCTGGGTAGCTCTGCCACTACGCGCGCGGGCATGCAGGCGCTTATTAAGCTCGTGGACTGGATGCGTACGCCGGTGGAGGAGATGCTCGAAAAGTCTCGCCGCTTTGAGGCGCCCGAGCGCATCGGTACCATGGCCGACAAGGCCCGCACGGTGCTTTCGGTGTGCAACAACATGGGCGAGGGCTGGCTGCTCACGGCCGAGATGCTCGACCTGATCGACCACGGCGCACCCAACATCATCTGCACGCAGCCCTTCGCGTGCCTGCCTAACCACGTGGTGGGCAAGGCCGTGATCAAGGAGCTGCGCCGCCAGCACCCCGAGAGCAACATTGTTGCGGTGGACTATGATCCCGGCGCGTCTGAGGTCAACCAGCTCAACCGTATTAAGCTCATGATCAGCGTGGCCAAGGAAAACATGCGCGCCGGCAAGGGCTTTAAGCTCGAGAAGGTGGCGCCGCTCGCGATGGACGAGGTCACCGGCCAGATGCGTGCCCACGATGGCTGCGTGAGCTGCGGACCGGCCAGCGAGGAGGCCGTTGCATCGGTCGCCGAGCGTCTGGGACGCGGCATTAAGAAGTAACTGGCCTGCTTTGGGCTAGATATGAGGCAAACGGGTGATAGCCGTACCGGTTACCACCCGTTTTTGCTGGACACATGTTGCGTAAATGACCTTGCTACAGCCTTCCGTGGGCTTGCCCGATTTTTGGGCCGGTTCGGGCTTTGAGGACAAGTTACTGCAGGCCCAAGGCGATTTTTCGCTCAACGCGGGCCAGCACAGCGTGACCTATCTGCCAAACGACGAGATGATCGCTGCGGACTGCCCATCGCCACCTACGAGATGGAAGCCGAGAAGTACATCTACCGCGTGTACAAGTACGAGCTGTAGGGCCGCGCTTAGGTTTGACCAATGGAGTATGAAAACACGCCGTTCGCCGATGCCCCCTCCGCGAGTGGCAGCCATATGGTTTGATGTCAGAAACATATAGTTGTCGCTAGCCTGCTGGCGACGTTCTCCCTGATATCGGAGGTTCCAGGTATGTTTCGCGCTCCGTTAAACAACTATCGGTTGGGCTAACATGGGTCGCCGTGCTATTTCGATAGCCCTTGCAGTGGTCTGCCTGGCTGTGCTACTGGGCGCTACAGGGCTGTTTGCTATAAGCCGAGAAACGTCCTATATGCAGGAATGCGCTTCCGAAGGGTTTGCCATTGATGGTTTCTATCGGGATGACAAAACGAGTCGGGAAACCCTGGCTTTTCTTGAGGAGGACAACTGTCGATGGCAGCTGGTCGACCAAGACGGAATCTGCACAGACGGACAGTTTAAGCGTACGGATGACCCCAACATCCTGATATTAAAGAAGGAAAACGGCGAAGAATTCGGTACGGTCCACGTGGCGTATATGTCACGCCGACGCGAGCAGGGCCAGCTCTATCTATTTAGAGATAGCAAAGTGACCCGGTTTTATCTGGTGAGCACCGATCCGGCGTTTACGGTGGAGTCTGGCGATGTCGATGCGGACGTCTGATTCACGGCAATAAAACAGCGAGCGGGGCTCGGGTGTGAACTGCACCCCGCAATTTGCTCGTGTCCGTATCGCGTCTGCGCCTCGTCGTAACTTGCGTCCGTGCGAGCATTCATCCCGCGCCGGCATCACTTCACATCAAACTCCACGCGATCGAGTTCGGGCACGTTGAGGTCAATGAGCTTGCGGCCGACGCGGCGGTCGTGTGCCCCAAGCGCCTCGCTTGTCGTCACATGGGCGACGATTTCGCGCTTTACAATGCCTTCCTCGTCCCCTTCGGTGGCCGAGGTCTCGACGGCGACGGTGTAATCCTTAAAGCCTGGCAGCACCGCCGCAAGCTCGCGCGTGGTTTCGGTGACGCCGTAGCCGTCCTGCACGCCGGCCTGCGCCGAGCCAATGGAACCCGCCGTCATAACAATGCAGGGGATGGTAAAAATCACCGTGCCCACAATGATGCGGCGGCGCACCTTGCGCGACAGCTCATCGACCTCGGCGTCTTCCTCGGCCGTTACGACGCCGTCGCCGTTGAGGTCGCGCTTGAGCGGTACACGCAAAAGAAGCAATACGGCTTCGGCTGCCAGCGCGATAAAGACGACGTTGATGCCAAACTCGTAAAGGGCCGAGAGGAACAGCGGCCCGCTCGCGATAGCGATGCCGTAACCAGCCGCGCACAGGGGCGGCATGAGCGCGGTGGCCACGGCCACGCCGGCGATGAGCGTGGCGGGTTCCTGGTCGCGCGAGTTGCCCAGGCCGCCCGCAAAGCCGCCCGCGAGCGCGACGGCAAGGTCCCATACGGTGGGTGTCGAGTTGTCGATGATGGCCGCCGTGGTGGTGCCAAGGGGCGAGAGCTTAAAGTACAGCGTGGACGTGACCAGGCAAAAGACCATTTGCAGCGCGAGACCGGCGACGGCCTCGACGGCAATCTCGCGGTCGAGCGTGGCGATGCCGTATGCCATGGCAAGGACCGAGCCCATGAGCGGGCAGATGAGCATGGCACCTACAATGGCGATGTCCGAGTCGATATCGAGACCGATGCTCGCGATGAGCATGGCGATGATGAGGATGCATAGGTGAGAGCCGGTCAGGCGTGCCCCGTTTACAAAGCGCTTGCGAATCACGTGGTAGGGCGCGCGACCCTCGCGAATGTTGAATGCGCGCTTTAAAAAGCGACCAGCCTGTTCGGCAGCCTCACTATGGGCAGGGCGGATGCCATGGCGCCGGTGATGGCGTTCACGCAGTCGCTTGATCTGTTGTTTGTCGAGTCCCATGTCCACCTCGTTCCAGCGCGGTCCGCGCAACGCGCCCGTTGTCCTAACTCTACACCGTGGCGGGCGGGGTGTCTGTTGGATGCGGAATCCGATAGGGCGGATGACGCGGGAGCAAATGCAAATCACAGGTTCAATTCCATCCCGCGAGAATATGATGCACCAGCTCCTTCAAATGTGACGAAACTGTGAAGCACGAGAGCGTGAATTTCAAATAATACGCTGGTCGCCAATGTTGCGCAACAGAATTCAAAAATCGACAGCTACCGTTTGATACGTATGGATACATCCGTGTCAAAGGGAGAAAGCCATGGCAAACTACAGTCCACAACACTTTGAGCCTCGGGCTAAGGCCGTCAACGTCAAGGGCGTTGCCAACCGCGCCGTCGCAACCGTTTTGACGGCGGGCCTCATCGCTCAGCCGCTCATGTCGCCGCTGGCGGCAATCGCGGCACCGTCAACCGATAACGGCGATTCTGTTCAGGGGGGGTAGTTCTGTAGAGAACACCGTTGTCGCCGGTAACCAAGCGGTCGCAAAGACGGCTGCCCAGCTGGCCGAGGAGTCGGCAAAGCAGCTCAAGGACGCTCAGGCCGCCTACGATGCCGCCCAGAAGAAGGCCGACGCGGCGGGCCAGTCTCAAAAGCAGGCGCAGCAGCAAAAGAATCAGGCCTCGCAGGCAGTAAGCGACAACGAAATCGAGCAGAACGCAGCAGAAGTCGCCGCGCTCCAGGAGAAGATCGACGAGCTTAAGGCGGCCGTCGAAAAGACCGAGCAGCAGCAGAAGAAGCTGGGCGACCTCAACGATCAGCTCGATCAGGCCAACAAGAGTGTCGAGGATAAGACCCAGGCGCTCAAGGACGCCAAGGCAAAGCAGGATGAGGCCAAGAAGGCCCTCGACGATGCACAGGCCAAGCTCGAGGCCATGGGTATGGACGAGTACGAGGCCGCCAAGAGGGCCGTCGAGGACGCGCAGGCAAAGCTCGATGACGCCAATAAGGCCGTTGCTACTGCACAGGCCAATCTGGACCAGGCCAAGGCTGCCGAGGCTAGCGCCCAGCAGGAAAAGAAGGACACTGAGGCCGCTCTGACGACTGCCCAGGCCAAGAAGCAGGAGACTGCCGCTGCGCTCGCAGCCGCAACCACCGCGCGCGATAACGCCCAGCAGAAGTTCAACCAGGCGCAGGCCGCGCTCGATGCTGCCGTCTCGGGTACGGGTGTCGACCTGAGTGCGCTTGAGGCCGCCAAGATCGCTGCTGCTGGTGAGCTCAAGACCGCGCAGGCGGAGCTCAATGCCGCGACGGATGCCGACGCCACCGCACAGACAAATCTGCAGGCCGCCCAGGCTGCCGTCGCTGCCGCGCAGGAGAAGGCCAACGCCGCCAACGCTGCTGTGGCATCTGCCCAGTCTGCATACGATGCGGCAAACAAGGAGTACAAGGACGCGGCCAGTAAGCGTGACGCCGCGAAGACGGCATACGAGCAGGCCCAGCAGACCGAGGCCGACAAGAAGGCTGAGTACGACCGACTCGTCGAGATTCGTCAGCAGAAGAGCAACGAGTTCGATCAGGCTCGTGCTGAAGTAACCGACGCGCACAATGCATACGACGCCGCAAACGCCGAGGTCGAGAAGCTTAACCAGCAGATTGCCGACCTCAAGTCGAACATGACCGTAGATCAGAATGTCATCAACCAGGGTATGTTCGGCTTCATGAACTACATCATCGGCGGCAGCCAGTTCACGGCCACGCAGAAAAAGAATGCCCAGGAAGCCGCATCGATGCTGACCGGTGCCGCTGACAAGGCCGAATGGTATGACAAGTACGTCGATCAGGACATGTCTCGCGACACCAATCCGCTTTCCTTGGAGCAGATGCGCAACGCCCTGACCTACCTCGATACCCAGAACAACCTCCGCAAGGCGAACGGTCAGTCGGAGCTCAGCGTCAGCCTCCGCATGACTGCGGCAGCCGCACTTAATACATCATATTCATCGAACATCTGGGGACACTCGAACTGCTATTTCGATCAAGGTGAGAACCTTGCGGGCGGCGGCGGAGCATACACCGGAGGCGAAACCGAGGATACCCTCGGCTGGCCATATACCGGTCTCTACACCCAGGAGAAAGAGGCATTCGATAAGTACGTTGCACAGTATGGCGACGAACTCGGCAGCCACCGATATGATTCCTACTATATCTACCAGCACTACAACAGCATCTACCATGAGTGCGGACACTATCTCAATATCATCGATGCCGGTGCGAAGGCTATCGGCATCGCAACTGGTAGCGGTAAGAACACCGATTCCGAGGTAACCATTTTCGACTATAGTGGAAGCACGGGGCAGAAGGACTTCACTGTCTCCGAGTTCAAGAAGCTCGTCACCGACTATATCGATTCTGCTTACAATGCAGGCGGCACTCAGGAGCAGAAGGAGCAGCTGAAGCAGCTACAGAATAAGCTGGCGGAGGCGCAGAAGAACTTCGGGACTGCCGGAACGGCTTATTCTGACGCATTGGATAAGCAAGAAAGCTCTCGCGACGCCTATACCGCGGCCGACACGAACATGAACACCGCCAAGGGCGAGTATGAGAAGGCTAAGTCCGGTACCGCCGCCGCGAAGACGGCATACGACGCTGCGAAGGACGCACTCGGCGGAATCGACATCGAGTCCCTCAAGCAGAACCTCGATGCCGCCAAGGCCGAGGCCGCTACTGCCCAGGCGGCTCTCGATAAGGCAAACGCCACGCTTGCTGACAGTAAGACGAAGGCAGCCGAGGCCGCTGCTCACAAGGCGAAGGCTCGCAGCGCCCGCGATGCCGCCAAGGCAAAGTCCGAACAGGCCAATGAGGCGTATGACAACGCTACCGCTTCGGTCAAGGACCTTGCCGCCAAGTGCGATGCCGCCAAGACGGATCTTGCGAACAAGCAGGGCACGCTTAACGATGCCAAGAAGGCCGACGACACTGCCCAGGCTGGCGTTGACAAGGCTCAGGCCGCAGATGTGCACGCCGCGACCGCTCTTTCGGGCGCCAAGCAGGCAGTTGCCGCCAAGACGCAGACCCTGTCCGACGCACAGGCGAAGGCCAAGGCTGCCGAGGGCGAACTGGCCGGCGCAAACAAGGCCTTCGAGCGCTTCGCTGGAGCCCAGAAGGCGGTCGACGACGCCAAGGCCGCCTATGACGCCGCCGTCGCCGGTGTCGCCGATGCCCAGAAGCAGCTCGAGGCCGCCAACGAAGCCGTCGTCGATGCGACCTTCGAGATCGTCGAGGCCAAGGCCGAGCTTGCCAACGACGAGGCGCTCAAGGCCGATCTTGAGGCTGTCGACCACAAGGCATCCCTTGCCGCGGGCACGACGGGCAACGAGAAGCTGGTCAAGCTGAACGCTGCCTACGCTCGCTATAAGGCCGCCGTCGATGCCGCCGCTGGCCTCAAGGCTGCTCTGAGCGATGCCGATGCCAAGCTGTCCGATGCCAACGACGCCTATGCCGCCGCGCTTGCCGAGCTCGGAGATGCCAAGGATGCCCTGGCTGCCGCTCAGGCCGAGTACGACAAGTATCATCCCAAGGCTGAGCCGCAGGCCAAGCCTCAGGTTGCGCAGGCTGCTGCAAAGGCCCCCGTTGCCAAGAAACAGGCTGCGCCTGCCGCGCTCGCCCAGACTGGCGACAATTCCGCGCTTGCGGGCGAGGTGTTCGTCATCGGCGGTGTGACGCTCGTGGCAGCGGGCGTGACGCTGGGCGATCGTCGTCGCAAGCAGATGTAGCGTTTCGAGCGTAGATTCTGCAACGAACTTCGGTTCATAGCAGGAACGCTTCGATAGCTTAACCGATAAGGCCGGCGCGCTGTTAAACGCAGCGCGCCGGCCTTTCTTTGTTTCGATATCAAAAAGCCCGGTCAGCAGCCGCAGAAGCTACCGACCGGGCAAGCCGTAGGCAATATGGTTGCTGTCGAGCAGCTGCTCGACTTAGCCCAGCAGGCTTAAGCCCACGGAGACAAACGCCAGGATAACGCCGACGATGGACTCGCCGCCGAGCAGGCCGCTGGCGACAACCAGGCCCTGTTCCTGGAAGGCGGCGTCCTTGGCAGCCCTCTCCTCGTCAGAAAGACCAGCGGTGGCGTCGCGGTGGGCGGACCACTTGTCGTAGGCGAGCTTGACGCAGGAGCCCAGGAATGCCGTGAGTGACATGTAGAACGGCAGGTACACGCCCAGGCCGATCATCATGGCCGGAATACCGAGCCAGTACATGACGATGCCGGCGATAAAGCCGCCAACGAACCACGGCACGCTCGGGATGCCCGAGACCATGGTGGCGACGACGCTTGCCTGCGCGGCGACAAAGCTCTTGTCGGGGCCAAAGGCGTCCGGGCCATAGGCGGTGACGAGCGCGACCATGACGGCGGCGGCGACCAGGGCGCCCACGATGCCGCCAATGGCTTGGCCGATCCACTGCGCACGCGGGTTGGTGCCCAGCACGGCGCCGGCCTTAAAGTCGTTCATGACGTCGCCCGCAAGGCCGCACGCCACGGCTACGATGCCAGCGATAAAGAACAGCTTGACCTGAGCGATCTGAGCGAAGGCAGCCACGATGAGCATAACGATGAGGCCAAAGATTTCCATGGGGTCGATGCCCGTCTGGCCGCAGCTCTGTGCGCTCATGATGGTGGTGACAAAGGTGAACAGCGTCACGATGACGGCCGGAACGGGGCCAAGGTCAAGCACGATGGCGATGATCACGGCGATGGCGGCAGCGCCCAGGCCGATGATGCCGGCGTCGAGCTTAAGGGAGCCCGAGATGAGCGACTGCTCGTCGGTGTCGGTGGAGCTGTCGGCGGCAAGACCGCGGACGATACCGGCGACCTGCGGCAGGATGTCCTTGAGGACGACGGCGACGCCAAAGCCCATCATGAGGCCCATGCCCAGGGACTTGACGATGCCCTGTGCAGTCACAACGTCGAACAGACCGGCAGCGGTGCCGCCCACGATGATGCCAAAGTTGCCCAGCAGGGCGCCGGCAAACCAGAAGGCGACCGGGGCGAAGCCCACGAGGAAGCCGACGGAGAGCAGCATGGGCGAGTTGTAGATACCAAAGGTCACGCCGGGGATGTTGAGCGTGCATAGCATACTGGGCACAATGCCCAGGGCGTCGCGCAGCACGCTATAGATGCCGGCGATGGCCATGGAGCCAAAGAGCTGCTTGCCGGTTTTGCCGCCGGCCTCGGTTGCGCGCAGGGTCTGGGCAGCGGCGTTGCCGGTGGGGAACTCAAGCGCGGCGTCCACGATAAAGTGACGGTGGATGAGCGCGGTGGCCAGCAGGCCCAGGATGGTGCCGGCGAGTGCCACGATAAACATGTCGAGCCAGCTGATCTGGTCGGCATAGCCCAGCATCCAAGCGCCCGGGATGGTAAACGCCAGGCCGCCGGCGACCATGGCGCCCGCGGACATGATGGTGTGGGTGACGTTGGCCTCGTTGAGGCTGGCGTTGCCCATGAGCTTCAGGAAGAACAGCGAGATGACGGCAGCGAAGACGATCGGCCAGGGGAGTGCGCCCATCTTGAGGGCGGTGTAGGCCGAGCTTGCCGTGATGATCACGCAGCCAAGGACGCCGATGACGACGCCACGCAGCGTGAGTTGCCCGCGCATCGAAGCACGGTTCGAGGGATTGCTCATATAAAACTCCTTTGCGTATATCCGCTTCCTCCGGGAGCGCCGCTACGGATACGGCGCGGGAAGTCGGGTTACCAAGGGCCGCCGCGTGAGCTCGCGCGCGACCGCGCACCAGTATAGCCGCAAGCTAGTCATTTTGGGATGACTGGTTTAGGTAGGCGATATACTGCTGGGCAGACGAAAGGAGCGCCGACGATGCTTAATGGGTGCGCATATATATTGACGGTCGACGTGGGCAACACGTTCATTCGCTTTGGCCTATTTGCCGAGGATTCGGCTGCGGCGCAGGAATGTCCGCTTGCGACGTGCGAGATCACGACGCCGTCGAGCATCACGGCCGATGAGGCTCGTATGAGGCTCGCGCAGGTCATGGGCGCGCTGTCAGCCGATGCGGGCGTGCCGGGTGCACTCGTTCCCGCGGCCGCAGTGCTGAGCTGCGTGGTGCCGGCGCTCGAACGCCCGTGGAAGGCGGCTCTTTCCCGTACCTGCACGGGGCGCGTGCTCACCGTGGGGCCGGGACTTAAGACCGGCATACCCGTGCACTACGATGACCCGGCCGAGATCGGCCCCGACCGCATCGCCGATGCCGTGGCGGCCCGTGCCGTCTACGGCTCTCCGTGCATCGTGATCGACCTGGGCACGACGACCAATATCGAGGTCATCGATACGCACGGAACCTTTGTCGGCGGCGTCATCGCGCCGGGTCTGGCACTTGGCGCCCGCTCGCTTTCGGCCGCTGCGGCGCGCCTGCCGCAGGTCGAGCCCTCGGCACCCACGCATGTGATCGGTCGCAACACGCGCGAGGCCATGCGCTCGGGCGTGGTCTTGGGCGAGGTGGCCCGCATCGACGGCATGCTCGATATGGTGCTTGCCGAGATGCGCGCGACCAAGGCGGCGGGGGAGGGCGACGTGCCCATCGTCATTACCGGCGACGACGCCGAGGCGCTCGCGTTGCTGGTCGGCCATAGCCTGACGGTTGACGACGCGCTGACGTTGCGGGGTCTCGCCGAGCTCTACCACATCAACCAAAAGCCCCGCCGCGTGTAAAAGTGAGGGCGCCGGTGGGACAAACGCCCCCACCTTTCACCTGCTACAATGGGTCAAACTATTGCGATTTCGGAGGTGTCTGCCATGTCGGACGATCTTCATCAAACTTCGTCAGGCAAGCGCCTGGACGTCATTAGCTGGGACGAGTTCTTTATGAGCGTGGCCATCGCCGCGCAGCGCCGCAGCAAGGACCCCAACACGCAGGTGGGTGCGTGCATCGCCAACACCAACCACCGCATCCTTTCGGTGGGCTACAACGGTACACCCTCGGCGCTCAACGACGACTTTTTTCCGTGGGGTACGAGCGACGACCCGCTGCAGGACAAGCACAACTACGTGGTCCATGCCGAGGCCAACGCCGTGCTCAACTACCGTGGCTCGCTCAAGGACCTCGAGGGTTCCACGGTCTACGTCACGCTGTTCCCGTGCCATGACTGCGCCAAGATTTTGGCGCAGGTGGGCGTGGGCGAGGTTGTCTACCTGGACAACAAGTACGCCGACACCGATGACGGACGCATCAGCCGCCGCATCCTCGACTCCTGTGGCATCAGCTACCGCCAGGTTATCGTCGATGTTCACATCGGCACCGAGGGGCGGGCTCAGCAGTAGCGCGTGGCAACGCCAGCTGGCAACAAAAGGCAGCCAAAAGAGCCCCGTCCCAAATTGACTGCTCGTGAAAGTCGTGTCCGCGCGCATGGACGGCTCGTGAGCGGGTACACGGCTGTAGTAACATAGCTCTGTCCGCGGGCGCGCCCGCGTTATTGTGAGAAAGGAGCCCCTGTGGCTGTTAACGAAGAGCTGCTTAAGAAGGTTCTTGAAGAGATTCGCCCCAACCTACAGGCCGACGGCGGCGACATGGAGTATATAGGCGTTGATGACGAGGGCGTCGTCAAGCTGGAGCTTCAGGGCGCCTGTGCCGGTTGTCCCATGAGCGCCCTGACGCTTTCCATGGGCATCGAGCGTATCCTCAAGGAGCACGTGCCCGGCGTTACGCGTGTCGAGCAGGTCAATGCCTCCGGCGAGACCGATGACCTGTACGACGAGTATGCGCCGTTCTAAGAAGTGAAAGCTGCGGGCGATATGCTCCGCATAGACGTCACGCCCGAATATGCGGCTGCGAGCGCAAGGCCCGCGGCCGCATTTGTATGTAGGGAGCAGGGGGACCGATATGCTCAACGACCTCTACCATATGCTTGATCCCGTCGCCATCTCGGCGGGGCCCATCACCATCTACTGGTACGGCTTGGCCTATGTGGTCGGCGCTCTGCTCACGGCGGTCGTCATGTACCGCACGCAGCGCCGTTGGGGTTTTGACATTACGGTCGACGACCTGACGAGTGTCGTGGTCGGCGTGGTCTTTGGCCTTATCATTGGCGCCCGCCTGTTCTACGTCATCTTTTACGGCGACGGCTACTACTGGGCGCATCCGCTCGAGATCTTTGCTACCAATGAAGGCGGCATGAGCTTCCATGGCGGCCTGGTGGGCGGCATCATCGGCGGCGTGCTCGTGTGCCGCATGTACAAGCTCGACGCCTGGACCATCGCCGACCTTGCCGTTATCGGTGCTCCGCTGGCCTTATGTCTGGGACGCTGCGCCAACTTTGTCAACGGCGAGCTGTGGGGCAAGCCGACCGATCTGCCCTGGGGCGTGATCTTTGGCGGCACCGCGGGCGATATGCCGCGCCATCCCTCCCAGCTCTACGAGGCATTCCTCGAGGGTATTGTGCTCTTTTGCATTCTGCAGGTGCTCAGCCGCAAAAAGCCGCTACTGCCCCAAGGCACGTTTATGGGCGTCTTTGTGATGGGTTACGGCATCGTTCGCTTTTTGATTGAGTTTGTGCGTGTGCCCGATGCGCAGCTGGGCTATCTGCTGGGCGGCGTCATCACCATGGGTCAGCTGCTGAGCCTGCCGCTCGTAATCGCGGGCCTGGCGCTCATCATCTTTGCTCGTCGCCGCAACCAACCCCAGCGCATCTACCTCGACGCTTAACCACCAAAAAGTGAACAGGCACCTTTGTGGTGGTTCGCTGGGCAACGATGACAGAACCGTAACGTTTCCCCAGATAAAACCTGCCAAAATAAACCTGTCCCTTTTTGGCAGGTTTCTAGAAAGGCTTTCGGACTGTGAAGGATTCCGACCTCTCCACAACGGCTGCGCGCGACGCTGCCCGCATCGTCTGGTTTAAGCGCTACCCCGCCAAGCAGACGCTCATCGCATTTTTGCTCGCGCTGTTGGCGACCACGGCGTTTTCCATCGATCCTGCCCCGGTGTCGAGCAACGCAGTCTTGGCGATTGACCCCAAAGCCTCGGGCATGCTGTACGTGTGCTACGAGGTGCTCCTTTCGTTTGCCGGCCATACCGACGCGGTCATGCTGCTTGCACTTGCCTGCCTGCTCACCTTGCCGTTTCGCTACGTGTTCTTTGGCCGTGGCGACACCTGGCGTCCATCGATCATTCTGCCGTCGCTGTTCTTCGCCATCTGCATGGTGTTCGGCCGCAGCTACGACCTCACCGACTCGGCCGAGATTGTCCTTGGCGACAAAGCTCGCATCATCTGCGCCTGGATTGGCGGCGCGGGCTGGATGCTCCTGGCGATCGTTGCCTTCTACCTTGCCTTTGAGTGTCTAGATTGGCTGAGCTCTCGGCGCATCCCGTTTTCCGAAGCGCACTTTGGCCGCGTATGGCGTGTGACTCACGCCGTGCTCTCGGTCCATCCCTTTGCCGGGCCCTTCCTGGTGCTTATGATCGCCTGGACGCCCACGCTCATCGCTTCGCTGCCCGGCCTTTTTATGGGAGATACGGGCGCGCAGATTCGCCAGTGGTTCAACTATCCCAACGGCACGAGCGACTACCTGCGCCTACTCAACCCCAACGTGCTGCTCAACGGGCATCATCCCGTAGTGCACACGGCCATTATCGGCTCGTGCGTTCAGCTGGGGCTTTCGCTGTTCAACAGCGCTAACGCGGGTCTTGCCATCTACACCTGCGCTCAATTTGTCATCACGGCCGCCTGCATGGCCTATTCCATTTCATCGCTGCGCAAACTGGGCGTGAGCCTGCCGGTTCGCGGTGCGATCCTGCTGTTCTTCGCGTTTATGCCGATGTTCTCTAACTACGCGGCGTTGCTCACCAAGGACGTGCTCTTTGCCGACGCGTTCTTGGTGCTGCTGGTACAGACCGTCAAGCTCGTGGCATGTGGCTTGCCCCGTCGTGATGCCAATGTCGAGCGAGCGGGCGAGAAAGCCCCCGTGCTCTTTGCGCGCCACGACTGGCTGCTGCTCGCTCTGGGCTCCATGGGTTCCACGTTCCTGCGCAACGGCGGCCTGGTGTTTCCCCTGGCGGCATGCGTAATCGCGGCGGCGTTTTGCGTATGGGACGTGCATGTGGCTCGTCGTGCAGCCAAGCAGACTGGTGCTGCGCCTTCAGGCGCCATCCCGCGTTTCCGCTGGGTTGGCGTTCTCGCGGTGCTCGCGCTCTGCCTTGCCTCTAATATGTACTTCACCAAGGTCTTTATGCCGGCGCACGATATCACGCCTGGTTCCAAGCGCGAAATCCTCTCGATTCCGTTCCAGCAGACGGCTCGTTTCGTCCAAAAGCACGACGGCCTCAACTCGGGCGTCAACCCCACGGTTAAGGAGGACGGCACCATCGTGGAGGCTCCTTGCGACGGTTCGGTGACCGACGAAGAGCGTGCCGTGATCGATCGCGTACTCAAGTACGAGAACCTGGGCCGCCGCTACAACCCCGACAAGTCCGATGCCGTCAAGAACTGCTTTAACGAGTACGCCTCGCAGGAGGACATCGATGCCTATTTTGAGGTGTGGGCCCAGATGTTCAAAAAGGATCCCGAGTGCTATATCTCGGCGCTCATCAATAACTACTACGGTTATTTTTATCCGAGCGCGCGCGATGCCTGGGTCTACAGCACGGCGCGTAGTGCCGAGATCATGGCGCGTCCCGACAACCTCAAGTACTTCGACTTCCATCCGGTTGACAGCAACGTGGTGCGCTGGTGCGACCACCTGATCAATTTGTACCGTGTGGCGGTGCAGCGTGTTCCCTTTATCTCGCTCACCATGAGCTCGGCCACCTACGTGTGGATCATGATCGCCGTGGTGGTCTACTTGCTGCGTCGTCATTCATGGCGTGCGCTGGCGATCTGGGTGCCGCTGTTGGGCGTGCTCGCTGTGTGCCTGATTGGCCCGTGCAACGGCTCGACTTACATGCGCTACCTGTATCCGGTCATCGCCTGCATGCCCTTCGCCATCGGCGCCACCGTCACCCGCAGCGACTTCTTCTGGTTCTAATTTGGTGCATTGAGGGCCAGGTTTCTTTGCACCAAAGGGGACATCATCACGACGCCTTCATTTTGGGGTTTATCTCGCAGGCCAGTAGGTATATCATAACGACGTTTGTTTATATTGCCCGAGCATCTGCGCTGGGCTTTAGGTCGAAACCGATAGGAGACACGTATGTCCGGACACTCTAAGTGGGCCACAACCAAGCATCGTAAGGGCGCGCAGGACGCCAAGCGTTCCGCCCTCTTCTCCAAGCTCAGCCGCAACATCACCGTTGCTGCCCGTCTCGGCGGTGACCCGCTGCCCGAGAACAACGCCAGCCTCGCCGCTGCCGTTGCCAAGGCCAAGGCTCAGTCCATGCCTAAGGACAAGATCAAGTCCGCTATCGACAAGGCTTTTGGTTCGGGTGCTGACGCCGCCGTCTACGAGAACATCGTGTACGAGGGCTACGGTCCCGCCGGTGTCGCCGTCTACGTCGACTGCCTGACCGACAACCGCAACCGTACCGCTGCTGATGTCCGTTCCGCCTTCTCCCACGCTGGTGGCAACCTGGGCACCTCCGGCTCCGTCGCCTTCCAGTTTGAGCGCAAGGGCCAGATCGTCGTCGCCAAGGAGATCCTGGACGAGAATGCCAAGAAGGAGACCATGATCGCCAACGGTGCTGCCGGTGACGAGGATGAGTTTATGATGGCGATCGCCGAGGCCGGCGGCGAGGACTACGAGGACGCCGGCGAGGAGTGGATCGTCTGGACTACTGCCAACGAGGTCATGGCTGTCTCCAAGGCGCTCGAGGAGCAGGGCGTCCAGGTCAAGGGCTCCGAGACCACCATGGTCCCGACCACCCCGACCGAGGTCTCCGGCGCCGACGCCAAGAAGGTTCAGCGCCTCATCGACCGTCTTGAAGAGCTCGACGACGTCCAGGATGTTTACAGCACCATGGACATGACCGACGAGGTCATCGCTGCCCTCGAGGAGGAGTAGCGCCCGCACGGGTTAAGCCGTGCATATCTGGGCATAATGAAGCGAGCATGCAAGCCTCGTGGAATAGATGAGCCGGATCCGCGTGCGTAGAGCACCGGACCCGGCTCTTTTATAATGAAGCGAACCGTTTTGCATTTCGAGAGCCGAGATTTGAAGGGAGCGCCGCGTGCGCGTACTCAAACGAGCCCTAGCGATCGTGTATCTTGCCGCCACCATCGTGGCGCTGGGTACGCTTGTCTGCCAGTTTTGGGGGCCGTATACGTATCGCTTTATGCTGCTGATGCGCGACCCCATGCCGCGCATTGTTGTGACGGCATGCGGCGGAGTTGTGGCGATTGGCGTGCTGGTAAGCTTCTTCCGCCTGATGTTTGCTCGTCGCGAGCCGTCCTGTGTGCATCCGGCGGGGGAGCGCAATATCGAGGTCACCCTTGCGGCGCTTTCTTCGTGTGCTCGCACTGCGGCAGAGCGCGACGACCGCGTGATGATCGAGCATGTCGAGGCCCGCGTCCAAGGTTCCGACGATTCGCACGTCCGATTTAAGATCGAGGCTATCGCGCTTGACGATAAGGACGTGGCATCTCTGGCTACCGCGATGCAGCAGCGCATCGAGGAAGCTTGCGACACCATGCTCGGCACGCCGGGTACGACCACGCGCGTCCGTTTTTTGCCGTCCAAGACTACCGTCCAGACCGTGGAGGTTTCCGGTGAGTGATACCAATCAAGATAAGACCGCTCGTACGCCGCGCCTGACGATTGACCAGAGCGCCACGCCGGCGAGCGAACCTGTTGATTCCAAAGCAGAGGCAACTGAGTTACAAGACGCGGCGGCCGCGGATTTTGACGAGGCTATGGGTCTCATCAAGGGTACGGGCGCTGCCATCTGGAGCTATGCTGTGCGTCATCCCAACACCGCGCTCGGTGCCGTCGCTGGCTTTATCCTTGCCGTGTTGGTGCTCACGCTCGGCCTGTGGGACACGCTCGTCATTGCATTCTTCGTGCTGATCGGCGCCGTGATCGGCCAAATTCGCGACGGCGAAAACGGGATCGTCAACTTCTTCGGCCGTCTGTTTAGCGGCCGCTAATATGTATTCGACTGTCGCATCCGCGGCAGGCATAAGGAGGAACCATGGCTTTTAATACGAAGGTCGATGTGGCCGATACCGAGCTCGAGGCAGACGAGACCGTCACCGCCGAGGCCGAGGACGTAACGCTCGAGGACGAGGCGCTCGTCGAGGCCGAGCCCGCCGATGATGCGGACGAGGATGATGAGGAAACGGACGAGTCCGAGGACTCGCTGACCTATTCCAACGGCGTGATCGAGAAGATCGTTGCCATGGCCACCCGCGAGGTTCCGCACGTTCTGGGCATGAAGGGTAACCTCATGCATTTTGTGCAGGAGCAGTTTGGTGCCGAGAATCTGACCAAGGGCGTGACGGTCGAGGTCACCGATGACAATCGCGTGGTCGTCAACATCTCCGTCATTATCGAGTACGGCGCCTATGCGCCCGCGATCTTTGACGATGTCAAGGCGCGTGTCACCGAGCGCCTTGCCGCGATGACCGGCCTTGAGGTGGCGGGCGTCAACCTGCGCATCGAGGACGTCATCACCCCCGAGGAGTACGAGCACCGCACCAGCCAGCACGAGTAACCTTCCAAAAAGGGACAGGTTTGTTTTGGCAGGTTTTATCTGCGAAAACGTTAAACGGCCGACCGCGCAAGCAAAAGCGTGGCCGGCCGTTATTTGTATGCCCCCCGATGTGGGCATACCACTCGTCTAACTAGGGGTTGCAATCGTCGCGTTCCGCGTTACCCTAATGGGCACATTGTTTCCAAATTGTTAACGAGGGGTTGCCGTAATGGCTGACGAGCACGAAACAGAAAGCCAGGCATGGGCGATTGAGGCTGCCGCGGCAGAGGCGGCATCGCGAGCTGCCGAGGAGGTACATCGTCCTCCCGTGGTGCCGATGGAGCGCGTGGTTGATCGCACCGATATCGAGCGCGGCGAGCGTGCCGGCCAAAAGCGTAGCCAGGAGCCAGGCTTCCCGCGCTTTTTCGCCGAGCTCAATCTGGGCCTGATTCTTACGGCTTTTGCCATCGTTGCGTTTAAAACCCCTAATCACTTTGCTTTTGGCGGCACCTCGGGCGTGTCGGTTATTCTGTCCACGCTGTTCCCGACCCTGCCCGTCGGCGTCTTTATGTGGATTATCAACGCGGTTCTCGTCGTTTTGGGCTTTATCTTTTTGGAGCGCAAGGCAATTCTGTGGAGTGTCTTCGCCTCGTTTGCGCTGTCCGCCTATGTTTCGCTTTTCGAGCTCTTTATCCCGACCAGTGTCTCGATGACGGGCGATATGTGGCTCGACCTGTGCTTTGCCGTGATTCTGCCGGCGCTCGGCAGCGCCATCGTCTTTGATATCGGCGCCTCGACGGGCGGCACGGACATCCTCGCTATGATCCTCAAACGCCGTACCACACTCGAGATTGGTCGCGCGCTGTTGCTGGTCGATATCGGCATCGTGACCATCGCGGCCTTTTTGTATGGTCCGCGTATCGGTCTGTATTGCGTGCTCGGCCTGTTTGCCAAGACGCTTGTGGTCGACAAGGCCATCGAGAGCATTCATCTTCGTAAGGTCTGCACGATCATTTGTTCCGAGCCCCTTAAGGTCGAGGAGTTTATCGTCAAGCATCTCAACCGCACGGCGACCATCAGTCGCGGCTACGGTGCCTTCTCGGGCAAGTGCGTGACGGTGATCATGAGCGTGCTGAGCCGTCGCGAGGCCGTGCAGCTGCGCCGTTATGCGCGCGAGGTCGATCCGGGTGCCTTTATCACGATCGTCGACAGCTCCGAGATCGTCGGCAAGGGTTTCCGCGGAACGAACTAACGCGGACGCACTCATCAAACAATCGAAAAGCGCCTCGCGCGTTGCAAATACGTCATCTAAGAGTATTTGTCCCCACATTGGGCGATAATGATGCCAATGACATCGTTTGCGATCCAGGTGATTCGCTCTAGATACGAAGGGATGATTTCGATGTTCTGTTCGCAGTGTGGCGCCCCCATGGGCGATAACGACAAGTTCTGCGGCGTGTGTGGTGCCCCCAATGCCGGTGCTGCAGCTTCCGCCCCTCAGGGTCAGCCTCAGCCTCAGCAGTTTGTTCCTCAACCTGTCGCGAACGCGTCCAAGGGCTGCACGGCTCAGGCGTTTGAGGATATGACCAAGACTCCGGGCGTGCTGCAGCGCGTGTGCCAGATTGCCTTTTTGCCGGCGCTTATCTGTGTCGTGTCGGTACTCGTGCTGTTCATCCCCGTTATCGGCGGTATTGCGGCTGCCATCGGCTTTTTGGCTGCCTACGTGGCGAGCGTGTGCGGTTCGGGCTTTGGCATCGAGTGGGGTCGCGACCTGTCGCTTAAGATCGATGACGGCATGGGTCGTCCGTTGATGCGTTCCACGTCGTTTGGTCTCGGAATCTTTTCGAGCGTTATTTCGGTCGTGCTCGAGGTTATCGCTGCCATTCCCATTATCGGTGTAGTGCTTTCGCTGGTGGAGGGCGTGGTAATTGGCGCCGCGGGCTCGTATTCTTATTACGGCTCTTATGCGCTCGAGGCTGCGCTGTTTGGCTCGCTTGGCCTGCTTGTCCTGGCGCTAATTGCCTCGGCGATTCTGGGTGTCTTCTTTAAGATGTTCGCCGACATTGCCGTGATGCACTTTGCGGTGACCGGGCGCGTCGAGAGCGCGTTTTCGCTCGATAAGGTCTGGGCGGCCTTTAAGCACAACAAGACCAAGCTGTTCTGTGCTTCGTTCCTTCCCGAGTTTTTGACGGGCCTGGTTTCCAACGCCATTACGTGGATCTTGACAGCTGTCTTTGGTGCCATCGCCGGAATTGGCGCGTACGGCTATTACTATCGCCCCACGGGTATCGAGGCGATTGTTACCGCCGGTGGTGTCACGCTCGTATTGTTCCTGGTGCTGATTGCATTCGTCACGGTGTTCCTTACGGTCTTTGGCAAGATGCTCAAGCACCGTGCCGTTGGCTATTGGGCTGCACGTTATGCAAGCGAATGGGCCGATGAGGACAAGGACGACGTTTTGACTTTTGTGCTCCCGGGTGAGAAGAAGCCTGCTCCTGCGGGATTCAATCCCACGGCAGCCACTGGTGCTGCGCCTACCCCGGCGCCCGCGCCTGCACCTGCCCCGGCACCCGCGCCTGCCCCTGCCCCGGCACCTGCTCCTGTCCCCGCACCGGCGTCCGAGGCGACGCCTGCGGAGCCCGATTGGGATGCCGTTGCCACGCCGGCGGGTGAGCCGGGCGATAATCCTGCTGCCGAAAACAATCAAACCGAATAGCCGGTCGAGGCGCCCTGGGCAACTGAGCCCGGGGTGCCTTTTTCTACTGCGAAAGCAAGAAAATGCCTGGGAAAACGGTTGCAGCAAAATTTCTCGGAAATTTGTCAATGTTGCGCAACAACGTCGCGGCTATTGTTGAGAACGTAGACGTGTAAGGTTTGAAGGCGTGCGACGCCTTAGGAAAAGGAGAGGCTCATGTTCTGTCCCACTTGTGGTTCTCCCATTTCGGATGATGCCAAATTCTGCCCTGTTTGCGGATCCGCCGTTGGTGCCGCTTCTGCCGCTGCGGCCCCGCAGCCCCAGCCCGCTCCGGCCCAGGCTATTCAGCCCGCGCCCCAGCCTCAGCAGCAGTACACCGGTCAATACGCCCAACAGTCCGCATCCGCTCCGATGGGCTATGACCCCATTAAGGCTGACCGCAGCCTGATCGGCTGGCTGCTGCTCTCTCTTGTGACCTGCGGTATCTATTCGTTCTACTTCCTGTATTGCTTGGCACGCGACGTCAACACGTTGTGTCAGGATGACGGCGATTACACGCCGGGTCTGGCGGAATTCATCCTTCTATCGTTTGTGACCTGCGGCTTCTACGCGTACTACTGGTATTACAAGATTGGCAACCGCCTGCAGACCAACGCTCCTCGCTACGGCCTGGTGTTCCAGGAAAACGGCACCACCGTTCTTCTGTGGCAGATCTTCGGCGCGCTCCTGTGCGGCCTTGGTCCCATCTTCGCTATGAACATCGTCATCAATAATACCAATGCCATGGCAACGGCTTACAACACTCGCCTTGGCGCTCGTGCCTAACAATAAGGGCGGCGTGAACAGCTTCCAGGGACATAGGGGCACGGCAGAGCTCCTTCGCCGCGCCCTTTTTTGCACCGGCGCGCTCTTTGTCGCCTGGCTCGCGCTCTACCTGCTCGACATTGGCTGCATTTTTCGATTGATGACGGGCATTCCTTGTCCGGGATGCGGCATGACGAGGGCGTGGCTGGCGGCGCTGCGCCTCGATTATGCGGCTGCCTTTGCCTACCATCCGCTGTTTTGGGTGGTGCCGATTGCGTTTGTGCTCGCGTTCGTGCGCGAGGAGGTGGCATCGAGCAAGCTAAAGCGTGGTATCGACATTGCGGTCACCGTGTTGTGCGTGCTGGTCGTCGTCGTATGGATCGTGCGCCTCGTCAATCCGGCAGATGCCGGTCTGCTCTTTGGCGGCTATGCGCCCGCCGGAGTTCCCGACGATATCATCCACCTCGAACCCCCACGCTGGCTCACCATCCTTCGCTCTTACCTGGCGTGACGGAGGACGCGCTAGAAAAACGGTCGACACATAAGCGGGGGCGGACGTTTCGACACATCCGCCCCCGCTTTGCTCCAGCCAGGCTGTTATGAATGGGTGTGACGACTACTCGTCGTGCTTCTCCTCGCGGCGAGCGGCGGCGCGGGCTTCGTGGATGCCCTTGATTGCGGCATGGCGAGCCGTGCGGGCGTCGTGGATGGCGTCACGAGCCTCGGCGGTCGTCGCCTTGGCAGAGCGCAACTTGGCGGCCAGATCGGGGTTGGTTTCGGCGACCGCGGTGATCGCGGGGCCGTCGAGCTCCTCTTGCGTGGGCTCGGACAAAAAGTCGATAGCATACTGGGCGGCCACCATGGAGCCCTTTGCCAGCACGGTCTCGTCGATCTTGTAGAAGCAGGAATGTTGGGCGTACGTGGCGCCAATTTTGGGGTTACGCGTACCTACAAAGGCGAGCACGCCCGGCACACGGCGCAGGTACTCCGAAAAATCCTCGCCCGAAAGTGTGCCGCGATAATGGCCTTGGCCGGCGGGACCCAGACACTTAATTACGGCCTGACGGCAGCGCTCGCTCGAGGCCGCGTCGTTTTCGACCTTGTAGTTGGCGATGGTGTAGTCGGTGAGCTCTGCCTCGGCGCCCAAGGCCGCCGCGGTATGCTCCACGATGCGGCGCATAAGCTCCGGCATTTCCTCGTGGGTTGAATCGCCGTAGGTGCGTACTGTGCCCGCGAGGTAGGCCGTGCCGGCGATAACGTTGCGCGCGGTGCCGCCGTGCAGCTCGCCGACGGTGATGACGGCCGGCTCGTAGGGGCTGATCTCGCGCGAGACGATGGTCTGCAGGGCGTTGACAATCTCGGCGGCAACCATAACGGCGTCGTGGCCGCGCTGGGGCATGGCGCCGTGGCACGAGGTACCGCGGACATCGATGCGGAACCAGTCGGTATTGGCCATGCGCGGGCCGGGCTCGCAGCTTACGGTGCCGGCGTCGACCTCGCTCCAGATGTGCGCGGCGTATGCGCCATCGACGCCGTCGAGCACGCCCGTGCCGATCATGAGTTTCGCGCCCTGGCCGTTTTCCTCACTGGGCTGGAAGACGATGCGGACCTCGCCGTGGATGTCGTCGGTCATATGGCGCAGGATCTGCAGCGTGCCGAGCATCATGGCGATATGGCAGTCGTGGCCGCAGGCGTGCATGCAGCCCTCGTTGACGCTGGCGAACTCCTCGCCGGTCTGCTCGGTGACGGGCAGGGCGTCGATATCCGCGCGCAGCAGGATGCGGCGCCGCGGCGTGCCGTCCTCGCGATAGGCGTCGGGCGCGGTGCCGCGAAGGGTCGCCACCAGGCCCGTCTTAAGGGGGCGCTCGTAGGGGATATTCATGGCGTCGAGCTGGTTGGCGATGTCAGAAGTCGTGCGCTCTTCGACGAGGCTCAGCTCCGGGTGCTTATGGAAGTGCCGACGCTGCTTGATGATGTAGGGCTCAAACTCGGCGGCGATATCTCGGATGGCTGCGGTGACGTCGTCAGCCGCGCGAACCTCGGTCGCCGCCATAATCTGCTGTGCCTTGGTCTTCGTCATGGTCGATTTGCTCCTTACTGGTTTATCGCAAAATCGTACAAGCTCTTTCCAGTATGCCACCTGCCACTTGGCCTGGCAAAGCTGCCGTTTGCCGCTTGCGGTTTTGTTGCAAGGGCGGGGGAGTACACTCGGGGGTGTTGAATTTCCTGCCAGAAATGGGGATGCCCATGCAACATATCGATCGGATTATCCGTTCCAAGAACGTCTTTACCGCGCAAGACGGCATCGATACCGCCCGCGAGCTGGCGATTGCCATCGCAGGCGACCGTATCGTCGCAGTCGGCAAGCCCGATGACGTAATCGCCGCCGCTACCGCCGCCACGTCGGTTATCGACTACGGCGAGCAGTTTGTCTGCCCCGGTTTCCATGACGCTCATCTGCATTTCTTCCATACCTCGGTCGGATCCTCGCCGTACATGCTCATGGACATGGGCACGTCCGAGGCGGCGCTGGTGCAACACGCGCTCGAGTTTTCCCAGGACCTGCCCGACGACGCTTGGGTTGTGACGCAGGGCTGGCGCGACTACCGTTGGGACCCGCCCGAGCATCCTAGCAAGGCGTCGCTCGATGCGGCATTCCCCGATCGTCCCTGCGTTATGTACTCGGGCGACGGCCACACGCTGTGGCTCAACAGCTGTGCACTCGAGGCGCTCGGCGTCACGCGCGACAGCGAGCCGCCAGCGGGCGGTAGCTACGACAAGGACGCAAACGGCGAGCTCACGGGCATTGCTCACGAAGCGGCTGCCATGCAGCTGTTGCCGCGCTGCCTTGAGTGGCTGGGCGAAGATCGCACCGCAAGCGCTTACGCCGATCAAATGAGGCGCATGGCCGAGCAGGGCATCACCTCGATCTGCGACATGTCGCTCATGCCCATGCCGGGATGCGACTTTATCCGCGACGATGTCTATGACAAATTGCAGACGGCCGGCAAGCTGGGCATTCGTGCCCATCTGTTCCCCACGCTGCTGGATGACCAGTCGCGTCTAGAAGGGCTCCAGGTACGTTACGCGAACAACGCGCTGCTTTCGGCGCCGGGTTTTAAGCAGTTCTTCGACGGCGTGTCGAGCGAACACACGGCATATCTCACCGAGCCCTATACCAATCCGCGCTTCCCGGGCGACCAGGGCCGTCTGACGGTCCCGGCTGAGCGCATGCGCAAATTGGTTCTGGCGGCCGCGGAGCGTGGTCACACCGTGCGCATCCACGTCATCGGTGACGGTGCGATTCATGCCGCGCTGGATATCTTCGAGGAGGCCGCCGACCTGTACGGGCTGCCCCAGCACGGCCATAACACGCTCGAGCATCTGGAGAACCTCCTGCCCGAGGACATCGATCGCTTGCGCAAGCTCAACGTGGTTGCCTCGAGCCAGCCCTGCCACATTACGCTCGACCCGGGTGGTCCGGAGCGCGATCTGGGCCTGGAGCGCAGCCGCATCATGTGGCCGTTCGCAACCTATAAGCAGCGCGGCATTCGCCAAGCCTTCGGTACCGACAGCCCTATCACGCCCGTTACCAGCATGAACGTGCTCTACACGGCTATTACGCGCCAGGACCCCAAAAGCCACTGGCCCGAGGGCGGCTGGTTGCCGAGCGAGCGCATCGATGCGGCAACAGCCCTGCGCAACTACACCCTGGGCAGCGCCTATGCAGCGGGCGACGAGCAAAACCTCGGCAGCTTGGAGCCCGGCAAGTACGCCGACCTGGTAGTCCTGGACCAAAACCCGCTTACCATTGACCCCCAAGAGCTCCAGGCCACCAAAGTCCAAGCCACCTACCTGGCAGGCAACTTGATTTACGAGCGCTAGCCCCGCATCCCACCCCTCAGTTGCGGTGAAATAGTCCCTAAAATCGGCCTTCAAGCCCAAAAACAGGAACTATTCCACCGCAACTTAAAAGAGCGCGTCCCAACAACGTGCCCCTATCTTGTGCATCCCATCCGCATCGCCATTTTGCTGCACTGACTTTTCTGAATGCCGGGCCCGAATTAGTTAACCTGGCTCCCGTGTGGCTCCGGAGGGGCGGGGCATAAGGTTTATCGCGAGTTCCGCACGAGCCGAAGGCCACTTAATGTGGCCTTCGTGCGAGCAGGACTGCCCGAGCAGGAAACCTTATGCCCCGCCCCTCCGGAGCCACACGGGAGCCACTGCTAAGTTATCCCCCGGCATTCAGAAAATCTAAGTGCCAAAAAATAAGATTTTTTGACTCCGTGTTGTATAACCCGCCATTCGTGGGTACCATTCAACGCGTACGCAAACAAAAGGGTTAATTCGCGTGGTATAACCGCGCGGCCCAAAAAGGAGGAGACAAGCATGTCGTCTTTGAAGCCGCTTGCAGATCGTGTTCTGGTCAAGCCCGACGAGGCCGAGCAGAAGACCGCTTCTGGTCTGTATATCGCCAGTAACGCTCAGGAGAAGCCGCAGCGTGGCACCATCGTTGCCGTGGGCGCCGGCAAGGTCAACGACAAGGGTGAGCGCATCCCCATGGACGTCAAGGTTGGCGACGTTGTCATCTACGGTAAGTTCGGTGGCAACGAGGTCAAGGTCGACGGCGAGAAGTATCTGCTGATGCGCGCCGACGACATCTACGCCGTCGTCGAGGCCTAGTTTCACCAGGCTCTCTGATTCGTCTTTGATCGCGGTCGTCGCATAGGACTCGGAAGCGGCGACGCGAGTCACATTTCTTTTGGAGGATTACTCACCATGGCAAAGAACATTACGTTCAACACCGATGCCCGCGCTAAGCTCGCCAAGGGTGTCAACACTCTGGCCGACGCCGTTACCGTCACCATGGGCCCCAAGGGCCGCTATGTCGCTCTGCAGCGCACGTTCGGTGCTCCGACCATCACCAACGACGGCGTTTCCGTCGCCAAGGAGATTGAGCTCGAGGACAACATCGAGAACATGGGTGCCCAGCTGGTGAAGGAGGTCGCCACCAAGACCAACGACACTGTGGGTGACGGCACCACCACCGCAACCCTGCTCGCTCAGGCCATCGTCAACGATGGTCTGCGTAACGTCGCCGCTGGCGCTAACCCGCTGGCCATCCGTCGCGGCATCGACAAGGCCGTCAACGCCGCCGTCGCCGAGATGAAGAAGCAGGCCAAGCCGGTCGAGACCAAGGAGCAGATTGCTTCCGTCGGTACCATCTCCGCCGGTGACCCCGAGGTCGGCGAGAAGATCGCCGAGGCCATGGAGGTCGTGGGCAAGGACGGCGTCATTACCGTCGAGGATTCCCAGACGTTCGATATCACCATCGACACCGTCGAGGGCATGCAGTTCGACAAGGGCTACGTCTCCGCTTACTTCGTCACGGACAACGACCGCATGGAGGCCGTGATGAAGGATCCGTACATCCTCATCACCGACCAGAAGATTTCCAGCGTCCAGGACATCATGCCTGTTCTCGAGGCTGTCCAGCGCGCCGGCCGTGGCCTGCTCATCATCGCTGAGGACATCGACGGCGAGGCCCTGCCCACCCTGGTCCTCAACAAGATCCGTGGCGCTCTCAACGTCTGCGCCGTCAAGGCTCCGGGCTACGGCGATCGCCGCAAGCGCATCCTCGAGGACATCGCCGTCCTTACCGGTGGCCAGGCCGCTCTGGACGAGCTGGGCGTGAAGGTCGCTGACATCACCGCCGATATGCTCGGTACCGCTAAGTCCGTCACCATCTCCAAGGACAACACCGTCGTCGTTGGCGGCGCTGGTTCCAAGGAGGCCATCGACGCCCGCATCGCTCAGATCAAGGGCGAGATGGAGAACACCACCTCTGACTTCGACCGCGAGAAGCTCCAGGAGCGCCTGGCCAAGCTCTCCGGTGGCGTTGCCGTCATCAAGGTTGGCGCTGCTACCGAGTCCGAGCTCAAGGAGATCAAGCATCGCGTCGAGGACGCCCTGCAGGCTACCCGCGCTGCTGTCGAGGAGGGCATTGTCGCCGGTGGCGGCGTCGCCTTCATGGACGCTGCTCCTGCGCTCGACGCTGTCGAGATCGATGACCCCGAGGAGAAGATCGGCGTCGACATCGTCAAGAAGGCTCTGACCGCTCCGGTCGCTACCATCGCCAAGAACGCTGGCTTTGAGGGCGCTGTCGTGGTCGACAAGGTTGCCGAGCTGCCCGCCGGCCAGGGTCTCAACTCTGCCAACGGCGAGTGGGGCGACATGATCGAGATGGGCGTCCTCGACCCCGTCAAGGTCAGCCGCGTCACCCTGCAGAACGCTGCTTCTGTCGCCAGCCTGATCCTCATCACCGAGGCCACCGTCTCCGATGTGCCCAAGAACACTCAGCTTGAGGACGCTATCGCTGCTGCTACCGCTGGTCAGCAGGGTGGCGGTATGTACTAAGGCCGACAAGGTCTAGAACTCCCACCGGGAATCCGGGGGCGTGACGAGGGGTTTCTCTCCGGAACGTCCTCGGACATGCAAAGAGGCTCCGCATCGCGCTTCGCGCTGCGGAGCCTCTTTGCGTCCTGCGGAATATTCCGGAGAGAAGCCCCGTCACGCCCCCGGATTCCCTGCGTTTACGGCCTTGAGGTCGGCGGGCGGAGAAGGATGTGGTCGATAGGGATACGTGTCCCCTTCGCTGTTTCGCGCTTTGCGCGAAAGGCGCGTTGCTTTGGGATGGGTGGGGGACGTGGTTGCTTTGGCAACTGATCTCCGCCACAAATTACCCTTGGCATACTTGCGCGAGAACCTGCTCGTGCTACACTTGCAATTGCTGTTTCAGGGCGGGGTGGAATTCCCCACTGGCGGTAAATCGGGCGGTGTCAAAGGGACGCCGTGGCGCAGGCGAGGTGTCTGCGACCGAGCCGATGAGTCCGCGACCCGTGCGTGTGTTGGTTCGCATGCCGGCTGAACTGGTGAGATCCCAGTACCAACGGTTAGAGTCCGGATGAAAGAGGCAGGTGATCTTATGTCTGAACAGTCGCAGCATATCCATTTTGAGAATACGAATAGGTGGAGCACCAAACAGCTCGTTACCATGGCGCTGATGTGTGCCTTGGGCGCCCTGTTTATGTACGTGCAGCTGCCCATCCTTCCTTCGGCGCCGTTTTTGACGTATGACCCGTCGCTGGTGCCGGCGATGGTGTGCGGTTTTGCGTATGGTCCTGGCGCCGGCACTGCTGTTGCCGCCATGGCGATCGTTATCCATGCGCTCACCACGGGTGACTGGGTCGGCGCGCTTATGAACCTGGTTGCCACGCTGGGCTACATTCTGCCCGCGGCTACCGTTTACCAGAAGATGCACACCTATAAGGGTGCCGTGATTGGCCTGGTGCTCGGCGTCATTGCCGCTACGGCGCTGTCTATGGTCGCAAACCTTACCATTGGCGTTTGGTTCTGGTATGGCTCGGTCGATGCGATCGCCCCGCTCATGATTCCTGCCGTACTGCCGTTCAACCTTATCAAGACCGTGCTTAACTCGGTGTTGACGCTGGCGGTGTATAAAGCAGTCTCCAACCTCATCACGCCTAAAAAGGACCAGGTCAAAGGCCGCGCATGATTGAGTGTCGGGGCGTTTCCTTTAGTTATGACGGTGCCGCACCGGCGCTCGACGGCGTCGATCTGAATATCGAGGACGGTGAGTTTTTCTGCATCCTCGGTGGCAATGGGTCGGGCAAGTCGACGTTTGCCAAGCATCTGAATGCGTTGCTGCAGCCCGATGCGGGCACGGTGCGCATTAACGGCATGGATGCGTCCGATCCCGAGCTGGTCTACGACATTCGTTCGACCGCGGGCATGGTATTCCAGAATCCCGATGATCAGCTGGTGGCAACGCTTGTCGAAGATGACGTTGCGTTCGGTCCCGAAAACCTTGGCGTGCCATCGGCGCAAATTGCGCAGCGCGTGCGCGAGGCGCTGAAGGGCGTGGGCCTAGTGGGCTTTGAGCGCCACGAGACCCATGCGCTTTCGGGCGGCCAAAAGCAGCGCGTGGCGCTTGCCGGCGTGCTCGCCATGGAACCGCGCGTGCTCGTATTGGACGAGGCTTCCTCGATGCTCGATCCGCGTGGGCGCAAGGGCCTCATGAAGGCTTGCCGCGCGTTGCACGATCGCGGCATGACCATCGTGATGATTACGCACTTTATGGAGGAGGCCGCCGAGGCCGATCGTGTCGCCGTGTTTCAGGCGGGACGAGTTGCCATGCTGGGTACGCCCGAGGAGATTCTGACGCGGGCGAATGAACTCGCACAGCTCAACCTTGACATGCCAGAGTCGTGCCGTTTGGGCATGGCGCTTCGTGCGAAGGGCGTGCCTGTTCATGCGCAGGTGCGTGAGGCGGATATGGTCGCTAAGATTGCGCAGGCTTATGCCGAGCGAAGTGGGGCAGGCATCGCGGGGCAGTCTTCTGTATCCCAGTTGGAAATCGCTGACGGCACTGTTCCGGTAGACAACGAGGGCAACGCGTCGGAGCCCGTCATCGAGCTATCCCATGTTTCGTACAGTTATTCGCTCAGTCCGCGCGAGCGCCGCCGCTGGCTTAAGCGCTCGGCCACTGCGGGCAAATCGAACAAACAGGCTCTCTGGGGAAACGACCCCAGCAGCCCGTGGGCGCTGCGCGATGTATCGCTGACGGTGCGTCGCGGCGAGTTCCTGGGCTTGGCAGGTCATACCGGTTCGGGTAAGTCGACGCTGGTCCAGCATCTCAACGGGCTGATTCGTCCCCAGGAAGGAACCGTTCGCGCGCTGGGGCTCGATCTGTCAAACAAGAAAGACGCCGCCGCGGTTAAGGCCAAGGTCGGCGTGGTGTTTCAATATCCTGAGCGTCAGCTGTTTGCCGAAACCGTGGCGCAGGACGTGGCGTTTGGTCCGCATAACCTTGGCTTGCCGCAAGATGAAGTCGACCGTCGTGTCGAGTCATCGCTCTCACGCGTGGGCCTCGACCTTTCCACGGTCGGCGACAAGAGTCCCTTTGAGCTTTCGGGCGGTCAGCAACGGCGTGTGGCATTCGCCGGCGTGCTCGCCATGGAGCCCGAAGTCCTGGTGCTCGATGAACCCATGGCGGGGCTCGATCCGGCTGCGCGCAGGGATTTCTTAGGGCTCATCGATCGACTCCATCGCGAGGGCCTGACCGTTGTCATGGTTTCGCACAGCATGGATGACCTGGCCAATTGCTGCGACCGTATTGTCGTGATGAACGAGGGCGCGGTGTTTGCCGAGGGCACGCCCGCTCAGGTTTTTGCGCATGCGGATGAGCTTAAATCAATCGGCTTGGGTGTTCCCGCTGCCCAGCGCATGGCGCTGGCGCTTGCGAAGGCAGGCGTGCCGCTGCGCTTTGACGGCCTCTATACGGTTGAGTCGCTGGCAGACGAGTTGGTGGACCTGCTAATCGGTCGCTCGGGCGGTCCTTCTAACGTCGCGGACATTGCTAATTCCAAGACGGTCGCGCGAGAGGAGGGCTGCTAATGGAGGCGTTTTCGTTTGGCAGCTACTATCCCGGCGATAGTGCGATCCACCGCCTGGACCCGCGAACTAAGTTGCTCTTGGGCTTTGTGTTTCTGATCACGACGCTCACAGTCAGCAGCTTCCGCGGACTGGTCCCTGTCGCAATTTTCGTCGTGCTGATCTATGCCGTGTCTCGGGTGCCGGTTCGTCGCGTTCTGTCGTCGATGGCGCCGCTGCTGGCAATCGTCGTCGTGGTCGCGGTGCTCAACCTGTTTACCGACCAGAGCGGGCGCATTCTGTGGCAGCTCGGCTTTTTGCAGATAAGCGAGGGCTCGCTGCATTCCGCCGCCTTTATGACGTGCCGCCTGACCTTGATGATGGCCGGCATGAGCGCCATTACGCTTACCACGCCGACGCTCGACCTCACCGCGGGCTTTGAGCGACTGCTCGCGCCGTTTGCGCGTGTAGGACTTCCTGCGCACGAGCTCGGCATGATTATGGGTATCGCGTTGCGCTTTATGCCGCAGTTCGCCACCGAGATGAAGCAGACGGCCGATGCGCAGGCGAGCCGCGGTGCGCGCGTGACGGGAGGCCCGCTCGGCGGTGTGCGTATGCTCGGCAGTGTGGCGATTCCGCTGTTCACGGGCGTGTTCCGTCATGCCGAGACGTTGTCTGCCGCCATGGATGCCCGTTGCTATCATGGCGAGCAGGGCCGCACACGTCTGCATGCGCTTGCATTTGGCCGCGGCGATGCGTTGGCGGCGGTGGTGACGGCGCTGCTGCTCGCGTGTGTCATCGTCATCAACCTTCAACTTGTTTAGGCGCGATTCGAGCGCAAGAAAGGGGTCCCTATGACCGACAACGACCGCACGGCTCAGCTTGAGCGTGCCTGTTCGTATCTCAGGCGCATTCCGGCGTGGTATCTGGCCACGACCGATGTGGCCGACGGGTATCAGCCTCGCGTGAGGCCGTTTTCATTTGCCATGGTCGATGACGGTAAGCTGTGGTTTTGCACATCGCGCGACAAGGATGTGTGGGCCGAGCTCAGCGCGAACCCCAAGTTTGAGGTTTCGGGTTGGAAACCGGGGGAGTGTTGGATTGTACTGACCGGCGAGGCCGTGCTCGAGGACGATGCGGTCGTGAGCGACAAGGTACGCCAGGCGGGTTTTAAACACATGGTGGGCATCGGCGAGGAACACGATAGCGCCAACGACGGCCGCCTTGCTTTCTTTTCGGTCCGCAACATTGCCGCGCGCTTCTGTGATATCGACGGCAGCGAGGAGCGCCTGGAGCTCTAGCGCGTCTCAAATTTACTACCCGTTCTGAATTAGCTAGTGCCAGGAGGACACATGGACGGATTGAATACGGTGCTGGAGTATCTGACGTCGGTGCCGGCGTGGTATCTGGCGACGAGCGTGGGCGGGCAGCCGCATGTGCGTCCGTTCTCGTTTGCGCAGATTCAGGACGGCAAGCTGTGGTTTGTGACAGCGCGCACCAAAGATGTGTGGCAGGAGCTGCTGCAAAACCAGCGCTTTGAGGCCACGAGTTGGTGGCCGGGCCATGGCTGGCTCATCTTGCGCGGGCGTGCCGGCTTGGATGACCGGGCTTTAGACGAAATGCGCGAAGCCGGGTGGAAGCATCTAGAGCACCTGGGCGAGCACTATGAGGGGCCTAACGACCCCGCGCTCGTCTTCTTTAGTGTCGAGGATCCCGAGGCATTTATCTGCAATCACGACGAATGGGTGCCGGTTGAGCTCTAGCCAGCTGGCTCATCCTAACAACTTAGTTTTCGCATGGGCGGACCCTGTGTTGCCCGGCACCGTAAGGAGTGCCGGTCAATACGGGGCCCGCTCTATTTGTCAATTCCTTCAAGCGAATGTGTCGGGAATGTTTCAATGCATGAACATGCAAGCTATTTACGTATTCATGCATCTTTTGGTGCTAAAGTTTCAACCCACCTCATAATGACCGCTGCAAAATGCGCATCGGTGCATAAATCGCAGACAAGGAGTCTGATATGTCTTTGAAGGTTGGAATCGTCGGCGCGGCCGGATATGCCGGAGCCGAGCTCATTCGCCTCGTACTCGGCCATCCCGAGTTTGAACTTGTTGCCATTACGTCCAACGCCGATGCCGGCCAGCCGCTGTCCGCGGTGTATCCGAGCTTTGCTGGCGTGAGCGATCTGGTTTTCACCACGCATGACGCCCCCGAGCTCAAAAGCTGCGATGCGGTTTTTCTTGCCGTGCCGCACACGGCTGCCATGGCGCAGGTGCCCGCGCTCCTTGCCGCGGGCGTTTCCTGCTTTGATCTTTCGGCCGATTACCGTCTGAGCGACCCGTCCGTCTTTGAGGCATGGTATGCCGCCGAGCACACGAGCCCCGAGCTGCTCAAGACCCGCGCTTTTGGCCTGCCCGAGCTGTTCTGCCAGGACTTAGAGACCGCTGCTTCCAGCCATGCCGCCGGAAAGCCCGTTTTGGTCGCTTGCGCCGGCTGCTATCCCACCGCAACGTGCCTCGCTGCCGCTCCTGCCGTGCGTGCGGGCTGGATGGCAGAGAACGGCCCCGTAATCGTCGATGCCATTAGCGGCGTGACGGGCGCCGGTAAGTCCTGCAACGCCCGCACCCATTTTTGTAGCGCAGACGAGAACTTAGAGGCCTATGGCGTAGGCAAACATCGCCACACACCAGAGATCGAGCAGATTCTGGGTCTGACCGATCGTGTCGTCTTTACTCCGCACTTGGCACCGCTCAAGCGCGGCCTGCTTTCCACGGTGACGATGCCGCTCGCGCCGCGGGCTCTCGACACGTTGGCCCTTGAGGACGTCGTCGACCATTACAAGAAGTTCTACGCCGGTCGCACCTTTGTGCGCGTGCTCGATGCCGGCCAGCAGCCCAAGACGGCTTCGGTCGTCGGCACCAACGCTGCCCAGATCGGCCTTGCGCTCAACAAGCGTGCGGGCGTGCTGGTGGCGACGGGTGCTATCGACAATTTGTGCAAGGGTGCTGCGGGCCAGGCGGTCCAGTGCGCCAACATCGTTTTTGGCTTTGACGAGCGACGAGGCTTGCCCACAGTGGCGTGCCCGGTGTAGCACATTCGATTGTTAACGATTTGGTGGTCGGGTATCGAGTTGGGCGCCGCTTTCAAGCTGGTCTAGTAGTTGCGACCGGTATGGCGTGCCAGCCGATGCCCGCTTTTTTGTCTGATATAAGGAGTCGTAGGGACGATGAATACCGACCTGATTGATATCAAGATACGCGCCGTCGAGGGTGGCGTTACGGCAGCGGCCGGCTTTAAGGCCGCAGGCATCCATGCAGGATTCCGGAAGAATCCCGAGCGCTTGGACTATGCGCTCGTCGTGCCCGATAAGCCCTGTCCAGGCGCCGGCGTGTTTACGACCAACCGCTTTTGCGCGGCGCCCGTGCAGGTGAGCCGTGCCAACCTGGGCGGTGCGGACAAGGGCTATGGCATCATCGCCGGCGTTTCAATCAACTCCGGCAACGCGAATGCCGCCACGGGCGAGACCGGCCTTGCCTGCGCGCGAGAGACATGCAATATCGCGTCGCAGGTCATCGGCTGTGAACCCCAGCAGATCCTAGTTGCATCCACAGGCGTGATTGGACAGATTCTGCCGATTGACACGTTTGAGACGGCCGTCCCGTCCGCCTACGAGGCACTCTCTGCCCATGGCGGTGCCGATGCGGCCCGTGCCATCATGACGACCGATACGCACTCCAAGGAGTATGCCGTTCGCTACCGCAGTGAGGCTGCGGGTCATGCGGGCAACGCTTATACGGTGGGCGGCATGTGCAAGGGCTCGGGCATGATCATGCCCAATATGGCCACCATGATCGCGGTCATTACTACCGATGCCCCCGTCGAGCCGTCGGCGCTCCACGCCCTGTTGCTCTCGACCGTTAAGCAGACCTTCAATAAGGTGACGGTCGATTCCGATACCTCGACCAACGACACCTGCATCATGCTTGCTTCTGGCGCTGCTGCCGCTGAAGCCGAGGCTATCGTCGAGGGCACTGATGCCTTTGACGAACTGTCCTTTGCCGTGCACGAGGTGTGCGAGAGCCTGGCGCGCAACATTGCGGCCGATGGCGAGGGCGCGTCAAAGCTCGTGACGGTTAACGTCACCGGCGCCGCCAACGACGAGGAAGCCGATATCGCCGCCCGTGCCGTCGCCAACTCGCCGCTCGTCAAGACCTGCATCGCCGGTCACGACTGCAACTGGGGCCGCGTCGCCATGGCGCTCGGCAAGTGCGGCGTGAAGTTTAACCAGGAAGACGTTTCCATCGACATGATGGGCATGCCCGTCTGTCGCGATGGTCTGACCGTTCCCTTTGACGAGGACGAGGCTCTGCGACGTTTTGAGGCGCCCGAGATCGTGATCTCGGCCGACCTGGGCGCAGGCGATGCGGCAACGACCGTGTGGACCTGCGACCTCACGCACGAGTACATCTCCATCAACGGTGACTACCGTTCCTAGATTCCAGGCACGCTGCGCATCTTGCCGCGATTGCGGACGGCGGAGCACGGCACGATAACGATACGAAAGACGAGGCAGATTATGAAATTCGCACGCGATTGTCGTTCGAGCGAATCCAACGAAGCAACCGCGCAGCTGCTGTTCGAAGCGCTGCCGTGGATTAAAAACCTGACCGGCAAGACGGTCGTTATCAAGTATGGCGGAGCGGCCATGGTCGATGAGCAACTGCGCCGCGATGTGATGAGCGACATCGTTTTGCTCAAGATTATCGGCATGCGCCCCGTCATCGTGCATGGCGGCGGCAAGGCCATCAACGAGGCGTTGAGTCATTACGATATTCCCGTCGAGTTTAAGAACGGCCAGCGCGTGACTACGCCGGCGACCATGGATATCGTGCGCGAGGTGCTGGGCGGCAAGGTTAACCAGGAGCTGGTCGCTGCCATCAACCACCACGGTAATTTGGCCGTAGGCGTGTCGGGCAGCGATGCCGGCACGCTCATCGCCGAGCCGCTCGACCCCGAACTCGGTCGCGTGGGCAAAGTGACGCACGTCAACACCGACTATATCGAGCGCTTGCTCGATAGCGAGTACATTCCCGTAATCGCTACCGTCGCGGCGGGGGAGGACGGCGGCTTCTTCAACATCAACGCCGATACCGCCGCCGGCGCCGTTGCGGCGGCGCTTCATGCGCACAAGGCGATTTTTTTGACCGACGTCGACGGTCTGTACAAGGACTTTAGTGATAAGGACTCGCTCATCTCCAACCTGACGCTCGACGAGGTCAACGAGATGCTCTACGGCGGAGAAGTCGACAAGGGCATGATTCCCAAGCTGCGCGCCGCCGTCGATGCGCTTGCTGCTGGCGTGTTCCGAGCCCACATCATCAACGGCACGACGCCGCACTCGCTGCTGCTGGAGCTGCTGACCGATGCTGGCGTCGGTACCGTGATCCACTCCACCGAGACGGCCTACGAGTTCGATACGCATCCGCATCCGCTTTCGACGTTTGCGGCGCGTCTGACCGAGAACCTCGACGAGGTCGAGAAGCTCCAGACGGTCTAGCCGACCCGCGGTCGTCGCGTCCCTGCACCCATAGCCCTGCGCCGTACGGCGCCCAACGAAAGGCATCTCATGTCACTTGCAACTCAGCAATCGCTCGAATCCCATTACGTTATGCATACCTTTGGTCGCTCGCCGGTAGAGTTTGTCGAAGGTCACGGTATGAAGCTCATCGGTGACGATGGCCGTGAGTATCTCGACTTTCTCGCTGGTATCGGTGTATGCAGCCTTGGCCACGGCAACCCTGCAGTGCTCTCGGCGCTCGAGGCTCAGACCAAAAAGCTTCTGCATGTGTCTAACTACTTCTACATCGAGCAGCGTGGACAGGTCGCGGCGCTGCTGTCCAAGCTTGCCAACGACGACGTAGATGGTGCGTGCGTGCTGGCCGATGCCATTGCCGCCGGCGATGAGACCACGGCCGCTGCGCTCGGTGCCCCGGCTGCGGACGAGCAGGTGTGGGAGACGTTCTTTGCCAATTCTGGTGCCGAAGCCAACGAGGGCTCGATGAAGCTCGCGCGTCTGTACGCCAAGCGTGCTGGTAACGGCGGCAACACCATCGTATGCATGCGTGGCGGCTTCCACGGCCGTACGCTCGAGACCATTGCCGCCACCATGCAGGATTGGCTACAGGACAGTTTCCGTCCGCTGCCGGGTGGCTTTGTGGCCTGTACGCCCAACGATGTCGACGAACTGCGTTCGATCTTTAAGCAGCTGGGAAGCGAGGTCTGCGCCGTCATGCTCGAGCCGATTCAGGGCGAGAGCGGCGTGCACCCCATGACCGAGGAGTTTATGGCGGCGGCGCGCGACTTGGCACACGAGGTGGGCGCCGTTCTTATCGCCGACGAGGTCCAGTGTGGCATCTTCCGCTCCGGCAAGCCGTTTGCATTCCAGACCTATGGCGTGGAGCCCGACATTATGAGCCTTGCAAAGGGCATTGCCGATGGCGTGCCCATGGGTGCCGTGGTGGCAAAGAAGGAGATCGCCGACGTGTTTAAGCCGGGTGACCACGGCTCGACCTTTGGCGGTAGCTGCTTGGCTGTCGCGGCGTGCGCCGTGACGCTCTCTGCGCTTGTGCGCGGCGATTTTGCCGAGCATGTTGCCAAGGTGGGTGCTTATATGGAGCAGGCGCTGGCTAAGCTTCCGCATGTGGTAGAGGTGCGTGGTCGCGGCCTGATGCTCGGCTGCGATTTGGATGATGCCGCGGGTGATGCACACGACGTCGTGGCCCGTGCATTGGGGGCTGGTGCCGTGATCAACGCTACAGGCGCACATACGCTGCGCTTCCTTCCGCCGCTCGTGTGCGAAGAGGCCGACGTGGACAACCTGATCGAGATCCTGGCGGGTGTTTTGGCTTAGCGAGAGTAAAACATAGCCAGTTTGAACGGGTTCCAGATTGTCGGTGCGTCATTTGATGCATCTTTGGACGGTCTGGAACCCTTTTTGTCATCAATCTGCAAAGGCCACGGCCTTTGCGACAGACGTGCTGACGGGTTCGAATCCCAGGCACCGGGCGCAAACAAAAACGGTCCCCTTGCGAGGACCGTTTCCAATTCAGTGGTGGGCGATGAGGGATGTCCGCGTGCGGCTGGCGCCGCCCGCTCTCGCTTCGGGCCTGCGGCCCTCGCGTGCTGCGCTGGAAAACGCTTCGCGTTTCCTCAGCTCCGCACCCTTGCGGGTTCGAATCCCTCTGCGATGGGCCCAAACAAAAACGGTCCCCTTTCGAGGACCGTTTCCAATTCAATGGTGGGCGATGAGGGATTCGAACCCCCAGCCTTGTGCGTGTAAAGCACCTGCGCTAACCGTTGCGCCAATCGCCCGCAGGGACTGAGTATAGCGGAAACCCTGTGTGGTTCACCGCTAATTCATAACGAAATCTAAGCGGCGACTTCGGTGCTCTTGTTCTCGTCGATAAAGAAGCGCTTGTACCAAATGAGGAACGTCAGCGTGGTATAGATCTTGCGCTGGTTGAGCGCGCGGCCCTTAAAGTGATCGTCGAGCAGTTTCATGAGCGCATCGGTGTCAAAGAAATCAGCAGCCCACGGTGCGGTGAAGTATTCCTTTACGTAGTCGTAGTACTTTTGCTCGCGCAGCCAGAACTTGACCGGTACGGGGAAGCCCACCTTCTTGCGCGTTGCCCACTCGTCGGGCAGCGTGCGGTTGGCAGCGTGACGCAGAACGAGCTTGCAGCCTTCTTCGTTAACACGGTAGTTGGCGGGAATGTGCTCGGCAAACTCCATGACCTTCTTGTCCAGGAACGGAACGCGGAGCTCCAGAGAATGCGCCATGCACATCTTGTCGGCCTTGAGCAGAATGTCACCCGGCAGCCACATGTTCATATCCAGATACTGTTTCTTGGAAAGCTCGCAGCAGTCGGGAACCTGCTTGTAGTACTCGGCGCACATCTCGGCGGCGTTCTTGCCGGTGTCATAAGCGGGCTTGAGCACCTCGTCGACTTCGGAGGGATCGAACACCTTTGCCTGACCCACATACCAGCGCTCGGGAACCTCGGCGCATTTCGTCAGGAAGTTGTGTCCCTTAAAGTAGGGGAGATGCTGAACGAGTGAGCCCAGGGCGCGACGTACGCCGAGCGGCACGCGTTTCTTAAAGGTACGCATCTCGGGGGTGTCCTCGTACCACTCATAGCCGGCAAACAGCTCGTCGGCACCCTCGCCCGAAAGGACGACGGTGACCTCCTTGGAAGCCATCTGCGCCAGATAGTACAGCGGCACGCTGGACAGGTTCGATTGCGGCTCGTCCATGTGGTACTGGATATCGGGCAGTGCATCAAAGAACTCGTCGGCGGTAATCATCTTGCGCACGTTCTTGATGCCCAGCTTGTCGGAAAGCTCGGCGGCGTAGTTGGTCTCGTTGAAGTTCTTGTAATCGAAGCCGACAGAATACGTGGTGTCGGGCATGAGACAGGCGGCAATGTAGCTGGAGTCCACACCGCCAGAAAGGAACGAGCCCACCTTAACATCGGCAATTCGGTGCGCAGCGACGCTTTCGTGCACGACCTTGTCGCACTCGTCCACGTACTCCTCGAAGGTCTTGGAGTTGTCGTCGGTGAAGTCACAGCTCCAGTAACGCTTGATGTCCATGGTGTTGGTCGTCAGGTCATACGTAAAGCAATGCGCCGGGGCAAGCTTGAACACACCCTTAAAGAAGGTCTCCTCCGTGGCGGGGAACTGCAGCGTCAGGTAGGGGCGCAGGGCGTCGTGGTTGACAGCCTTCTCAAACTTGGGATGGTCCAGGAAGCTCTTTATCTCGGAGCCAAACAGCAGCGAGCCATCGGATGCCTGGTAGTAATAGAACGGCTTGATACCAAAGATGTCACGAGCGCCAAAGAGTTTGTTCTTGTTCTGGTCGTGAATCACGAACGCGTACATGCCGCGCAGACGGTTGACCAGGTCCTCGCCCCACTCCTCGTAACCGTGTACCAGGACTTCGGTATCAGCGTTGCAGTGGAAGGCGTAGCCGGCTGCCTCCAGCTCGGCGCGAAGCTCCTGGAAGTTGTAGATCTCTCCGTTGAAGACAATCGTGACCTTGCCGTCGTCGCTCGACATGGGCTGGGCTCCAGCTTCGGAAAGATCGAGAATCGAAAGACGACGGAAGCCAAGGGCAACGTTGTCGACGATATGCTGGCCGCCCATATCGGGACCACGGTGGATGATGCGATTCATCATGGCCGTGAGAACCAGCTCACTCTGTTCATCTGTACCGGTAAAACCGACAAAACCGCACATGCAAGATCCTTTCTGCTGACGGCTCAGGTGTACTGCCGCAAAGATTGCGGCAGCTGATGTCAAATAATCTTTACTATCATGCCAATCTTTTGTTTCGTGATGGGGCATAAGCGCCGAGCGAACCGAAAAAACCACGTCCCGATCTTCAGACGAAGCGGCGGGCCGTGGTTGCGAACGCTATGTTAAAGAACAGCACCCAGATTCCCTTGTTTTTACACGGGGTGAACACTGTTGCCATTTATTAGACCACGGCACAGTCCATGCAATTTTTTAGAAGGCTGTGATGCGTGCAAGGTCAGGTGGCATATTAGGATGGTTGATAATACAGAATGTTTCATCGTTTCTGCCGCGGGACGTCTTCTGCCCTTTAAGGCTGAATTTAGCGAGAGAGGTCTTTGTATGTCGAGTCCGACACAAGAGAAGCTAACTCTGATGCGCTATATAGAGTTGCTCGAGGAAGATGACCTTGTTGTTTCCAGACCGAGCGCTTCGTGCGACCAGCGCATTGAGTTTGCGACTGATGACTCGCGCCAGGTGCGTCCGGGCACGTTGTTTGTCTGCAAGGGCCGTGCGTTTAAGCGCGAGTACCTGCTTTCGGCAATCGCCGATGGCGCCGTGGCCTACGTTTCCGAGGTCGATTACGAGTTTGATCTTCCCGCGGTGATTGTGAGCGATATTCGTCGCACGCTCGCCGTGGTGGCAGATGCCTTTTATGGGCACCCGTCGGGTAAGGTGAAGGTCTGCGCCTTTACAGGCACCAAGGGCAAGTCGACTTGCAGCTTTTATCTGCGCGGCATCCTCGCCAACGAGGCCAAGCTTACGGGCTGTCATCGACCCGCTCTTAATACGGGCATTGAGTTCGATGACGGCATCGAGACGGGCCCTTCCAAGCTGACGACCCCCGAATCCTTCCTGCTGCAGTCTCGCATCGCACATGCTGCGGAGGCGGGTGCCCCGTGGCTGGTTATGGAGGCGTCGAGTCAGGGCCTCAAATACGAGCGTACGGACAAGATTGACTTTGAAGTCGGCGCCTTTACCAATATCGGCGAGGATCACATTTCGCCGATTGAGCATCCGACGCTCGAGGATTACTTTGCCAGCAAGCTCAAAATCTTCTTGCAGAGCCGTTTTGCCGTGGTCAATCTCGATATGGATAAGGTCGATCGCGTGCTCGAGGCGGCATCTCGTTGCGAACGTACGGTGACGTTCTCCCTGACCGACGAGCGTGCCGACGTGCTTGCGCTGGCGATTCGCAATGGCGACTGCGGCGTGGTGGCAACGGTGCGCACGCCCCGTTTTACGCGTGACATTGTGATTCCCACGCCGGTTAAGTTCAATGTGTCCAACGCGCTTGCCGCTATTGCCTGCGCCGAGGCCCTGGGCATTTCCGAAGAGGGTATCGTCCATGGCTTTGAGGGCGTCTTCGTTCCCGGTCGTATGGAGCTCTATCCGTCCGTATCGGGCAAAATCCTGGGCATCGTCGATTTTGCACATAACGGCATGAGCCTCGAGACACTCCTGCGCGACTTGCGCGAGAACTATCCCGAGCGCGAGCTGGCGGTTGTATTTGGCGCTACGGGCGGTAAGGGTGTCGATCGACGCACCACGATGGGCATCGCCGCTGGCAAGTATGCCGACCGAATCGTGATTACCGAGGATGACCCCGGCCCCGAGGATGTCGAGGACATCTGCGCCGAGATCGCGCGCAACGTTCAAGCGCAGGGAAATGATAACTGGCAAATCGTGACTGATCGCGTTGCCGCTATCGAGACTGCCGTGCGCGAAACTGTCCGTCCTGCCGTGGTCATCGTGACCGGTAAGGGCGAGGAAGAGTGTATGCTGCGCAAGAACGGACCCGAGCCTTGTGAGCGCGACGGTTCGATTCTCAAGCGCACCCTTGCGGCGTACGACGCCTAGACCAGCCCCTTCTATGTAAACGGAGTGACCATGTCCCACAACATCCTGCCGACCGTTGCCGAGCTTTCGGGCGAGATGCGCGAGCGCCTTGCCAAGGTCAAGTATGTCTTTACCGATCTGGACGCCACGATGCTCGCCCCCGGCTCGTGCGTGCTGCGCGATAACGACGGCAATCCTTCGATCAAGCTCGTCGAGGCGGTTGTCGCGCTCGCTCGTGCCGGCATCCAGGTGGTCCCCACCTCGGGTCGCAATCGCACCATGATCCATGAGGACGCCCGCGTGCTCGGCCTCAACTCCTACATCGGCGAGATGGGCGGCCTGGTCATGTACGACCTCAAGGCCAACGACTGGGAGTACCTGACGGGCGACATGCCCTACGACCCCGCCTGCGGTCTCACACCGCACCAGGTGATCGAGCAGACCGGCGTGTGCGAGAAGATCCTTGCCCGCTGGCCGCACAAGATCGAATACCACAACGACATGTCGACCGGCTACAAGTACCGTGAGGTCACCGTCGGCATGCGCGGCGATGTGCCCGACGATGAGGTCCAGGCCATCCTGGACGAGGCCGGCTGCGGCCTGGTCTGGGCTTGCAACGGCCATCTGACTCACCTGTCCAAGCCGACGACGCTCGAGCTTAATCGCGTCGAGGACGGCCGCGCCTTCAACATCAATCCGGCGGGTCTCAACAAAGGCGTTGCCATTGCGCGCTTCTGCGAGCACCTGGGGATCGAGCGCGAGGAGACGCTTGCGCTCGGCGACTCCGAGTCCGACTTCTACATGGCCGACCATGTTGGCATGTTCTGCCTGGTCGAGAACGGTCTGACGAGCGCCGGTGCCCCGGAGTTCTTGGACGCCTGCGACAATGCCTATATTACGCGCGGCAAGATTGTCGACGGTTGGGTGGCAACGGCCGAGCTGTTGGTCGCGGCCCGTTCGTAGCGCGACGCATCACGCATGGTCGCATTTTTCGAGAGAGAATCTGGTGAGGTAATGTCCGATATCGATAATCTGGCCGGGGACACGCGTCCGATCGGCGTGTTCGACTCGGGCTTGGGCGGCTTGACGGTCGCGCGAGCGATCGCAACGGCACTTCCGCACGAGTCCGTCTACTATTTCGGTGACACTAAGCGCTGCCCTTATGGCACCCGCACCGAGGACGAGGTTCGCTCGTTTGCGCTGCAGGCGGGCCGCTGGCTATCGAGGCACGACGTTAAAATCATGGTCATCGCCTGCAACACGGCGACCGCCGCGGCCTTGCGTTTGGCTCAGCAAGTGCTTGACGTTCCCGTGATCGGCGTGATCGCCCCGGGCGCACGCGCCGCCATCAACAGCACGCGTACGCGTCGCGTGGGCGTGCTCGCCACCAACCTCACCATTCGCTCGGGCGCCTACACGCGCGCCATCCAGGATTTGGATGCTGGTGTCGATGTGTATGGCTGCCCGGCTTCGAGCTTTGTCGAGGTCGTCGAGCACGAGCTCGCCTCGGGCGCGCATCTGCAGGAGCAGTGGCTCGAGAACGAGGATATTTTTGATACGCCAGCCGTTCGCGCGCTGGTCGGCGCCACAGTCGAGCCGCTGCACGATCGTGGCATCGATACCGTGGTACTCGGCTGTACGCACTTCCCGCTGCTGGTGGGTCCCATCCGCCATGCGCTAGGACCCGGGGTGCGCGTGGTGAGCTCCGCCGAGGAGACCACCCGCGAGCTGACCGATATCCTCACGCGCCGTGAGCAGCTGGCGGGCGATACCGCCGAGCCACAGCATCGCTTTGCCACCACGTCTGACAACATTGCCGAGTTTGCGGTGGCGGGTAGCTTTATCTTTGGCCAGCCGCTTAAAAGCATCGAGCATGTCGATATCGACGAACTCGGTTAGGCTCGCAATGTCGCCGGAGGCTTCGCCACATCTTTTGCCGAAAGGATAGTTCCATGGAATACATGCAGGTCAACCGCGCCAACGGCCGCGCCGTCAACGAGCTGCGCCCCGTTAAGCTCACCCGCGGCGTCATGAAGCACGCCCACGGCTCGTGCCTGGCTGAGTTCGGCGACACGCGCGTACTGTGCGCCGCCACCATCGAGGAGGGTGTGCCTGGTTGGCGCAAGGGCGCCAAGGCCGGCTGGGTAACGGCGGAATATGCGATGCTACCGGCCTCGACCGGTAAACGCTGCAAGCGCGAGCATGCCAACCGCAAGGGCCGCTCCATGGAGATCGAGCGGCTTATCGGCCGCAGCCTGCGTACCGTCGTCAATATGAAGGCGCTCGGCGAGTACACCGTTACCGTCGACTGCGATGTGATCCAGGCCGATGGCGGCACGCGTACGGCGAGCATTACCGGCGCCTGGGTGGCGCTGCACGACGCCCTTGCCATGTGGGTCGAGGCGGGCAAACTCGAGCGCATCCCGCTCACGGGCCAGGTTGCCGCCATTTCCATGGGCGTCGTCGACGGCAACACCCTGCTCGACTTGGATTATTCCGAGGACAGCCACGCCGAGGTCGACATGAACCTCGTCGCCACCGATTCTGGTGAGATGATCGAACTCCAGGGTACCGGCGAGCAGGCGCCCTTCGACCGCAAGCGTCTCAACGCCCTGCTCGACCTGGGCGATAAGGGTATCGCCGAGCTCATCGAGCTTCAGCGCCAAGCCCTCGCCTAACCTGCCAAAAAGGGACAGGTTTATTTTGGCAGGTTTTATCTGGGAAAACGTCGAAGTATAAGACTGCCGTTGATTGAGACGGGAGAGAGGCCGAAGTCCTCGTCGTCCTCAACTCGGCATTGCTATAGAGACAAAGGAGACCAGCTATGGCACTTGAGAAGATTGACACCGACACCCTCGACCCGGCGGCGACCATCGTCGTGGCAACCGGCAACGCCCATAAGCTCACCGAGATCGAGGCCATTTTGGGCAAGGTCATGCCCGAGGTGCGCTTTGTGGCGCTCGGCCAGCTGGGCGATTTTGAGGACCCCGAGGAAAACGGCACGACGTTTTTGGAGAACGCCATCATCAAGGCGCAGGCTGCGGTCGAGGAGACGGGCCTTATGGCCATCGCCGACGATTCTGGCTTGGTCGTCGACGCGCTGGACGGCGAGCCGGGCGTGTATAGCGCGCGCTATGCGGGCGTGCATGGCGACGATGCCGCCAACAACGCCAAGCTTCTCGTTAACCTGGAAGGCGTAGCAGACGAGGATCGTACCGCGCGCTTTATGAGCGTCGTCGCGCTTATCGATACGGACGGCCTGGTCACCTATGGCGAGGGCGCCTGCGAGGGCGTTATCGCGCACGAGGGCCGCGGCGATCACGGCTTTGGCTACGACCCGCTGTTCCTGCCGGTCGATACGCCGGGCAAGACCATGGCCGAGCTCACGGCGGACGAGAAGAACGCCATCAGCCATCGTTTCCATGCGCTCGAGCATCTGTCCGCCAAGCTGACGGGCGAGGAGTAGGCCGTGCGTGCGGTGGTACAGCGCGTGCTCAACGCCGGCGTGACAGTCGACGGCGAGTGCGTGGGCCGCATTGGACGCGGCTACCTGGTGCTGCTGGGCGTGGGCCACGGCGACACACGCGCCGAAGCCGACAAGCTGTGGGGCAAGCTCCGCGGGCTGCGTATCAACGAGGATGAGAACGGCAAGACCAACTTGGCGCTGGCGGATGTCGACGGCGAGGTGCTCGTGGTGTCGCAGTTCACGCTGTTTGCCGACTGCCGCCACGGCCGCCGTCCGTCGTTTACGGACGCCGGCGCGCCCGATGTCGCTAACGAACTTTACGAGTACTTTCTGACACTCGTCGCTCAGGACGTTGAGCATGTGGCGCGCGGTATCTTTGGCGCCGATATGAAGGTCGACCTGGTCAACGACGGTCCGTTCACCATCGTTCTGGACACAGACAATCTTTAGGTTACGCGGTTTTACCAAACCGCGTAACTACTCGACGCTGCACGGCCACCATTCGGCCAATCTGTCGCTCAAACCGTCGCTCGCGTACCAAAGTACGCGTCGCTCCTCTTTCGCGACACCTTGGCTCGAATGGTGGTCGTTCGCTGACGTGAGCTGGTCATGCGAAGTTGTCGTCTGGAGCGTATTTGAGACCGGGCTTTTTTAGCTGCTTGCGTATGGCTGCAGCAGGGTGCTATAGTATTAGAGTTTTGTCTATCTTAGGGGTATTATCCCCTTTTTGAATTGCACCCTCTGGAGGCCCTATTCATGGAAGAGATGGAAGTCAATCACGTCGACGACATCCACGAGAAGCTGACCGATATGGTGGGCGATCGCGTCAAGGTTAAGGCCAACATGGGCCGTACCCGCGTCATCGAGCGCATGGGCACCATCAAGAGCGTCCACCCCGCTGTCTTTATCGTTGAGGTTGACGAGCGTCGTGGCCGCAAATCGCGTCAGTCCTACCAGTACATCGATGTCCTTACCGGCCAGGTCGAACTGTTCGACCCCGAGAGCGGCGAACATATCTTTACCCCGCTCGGCAACCAGCTCGAGGAGCACTAACGGTGACCGATCGGTCCCTCATCCTTACCGCGCCGGCAAAGATTAACCTCTATCTGGGGGTTCATACCGAGCGCGACGCCCGCGGCTATCACAGGGTCGATTCCCTGATGGCAGCCGTCGGTCTTGCCGATACCGTGACGGTCGCGCCGGCGCAGGCGTTGACCGTCCAGACGGTTCCGGCATCCGATTTTCCCATGCAAAAAAATACGGCCTATCGGGCGGCAATCGCTATGGCCGAGCGTTACGGTCGCGATGCCAATGTGTGCGTGACGATCGAAAAGCGTATCCCGCTGTGCGCCGGTCTGGGAGGCCCCTCGACGGATGCCGCTGCGGTCATCGTTGCCTTGGCCGAGCTGTGGGGTATCGACCGTGCCGACCCCGCGCTCGATGACATCGCTCGCGGTATCGGCGCCGACGTGCCGTTTTTTTTGCACACGAGTCCCGCATTCTACGTCGGCGGGGGAGATGTGCTGGCCACTGAGTATCCTGTGCTTCCGGCGACACCTGTCGTATTGGTCAAACCGCACGAGACGAGCGTTTCAACGGTTGAAGCGTATCGACGATTTGATGAGAGCCCGGTGCCCGCGGAAAAACCCGATGCGATTGCTTCTGTCTTACGCGCCGGCGATGCCGGGGCGGCATATGCGCTCGTTCATAACAATCTGGGCGTCATATCCGCGCAGATGGAGCCGCGGATCCAGGCAGTTCTCGACTGGCTGCGCGCACAGGAGGGAACCGTTGCCGTGGACGTGTGTGGTTCGGGTGCTTGCTCGTTTGCCATTTGCGATACCGTCGCTGCAGCAGCCCATCTTGCGGGAGCTGCCCAGCAAAATGGCTGGTGGGCCTGCGCGACTGAGCTTATTCCCAACACGGTTCAAATCGACGCGCCAAAGAAATAAAAATTTCTCTAGCACGCGACGAAAATCTTTGTTACTATAGTCGAGCTAACGGGTTGTGGCTCAGTTTGGTAGAGCACTGCGTTCGGGACGCAGGGGTCGCTGGTTCAAATCCAGTCAACCCGACCAGAGCATGAGAAGGGACCGCTTCTTGCGGTCCCTTTTTTTAGCTATTGTTGTGATACCGCGGCACCCGCGGTATACTCATTCGAGCTTGTCTCGCTGTATTGTGGAGGTCTACATGTTTGGACTGAGGGCTCCTGAGCTCATCATTATTCTCGTCGTTGTCTTGATCATCTTCGGGCCTAAGAACCTGCCGAAGCTCGGCAAGTCTCTCGGCTCTACCGTCAAGAATATCCGCGAGGGTATGGAGGGCGACGATAAGGGCGAAACCAAGCAGGCCGAGGACGTTGTGGTCGAGGAGTCCAAGGAGGACAAGGAGATCGCAGAGCTCGAGGCCAAGCTCGCTGCTGCCAAGAAAAAGCAGGCAGAGGACAGCGACGCGGACGCAGAGTAGTCCCATCCCTTTGGGGTGAGCACCTGACCGGCTTGCCCGCAGGCTAGCCGGTCTTTTTCGTTTTGTTGACAGTTGATCGTTACATCATAGTTGGGGAGATATCCGTATGGACGCAAGCCAGATCGTACTGACCGCTGAGGGCCGCCAGAAGCTCGTCGAGGAGCTCGCTTGGCGTGAGGGCGATTACGCCAAGGAGATCGTCGAGGACATCAAGGAAGCCCGCGCGTTTGGTGACCTTTCGGAGAACTCCGAGTACGATGCCGCCAAGGACAAGCAGGCCCAGAATGCTGCTCGCATTGCCGAGATTCAGGCTATTCTCGCCAACGCTCAGGTTGCTGCCACCACGGGCGATCTGACCGTCTCCATCGGTTCCACCGTTTCTCTGATCGATCCCAACGGTGAGGTCATGGAAGTCACGCTCGTCGGTACCACCGAGACCAACTCGCTCGAGCACAAGATCTCCAACGAGTCTCCGGTCGGTCACGCCATCATCGGTCACGGCGAGGGCGACTCCGTTGAGGTCGTTACGCCTTCTGGCAAGACCCGCGTCTACACCATCGCCAAGATCGCACGCTAGACCACGGTCCCGCGTAAAGGTATGTTTTCGCTCCCTGGGACCGAATCCTGGGGAGCGTTTTAGTTTGAGGAGCTAACTTATGGCAGAGAACCAGAACGTCGCCGATCAGGCCTCGACGCTCAACGACGAGCGCGCCACGCGTCTGGCAAAGCGCGCCGCCCTGTTCGAGGCGGGCCAGAACCCCTATCCCGAGCACTCCGAGATCGAGGACTATGTCGTCGACATTGAGGCCAAATATGCCGATCTTGCCGATGGCGAGGATACTGAGGACGTCGTGAAGATCGGCGGCCGCGTGGTCGCCAAGCGCGGTCAGGGCAAGATCATGTTTATCGTCGTGCGCGACGCTACCGCCGAGATTCAGCTGTTCTGCCGCATCAACGACATGGACGAGGCAGCTTGGAATACGCTCAAGGCTCTCGACCTTGGTGACATCCTGGGCGTGACCGGCGTGGTTGTTCGCACCAAGCGCGGCCAGCTCTCCGTTGCCCCCAAGAGCGCGACCCTGCTCTCCAAGGCCGTTCGTCCGCTGCCCGAGAAGTTCCATGGCCTCTCCGACAAGGAGACCCGTTATCGTCAGCGCTATGTCGACCTGATTGCCAACGACGATGTTCGCGAGACCTTCCGCAAGCGCTCGCAGATTCTCTCCACCTTCCGCCGCTTCATGGAATCTGACGGCTACATGGAGGTCGAGACCCCCATCCTGCAGACCATTCAGGGCGGCGCTACGGCCAAGCCGTTCATCACGCACTTCAACGCGCTCGATCAGGAGTGCTACCTGCGCATTGCTACCGAGCTGCACCTCAAGCGCTGCATCGTCGGTGGCTTTGAGCGCGTCTTCGAGATCGGCCGCATCTTCCGCAACGAGGGTATGGACCTCACCCACAACCCCGAGTTCACCACGATGGAGGCCTATCGTGCCTTCTCCGATCTCGAGGGCATGAAGGCACTCGCACAGGGCGTCATCAAGGCTGCTAACAAGGCTATCGGCAATCCCGAGGTCATCGAGTATCAGGGCCAGACCATCGATCTGTCCGGTGAGTGGGCAAGCCGTCCCATGACCGACATCGTCTCGGATGTGCTCGGCAAGCAGGTCACCATCGACACGCCGGTCGAGGAGCTTGCCGCCGCCGCACGCGAGAAGGGCCTGGAGATTAAGCCCGAGTGGACTGCTGGCAAGATCATCGCCGAGATTTACGATGAGCTGGGCGAGGACACCATCGTCAACCCGACCTTCGTATGCGATTACCCCATCGAGGTCAGCCCGCTTGCCAAGCGTTTTGAGGACGATCCGCGCCTGACGCACCGCTTTGAGCTGGTCATCGCCGGCCACGAGTACGCCAACGCATTCTCCGAGCTCAATGACCCGGTCGACCAGGCCGAGCGCTTTGCTGCCCAGATGGCCGAGAAGGCCGGCGGCGACGACGAGGCTATGGAGTACGACGAGGACTACGTGCGCGCCCTCGAGTACGGTATGCCTCCCGCGGGCGGCATCGGCATCGGCATCGACCGCGTGGTCATGCTGCTCACCAACCAGGCTTCCATTCGCGACGTCCTGCTGTTCCCGCACATGAAGCCCGAGAAGGGTTTCCAGTCCGGTGCCGCCGCTGCCAAGGCTGCCGAGGCCGGCAACGCCACAAGCCCGTTCGTCAAGCCGCTCAAGCCCACGCTCGACTACTCCAAGATTGCCGTTGAGCCGCTGTTCGAGGAGTTCGTCGACTTTGATACCTTCTCCAAGAGCGATTTCCGCGCTGTGAAGGTCAAGGCATGCGAGGCCGTCAAGAAGTCCAAGAAGCTGCTGAACTTTACGCTCGACGACGGCACCGGCACCGACCGCACCATCCTCTCCGGTATTCACGATTATTATGAGCCCGAGGACCTGGTCGGCAAGACGCTGCTCGCCATCACCAACCTGCCTCCGCGCAAGATGATGGGTATTCCCAGCTGCGGTATGTTGATCAGCGCTATTCACGAGGAAGAGGGCGAGGAGCGTCTCAACCTGATCCAGCTCGACGCCTCCATCCCCGCCGGCGCAAAGATGTACTAATTGGTTCCGCCGTTCTACCGAACGGCGGACCAGCCGACGCTGCGCGACGTCCAGGGCGACAATTTGTCATTCAAAAGGCAAGGCATGACCAGAAGGTCTATGCCTTGCCTTTTTCATGCCAACTTGTTCGCCCTGGACGTCGCTCGCTCATATGACCCAATCCGCTGTCAAGAGCCACAATGGCCCCGCCGACCGCTTGCAATCGGTCGGCGGGGCCTGCCG
>CABUWV010000008.1 GCA_902495355.1 uncultured Collinsella sp.
GCCCGGTCCCGTTCCGAACCCGGAAGCTAAGCCCCATCGCGCCGAGAGTACTGCGGGGTCAGCCCGTGGGAGGCCAGGGCGCCGCTGACCGGTGGACGGCACCGAGCCGTGCGCTTGAACTGAGAAGGGGGAGGCCTCGCGGCCTCCCCCTTTTTGCGTTTACCGGGCATAAATGACTCATTTACGCCAGACGATTTAATTCTTTTTGGTATTGAGCTTTTATTTAAAGAAAATAAAACGAATAACAAGGGCAACTGCTATGGCTGCAATGATCAAAAGCAGGATTGTCAGTCGATGCTGCTTGCGTCGTTTACTTGATGAAACGAAGATTGATTTTCCCTGTTTTGGCGTTTCGAGATAGCGAGCCGAATGCGTCAAGGTTTGCTTTGGTCGAGGACCTCTTTGTTGATGAGCGGCGGATGCTTTCATCGGCTCATCACTAGCTGCGCTGTTTTTAGATAATGGTGCGTCTTTCAGATATACAGGGTCTCCCGAGGCGACGCCCATATGTTTACGTCCCGTTTGGGCATCCTCGAGCGTTTGATATCGATTTCTCGTCACATACTCGGGCTCCGGATCATTAATGGGCTCTTGCGAGATGTGGGGGCGATGGAACCGTGGCGGCTGCGTGGAAGTATCTTCCCCCTGCGTCGGCATAAACATATTGTTCTGGTTTTGGTCGTCCATGATGCCCTTTAGCTCGTTACCAACAACGTGTACGCGCTCATTGTAAGCCCCTTGTTATTTGTAGCTGGGGACATACTCGGTATTTAAGCTCTGGTTCAAAGAACCTTAACCTTCCTAAAACCTGAGTCATACGCACTTAGATATGCTTATAGTACTGGACTCAAAAAACTTTATAGTCGATGTATATATGAGCACTGGGTGGGCATATATAAGAGCGTCAAAAGAAGTCCCAGTCACCTAGAAGATGGCTCGGCAGTCCTTAAAAGGAGTGGTAAACATGGCAAGCATGGTTCCTTATCGTTCGGTTTTTGGCGTTCGTCCCTCTGCAAGCTCGCTGTTCGATCTGTTTGATGATATGAGCGACCTAGCGAACAGCTCGATTGCCTCTAAGGCGTTCCCCGTTGACGTTGAGGATAAGGGCGATGGCTATGAGGTCAAGGCTTATCTGACCGGCGTCGCCAAGGACGATATCGATGTCGAGCTTAACGAGGGTCGTCTGTCCATTAGCGTGAATGTCGAGGAAGACGAGGAGAACGAGGGCAAGAACTTCCTGCAGAAGGAGTTCAGCTCGTACAGCGCGACGCGTGGCGTGTATCTTAAGGACGCTTCGAGCGAGGGCCTCTCGGCTAAGTACGCTGACGGCATCCTGACCGTTACGGTTCCCAAGATCGTCGAGAAGAAGAACGTTACGAAGATCTCCATCGAATAACTTCGTTGGTGTTCTTCGCTATTAAAAGACAACAAAAGGGGCTGGGAAGCGATTCCCGGCCCCTTTTGCTGTTTAGGACAGTCTATTGAATGGTTGCTGGCCGATACTGGCTTGCGGGGCGTATCGAGAGTTTTCGCGATCCTTGGAGAAGGGTGGCGGAGCTGCCGAGCTCGTCATCCAGGGTTGCGGCTAGAGCTTTGGCATAGCTTTTGACGGTAAGGCTCGGACGATTGTTGTCTTGGCTGATATGCATGGCAATGAGCTGTTCGGTGCGATCGGTAACAAGTTCGCGCGCGGCTTCGGCGGCTTGGCCGTTGGAGAGGTGTCCCCTTGCAGACAGGATGCGCTCCTGAAGAAAGCGGGGATATTCTCCCTCGCGCAGCATGGTCACATCGTGGTTGCTTTCGAGCGCGAGGACTCGACAATCTTTGAGGGTGTTCATGGCTTGGCTCGATAGCTCTCCGGTGTCGGTAGCAAAGCCGATGGAATCATCGAGGGCGTCGAATCGAAAGCCGATTGGATTTATGACATCGTGTGATGTTGAGTAGGTTTGCACGTGGATGCCGGCAATGGATAGGGTGTCACCGGGGTCGAATTCCTCGACAGGCAGATGCGAAAGATTTTCTTTGCTCGAAAGTGTGCCCCTGCTGGCAAAGAGGGGACCGTGCCAGTGCTTGCACCAGACATCGAGACCCTTGATGTGATCGCAATGCTCATGAGTAATGAGAAGAGCCGAGACGTTGTCTGCCGAGAGTCCCAGTTCTGCCATGCGCTTTAATGTCTCGCGGCGAGAAAGACCGTCGTCAATCATGATGAGCCCCCGGGGGCCTTCGATGAGCGCGCAGTTGCCTTTTGAGCCGCTGCCAAGGATATGAAGGTGCAGACGAGACATAAGATTCCAAAGGATACAATGGGTGCGGACGAATAGAGGAGGAAGCAAATGCCTACGGTATCACAGCATTACGGACACCATGCCGTGCCCGGGGCAGTCGATGAGACCCGAACGAGGCAGCAGGCTGCTCCTGTCGTGCTCATGGTATCAGGCGGCGCGGACTCGACGGCACTGCTTCTTATGGCGTGCACATCAAAGCTGGATATCCAAGACGGGCGCGGTGTTGCCCCCATTGCTCGCGAGCGCCTGCATGTGCTGCATGTAAACCATCATCTGCGCGGCAAGGCGTCCGATGGCGACGAGGCCTTTGTGCGTGAGCTCTGCGCGAAATATGGTTTACCGCTGTGCGTGGAGCACGCTTATTTTGATGGGGAGTCGGGCAATATTGAGGCCGCGGCCCGCGAAGTGCGCTATGCCGCGGCGCGGAGGTATGTTCGCGAGCTCTGCGCCCAGACGGGGGCACCGCGAACGGCGGCTCGTATCTGCACCGCGCACACGTCTTCGGATCGCGCGGAAACGTTTTTGATGAACGCGATTAAGGGTTCGGGGCCCGCTGGCCTATCGAGCATTCCTCGCCGGAGGAATATCGTGGTACGTCCCTTGCTCGACCTAACTCATGGCGAGCTCGTGGGCTATCTACAGGTACATGGTCAGCCGTGGCGTGAAGACGAGAGCAATGAGGATATCTCGTATCTGCGAAACTACGTGCGCCATCGAGTAATGCCAGTGGTGGCGCAGCGCAACGCGAGCGTCTGCAAGACGATTGGTGCCGCCTGCGAGATCTTAGGCGATGAGGACGCGTTTTTGTCTCAGCTTTCGGCACAGGCGTTTCGAAGCTGTTTGCGCAAAGAGGCAGCGGGCGCACTGGTGCTCGATGCCAGGCGCCTGGCTGCGGCCGAGGTGGTAATCGCGCGGCGCATCGTGCGACTGGCGATTAAGCGCATCGATCCGGACGCTCGTCCCGAGATGCGACATGTGGAGCGAGTCCTTTCCTGCGTTGCCGAGGGCACCGGTTCGGTCACGCTTCCGGCGGGGATTGACGCACGCATTGAGTTTGGCATGCTGGCGTTTAAGGCGCCGGCGGCTCGCGAGGGCCTGGTCGCGGACTGGGTTACCGTACCCGGTCGTTTGCCGTTGGGCGGGGGACGTATGCTGGTCACAGAACCGATGGCTGTTGAACCGGGATGCGATATCGTGCGCCGCGCCCGTGAGCTTGCGGCTGCCGGGGAAGTGACAGCTTTGGTAGACGCGGCTGCCCTGGGTTTTGCCGACAGCGATAGTGAGCGGATCCTGGCGGGCTCGCGTGGCGAGATCCCTGCCGAGGCGCGATTGGCGCGCCTGTGGGTGGACGGTCCCGCGCCGGGAGACGTGATGTGCCCGTTAGGGATGAGTGGCCGAAGCAAGAAAGTATCCGATTTGCTAGGCGAGGCTCGCATTCCCGTTTCCGAGCGCGCCGGCGTGCCCATGGTGAGGACGGCGCCGGGAGGTGCCGTGGTGTGGGTCGCCGGAGTTCGCGCGGACGAGCGTTTTAAGTGCACGGCCGCAACGCGCGTGGCATATCTGCTCCGCGTGGTCGATGCGGAATAGCGTCCCACGCCTGCTATTCTGTGCGACGTTGACGGTATTCCCGCGCTGATGGCGCACGGGCTGGTAAATTTACCCCGTGCGCTGCTAGAATGTGAAGTTCGCGTCCATACGGCGGTGTGTGGGCGATAAGCACAAGAAAGGGTTGTCATGGCTTCTCAACATCCGGATATCGAGAAGGTTCTGTTTACGCAGGAGGATATCGACGGTATCGTCTCTCGCCTGGGCGAGGAGATTACGCGCGACTACGCGGGTAAGGATCTGGTGCTGATCGCGGTCCTACGCGGCGCCGTGGTCTTTATGGGCGACCTGATGCGCAAGATCGAGCTGCCGACCAACATCGATTTCATGGCTGTTTCGAGCTATGGCGACGGTGTGAAGTCCTCGGGTATCGTGCGTATCATTAAGGACCTGGATATCGACATCCGCGGTCGCGACGTGCTGATCGTCGAGGACATTCTGGACTCGGGCCTGACGCTCAAGTATCTGATGAAGAACCTCGAGAGCCGCAAGCCCGCTTCTCTGGAGGTCGCCGCCTTCCTGTGGAAGGACGTTGAGGGCCGCGTCTCGGCCATCACGCCCAAGTATGTTGGAACCCATTGCCCCGATGCCTTTGTGGTGGGCTACGGCCTCGACTATGCCGAGCGCTATCGTAACCTTCCGTATCTGGGCATTTTGAAACCGGAGGTTTATTCGTAAGATGCCCGACGACCATAACGATAACAATTCCCAGACTCCCCGGGAGCCTAAGATCCCGGGGATGCCCGGAGGCAAGAAGCCCACGCGTACGGGCTGGCTGTATTTTATTTTGGCTTGCGCGCTTCTGGGCTACGCCTTCTTTAACATGGGCTCCGGCTTTGCCAATTCCAGCAATACCGTTAAGCTCGCGACGAGCGAGATGGTGAGCGCCATCAAGCAGGATCGCGTCGAAGATCTGACCTATACGGTTCAAGACGGAAGCGTGACGGGTCATTACTGGAAGACGAAGAAGGACAAGGGCGATACGAGCGAGCTCAAGAGCTTCTCCTCGACCTATGTCGGCTCCGATTCGCTTGCCGAGCTCATGGCGGAGCACCCCGATACCAAGTACATCGTCAACACCAACGATCCCGATTTTTGGGGCGACTTGGCGATGAGTGTGCTTCCGACGATCGCCCTTATCGCCATCATGTTCTACTTTATGCGCCAGATGATGGGCGCCAACAACAGGAACATGCAGTTTGGCAAGACCAACGCCAAGACCAACGAGGCCACACGCCCCAAGGTCAAGTTTGAAGACGTTGCCGGAGTGGACGAGGCAGTCGAGGAGCTCGAGGAGATCCGTGACTTTTTGAGCGATCCGGATCGCTATCGCAAGCTGGGCGCCAAGATCCCGCGTGGCGTGTTGCTGGTTGGCCCTCCGGGCACCGGTAAAACGCTGCTGGCCAAGGCCGTTGCCGGCGAGGCGGGCGTGCCGTTCTTTAGCATCTCGGGTTCCGACTTTGTCGAGATGTTCGTAGGTGTCGGCGCCGGCCGTGTGCGTGACCTCTTTAAGGAGGCCAAGTCCCAGGCCCCGTCGATCATCTTCATCGATGAGATCGATGCCGTGGGACGTCAGCGCGGAGCTGGCTTGGGCGGCGGTCACGACGAGCGCGAGCAGACGCTCAACCAGCTGCTGGTCGAGATGGACGGCTTTGAGGAAAGCGAGTCGGTCATCCTGATCGCCGCCACCAACCGCCCCGACATTCTGGATCCGGCGCTGCTGCGTCCCGGTCGTTTTGACCGTCAGGTTACGGTCGACCGTCCGGATGTGAAGGGCCGCGAGCAGATCTTGCGCGTGCATGCCGAGAACAAGCCGATGGACGAGGACGTTAAGTTTGAGAAGCTCGCCCAGATGACCGTTGGCTTCACTGGTGCCGATCTGGCAAATCTGCTCAACGAGTCTGCGCTGTTGGCTGCCCGCCGCCATCGTTCCGTGATCTCGATGGACGAGGTCGAGGAATCGATGGAGCGCGTGATTGCCGGACCGCAGCGCAAGGGTCGCGTGATGACCGAGGCCGAGCGCACCACGATTGCCTACCACGAGAGCGGTCACGCCCTGGTGGGTCACATCCTGGAGCACTCCGATCCGGTCCACAAGATCTCGATCGTCAGCCGCGGCCAGGCTTTGGGTTACACGCTGCAGCTTCCGCAGGAGGACCACTTCCTCAAGACCAAGAACGAGATGCTCGACGAGCTCGCCGTGTTCTTGGGTGGCCGCGTTGCCGAGGAACTCATGTGCGACGACATCACGTCGGGCGCGAGCAACGATCTGGAGCGCGCGACCAAGATGGCGCGCGAGATGGTCACGCGCCTGGGCATGAGCGAGGAGCTTGGAACGCAGGTGTTTGGTGAGGCGCAGCATCAGGTATTCCTGGGCCGCGACTATGCCGATCATCAGGACTACTCTGAGGAGACGGCGCGTCGCATCGACATTGAGGTCCAGCGCATTATGCGTGAGGCCCATCGTCGTGCGGTCGAGATCCTGGATGCCCGTCGCGATCAGCTCGACCTGATGGCCAAGGTGCTGCTCGAGCGCGAGACCGTCGAGGGTGACGCCGTGAACGCCCTGCTCGACAACGAGTGGGACGCCTACCTTGAGCGCGAGGGCGATATCCTGGCGGCCAAGGAGGAGCGCAATGCCAAGGCGGCCGGCATGCCGACCAAGAAGCGCACGCCCCGTATGAGCGAGGAAGAGCTGGCGGCTGATGCCGCGGCCTTTGCGCAGGCGGCCATGCAGGAGGATGCCGAAGTCGCATCCGATGATGCTGGCGATGACCATGCCGTCGTCGATGCCGACGCCGACGCCGACAAATAGTCTTTGTGGCGAAAGCCTCCGCGGGGAAACCTGCGGAGGCTTTTTCTTTTGAGCGATATGGGGCCGTCTGTTGATTGGGGACAGACTTAAATGAGCGTTTTCACGCATTTAAGTCTGTCCCCAATTAACATTGCTGCGGCACTTTGCTCGGCTAAAGCGTACAATAGCGCCTATGCGAAAGGGGAACAGATGATCAACGAAACGATGTATGCTCGCGGTGCGGAAAGCTCCATCATCCGCGAGATTTTTAGCTATGGCCTTGAGCGCAAGGCGCAGATCGGTGCGGAAAACGTATTCGATTTTTCGCTGGGCAATCCGAGCGTTCCGGCGCCCGCTGCTGTGGCTGAGTCGATTAAGAAGGCTCTGGAGCTGCCGAGTGACCAGTTGCACGGCTACACGCCCGCACCGGGCCTGCCGCAATGTCGAGCAGCCGTCGCCGAATCGCTCAACCGCCGCTTTGAAACGAACTATGAGGGTAAGGACGTCTTTATGACGGTGGGTGCCGCGGCTTCGCTCACCTGCACGCTCAACGCCGTTACGAACCCGGGCGACGAGGTTATTGTTATCGCCCCGTACTTTCCGGAGTATCGCGTTTGGATTGAGAAGGCCGGCTGTACGTGTGTTGAGGCGCTCGCCGATGAAGATACGTTCCAGCTGAGCGTGGACAACGTGCTCAAGGCGATCAGCGATAAGACGGCGGCCGTCATCATCGACTCGCCCAACAATCCGACTGGTGCCGTATATACACGCAATACGCTGACGCGACTGGCCAATGTTCTGCGCGAGGCCAACGCTCAGCGCGATTCCGAGAATCCAATTATGCTCATCTCGGATGAGCCGTACCGCGAGATCGTGTACGGTGCCGAGGTGCCTTGGGTGCCCTCGATCTACGAGCACACCATCGTGTGCTACTCGTATTCCAAGTCGCTGTCGCTGCCGGGTGAGCGCGTGGGATGGATCCTTGTTCCCAATACGAATCCTCAGGCAGATCGTCTAATGCCCGCCGTTGCCGGTGCCGCCCGTACGCTGGGCTTCGTGTGCGCGCCGGCGCTCTTTCAGCGCGTAATTATCGACTGCATCGATGAGCCGAGTGACGTTGAGGCCTATGCTCGCAACCGCACGGCGCTTACCGACGCACTGGCGGAGTATGGCTACACCTATGTTGAGCCGGATGGCGCGTTCTACCTATGGGTGAAAGCGTTGGAACCCGATGCGAATGCGTTTTGCGAGCACGCAAAGAAGTATGAGTTGCTTGCGGTCCCCTCGGACAGCTTTGGTATGCCGGGCTGGTTCCGCCTGGGCTACTGCGTGAGTTACGAGACGATTATCAATTCGCTACCCGCTTGGAAACAGTTGGCGGACGAGTATCGTTAAAAGTAAAGCGCTCTGCCTACAATGTTTTACGTGAAACGGGGTTTGGTGTTAAGCCGGACCCCGTTGTCATGGACGTTGTGTCTTTGGGATGGAGTGGTTTTACGACTATCGAAGGCTATGCGTACAATGAATATAAGCGACGGCCGTGCCAGATAAGGAGACCTGATGCCCTACCTGCTTTCTTGTGACATTCATACCCATACGATGTTCTCTGCGCATGCATATTCGACCATTGAGGAGAATGTGTACTGGGCGGCAGAGCGTGGTCTGCAGGTGCTCGGATCTGCCGACCATCTGAGCTCTATGGTTACGGCTTGCCCCAATGACCTGCGCAGTTACCAATTCTTTATCAACCAGGATATCTGGCCGCGCATTTGGAGCGGCGTGTTGGTGCTGCGTGGTGCCGAGGCCGATATCGTTTCGCTGGACGGAAGCCTGTTTGGCGAGGACACTCCTGTCACGTTCGATATCGCCGGCGATTCGTACGGCCGTCAGCATTCACTGTTCGATTTGGTTACGCGTAATTTGGATTATTTGGTTGCAAGCGTGCATAATCCGCAGATTGCTGAGGGCGCGACGCTGGCCCAGACGACCGGGATGTATATCAATGCCCTGGAGCACCCCAAGGTGTTCATGCTGGGCCACACGGGGCGTTCGGGCGTGCCGTTCGATATCGACGAGGTGCTGTTGGCAGCTAAGGCCAAGCACAAGATTATCGAGATCAACAACCATAGTCTTGAACACGGTGTCGACACTGAGCATTGGGCCGTATGCCGCAAGATCGCCGAGCGCTGCGCCGAGCTGGGCGTGGGCATTGGCGTGTCAACCGATGCCCACATTGGCATGGCCATTGGCAAGCTCGATCACGCGCGCAAGATGCTCGACGAGATTCACTTCCCGCTAGATTTGATCGTGACGCGCGACCGCGAGACGCTGCTGCGCGAGATGGCGGCAGCCGGCGTGTGCGATCTGCGCAATGGGATGTAGCGGAGTTTATAAACCAAGCGAAGGGGGCGGCCCAGGCGGGTCGCCCCCTTTCTTGTCCCAAAAATCTACTGAGGTCGGTTAGCGGCGTTCGAGGACCGCTACGGTTTCGGTGTGGTCGGTGTGAGGGAACATGTCGACGGGCGTGATCTTGAGCAGGCAATAGCCTCCGTCGAGGAGCTGATGCAGGTCGCGCTCTTGAGTTACGGGGTTGCAGCTGATATAGGTGATGCGGCGCGGCTTAAGCGCGCAGGCAGCTTCGAGGAACTCGGGGGTAGAGCCGGCGCGCGGCGGATCGATGGAAAGGACATCGACCCGCTCGTTGTTATCGGCGGCATCCAGGATGCAATCGGTGGCGTCGTCGGCCATAAACCAGGCGCTGCGGGTGAGGCCGTTGAGCTCGGCATTGCGACGTGCGTCGGCAATGCCCGCCGGGTTGCGCTCCACGCCGAGCAGCATAATGCCGATGCCCTTTTTCTGGGCATCTTTAACTGCGCAAAGACCGATGGTACCGCTGCCACAGTAGGCATCCATGAGCACATCGCCCTGGTGCAAATCCATGCCGTCGATAGCGAGCTGATAGAGCAGCTCGGTCTGTTGCGGGTTGGTCTGGTAGAACGCGGTGGGGGAGATATCGAACTCGCAGCCGAGTAGCTGGTCGCGCATGCACTTGGCGCCATACACGATGCGGGTTTCCTCGCCGAGGATGGCGTTGCCGGGGCGTCCGTTGATGTTTTGGGCGACGGTGACGATGCGCGGATCGAGTGCGGCGACGGCCTCAAAGAATTCCTGCGCATGCGGTAAGTCACGCTGGGCGGTCACGAGCGTAACCATGACCTGGTCGGTACGCCAACCGCAGCGGACGACGGCATAGCGAAGCAAACCAAGATGCTTGTCCTCATTAAAGGCGGGAATATGCAGCCGCTCAGCTTCGCGTGCGATGCCGTTGAGAATCTGACGGGCGCCCGGTGCCTCGACGGGGCATTCGGGTACGGCAACGATCTTGTGCGTGCCGCGCTCAAAGAAACCGCACCGGACAGTGCCTTCTTTGCCGGGGGCAAAGGGAGTGGCGGCCTTATGGCGAAAACCGCGCGGCGCAGGATATTTGCCCGGGTCGCCCAGGGTGACGCCCATACCGCGAATGGGGTCGACGCTAATGCCCTCGCGCTCGCAAAGGGTAGCAAAAAGCTCCTCCATGGCGGCCTGCTTGGCTGCCAACTGCTTCTTATAAGGACGATTGAGCGCCGTGCACCCACCGCAAGATTTCATGATCGAACAGGGAGACTTGGGGTCCACGGCCTTACGCGCAGACGAAACCCGATCTTTATGCGAGCGCTTGGAACGAGTCTGAGGCGCTTTATCCCCGCCTCGACGAGAGTCAGAACGCTTGGTCTTAGCTCTGCTCTTGGTTGGTTTGCTTTTTGCAGCTTTAGAAGACTTGGATTTCGTAGAAGATTTCTCCTCCTTCGACCCCTCAGCCGCCTCGATCAAAGCACGACGAGCCTTACGCTCCGCACGAGATTCTGCCATGAAATAACCCCACTAATTTATTAATTTAAAGCTACAAGCATTGTACCGTGCCAAGCCAACAGACGATATGCAAGCGGTTTATTGGTATCAGTGATAGGTACAACGATGATTGCCCGCTGGGCTCCGGGGCGGGGGTTAAGTTTATCGCGAGTTCCGCACGAACAGGAGGCCACTTAATGTGGCCTCCGTCGTGAGCAGGACTGTAGAGCAGGAAACTTAACCCCCGCCCCGGAGCCCAGCGGGCAACCCCTCCCTTGTGCTCTATCACGCTAAAGTGTATGATTCTGGACGTTACACGACTCACTTTACTTAACTAAAGTGCCATCAAGGGGGAATACCATGAACACCGATATGTCTCGTCGTCAGTTTGTTGGTCTAGCCGGCTCGCTCGCTACGGTGCTTGGCCTTGGTCTTGTCGGTTGCGGCGGTGGTGCCGGCAAGGGCTCCGCTGCTGGCTCTGCCGCGGCCAAGGATGTGAAGGGCGCTGCGGAGTCCAAGAAGCTCGTGGTGGGCTTTGATAAGTCCTATCCTCCGTACGGCTTTGTGGGCGACGATGGCGAGTACACCGGCTTTGATCTCGATCTTGCCAAGGCTGTTGCCGATAAGCAGGGCTGGGAGGTCAAATACGAGGCCATCGACTGGGATGCCAAGGATACGCTGCTTAACTCGGGCGCCATCAACTGCATCTGGAACGGCTTTACCATGGAGGGCCGTGAGGACGACTACACGTTCTCCGAGCCGTACATGCTCAACGAGCAGGTGCTGGTGGTCAAGAAGGATGCGGGCATCAAGGGCTGGGACGATCTTGCCGGCAAGACTGTGATTACCCAGACTGATTCCGCTGCGCAGGACGTGCTTGAGGGTGACCAGAAGGATCTGGCAGCGACGTTTGCCACGCTCGACACGATCGGCGAGTACAACACGGCCTTTATGCAGCTCGAGAGCGGCGCGGTCGATGCCGTGGCTTGCGACCTTTCGATTGCCCAGTATCAGCTTGCCGCCAAGCCCGATGCTTATACGCAGCTTGATGAGCCGCTGTCCAGCGAGCACTACGCCGTTGGCTTTAAGAAGGGCGACACCAAGTCGGCCGATGCTGTAGCCGAGTCGCTCAAGGCGCTCTACGAGGACGGCACGGTCAAGGACCTCTGCGATAAATATTCAAGCTATGGTTTGTCTTTCGATAATTGGGTGCTCAAGTAATGTCTATTCAGGTCATGATGCAGATGCTTGGCCAGGGTTTCTTGGTCAGTTTGCAGTTGTTTGTGCTGACGCTGTTGGGGTCGATTCCGCTGGGAATTCCCGTGGCGTTTATGCGCATGAGCAAAATCGCGCCGCTTCGCTGGATTGCGCGCATCTACATTTCGGTCATGCGCGGTACGCCGCTCATGCTGCAGATGTTTGCCATCTACTTTGCCCCGTACTACGTGTTTGGCATTTCGCTCACGCCCGATTCCAAGTGGACGGCGTGCGTCGTGGCGTTCATCATCAACTACGCCGGTTACTTTGCCGAGATCTATCGCTCGGGCTTGCAGTCCATTCCGCGCGGTCAATACGAGGCCGCCGAGGTGCTGGGCTATTCGCGCGTGCAGACGTTTCTGTATATCGTGATGCCGCAGGTCGCCAAGCGTATTCTGCCGGCGATGGGCAACGAGATTATCACGCTGGTCAAGGACACGTCGCTGGCGTTTGCCATTGGCGTGGGTGAGATGTTCTCGACGGCCAAGGCGCTGGTCGCCTCGCAGGTGAGTATGGTGCCGTTTGCGATCGCGGCGCTGATTTACTGGGTCTTTAACTTTGTGGTCGAGATGCTGCTGGGCGCCGCCGAAAAGAAGCTGGACTATTATCATGACTAACTCAGTGATGAAAATCGAAAACGCACGTAAGGCGTTTGGCGGCAATGAGGTGCTCAAGGATATCTCGCTTGAGGTGAAGCGTGGCGAGGTCGTGGCGATTATCGGGCCTTCGGGTGGCGGCAAGTCCACGCTGCTGCGGTGTGCCACGCTGCTCGAGACACTCGACGGAGGCTCGCTCTCGTTTGGTGACCTTGCCGTTGCGACGGATGCGGGTTCGGGCGCGGTCTATGCGAAGGGCGATGTGCCCAAGCAGGCGCGCTCGCGATTCGGTCTGGTGTTCCAAAATTACAACCTGTTCCCGCACTATACCGTGATGAAAAACATCATCGACGCGCCGATCCGCGTGCTTAAGCGCCCGCGCGAGCAGGCGGAAGCTCGTGCGGGCGAGTTGATCGCGCAGATGGGGCTTACGGGCAACGAGAACAAGGTGCCATGTGAGCTTTCGGGTGGCCAGCAACAGCGTGTGAGTATCGCCCGCGCCTTGGCGCTCGATCCGGAGATCCTGTTCTTTGACGAGCCGACCTCGGCACTCGATCCCGAGCTGACGGCCGAGGTGCTGCGTGTCATTAAAGACCTTGCCGCGCAGAATATGACGATGGTAATCGTGACCCACGCGATGCAGTTTGCGCGCGATGTTGCCGACCGCGTGGTCTTTATGGATGGCGGCCGCATTGTCGAGGAGGGCCCTGCCGAGCAGGTCATCGACCATCCGCGTGAGCAGCGCACCCGTGAGTTCTTGAGCCGTATCGAGGGATAGGCTCAGGTATTTACTCAACTATTAATTGAGGCGAAGCCGTCGCAGGTCTTACGGTCTGTGGCGGCTTTTTGTTTGCATCGACGGGGTTCAATAATCGCCTCACAAGCTTGTCTCTTCCTCTCGCCGCCTGTATTCATACGTGCGCCGAAAGGTATGCATGGACGGCCGCCCGTGAGGGTAGGGTGGTGGCATAGGACATTTGGAGGGTGAGTCGGCTCGGTTGCCGACCATGCTGCTCCCGGGATGGCACCGACCGCGAACTCTCCCCGTTGGCGTCGCGCATTGCGCGCGGCCCTGCAAGGAGGTCATCATGGGTGCTCCCAAGACCGGCAATGTAAGGAACGTGGTGCTCGTAGGCCAAGGCGGGGTGGGCAAGACTTCACTCGCCGAGGCCATGCTCCACCTTTCCGGCAAGACCGCCCGCCTGGGCGGCCACGACGGTACCAAGCCCACGCTCGACTATGACCCTGAAGAGGTCAAGCGTTCATTCTCCATCTCGACGACCATCGCGCCGATCGACTGGAAGGGCGCGCGCATCAATGTGCTCGATGCCCCGTGCTACCCCGATTTTATCGGCGACGCCTTTGCCGCGATGAGTGTTTGCGAGACGGCTCTGTTTGTGGTCGACGCCGAGGCCGGCCCGCAGCCTACGACGGTTAAGCTCTGGTATGCCGCCGAGGACCTGCGCCTGGCGCGTGCGGTGTTCGTAAACCGCCTGTCGCGCTCCGAGGCCAGCTTTGCGACCACGATGGGCCTGCTGCAGGAGCGCTTTGGCACGCGCCTGGGCGCCGTGACCCTTCCCTGGGGCGAGGGCGAGGACTTTGACGGCATCATCGACCTGGTGCGCATGAAGGCGCGCCATTGCAACGGCACCGAAGCCGTTGAGTCGGAGATTCCCGAGGAGTATCGTGCCCAGGCCGAGGAAGCCCATGACCATCTGTGCGAGCTGGTGGCCGAGGCTGACGATGAGCTGATGATGAAGTACCTGGAAGGCGAGGAGACGCTGACGCAGGAGGAGCTTGAAGGCCTGCTGTCGAAGGCGATCGCCGAGCGCATCTTTGTGCCGGTCTTTGCGGGCGATTGCATTAAGGAGCAGGGCGTCAACTCGCTGATGGACGACATCGCCACATACTTCCCGGCGCCGACCGACTACGGCGAGATGCCGCTTATCGACGGCGATTCGCTCAAGATTTCGAGCGACGATGACCGTCCGGTGGCGTTTGTGTTTAAGACCCTGGCCGATCCGCAGCAGGGTCGCATCAGCTTTATCAAGGTGCTGACGGGTACGCTTGAGCCGGGTCTTGAGCTGATCAACGCGCGTACCCGCAAGGGCGACCGTCTGGCTCACCTGTATGTGATGTGCGGCCGCGACATGACCGAGGTCGGTCACGCCTATGCCGGCGACATTATCGTGGCACCCAAGCTGGCGGCCGAGACGGGCGATACGCTCTCGATTACCGGCAAGGTCGAGGCTGCGGCGTTTAAGTTCCCCAACTCGCAGTACCGCATTGCCATCGAGGCCGAGAATCGCGGCGACGAAGAGAAGCTCTACACGTTTATCGAGAAGGCCTGCAAGGCCGATCCGACCATGAGCATCGACCGCGACGAGGAGACCGGCCAGACCATTATCTCCGCCGTTGGTGAGGCGCAGGTTTCGGTGCTGCTCAATCGTTTGGAGGATCGCACCAAGGTCGTAGCCAAGAGCGTGCCGATCCGCATTCCGTATCGCGAGACCATTCGCCGTACGGCAAGTGCCCAGGGCCGCCATAAGAAGCAGACCGGCGGCGCCGGTCAGTACGGCGACTGCTGGCTGCGCGTGGAGCCGCTCATTGGGCCCGACGGCACGAGCGATGGCTATGAGTTTGTGGACGAGGTCGTGGGCGGCCGCATTCCGCGCTCGCTGATCCCCGCCGTGGACAAGGGCGTCCAGGAGACCATGAAGGACGGCATCATTGCCGGCTATCCGCTCACGGGCATTCGCGTGGCTGTGTACGACGGCTCGTATCACAGCGTCGACTCCAACGAGATGGCGTTCCGCGCGGCGGCTCGCATCGGCCTGCGCAAGGCATGTGCCGATGCCGACCCGGTGGTGCTGGAGCCCATCGAGGAAATCACGGTGACTATTCCCGAGAGCTACGCCGGCGCCGTGATGGGCGACATCTCGGCCTCGCGCGGTCGCGTGACGGGTATGGAGACCGATGAGCGCGGCGATACCGTGGTCATTGCCCAGGCGCCGCTGGCAGAACTGACGGATTATTCGACGCGCCTACGCTCTATCACGCGCGGCACGGGCGACTTTACCATGAAGCCCGCAGGCTATGAGCAGGTGCCTTATGACGTTCAGGCCAAGCTGGTCGAGCGCTATGAGGAGGGTCGCGCCAAGTAGCGTGTGATTTTGCCTGCAATGTAGGTGCTGACGAAAGGGCCGCCTTGGGTAACCGGGGCGGCCCTATTTGATCCTTTGGGACGGAGGAAAACGGATCATTTTTTTTGGTTACGGGCAGCGCGGCCGGCATTAGTCTCCGGATGCCTGGTTGCGGCCGGTGGCGTAGTCGATCTGCACGTGCGGCTGTAGGTTATAGCAGTACACGTGGAAGCACAGGGTCTTGCCGTGGTCCTCGACCGATTGCGCCTCAAGGCGCGCGCCGCGGCAGACAAGTTCCTCTTCGTTATACATGGGCGTGACGCGGTAGAGCACATGGTTGCCCGTGTCGCGGATGTAGCCGAGAATCTGCTCCTCAAACGGCAGCATGCCCGTTTCGTTGAGATAGCGCGTGCCGGTGAGGAGATTTTTGCGGTTGGCGTTTTCGCCGCAGAGCGACCAGGCGATAAGGTGGCAGCGGTTGTAGAGGCTCTGGCCCGGAATAAAGTCGTAGCGCTGCTGGTGCCAACCGGCAGGATGGATACGCGAGATATCGCCGCGCTCGCCTTGACCGAGTGATTCGGGGCCCACGCAGGCGAGTGCTTTGCGGGTGCGGCCCAGGCTGTCGAGCTTGGAGAACTTCTTAAAGCAGCCCTCTTCGGTGGCGCGCTCGTATTCATCGAGCGTGAATGACGGTGTGCCGAGCGGGTGCGTGCTGTCGGCGCGAAGGGCAACGTAGGGGTTGCCGGCGTAGTCGGGAATGCTGCTGAGATAAACACCGCGCGCGCGGTTGAGGTCGGGGTTTTCGACCTCGTCGATGGGGGTGGCGCTGTTTGCGGATGCGTCGTCACCGGTGTCGGTTGCGGCGGAATCGGAGCCATCGCCAGAGTCTTGGCTATTTTGAGAGTCCGAGGAGCTCGCTGTTCCCGATTCGAGCCGGGCAACCAGGTCTGCCTCGTCGTCAGTGCGGCTGGGACTCTCGTCTTGCTTCTCGGCCAGGGCTACCGCCTGCTCATCACTTTGCGGCGAGAGTAGTCTGGGCGCCCCGTCGAGCGACCCTGTGAACAACGCAAACCCCAGCACCACGGCGGTGCCGATGGAAAGTGCTTGCTTGTAGGCGGACTTGCGCGACATGGAGGCTCCTGGATGGACGGTTGGGAATCTACCAGTCTAGCAGGAGCCGGCAGGGGCCGTTCTGTCGAACAAATACTTAAGATTTGGGACAAACGCTACGGATTCAATTGCCTCATATTTGACGTATGGCTAGATCGAGGTGGAACCGAGCCAATTGAGTTTACATTCGAGAATGCGCTGCTCACCTGGCGTGCTGCTGCCATCGAGTAGCGCGAGGAGCATCTCGGCCGCCTCTCTGCCTTCCTGGTCGACGGGCTCGATGATCGTGGAGACGGTCGGCGTGGTGAGGTTGGTCCAGTCTTCGCAGTTGAGTCCCAAAAGACCGATTTGCTGCGGAAGTAGATGGGCCATGGGCTGGAGAGCCTTGTAGACACGGGGAAGTGCCCACTGATTTTGCACGAAGATAAGGGTTCGCTTGGCGGGGTTGAACTTGTATTTAAAGTACTCGGTAAGCTCACCGACCGACGGCTTGTTGTGGTCGATGGGAATCGCTTTGTAGAGCCGTCCGTTCGCTGCCAGCGCCTCGGCATACCCTTGAAAACGCTCCATGCGGGTGCGCATTTCGGTCATGTTGGCGGCAATGGAAAAGAAATCTTCGTAACCGGCGTCGAGGAGTGCCTGCGTGGCGTTGTACACACCGTCGTAAAGGTTGGTTTTGATCCAGCTGGTACCTGGGCTATAGATGGCCGCATCGAAAAAGACGACGGGCTTACCGGCGCGCTTGATGCGGTCATGGACGGCCTTGAAATTTGCCGTGGGCTGGATGATAAAGCCATCGACGCCCAGCGAGAGCATTTTGTCGACATACATGAGCTCGGTTTCGGGGTTAAAGTTGCTCGTGCAAACGACCGTCTGGTAGCCCGCGGGGAGCATGACCTGCTCCATGCCGTTGAGGACGAGGCCCGCCCACTTGTTGGTGTTATCCAAAATGATAATGGCGATGACGTGGGTCTGTTTGCCGGTGAGTGTTTGCGCCTGGGCGTTGGGGACGTATCCCAGCTCCTTGATGACGCGCGCAATCTTTGCCTGCGTCTTCTCGCTAAGCTTTTCTCGTTTGTCGTTGAGGTAATACGAGACGCTTGCCGTCGAGGTTCCCGCCTCTCGAGCGACGTCTGCGATCGTAACGCGCTGTTTTGCCACAGCGACTCCTTCCGACAGATGAGCATTTTCCAACATGATGACTTTGAGTCTTGGTGTGGGATGCGCTTCGGTGAGCGACCTTTTCCTTTCATATGAGTATGCAACAAATGCGGTATACGGGTGGGGTTGAAATTTGTGACCGGCATGCGCATCTGCCGTCTACCGAGAAAATCAAATACTTCTTGACTTTTGAAATCGAGGGTAAAATCGCAGGATTCATTTTTGGTTAAACGCATAACTAAATCGCATAACTAATGCCCTGACCTGCGCGTTTACCGAAATAAGCTGGCATTAAGAAAAACGAGCACCTATATTGGTCTTGTCGAAAAGACAGCAAGTCCAAACGGCAGGGGATGCTCCGGAGGCCTCCGCAAACGGTGTCTTGCGCACGCAACTCTATGAAAAGAGGGAAGCAATGAAGATCGTAGGCGTTGCCGCCTGTACCGTGGGTATCGCCCACACGTATATGGCCCAGAAGGCGATTCAGGATGAATGCGCCGCCCGTGGCATCGAGTGCAAAGTCGAGGCTCAGGGTGGCCTGGGTATCGAGAACGAGCTGACGCAGGAAGACGTGGATTCCGCCGACCTGGTGCTCGAGTCCGTCGACGTGGGCGTCGAGAACGAGGATCGTTTTGAGCAGAAGATGGCCGAGGGAAAGTTCCTGAAGGTCGGCACCTCGGATGTAATCGCCGATCCGGTGAAGATCATTGACCAGGCCGTTGAGATTATCAAGGCGACGGGCGGCGCCGTTGACGCGCCCAAGGCCGAGGCCAAGGCAGAGAAGAAGGCCGTCTCCGCTGCCCCGCAGGCCCCGACACCGGCGTCCAAGCAGTCTGTCTTTGCCGATCCTGGTAAGACGCTGCTCAATGCATTCAATACCGGCGTTTCCTATTTTATCCCCATCGTCGTTATCGGCGGCGTGTTTCTCGCCTTCTCGCTGGCATCCGGTACCGCCGGCGCCAACGGCATGGAGGTTACGAACCCGCTGATGGTGAGTCTTAACACCATCGGCATGGCCGGCATCTCCATGATGATCCCGGTGCTTGCGGCTTACATCTCCTACTCGATGGCTGGCAAGCCCGCGCTCGCCCCCGGTTTTGTCCTGGGTTACCTGGTCAACAACGCAGTCGTTACCCCTAACGGCAACAGCGTTTCGACCGGCTTCTTGGGCGCCATGATCATGGCGGTTATCTGCGGCTACTTTGTCCGCTGGATGAAGACCTGGAAGGTCAACAACACCATCCAGACCATCATGCCCATCCTGATCATTCCGATTCTGACCTCGCTTGTCCTAGGCATGGCCTATATCTACATCCTGGCCACGCCGCTTGGCTTTGTGATGGACTGGCTTACCGGCGTGCTCGGCAGTCTGCAGGGCGGCTCCGCGGTTGTCCTGGGTCTGGTCATTGGCGTTATGACCGCCTTCGATATGGGCGGCCCCATCAACAAGACCGCCTCGACCTTCACCATGGCCATCATGGCCTCCGGCATCTACGGTCCTAATGGTATGTTCCGCGTCGCCGTCGCCGTTCCCCCGATCGCCTGTGGCCTCGCTGCGCTCATCGCCAAGAACAAGTTCGATGACGCCGACCGCCAGATGGGCATCTCCGCGCTGTTCATGGGCTGCATCGGTATTACCGAGGGCGCTATCCCCTTCGCGGTCAAGGACCTCGGTCACACCCTTCCCGGCATTTGCATCGGCTCTGCCGTGGGTGCGGCGCTTGCCGCCTTCCAGGGCATCGATTGCTACGTCCCGCACGGTGGCTTTATCGTCGCCCTTGCCACCAACAACGTCGCGCTGTTCTGCCTGGACATCGTGATTGGCGCCGTGGTCGCCGCTGCAATCCTGATTGCCATGAAGCCCACGCTCGACAAGCAGGCCAAGTAAACCTTTAAGGACTCCGGTTGTGCGGAGGGATGGATTTGACTCCGCACAACCGCCCCTACACAACAAAATCCATCCGTACTGATAGGGCCCACATCTGGGTCCCAGGGAACTTTTGTCAAAAATCCTCTGGAGAAGGAGAACAAAATGTCCAACCTCACCATCCGCCAGGCCGTTCAGGGCATGCTCAAGCTGCAGGATAGCGGCGATCACGCAACCATGGTCGGTATTGGCCCCATGAGCCCCAACCTGATTCAGGCCGTGTTCGAGCTTGCCAAGGACGAGGATTTCCCGCCCATGTTTATCGCCAGCCGCAACCAGGTCGATATGGACGAGATGGGCGCCGGTTACGTCAACGGTTGGGACCAGACGCGCTTTGCCGCCGACATCAAGAAGGTTGCCGACGAGGTGGGTTACACCGGTCCGTACTACCTGTGCCGCGATCACGGCGGCCCGTGGCAGCGCGACGAGGAGCGTAACGCCCACCTGCCCGAGGACGAGGCCATGGAGCTCGCCCGCAAGTCCTTCGTCGCCGACATGGAGGCAGGCTTTGACCTGCTGATGGTCGACCCCACCAAGGACCCCTATCAGATCGGCAAGGTTATTCCGCTCGACGTGGTGCTTCGCCGCACGATCGATCTTATCGACTACCTTGAGCAGTACCGTCGCGAGCATAACCTGCCCGAGGTTGCCTATGAGGTCGGTACCGAGGAGACCAATGGCGGCTTGACCTCTACCGATAAGTACGAGGAGTTCATTTCTCAGCTGCAGCCCGAGCTCGAGAAGCGCGGCTGCCCCATGCCCACCTTTATCGTCGGCCAGACCGGTACGCTCACCCGTTGGACCGAGCAGGTCGGTCATTACAACTTTAAGAATGCCCGCGAGCTCGCCGACATGGCTAAGCGCTACGGCGTGGGCCTGAAGGAGCACAACGCCGACTATCTGGATGACGCAACGCTGCTCGAGCACATCCCGGCTCACGTGACGGCCTCCAATGTTGCCCCTCAGTACGGCACCGAGGAGACCCGCGCTTACCTCAAGCTCTGCGCTACCGAGCAGATTCTGGTCGACAACGGCCTGTGCGACGATCCCTCCGACCTGTATCACACGCTGCTGGTCAAGGCTATCAAGACCGAGCGCTGGCGCAAGTGGATGACCGGCGACGATGTCAACCTGCAGGTTGACGACATTCTGGCCGACGACGAGCTCAGCCTGAAGATTCTGGATGTCTCCGGCCACTACGCGTTCAACGATCCCGAGGTCAAGGAGCAGGTCGAGAAGCTCTATCGCAACCTCGCTGCCCAGGACATCGACGGCAAGCGCTTTGTGATCGAGCACATCAAGCGCCCGATCAAGCAGTACGTCGTCGGTCTTAACCTCAAGGGCGTCACGAGCCGCATCGAGAAGGCCCTCGAGGACTAGGTAGTTTTTCCTACGCGACGCCGGGCCTGGGGCATGTCCCAGCCGCAGGCCCGGCACATAGGACAAAGGGACGCCCCCTTTGTCCTATTTTTTGAGTTTTGGATTCCTCCGAAGGAGTTTGCAACATGAAGTTCTTTATCGATACCGCCAACCTTGACGAGATCGCCGAGGCCAAGAGCTGGGGTTGCCTTGCCGGCGTCACCACCAACCCGTCCCTGTACGCCAAGACCGGCGGCAAGCTGGCCGACTTTGAGCCCCATATGCTCAAGATTGCCGAGCTCTGCGAGGGTCTGCCCGTGTCTGCCGAGTCCACCGCGACTACTGCCGAGGGCATGATCGAGGAGGGCAAGCGCCTTGCCGCCCTCGCCCCCAACATTGTGGTCAAGCTCCCCGTGTGCGAGGCCGGCCTCGCCGCCTGCCGCGCCCTGGCCGATGCAGGCGTGCGCGTCAACATGACGCTCGTCTTCTCGCCGACCCAGGCCTTGATGGCCGCCAATGCCGGTGCCCGCTACATCAGCCCGTTTGTGGGACGCTTCGACGACATCGCTGAGGACGGTATTTCGCAGCTCGATAACGTTGTGACCTGCATCAAGAACTACGACTGGACCGGTAAGAACGTCGACGACACCGTCGAGATCATCACCGCATCCGTCCGCACGCCCAATCACGTGACCCAGGCGGCGCTGCTCGGTGCCGATATTGCGACCGTCCCCATGGCTGCTCTTAAGAAATGCCTGCATCACCCGCTGACCGACCAGGGCCTTGCCTCGTTCGAGGCTGACTGGAAAAAGGTCGTCGAGGCACAGTAACGATGGTTCTGCCGGCCCAGCATTTGTTATGCCGGGCCGGCGTGCTCAAGAGAGGAAACTCCATGACCGATCAGGAACTGGCCAAGATTGCCAATGAGGTTCGCCGCGGTATTGTCACGGGTGTCCACGCCGCCAAGTCGGGGCATCCGGGCGGATCGCTTGGCGCCGCCGACATTATGACCTACCTCTACTTTGAGGAAATGGATGTCGACCCGGCGAATCCGAGCCGCGCCGAGCGCGATCGCTTTGTGCTCTCCAAGGGACATTGCGCTCCGGCACTCTATGCCGTGCTCGCCGAACGCGGGTTCTTTCCCAAGGAGGAGCTCGAGACGCTCCGTCATATCGGCAGCCGCCTGCAGGGCCATCCCAATATGAATGACACGCCGGGCGTCGACATGTCTACCGGATCGCTCGGTCAGGGTATCTCCGCCGCGGTTGGAATGGCACTCGCCGCAAAGCACTGGGGTGACAGCTACCGCGTCTACACGCTGTTGGGCGACGGCGAGTGCGAGGAGGGCCAGGTGTGGGAGGCGGCCATGTTCGCCGGCAACCACGACTTGGATAACCTCGTCGCTATCGTCGATCATAATGGCCTGCAAATTGACGGCAGTATCGACGAAGTTAACTCTGCTATGCCGCTTGCCGACAAGTTCCGCGCCTTTAAGTGGCATGTGATCGAACTTGCCGACGGTAATGACATGGCGCAGATTGCCGCCGCCTTTGCCGAGGCCCGCAAAGTGAGCGACTCGCCCGTGGCCATTATCGCCGAGACGGTGAAGGGCAAAGGCGTCTCCTTTATGGAAAACCAGGTGGGCTGGCACGGCAAAGCACCCAACGATGAACAGTTTGAGCAGGCCATGGCCGAGCTCGCAGCAGCAGGGGAGGAGCTCTAATGGCAGACATCAAGAAAGTCGCCACGCGCGTCAGCTATGGCGAGGCCCTTGTTGAGCTGGGCAATGAGCACGATGACTTTGTGGTTCTCGATGCCGACCTGGCCGCCGCCACGCAGACCGGTAAGTTTAAGGCTGCGCACCCTGAGCGCTTCTACGACGCCGGCATTGCCGAGAGCAACTTGATGGGGCTCGCCGCCGGCATTGCGACCACGGGCCACGTCGCCTTTGCGAGCACCTTTGCCATGTTCGCCGCCGGTCGCGCGTACGAGCAAGTGCGTAATTCCATCGGCTATCCGCACCTCAACGTCAAAATCGGCGCCACGCATGCGGGCATCTCGGTCGGTGAAGACGGCGCCACGCATCAGTGCTGCGAGGACATCGCGCTCATGCGCACGATCCCGGGCATGACGGTAATCGTTCCCGCCGATGACATCGAGGCTCGCGCTTGCGTGCGCGCCGCCTATGAGTTTGAGGGACCGGTCTACATGCGCTTCGGCCGCCTGGCAACACCGGTCATCAACGACCGCGAGGACTATGAGTTCAAGATTGGTCGCGGCGTGGTCGTGCGCGAGGGGTCCGATGTGACCATCATCGCTTGTGGCCTCATGGTCGCCGAGGCGCTTGAGGCTGCCGAGGCGCTCGCTGCCGATGGTATCGACGCCGAGGTTATCAACATGCACACGATCAAGCCACTTGATGAGCGCCTGGTGGTTGCCAGCGCCAAGAAGACTGGACGTGTGGTCACCGCCGAGGAGCATTCGATTATCGGTGGTCTTGGCGAGGCCGTGGCCTCGGTGCTCGCGGAACAGCATCCGGTGCCGATGCGACGCGTCGGCGTGCGCGATGTGTACGGCGAGTCTGGCCCTGCGGTCGATTTGCTGCACAAGTACGGTTTGGACGCCGACGGCATCGAAGCTGCGGTCAGGTCTGTGTTGTAAGGAAGGTTTCCATGGGATTTGTATCTGCCAACCAAGTGACGATCGGGTATACCGCCGCCTCGCGCGAGGACGCCCTGCATTATTTGTCTGAGCAGGCAATCGAGCTCGGCTTCGCCGATGACGCATCTGCCGTAGAGGCTGCCTTTATTGCTCGCGAGAACGAGGCCGAGACCGGCCTTGTCGCCGGTTTTGCCGTTCCGCATGCCAAAAGCGACGCGATTCACACGCCGGGCGTTGCCGTGCTTAAACTGGCCGAGCCCGTTGAATGGCCGAGCTTCGATGGGGTGCCCGTCGATGTTGCGCTCGCGCTGTACGTGCCTGCCGGCGAAGCTGGAACCACGCACCTGCGTCTGCTCTCCAAGGCTGCCGTGATGCTGATGGACGCCGGTTTTCGTGACAAGGTGCGCGAAAGCACCGATCCCGCCGAGATTGCCGAGCTCATCAATAGTGGGCTCGAAGGCTAGAACGGTCATCCCGTTCAATCAATTGATCCTTCTCCAAGGAAAAGGGCTGCGACGCCATGTAGGTGTCGCAGCCCTGTTTGCGTTTCCCCAGATAAAATCTGCCAAAACAAACCTGTCCCTTTTTGGTAGGTAAAACGGCGCAACCTACAGGTTCATGTTGCCGTGGATGTAGGGGGTGACCTCGGGGGAGATGTGGCTGCAGCCCAGCTCGCGCAGCGCGGACTCGATGGCGGCGGGCAGCGGGGTTTTGCCCTCGGCATCGACGCCGGTGCCGCCGAGAGCGGCAATCTTGGCGACATCTGCGGGGGCGGCCTCGATATGCATGCAGCCGCCGACCAAGCGCGCGCGGACCTGCGCCAAGTCAAGACCGTGCAGGTAATCCTCGCAGGCGCGGATTAAATCGACCTTCTCGCGCGTAAGCTCCTCGCCCGTGGGGACACGCGTGGCAAGGCAGGCTCCCGCCGGCAGGTTCCAAACGGGATAGCCCCATGCGCGCAGCAGCTCGCGCTCTTCGTCCTTGGTAAAGCCGACCTCCATGAGAGGGGAGCGTACGTCGAGCTCTTCTGCCGCGCGCATGCCGGGGCGGTAGTCACCGCGATCGCTTGCATTGCTGCCATCGATGACGGTGGAAAAGCCGAGCGACTTGGCGTGGTTGACGATGGCGGTAAAGCTGGCGTGCTTGCAGTGGTAGCAGCGATTGGCATCGTTGCAGGCTACTTGGGGGAGCTGCAACTGATCCACCGAAAGATTGAGCACGGGGAGCTTAAAATGCGCCCCTTCATTGGCTTGTCCATCAACGGACTGCTCAAACGAAGCCTGCTCGGGCGTACCGATGAGCGGCGTGGTGAGGTGAACGAGAAGCGTGTCGGCAGGCATGATGCGGGCGCAGACCGCGGCCAAAAAGCTGCTGTCGACACCACCGGAAAAGCCGATGGCGACGCGTCCGTATGCCAAGAGCAGCTGCTCGAGTGCTGCGAGTTTGTCCTGAAGCTCCTCTGCGGGTGCGGCGGTGTCTGAAAGCATGAAAGTTCCTTACAGTAATTATAGCTCGGACGAAACTATAATCCTACCGAGCCACTCGCCATAAGACTTCTATCTATGTAACGAAAGTGCAATATGCTATATACGTTATATACAAGTTTGTAAAGTGCGGTAGAGTGGCAGTAATGCAATCCGGTGAGGGGATCGATATGATCAAGGCTGTTATTTTTGACATGGACGGAACGCTGGTCGATACCGAGCGTTTGGGCATCAAGGCATGGAAGGCGGGCGCCGCCGAGCTGGGGATCGCGATTGATGATGCACTGATCCATCAGTTTATCGGCCGCACGCTACCCGATGTTATGGACATCCTTGATAAGCATTACGGTAGCCACGAAACCACCGAGGCGATTTATGTCCGCCACAAGGAGATTCGCGACGAGATGGTCAAGACCGACCTGGAGCTTAAGGCCGGCGCCGCCGAGTGCATAGACGAGCTGTTGGCTACGGGCTATCACGTGGGTCTAGCGACGTCGTCGCGCCTCGCTACGGCCGAGCGCAACCTTAAGATGGTCGGCCTCTTTGACAAGTTTGAAACGGTGACCTGCGGCGAGGATGTCGTGCACGGCAAGCCCGACCCCGAGATGTATCTGCTTGCCTGCGAGCGCGCGGGCTTTGCCCCCGAGGAGTGTGCCGTGGTCGAGGATTCGCGCAACGGCTGCGTCTCGGGCATTACGGCCGGCTGCCATGTCTTTGCCGTCCCCGATATCGTGCCGCTGCCGCAGGACGTGGTGGATGGCTGCGAGGCCGTGCTCGATACGTTGTTCGACCTGGTGTCGGCAGTCAAGGCCGTGCGTTAGACAATTGCGGTGTTGAAACGAGCAATTGCCCACGTTTGCGCTTAAGCAAAAGGGGCCCGGCAATGGTCGGGCCCCTTTTGCTTAAGCGGTGACTTAGCATACGTGCGGGCGTGCTATAGATACGCGCCCAGGTTGATGGCCGTGGCGTCGGTCTGGGTGCTCGCCTGGGTGCTGGCGCGCTCCAGTAGGAACGGACGTACCAGTTCTTGGCGGTTGATGTCCTCGGCAGCGGCGACTGCGGTGACGGTGCGCGCTGCAGAGCCGATGCGGATATGCCTGGTCTTTGCCGGGGCCTTGTTCTCGATTTGCTCTATGAGCAGTTGGACACCCTTGCGGCCAATCTCGTAGCCCGGGGGCGCTACCGTAGTGAGCGGGACCGATCCGCTCCAAGCGAGCGGGTTGCCATCGCAGCCTGCTACGCGTACTTGCCCGGGGACAGAGATGCCCTTGTCGACCAGTGCCGAAACGACACCCGAGGCCAGCACGTCGGTTAGACCGACGACAAAATCGGGGCGTTCGTCGGCGGGACGCTCGGCGATTTGGTTGCCGATGCCATAGCCGTCGGCCGCCGTGTTCCACTCGCCGGCGTCAATGACTTCGATCTTGATGTCGGGATGTAGGGCGAGCGCCTTATGAATGCCAAGGACGCGTAGGGTGAGTTGCATAAATGCTGCTCTACCCACAACGGTGATATGGCGTGCACCGCGGGCGATGGCGAGTTCGGCAATGATGCGACCCTGGGCCTCGTTGTCGGCCGCTACGTAGTAGCCGGGCTCGGAGCAATGGATGTCCAGGTGGACGATCGGCACGGGCATTTTGGTCATGGCGGGGTGCCAGTCGGGGGATGCCATGGGCTGAACCATGACGCCGGACATCTGCGTGCCCATAAAGTAGCGCAGGTAATGATCCTCGAGGATGTCGTCGTTGTCGGCGTTGGCGATGAGCAGGTCATAGCCGTGCTTGCGGGCCTCGTTGTGGGCGCCGCTGGCGATTTGGAGCGAAAAGCCGTGATCGAGACGGGGGAGCACCAGGCCAAAGGACTTGGTGGCGCCGCCCGCGAGCTGACGAGCGCTTTGGTTGGGCAGGTAGCCCAGTCGACTGATGGTTTCGTTAATGAGCTTGAGGGTCTCGGGACGCAACTTTTCGGGATGGTTGAGCGCGTTGGAAACCGTGCCCAACGAAACCCCGGCTTCGCGCGCGACGTCGCTGATTTTAACCTTTGCCATAGCGGCCCCTTTGATGCGTTTCAAGTACAAGCCAGATTGTAGCATCGCCCGCCCCTGAGGTGTCAAAACCTGCCTATTAGGGACAGGTTTATTTTGGCAGGTTTTATCTGGGCAAACGATGCTGTCAGGCCAAACAACCACGAAGGCGCCTGCCCCCTTCGTGCTGGGGTGTGTGTATCGAGTGGTATTCAAGTTGAGATACCACTTCTGGTATATCAGCTTGCGCCTGCGTGAGTACAATACTCGAACGTTATACGTCTCAGCGCCCCATGTGCGTGGACGTTTTGCAGTCACGCGGACGAAGGGATTTATCCTATGTGCGGAATTGTCGGCTACACCGGCTCTGATATTGCAAAGAACATCCTGGTCACGGGTCTTAAGCGTATGGAGTATCGCGGCTATGACTCCTCGGGTGTCGCGCTCGAGGTAGGCGAGGGCGCCGCGGCGCACCTCGATGTTATTCGCCGCGTGGGCAAGGTCGCGGGCCTGGAGAGCGAGCTTTCCAATATCGACAGCGACGCCACCTGCGGCATCGGCCACACCCGCTGGGCCACTCACGGCAAGCCTTCGGTCGTTAACGCCCATCCCCACACCAGCTGCGACGGTCGTATCGCCATCGTCCACAACGGCATCGTCGAGAACTTCGCCGAACTGCGCGAGGAGCTGGAGGGCCGCGGCCATCACTTTAAGAGCGAGACTGACACCGAGGTCTTTGCACATCTGATCGAAGAGGCCTATGGCGAGACACATGACCTGATGGCCTCTGTGCGCGAGGCCTGCACCCACGTGGTGGGCGCTTATGGTTTGGCCGCCGTTTCCGCCGATGAGCCTGGCGTGATTGCCGTGGCCCGCAAGGATTCCCCGATCGTAGTCGGTGTGGGCGAAACCGGCTCCTATGTTGCTTCCGATGTCATCGCGCTCATCGACGCAACCCGCGACGTCGTGGTGCTTGAGGACGGCCAGTTTGCCAAGCTCACGCCCGCAGGCGTCGAGTATACCGACGAGGCCGGCAATGTGATTGAGCCCAAGGTTACCCATATCGACTGGGATTTGGACATGGCCGAAAAGGGCGGCTACCCCGACTTTATGCTCAAGGAGATCCATGAGCAGCCTCGTGTCGTACGCGATACCCTGGTGGGCCGCATGACCCCCGCCGGTGAGCTCGATATCGATGAGCTGGGCCTTTCGCTTGAGGAGCTCAACGACATCGACCGCGTCTACGTGATCGCTTGCGGCACCAGCTATCACGCTGGCCTCATTGCCAAGAACCTTATCGAGGGCTGGGCTCGCATCCCCACTGAGGTTGAGGCGGCTAGCGAGTTCCGCTACCGCAACCCCATTATCACGCCGACGACGCTTGTCGTTGCCGTGTCCCAGTCGGGCGAGACGGCCGATACCCTTGCCGCCATTCGCGACGCGCGCATCAAGGGTGCCAAGGTCTTCGGCATCACCAACGTGGTGGGCAGCCCCGTGGCGCGCGAGAGCGACGGTGTCATCTACACCAAGGCCAACAAGGAGATTGCAGTCGCCTCGACCAAGAGCTTCATCGGTCAGGTCGTGAGCCTCACGCTTTTGGCCCTGCTGCTGGCGCAGGTCAAGTACCGCTTGACCACCAAGCAGGCGCGCATGCTGTTCCGCGAGCTTTCCGATACAGCCGAGCAGATCCAGTGGATTTTGGATACCCAGACCGAGTCCGTGCATGAGGCCGCCCTGCTGTGCAAGGACGCGCAGTCCGCACTGTTCGTGGGCCGTGGCATGGGTGCCGCTATTTCCTACGAGGGCGCGCTCAAGCTCAAGGAGGTCAGCTACCTGCATGCCGAGGCCTACGCCGCCGGCGAGATGAAGCACGGCCCCATTGCCCTGATCGACCCGGGCTTCCCTGTCATCGCCGTGGCCACCAAGAGCGCCACCTACGACAAGACCGTGTCGAACCTCATGGAGTGCAAGGCGCGCGGCGCCAAGGTCATCGTCGTTGCTACCGAGGGCGACGAGGAAATCAACAAGATCGCCGATTGCATCATTCGCGTGCCGGCCGTCCGCGACGTGTTCAGCCCCATTACAGCGAGCGTCCCGCTGCAGTTGCTTGCTCGTGAGGTAGCCATCCTGCGCGGTTGCGATGTTGACCAACCTCGTAACCTCGCCAAAAGCGTCACCGTCGAGTAATCGAGTTCCGTCATCCTAACAACTAAGGCCCGACTCCGCGTCATCAGGCGGAGCCGGGCCTTGTTGCATTTGCCCAGATAAAACCTGCCAAAATAAACCTGTCCCTATTTGGCAGGTTAGCGGAGCTTGCTGGTCTCGAAGTACTCGGGGAACTGGTCCAGGACCTCGGTCTGGTTGCGAAACATCATATGCAGGTGCTTGCTGACCAAAAAGCTCGCCTCGATAGGATCGCGACCGGCGATGGCGCGGCGGATTTGCTTGTGCTCGTTAACAGTCTCCTGATTGTCGAGCGTCTGCGTGGCGGCACGCAGCCAGCGGAATCGCTCCAGGTCGGCATTGGTCTCCTCGAGCCATGACCACACGGTGCTGCGGCACGCGATGCTAAAGATCATGCGGTGCATGAGGTTGTCGCTTAAAAAGAATCCGATGCGATCCTCTTCGGCCATGGCCTTTTCCTGCAGCGCGATGGCTCGGTCGAGCTGCTCGATGCCTGCCGAGGTAGCGCGGGCGCAGCACTCCACAATCACCTGCTTTTCAAGGTGTTCGCGAATATAGCAGGCGCTTTCGGCAAGGGTGAGGTTGATGGGCGAAACATAGGTGCCGCTTTGGGGCACGGTGCGCACCAGGCCCTCTTGCGCCAGACGCACCAGTGCCTCGCGCACAGGGGTGCGCCCCATATCCAAGTCGTCGCAAAGCTGCTTGACGCCCAGTTTTTCGCCCGGCTTGTAGTCCAGGTAAACGATTTTGCGTCGAATGGTGTGGTAGGACTGGTCCTGTAGGCTCATTTCCTGCTCGCCAACGTGCATCGATTCTTCCATAGCGCCTCGCAACTGTTCTATCACACTCATATGTCAGTTGTTAATTATGCCGTGAATCAGCTTTCCGCGGTGGGTAATTCGGCTGTTGCCTGAGAACCATTGCGGCATCTTAGTTTGTGTTTACGCAAGGCTGTGCTCAATGTTGCCGTATCATAAGCCGTCGCAAACGTGAAATAGAAAGAAGGAATCCCATATGCAACTGGCGAATATCGTACGCGAGCGCTGGAAGGGCGTCTTGTTCTGCCTGATCATCGCTATCCCCGCGACGTTGCTCGGCAAACAAATCGAGGTGGTCGGCGGGCCGGTATTTGCCATCCTCTTTGGCATGGTCCTGGCGCTCGTCTTTCCCAAGAATCGTCGCGATCAGCTCGCCGCCGGCGTCACCTATACGTCCAAAAAAGTCTTGCAGTACGCGGTTATCCTGCTTGGCTTTGGCATGAACCTCTCCCAGATTCTGTCCAAGGGCGCCCAGTCGCTGCCGATTATCGTGGCGACGATCTCGACCTCGCTTGTCATCGCCTTCGTGCTCTGCCGCGTCATGAACGTGCCGAGCAAGATCGCGACGCTTGTGGGTGTGGGTTCGTCGATTTGCGGCGGTTCTGCCATCGCCGCGACCGCACCCGTCATCGATGCCGACGATCGCGAGATTGCCCAGGCTATTTCGGTCATCTTCCTGTTTAACGTTATCGCGGCGCTCGTGTTTCCGACGCTCGGCGGCATGTTCGGGCTGACCAACGAGGGCTTTGGCCTGTTTGCCGGCACCGCCATCAACGACACCTCGTCCGTAACGGCTGCGGCGAGCGCTTGGGACAGCATGCATCCCGGCGCTAATGTGCTCGAGAGCGCCACGGTGGTCAAGCTCACCAGGACGCTGGCCATTATTCCCATTACGTTGGCTCTCGCGTGTTGGCAGATGCATCTGGCACGCAAGGCCGGAGGCGACGCCAAAAGCACGTTCTCGTTTAAACGCGCGTTTCCCATGTTTGTGCTGTTCTTTGTGTTGGCGAGCGTAATCACCACGGCGCTTCAGCTTCCCGCGTCCTTTACGGCGCCCATCAAGGAGCTGTCGAAGTTCTTTATTGTGATGGCCATGGCGGCTATTGGCTTTAATACCGATATCGTCGAGCTGGTCAAAAAGGGTGGTAAACCCATCGCATTGGGCTTTTGCTGCTGGATTGGCATTGCGTGCATGAGCTTGGGAATGCAGCACGTGCTGGGAATCTGGTAGAGAAGTAGCTTATTTTCGTGCTGCGTGCTGGTGAGCGCATTCTCACGGTGGAGCGATAGGAGCTCTTGCGGGTATGGCTTGTCCGCAGGTTTATAAGTCCCGAAGAGCTCTTATCGCCCCGCCAGGATGGCGATGCGGGGCAACACCTATACTCGCAGGACGGCGCTTTCTGCCCTATAGTGTTTGGTGAGCAATATTGTTCAATTTTGAAACACTCGGTCGTGCGACCGTCGGCGGCTGCATGTCGCCGCGGACAGGGGCAAATCATGGATAGCGATGCCAAACTGAACATCTTGACCGATGCCCTAGCTGCCGCCGGGGCCTCGGCATTGGCAATCGATGCGCATGGGGACATCGCGATCTCGACCATGAATGACGCGGCGCTTGAGCGGGATGTGGCGGTTTTTGTCGCTGAGCGTCTCGACCGTATAGGAGACGGCGCGCGTCTGGTTATGGGGCGTGAGGGTACGCGCCTGAGCCTGACCGTTCGCCCCACCGACAAAGAGGGCGGGGGGCTTTGGGTCGTCGTGGTCCGCGAGGTGCGCGGCGCCGCGGCGCATGCGGGCATCGAGTGGCTCAACGCCGACGAGGTTGAGGCCCGCTACGAATCGAGCGCGTACGGCATCGTTGAGGGTGCCGCTGCGGTAGCTGCACCGGTTGCCGGGAGCTATGCGCGCGGGGTGCCCCTTATGCTCGAGGGCGAGCTGGGAGCGGGTCAGGTCGAGATCGCCAAGCGCCTCTATCTGGACGGTCCTTTTGCCGATCAGCCCTTTGTTTCCATTGCGCTCGATGAGCTTACCGAGCGCGGTTGGCGCCACGTGCTCAAAAGCGCCGAATCGCCGTTGTTCCAAACAGGGCTGACCCTTTGCATTGAGGGCTGGAACGCGGTTGGCCCCCAGCGCCTCCGCGAGCTGGTCTCCACGATGGCCGACACCGCGTTGGCGACGCGCTGCCATGTGGTGCTGACGGCGAATGACATGCCGGGCGGCAGCGAAAGTGATCAAGCCGCCTTTGTGACCGAGCGCTTCGCCTGTGCGGTGAGCGTGGCGCCGGCAATCGCCGAGCAGGGAGCCGCGTCGACGAAGGTTGCGCGCTATTTGGAATATCTCGCTGATGCATTTGGGACGGCAACGCCCGCGCTGTCTGCCGCGGCGACGAAGACGCTCGATGCTTACCGCTGGCCGCGCAACTATCTGCAGCTCCGCGAGGTCTCGGAACGACTGTATATATTGGTGGGGGCGGGCACGGTGGACCGCGCTGTGGCGGAGGAAGTGCTCGCCCAAGAGGACGTGATTAAGACCGCAACCTTTGGCGCCCCGACGCTCGAAAGTGACCTGTATATCCTGCGACCGCTGGCCGATACCGAGCGAGATATCGCGCATCTGGTTGTAGACCATCTCCACGGCAACCGAACCCGTGCGGCGGAGGTGCTGGGCATAAGCCGTACAACTCTGTGGCGCTTGCTGAAGGACGATGACCGTTGAGCGAGGCGCCCGTGACCGCGCGCGACGCGTGTGCTACAGTCCAAAGCGTTATTGTTTCGATTTGGTTACGGCGTGCGAGGGCATATGACTGAGACTTCAAAACCGAGCCGCAGAAGGCGGAGTGCCGCGCCGGTCAACCGACGCACGACATCGGTGACGTGGGGCAAACACGCCTCGGGGTTTGATGGCTCGTTCAAGCGCACTAAATACGGCTATCCTTCGGCAAGCGCCCGCTTGGCAATGCAGGCAGAGTCCTCGCTGTGGGGCCGCAAACGCGTGGTGGGCTCAAAGCTCAAGCACGACGGAACGCTCGGCTACATCAGCCGCGGGGCGGCTCGCCGCAGCGGGCTCAATCCCGCCGGCTGGCATCGCTACGTGCCGATCGTGGCCGCCGTTGCAGTGATCGTCATCGCGCTCGCTGCGCTCGGATATGCCGGCGGTGGCGCCAACTTGGACGCAATGTTTAAATCGCCCGAGCTCGCGCATGCAGGCACAGAAGTTGTCGAGGGCGCGCAGACCCAGACAGGCGTCGCGCCCCAGCGCGGCATCGTCGCGGCGGCCTCCACCATCGCCGATGCGCAAAAGGACGAGGACGAACAAGGCGACGGTGCCGAAACGACTCACACGAACGAAACGACGACAACGGCGACGTCAATATAAGTTGCGAGTGGGGTAGCTAAAATAGCCCCGTCCAAAATTAGCTACCCCCGCTGACGCTCCTGGGTTACCTTACGTAGACGACGTTGTCGCGGCGCGGCTTTGCCTCGGGTAGCGTGTCCTCGGCGTAGCCCAGAATGCAGTGACCGACACCGCGCAGGCTGCCGTCGGCGGGCAGGCCCCAGCTGGCCAGCAGCTCCAGGCCCTCGGGCGAGTCAAAGACCTCATGCGCGCGATGAATCCAGCACGAATCAACGCCCAGCGCATAGGCAGCATTGAGCAAGTTGCCCATGGCGAGCGAGCCGTCTTCCAGATGTGTGGGCACGCTGCGGTCAACCAGCACCACCACAACGGTCTTGGCGCCATAGAAGGGGTCGCTGTTGCTGCCCATGACTTGCGCGTTGAGCTGCGAGAGACGCTCGACGGTCGCGGGGTCGGTGACGGCGACAAACGTCACCGGCTGGCGGCCCATGCCGCTCGGTGCATATTGGCCGGCTTCGATAATACGTGCAAGCTTTTCGGCCTCGACGGGACGATCGCTGTAGTTGCGGCAGCTGCGGCGGTGAATGAGTGCTTCGATAGTCTCCATGGTGTCTCCTTGCGGTGGCGTTGCAGATGCCCCGTTCATACCCGTCGGGCTCAAACGATAGACGGTCAATTGCCCGGCCAAAAGGATAGATTCCAATTGGGAAAGTAGGTTTGCATAAAAGTACCTTCAGAATGTGACAAACAAATGGGATGGTTAAACGTTTTATCCCGTCTACCCTGCGGTTTTTTACCACTTGCCTAAATGACGAACGCATAACCTCTGATAAAGGTTTTACTAAAGGAGTACCAACGTTTATCAATGCGCCGTGGTGGCGCCGGGCCAGGAGGTAACATCATGTTCCAGGCTGGAGATGTCGTCGAGACCGATTTCGAAGGATTTCTGAAGCTGCTGCGTTCCAAGACGCGCGCTTTCGTGTCGATCAACGACCACGAGTACTACATCACGCACACCGATGGCTATTGGCGTGTTCAGGATTGCGAGGCCCTCAACGACAAGGGCCACTTTACTGACTGTTCTGAGTTGGTCAACACGGTCTGCGAGGTCGTCGAGCTGCCGTGGATTGCCGGCAAGAGCCTGCATGACAGCTTCTCGGGCGCTACGGTCTATGAGGCCGTCGCCGCTTAACAGGCAATAAAACCCGATTTTCACGTGACCGCTGGCGCCGCCCCCGCGCCGGCGGTCTTTTTCTGCCGATGGGCCATAAAAGTGCACGCATTTGCGGAGAGCCTGTTGACGATAGTCAAAACTCGGACTAATCTAGAGACACAAAATTGGTCAAAAATCGGACAATCGAATGGTGGGATAGATGAATAGTGCGGTTACACTGGTCGACTTCGACCGGTTGCTCAATGGACTCGACCATATCTATTCGGAGTTCTCGCGCGCCTGCGGCCTTTCGGACTGCGCTTACTGGATGCTCGTCGATACCAGCACGGCGGGCGGCAGTATTGCCGTAAGCCGTCTGACAAGCGAATGGTTCTACAGCAAGCAGACCATCAACTCGGCAATTAAAACCTTGACGGCGCGGGGCTTCGCAACGTTGGAGTTTGCCGAAGGCAGTCGTAAGAACAAGGTTGTGAGCCTGACCGAAGAGGGCAGGCGATTTGCCGAGCGTTATGCGCTGCCGGCACTCAAGGCCGAGCAGCGAGCCTTTGGCGCGCTTGAGCCATGTGAGCAGCGCGAGATTATGCGCTTGATCGGCAAATTCTCTCAGGTGCTCGGCGACGAGTGCGAGACATTTAAACAGCAGGTGGCAGCCGCAAGCCAGATGCAAGATCGACGTGAGGGGGAGTCGTGCGACTGTTAATGAGGTTTCTAAAGCCATATCGAGGGCTTGTCGCAGTGACACTGCTGGTGCTGCTGGTGGATAACGTCGGTACGCTGTTGGTGCCCACGATGCTGGCGAACATGGTCAACACCGGTATTACCACGGGCGATGTCGACTACATTTTACGCAACGGCCTATACATGTTTATCGCGACCAGCATGGCTAGCGGCGGCACGGTGCTGGGCTGCTATCTTTCGGCGCGCCTGGCCGCCAACGTGGCTTGCGATATCCGCAATGCCGTGTACGACAAATCGCTCGAGCTCGCGGCCAGCGATTTTGAGCGCTTTGGCACCGGATCGATGATCACGCGCTCGCTCAACGACATCAACGTGATTCAGCAGGCGATTCTGCAGACGATTCAGCTGGTGCTGCCCGTGCCGTTTTTGGCTGTGGCGGGCATCATCTTCGCCTGGTTTATCGATCCCGCCATGGGCACGCTTCTGGGCGTAGTCGTTGCGATCGTGCTCGTAGCGGCGGTCTTTACGGTGGCTAACGCCGCGCCGATCTTTATGCGCTTGCAGAGCTTTATCGACCGCATGAACGTGGTGCTGCGCGAAAACATCGTGGGCGTGCGCGTCATCCGTGCGTTTAACAAGGAGCGTCACGAGGAGCGGCGCCTGGACGAGGTGTTTAGCGAATACGCCGCCAACGCCATCAAAGTCAACCACCTGTTTGTGGGCCTCGACAGCTCAAGCTTCTTTTTGATGAACATCGCCGAGGTGGCGGTGCTGTGGGTGGGCGGCAACCGCGTAGGCGCCCACGCCATGCAGATTGCGAGTATCTCGGCGGTGCTGGAGTATGCAATTCTGATCCTGTTCTTTGTGATGATGGCGCAGATGGTGGTGCTGACGCTTCCGCGTGCTGCCGCGTGCCTGAACCGTGCGCAGCAGGTGTTGGAGATTGAGCCGAGCATCGTCGATGGCGAGCGCACGCTGGATGACGGGGCGCGCGAGCCCCAAGACGAAGCCGATGCGGTGGCCGTGTTCGACCACATGTCGTTTCGCTTTGACGATGCCGACGAGGACACCCTGTGCGACCTGAGCTTTGCCTGCCGTCGCGGTCAGACGACTGCGATCGTTGGCTCGACAGGCTCGGGCAAATCGACGGTGGCAAAGCTCCTGCTGCGCTTCCACGATGCCACCAAGGGCTCCATTCGCCTGAATGGTGTGGACCTGCGCGAGCTTACGCAAGACGAAATCCGCGGGCGCATTGCCTATGTGCCGCAGAAGGCGTGGCTGTTCTCGGGCACGGTGGCGAGCAACCTTCGCTTTGGTAACGAAGGCGCGACCGAGGGCGACATGCTTCACGCGCTTGAGGTTGCCCAGAGCACCTTTGTACTCGACCAACCGCAGGGACTCGATACCCCGGTGGCGCAGGGCGGTACGAACTTTTCGGGCGGCCAGCGCCAGCGTTTGGCAATCGCCCGTGCGCTCATGAAGCATGCCGATCTATATATCTTCGATGACAGTTTTTCGGCCCTGGACTTTAAGACCGATGCCGCCCTGCGTCATGCGTTGCAAGACGAGACGCGTGACGCTGCGGTGCTCATCATCGCGCAGCGCATCTCGACGATCTTGCACGCCGACCAGATCGTCGTGCTCAAGGATGGCGAGGTTGTGGGCTTGGGCACGCATGGCGAGCTTATGGAAACCTGCGAGGTGTACCGCGCCATCGCGGAATCGCAGATGAAGGGAGGTGAGTAGCATGACCGAGGAGCTCAAGAAGCAGGGCGGCGTTGATGACGCCGCTGCCGCGGGACTGGTCGAGGAAACGGCTGCCGTGGCACCCGAGCTGGATGACGCCGCCAAGGCTGCAGCCGAGCGCGAGGCTCGCCGCCAAGCGCTCTACGAGGAAAACGAACGTGCCGAGGACGAGCGCGCCCGCGCCGAGGCAGAGCGTATGCGCGACGTGGACGATGAAGACGAGGACGAGACGCCTCGAGATACCTGGGCGACGGTGCGCCGCCTGTGGAGCGAGGCTGCCGGCGACCATTGGCGCTTCTATATCGTGTTCGCGAGCATTGTGTTCTATGCCATCTTTAACACTGCTGCGCCGGCATATAGCGCCCGCGTGATCGATGAGCTGTGGAGCCACATTCAGGTGGCGTTTGCCAACGACACCACCTTCAACATCACCTGGGAGAACTGCGGCAGGACCATCTTCATCTACTTTATGATCTGGACGGCCGCTGCCTCGTTCTACGCGCTCCAGAGCTTTTTGATGTCGAGCGTTGCCGAACGCCTCAACCTGTGCCTACGCAACCGCATCGCACAAAAGCTCAACCGTCTGCCGCTTGCCTTTTTTGACGCGCATCGTCCCGGTGAGGTCGTCAGCCGTGCGACCAACGACTTGGACAAGATGTCCGAGAGCATGCAGCGCGGCTTGCTGCAGCTTCTGGTGTCGATCGGCACCGTGGTGGGCGCCGTGAGCGTGATGTTCGTGTTTAGCGTGCCGCTCACGCTCGTCTTTTTGTTCTTTATGGCGCTGTCGCTGCTGATGACCAAAGTGGTCTCGCGTCGCACACATGACGTGACCGGCGAGCGCCAGGAGTGGGTGTCCAAAATCACGAGCGCGGTTGAGGAAGGCTATTCGGGCCGTTTGGTGATTCGCGCGTTTAACCGCGAGCGTCAGAGTTCTGCCGAAGTGCATGAGGCCTCGAGGGAGCTAGCGCGCGTGAGTACCAAGGCCGACTTTATGATCAATGCCGTCGGCCCTGCGGTGCGCTTTATCGGCCGTTTGGCGCAGATCGTGATCGCGCTGGTGGGCTGCAGCATGCTGGTTGCCGGTCACATGACCGTCGGCGTGTTCCAGGCGTTCTTTCAGTTTATCTACGAGGCGTCCGAACCCATGACGCAGCTGTCGTTTACCTTTAACTCGCTGCAGAGCGCGCTGGCGAGTGCGGAGCGCGTGTTCGACCTGCTCGATGAGCCCGAGATGGAAGCCGGTCCGCTGCCGGACGAGGCCGCCAAGCTGCCGGGTCGCGTAGAGGGCCGCGTCTCCTTTGAGCACGTGCGCTTTGGTTATTCGCCCGACAAGCCGCTTATGCGCGACGTGTCGTTTACCGCCGAGCCGGGCCAAAAGATCGCGGTGGTGGGAACCACGGGCGCAGGCAAGACGACGCTCATCAACCTGCTCATGCGCTTCTACGAGATTGACGGCGGGCGTATTACGCTCGACGGCGTGGATACGAGCCGCATGGACCGCGGCGAGCTACGGCAGCAGTTTGGCATGGTGCTGCAGGACGCCTGGCTGTTCGATGGCACGATTGCCGAAAACATCGCCTACGGCTGCCCCGAGGCAACGCGCGACGAAATTGTGGCCGCCGCTCGTGCCGCGCAGGTCGACTTCTTTGTGCGCACTATGCCGCAGGGCTACGACACGCGCGTGGCCAACGATGCCGAGAGCATTAGCCAGGGCCAGCGTCAGCTGCTGACCATCGCACGCGTGCTGCTCAACAACCCGGCGATTCTCATCCTGGACGAGGCGACCTCAAGCGTGGACACGCGTACCGAGCTTGCCATCGGCCGTGCCATGGACGCGCTTATGCGCGGGCGCACGAGCTTTGTGATCGCGCATCGCCTGTCGACGATCGTGGACGCCGACCTGATCTTGGTCATGGATCACGGCAACATTATCGAGCAGGGCACGCATAAGGAGCTGCTGGCTGCCGAGGGTGCCTACGCCGACCTCTATCTGAGCCAGTTCGCATAATGTGACAAAGGGACAGTCTCTTTGCCACATCACAAATAAGGCGCGCCGGGGGTGAATCCTCTGGCGCGCCTTTGCGTTGGCGTCAATGTTGTCGGTGGTCGTCCGCCTCTAGCGTTCGTCCACGAGCTTGGCGACGAGGGCTTTGAGCTCGGCCACCTCTCGCTCGAGTTCTTTGACGCGGCGGGCGTTCTCGGTGATGCCTTGGCGGTTGAGGGCACTCTGCTCGGCAGCGTCATCGGGCATGTACTCGCGATGCTGCTTGGCGTCGAAACTCTCCTCGAACACGCGGCAGCCGTTGCGCTTGATGATGCGTCCCGGCACGCCCACGACGGTGCAGTTGTCGGGCACGTCCTTAACGACGACCGAGTTGCCGCCGATCTTGACGTTGTTGCCGATGCGGATGTTGCCGAGCACCTTGGCGCCCGTGCCCACGGTGACGTTGTTGCCGAGCGTTGGGTGGCGTTTGCCGGTCTCGTTGCCGGTGCCGCCGAGCGTGACGCCCTGGTAGAGCACGCAGTTGTCGCCCACAATGGTGGTCTCGCCGATGACGACGCCCATGGCATGGTCGATAAAGAAGTGCTTGCCGATCTGTGCGGCAGGGTGAATTTCGACGCCGGTAATATGGCGCGTGATTTGCGAGAGCACGCGGGCGAGCGAGCGATGTCCGTGCTCCCAGAGCCAGTGCTCGGGCACGTGGTTCCACTTGGCGTGCAGGCCGGGGTACGAAAGGAAAATGACCAGACCGTTTTGCGCGGCGGGATCCTGCGCTTGGACGGTCTTGATGTCCTCGCGAATGGTATTGATAAAGCTCACCGGCCGCCCTCCCTTAGCGCCGTGACAATGCGATTCAATAAAGTATAGCGATTCGCTAGGGATTAGGAAGAACAATCTTGGCGGCTTTGCGCGACAGGTGTCAGTTATGCAAACTTGCTGGTAATGGGGTCATGCTTTTGTGGGGTGGCGCACGAGGGGGCGCCGCAACCGTATACTGGTCAACTCGGACGTATCCGCGCCCACAACTGAGAGGTTTTACTTCATGGGTTTCATCAATTTTATCGCCGAGCTGCTTAAGGATCCGCGCACCGCGATCGCCAGCTGGATCGCCGCCGGCCCGCTTATGGCCTACGGCTGCGTGTTCCTGATCATCTTTATCGAGACGGGCGTGGTGTTCTTCCCGTTCCTTCCTGGCGATTCACTGCTGTTTGCTTCGGGCTTCTTTGCCCACAACGGTGGCTTTAACATCGTGGCCCTGCTGGCCGTCGCATGGGCGGCTGCCATCTTGGGTGATCAGTGCAACTTTATGATCGGTCACTTCTTTGGCAAAAAGATCATCGCTTCGGGCAAGGTCAAGGCCATGACGCCCGAGCGCATTAAAAAGTCCGAGGACTTCTTGGACAAGTGGGGTCACCTGGCCATCTTCCTGGGTCGCTTCTTCCCGTTTATCCGCACCTTTGTGCCCTTTATCGCTGGCATGGGCGGCATGCACTGGCGCAACTTTGTCGTCTTTAACGTGCTGGGCGGCATTACCTGGTCGACGGTCTTTACGCTGCTGGGCTACTTCTTTGGCGGCATTCCCTTTGTGCAGGAGCACTTTGAGCTGCTGATTATCGGCATCGTTGCCGTGTCGATCATCCCGACCGTGGTCGGTCTGGTTAAGGCCAAGCTGGGTAAATAGAACGCCTAGCTCGAGCCAGCGCGCAGACCGTACAGTTGAGGCCCGTCACCGCTTACGGTGGCGGGCCTTTTTGCTTCGGTCAAATGAAAATACTTTACTTAGTTAAAGAAAAGCGTTTTATCAGACGCGTACGGGGAGTACAATCTCGTGCATGCGAATCGACGTACCATCGGCTTTGATGCTGTTCGCGTGTCCCGTCCGGCTCTACGCTCCGGGCGTGCGACGTTGCGACGCGGTCGGCCTCGGTCCTTGCGTGCGGGTTCGCGAGTTTGCAACTGTGTATGTAAGGAGCGACATATGACTGTCGAGAAAAAGGATATCGATTGGGGTAGCCTCGGCTTTGGCTACATGAAGACCGATTACAGCTACGAGGCTCATTGGAAGGATGGCGAGTGGGACGAGGGCGGCCTGACCACCGACCACACCCTGCATGTCTCCGAGTGCGGCGGCATCTTCCATTACTGTCAGGAGGTCTTTGAGGGCCTGAAGGCCTACACCGCCGAGGACGGCAGCATCGTCTGCTTCCGTCCCGACATGAACGCCGAGCGCATGTACAACTCTGCGCAGCGCCTCGAGATGCCCCCGTTCCCCAAGGATAAGTTCGTTGAGGCCGTCAAGCAGGTCGTCTCTGCCAACGCCGCCTGGGTTCCGCCCTTCGGTTCTGGCGCGACCCTGTACGTGCGTCCGTTTATGATCGGCTCCGGTGACGTGATCGGCGTGGCTCCCGCTCCTGAGTACACGTTCCGTATTCTCGTGACCCCGGTCGGTCCGTACTTTAAGGGTGGCCTTAAGCCCGTCAAGCTGCGCGTTTCCGAGTACGACCGCGCCGCACCGCACGGCACCGGCAACATCAAGGCTGGCCTGAACTACGCCATGTCCCTCAAGCCCACGATGGAGGCCCATCGCGAGGGCTATGCCGAGAACCTGTATCTCGACTCCGAGTCCCGCACCTATGTCGAGGAGACCGGTGGCGCCAACGTCCTGTTCGTGAAAGAGGATGGCACGCTCGTCGTTCCGCAGTCGCACACCGACTCCATCCTGCCCTCCATCACCCGTCGTTCGCTCGTTCAGGTCGCTCAGGACCTGGGTATGACCGTCGATCAGCGCCCCGTCGAGTGGGCCGAGGTCAAGGCCGGCACCTTTGTGGAGTGCGGCCTGTGCGGCACCGCTGCCGTCATCTCCCCGGTGGGCGAGATTGACAACAAGGTCTATGGCGCCGACGAGACCGTGACCTTCCCGGCTGGCTACACCGAGATCGGTCCCGTGATGAAGAAGCTCCGCGAGACTCTGACCGGCATCCAGTCTGGTGCTGTCGAGGACAAGCACAACTGGGTTTACACCGTCGCGTAAGCTGTCTTAGCTGTCCGGCCCGAGCGCGGCCTTCCTTTCCGGCGCGACCTCGGACATGAAAGAACCTCCGCTGCGCACTTCGTGCGGCGGAGGTTCTTTCGTCCTGCGGAGTGCGCCGGAAAGGAAGGCCGCGCTTTTGTTTTGGTTCGCGCCATGTGGGGGTGGCGGCGACGTGCATTTTTGCGAGTATTCTGCAATCGAAGGCCCCTGCATACCGACCTCGGGCAAAAAATCGGGATTTCTCGATGTTTTCTACGGATGATGGGCGGGGTTATGGGCTGACAGCGTTTGATTTGCAGGGACATTCGCGGTCTTTGGCATTTATCGTGGCGCCCGAAGCTCTTGGTTATGTTGAATACTCCTAAAAATGCACGGCGCTTAGAGGGGGACCTTCGCGAAAAAGGAAACCGCCCCGTCGAAGTATGCATTCGACGGGGCGGTTTATACATTTGGCCGATTAAGGATACGCTGTCAAACTACTAGAACTTGACGGTCGGGGCCTGGCGGGCTGCTTCGGCGGCCTCGAAGCCCTGGCGCTCCTTAAACTGGAAGATGCCGGCAAAGATGACAGCCGGGAACGTCTGAATGGCGTTGTTGTAGCTGAGCACGCAGTCGTTGTAGCTCTGGCGTGCATAGCTAATCTTGTTCTCGGTATCCTCGAGCGATGCCTGCAGCTGCGTAAAGTTGGTGTTTGCCTTAAGATCGGGATAGGCCTCGGCCACGGCAAAGAGCTGGCGCAGTGCGCCGGTCAGCACGTTGTCGGCTTCCATCTTGGCCTCGGGCGTGGTGGCCTTGACGGCGGTGTTACGCGCGCTGATCACGGCGGAGAGCGTCTCCTGCTCGTGCTTGGCGTAGCCCTTGACGGTCTCGACCAGGTTGGGGATCAGGTCGTTACGGCGCTGCAGCTGCGTATCGATGTTCTGCCAGGCGTTATCGATGCGGTTACGCTTGGTGACCATGTTGTTGTAGATGCCGGCGATGGCGCAGACAATCACAATGACAACAACGATGCCGATGATGACGGTAATCATGATGTCTCCGTTTCGAATGGCCGCGGCGGCATGCGCCAGCTGCCGTTGGTATAACGCTACTAGTATACCCGCAACGTTTTACCGTGCCGAACTTTCCGGTAAGCGTTGTGTTTTCGGCGGGGTTGGCACCGGGGCAAAGCGCGCGAGGTACAGGTGTAAGATATGCGACAGATTGACGAGTGTTGTCTTTGCCCTGAGGATGGCGATACCAGTGGACCTTCGCATCAAGAAAACCTACCGCGCCCTGTTCGATGCCTTTACCGAGCTTCTCGAGGAGCATCGTTTTGAGGACCTGACGGTTGCCATGCTGTGCGACCGCGCCATGATTCGCCGCACGACGTTCTACAAGCACTTTCGCGACAAGAACGATTACTTTGCCTTTTATATCGATGAGCTCATGTCGGGCTTGCCGCAAAAACAGCCCGATGAGGCCGGCGCAGTGTCTGTCGAGGACGTGCGCGCGCTTCGGCACGCGATTTTGGACGATGCCATGGATTTGATTCTGACGCACGAGCGGCTCATGGATAACATTTTGGCAAGCAGCATGTCGGGCATGTTGACCAACGTTATTTGCGACCGCATTGCCCGCTCCATCCGCGAGCGTGTGATGAACGTGCTTGCCGAGGACGCCCTGGCCCCCGTGTCACTCGAGACGACGTCTGAGTTTGTCGCCGGCGGTATTATTCGTCTTTTCACGATATGGTGGGAATCGGGCCACGATCTTGAGCGTCGACCTGAGATAGCCGACGTGGTCGATGCGCTGTTTGAGCGGACCATGACACCGGTGAATCACTAAAGTGGCGGAGAGAGGGGGATTCGAACCCCCGGAACGCTCTCGCGCTCAACGGTTTTCAAGACCGCCGCATTCAACCGCTCTGCCATCTCTCCGTGAGTCGTAATGATAGCATCGTTTTGAATTTGCAACAGGGAAGGCGAACGATGACGATCACCGAAATCGACGAGAAGTTCATGCGCGAGGCGTTGGCGGAGGCGCGAGTCGCCGCGGCGGTGGGCGAGGTGCCCATCGGAGCCGTAGTGGTGCGCGACGGTGAGATCGTCGCGAGGGCGCACAATCGGCGCGAGCTCGACCAGGATCCTTCGGCTCATGCCGAGTTTGCGGCCCTGTGTGCTGCCGCTCGGTCGCTCGGTCGCTGGCGCCTTTCCGACTGTACGGTCTATGTGACGTTGGAACCCTGCTGCATGTGCGCAGGCCTTATGGTTAACGCGCGCGTGGGGCGCTGCGTGTATGGCGCGAGCGACGCCAAGGCGGGCGCGTTGGGATCCCTATACGATTTGAATGCCGACTCGCGCCTGAATCATCGGTTTAACGTGACGGCTGGGGTCCTGGCGGATGAATGCCGCGAGCTGCTGAGTAGCTATTTTGGCGGTCTGCGCGGAGCGGGTGGCAGCGGCTGTGGCTGCGGTCCGAACCTTGAGGCGCATGCTGCTCACGCCGCAGCGCTTGCAGGTGCCGGTGAGGATGCTGGCATGGCGGTTGACTTTGGCCCTGCGTGCCGCCGGCCCCGCCGTGTGCTGCTGGCGATCGACTCCTTTAAGGGCAGCGTGTCGAGTGCACGGGCGGAGGCGGCGGTTGCCGAGGGCATGCGCCGTGTGTGGCCCGATGCCGAGGTGCGCGCGTTGCCGCTGGCGGATGGCGGCGAGGGAACGCTCGACGCCATCGCCGCGCGTGGTGGCGAGCTTTCGACCTGCGAGGTCGCAGGCCCCTTGGGTGACCGCGTATCTGCCCGGATGCTGGTGGACGGCGAGCATGAGTCGGCTGTAATTGAGATGGCCGAGGCGGCGGGTATTGGGTATTCATCCTGCACGGAGTCGGCGGCGTTGGCGGCCACAACCTATGGCGTGGGCGAGCTCATGCTTCGCGCGGTTCGCACGGGCGCAAAGACTATCTATATTGGTTTGGGCGGCAGTGCCACCAACGATGGTGGCGCCGGCATGCTGCAGGCGCTGGGCGCGCATGTGGTCGATGATCAGGGATGCGATGTCGCCCCCGGTCTTGCCGGCCTTGAGCAGGTGGCGAGCGTTGATCTGGCGCCCGCGCTGCAGGCTTTGGATGATGCTCGTATCGTTGTGCTTTCCGATGTCGAGAATCCGCTCGTGGGGCGTCGAGGCGCACTGGCGGTGTTCGGCGGGCAGAAGGGCCTGCCGGCGGATGATGTCGAGGTGCTGCGCAGATACGACGGCTGGATGGTCGGCTACGGTCGCTTGCTCGATGCGGCGATTGCCAGAGCTCGAGCCCAGGGGTTGTTGCGCACACCCGAGGGCGCACGGACATTTGGCTCGGTGCTCGGTGTACCCGGCGCGGGCGCTGCCGGTGGCTTGGGCGCGGCGTTGCTGGCGCTCGGCGCGGAGCTACGCTCGGGTGTGGAGACGGTGCTCGATCTCGTGGGGTTTGACGAGCGCGTGCGCGATGTCGACCTGGTCATAACGGGCGAGGGCAATATGGATGAGCAATCCGCCGCCGGTAAGGCGCCGGTGGGTGTGGCTCGCCGCGCCAAGCGATATGGCAAGCCGGTAATCGCTGTCGTGGGCGGTCGCGCTGACAACCTCGATGCGGTGTATGGGCAGGGCGTCGACTTGGTGCTTCCGATCTGCCGCAAACCCATGTCCCTCGACCAGGCGCTCGAACCACGGGAAGCCACAACCAACCTCATCTGTGCCGGCGAGGCAGCCGCCCAATCCTACGACCTCGCCCGCCTCTAAGGCCTATCTCCCTATAAGTTGCGGTGGAATACGGAGCGTCTTTGCCTTTAAGGGGCCAATTCAGTCCGTATTCCACCGCAACTTCGAGAATGGCCATTCGAGGTTGGCTGCCTTGGGTCTTGGGTCGGACCGTTTGCCACGAAATGCGACCATCTGCTACGTTAAGCCGGCCACCCTCGACCATCCCGGAATTTGCAAAAACAAAACCGCAGGTAGAAAGCTTGCCGATTTTCGAAAAAGTCGGCTATGGTCGACCCCTGCGACCTAAACGTAGTAGATGGGCCCTTTTCGTGGCACAGCACCAGATCAGTCTATTTAGGACGGGGCTTCCTTGACTACTTTCGCCACCCTGATGCCCCACCAGTCAAAAAGTAGTCAAAAAAGCCCCGTCCCAAATTAGCTACCTTGCTCTGGTGGGCGGGAGCAGGTAAGATATACCGAGCGCCTAGCGCGTTCGATGGGTTCGGATGACGACATGTTCCGAATCTGGTCAGGTCCGGAAGGAAGCAGCCATAAGGAGCCTCTGTCGGGCATCCGAATCCATCGAGCGCACGGGCGTTTTTTGGTGCCGCGACATGGCCCGGCCGGCGGCGAGGTATTTGGTGTCTCGCTGGTCCTCGGCTTCGCCTGCGGGATCGCTCGACTACCAAACACCTCGCCGCCGGCCGGGCCCCGTCGTCCAAAAATCACCCGTAAAGGCGCGTTTATCTAATTTAATCTATCCCTTGCGAAATGCGGCTTGCTGGCGTTGTCTGGGCATTGATGGCTACGTGGTTCAAGAGGCGGCGGTGCTGTTGCTTGAATTTTTGCAGTTAAAGAGGCCCGTTTCCTTAGGTGGGGAAACGGGCCTCTTTTTGTCTCTGGGCTTGTGAATTGGCGGAGACAATAACCGTTGGCAGCTATTTTGAGTTCCTGATGCGGCGTGTGGCTGTGGCGGTTATTCCGAGGCCTGCGGCGGCGACTGCTGCGAGTGCGATTGCGCTCGGCGCTGCATCGCCCGTGTTCGCGAGCTTGCCGGCGGTCGTATCTGCTTGCTTGCCGCTGCTCGAGTTCGCCTGCTTGGTGGAGCTTGGCGGGGTATTTTTGCCGGTCGCGGGCGAGCTGGCGGCCTGTGCCGTCTCGGCCGGTTGCGCTGAGTTGGAGGGAGGCGTCGTCTCGGTCGGTTGCGTTATCTCGGGTGAGGCGGCCTTGTCTGCCGCGGCTTTCGCCTCTTCGTATGCCTTGCAGGCGTCGTCATAGGCCGCTTGCGCCTTTTCCAAATCGTCGAGGAGCGCATCTCGCTTGGCTGTCTCTTCGTCGATATCGGTTTGACATTTTTCCGCGTTGGCTTCGAACTTCGCGACGACACTTTCCTGGCTCTCGAGTTTGGTTCGGTATGTGTTAAGTACCGCTTGGCAAGAATATTCTTGACGTTCCGCTGTTGCTATTTCGTAGCGCAACTGATTAATAGTTTCTGCAGGCGCCCCGTCGTTGCACGCCTTGTCTAATTCTGTCTGAAGGTTACTTACCTGGTTGTGGGCCGCGTCGTATCTGGCTTGGGCTTCATTGACCTGCGCTTGTAGGTAAAGAAGAGGTCCCCTTGAGTCGTCGGCTTCCTTCAGCATCCTGTCGCGGAGCGATTGCAAATCGGTAATCACATGCTCGATAGTCTCTAATATCTCAGGACCTGCGGCGTCTTTTGCGGCCTCGAGGGTTTTGAGCGCTTCCTGCATGGCTGCATACGCTTTTTCTTTTGCGGCGGCCGCATCTTCCGTTTGCAAGGCGACTGCACCGGTGGGGGCGCTGGTTTCTGCCGCGATCGCCGTTACGGGGGCGATTCCCGCGACAAGTGCCGCGGAAAGGGCGATGCCCGCAGTTGCTCGTCTTGCTCTTCTTGCGAGAATGTCGTTCATCTCGGCACCTCATTTCAAGGGTCGGCGACTCACTTGGTAGCACTAATGCAAGTATACCAAGTGGTCGACCCGACACTGGCTGGGTGCGCGCCTCTCCGCTTCTTTGGAAACCGAACCCCATTAGAAATGACGAGTTGTTTACGCTTCTTTTGGGCTCACCGTACTATCATGGTTCGAATTGAATGTGGATGATGATAGGGAGCGCCTATACATGATTGAGCTGCTCAGGCGTTTTGGTGGCAAGTTTCGCCGCTATATGGTGATTGGCCCTGCGTGCAAGCTGATCGAAGTGATCTTTGACCTGCTTACACCGCTCGTGATTGCCCAGATGATTGATAAAGGTATCGGCGCGCACGACGTGAGTGCCGTCGTCCACTACGGTATGGTGCTCGCCGCCATGGCCGTGATCGGCATCTCGTTTACGCTTGTCTGCCAAAAGATGGCGGCGCTGACCTCGCAGGGCATGGGCACCGACATTCGCGGCGCGCTCTACGAGCACATCAACAAACTGAGCTATGCCGAACTCGACCGCTTTGGCACGCCGTCGCTTATCACGCGCATTACCAACGACGTCAACCAGGTGCAGCTGGCCGTGGCGCTGGGCGTGCGCATGCTCATCCGCTGGCCCTTCTTGGCGGTGGGCTCTATGTGCGCGGCCCTTGCCATCGACCTTAAGCTCGGCATGATCTTTTTGATTTGCACGCCCGCCATCGGCCTGGTGTTTTGGTTTGTCATGGCGCGCTGCATTCCGTATTACAGGCAGCTGCAGGCAAAGCTCGACCGCATCGCGCTTATCTGCCGCGAGGGGCTTTCGGGCGCCCGCGTTGTTCGCGCCTTTGTGCGTGAGGACCACGAGCGCGAGCGTTTTGCTCAAGCCGCCGATGACCAGGCCAATACCGCCATCGCGGTGGGCAAGCTCTCGTCGATCCTTAACCCCGTCACGTTTCTTGTGATGAACCTGGGCGTGTACGCCATCCTGTGGGTGGGCGGCATCCAGGTCAACGTGGGCGAGCTTACGCAGGGCCAGGTCATGGCGTTTGTGAACTACATGACGCAGACCCTGACCTCCATCGTGTACGTCGCCAACCTGGTCGTGGTCTTTACCAAGGCGAGCGCGAGTGCTTCGCGTATCAACGAGGTGCTCAACTGCGTGCCGAGCATCACCGACGAGGGCAATCAGTCGGTTGCGCTGCCCAAGCCGAGCGAACTGGCGGGTGGCGCTGTTCCGGTCCCCGCGCTGAGCTTGAGCCATGCGAGCTTCTCCTTTGGCGCGGGCGCGGCAAATGCCGTCAACGATGTGACCCTGGAGCTCCCGCTGGGCAAGACGCTTGGCATTATCGGCGGTACGGGTAGCGGCAAGTCCACGCTCGTCTCGCTTATCCCGCGCCTGTACGATGCGAGCACCGGCAGCGTGAGTGTGATGGGCGCCGACGTGCGCACCTGGCCGCTCGACCAGCTGCGCCGTGTGGTCGCGACCGTTCCACAGCGCGCGTCGCTGGTGAGCGGCACCATCCGCAGCAACCTGACCTGGCGCGACGAGGCTGCGACCGACGAGGATCTCTGGGCGGCGCTCGACATGGCGCAGGCGAGCGAGTTCGTGCGCAACAAGCCGCAGGGGCTCGATGCCCCGGTCGAGGCGGGCGGCAAGAACTTTAGCGGTGGCCAACGCCAGCGCCTGACCATCGCGCGCGCCCTGGCGGGCTCGCCTCAGATATTGATCATGGACGACTCCGCCTCGGCGCTCGACTTTAAGACCGACGCGGCGCTTCGCCATGCCATTCGCGAGCGCAGTGTGCGCGGTGCCGCCAAGGGCGGGCTGCCGCTCACGACCGTCATCGTAAGCCAGCGCGTCTCGACCGTGCGCGATGCCGACATGATCTGCGTACTCGACCACGGTTCGGTCGCGGGCCTGGGCGCGCACGATGAGCTCTACACGACCTGCCAGCTCTACCGCGAGATTTGCCAGTCGCAGCTTCGCCGCGAGGAGCTCGAGGGTCAGCAGGGGAGTACGGCGCCCGCGTCCGCCCCAGGCGCCCCGACCGTCCCCACATCCGTCTGCGCAAAGGAGGGCTGCTAAATGAATCCGTACACTTCCTCCGGTTCGGTCGCCACGATGACGGCCAACGTGTCCGGCAACGATAGCCTCAACGACCTGGGAGACGGTCCGCGCCAGCCCGGCGATCCCGAGCGCTATCCCGTGGGTGCGGTGACCCGCCGCCTGCTGGGCTATGTCCGTCCGCACCGCGTCTCGTTTGCGGCATCGTTTTTGAGTGCCGCCGTCTCGGTGATTCTGCAGCTCTACACGCCCATTCTCATTGGCGAGGGCATCGACCTTATCGTCGCCGCCGGGCAGGTGGACTTCGATGCGCTGCTGCCGCTCGTTACCAAGCTCGCGATTGTCGTCGTAGGCGCTGCGGCCTTCCAGTGGCTGCAGGGCTATTGCGTCAACCGCCTGTCCTACGAAACGGTGCGCGACATGCGCGTGGAGGCGAGCGATAAGCTCAGCCGCATGCCGCTCAGCTTTATCGACAGCCATGCCCACGGCGACCTTATGAGCCGCGTGGTCAACGACGTCGACCAGGTGGGCGACGGTCTGCTGCAGGGCTTTACCCAGCTTTTCACCGGCGTTATCACCATTGTGGGCACGCTCGCGTTTATGCTTTCCATCAACCTGACCATGACGCTCGTGGTGGTGCTCGTCACGCCGCTCTCCATCTTTGCGGCCAGCGCCATCGCCAAGCTTTCCAACAAAAGCTTTACGGCGCAGCAGCGTATTCAGGGTCAGCTTGGCGGCCATATCGAGGAGTACGTGGGCGAGCAGAAGCTTGTCGACGCCTTTGCCTATGGCTCGAACGCTCAGCAACGCTTCGATGCCCTCAATGCCGAGCTCTACACCGCGGGCGAGCGCGCGCAGTTTATGGGTTCGCTCTCCAACCCCGGTACGCGTTTTATCAATAACATCATCTATGCCGTGGTCGCTGTGATCGGCTGCGTGGGCGTGATCACGGGCGTGCCCGCGGCGCTTACGGTGGGCGGCGTTCAGATCTTTCTATCCTATGCCAACCAGTACACCAAGCCGTTTAACGAGGTCACCAACGTCATTACGCAGATCCAGACCGCGTACGCCTCGGCGCGCCGCATGTTTGCGCTGCTCGATGCGCGCGAGCAGGAGCCCGACGCGGAGGATGCCGTGGAACTTGCCGTCCCGCAGGGCGAGGTGACCTTTGCGCATGTGGACTTTAGCTACGTGCCCGACCGCAGGCTGCTGCAGGACATCTGCATCGAGGCTAAGCCCGGCATGCGCTTTGCCCTGGTCGGTCCTACGGGCTGTGGCAAGACGACGCTCATCAATTTGCTACTGCGTTTTTACGATATCGATGCCGGTCGCATTGCGGTCGATGGCCGTTCCTCGCGTGACTACACGCGCGCAAGCCTGCGCCGCGCCTTTGGCATGGTGCTGCAGGACACTTGGCTGTTCGAGGGCACGGTGGCGGACAACATCGCTTACGGTTGCCCAGGAGCTACGCGCGAGCAGGTTGTCGAAGCCGCCAAGCGCGCGCACGCGCACAAGTTTATCGTGCAGTTGCCAGGCGGCTACGATACGGTCATCGGCGAGGACGGCGGCACGTTTAGCCAGGGTCAAAAACAGCTGCTGTGCATCGCGCGCGTCATGCTCACCGACCCGGCTATCTTGCTGCTGGACGAGGCGACCTCGAGCATCGATACCCGCACCGAGCTGCAGGTGCAGGCGGCATTCGACGAGCTCATGGCCGGTCGCACAAGCTTTGTCGTGGCGCACCGCCTGTCGACGATCCGCAACGCCGACTGCATTCTGGTCATGCGCGACGGCCAGATTATCGAGCGCGGCACGCACGACGAGCTGCTAGCGGCAGGCGGCTTCTACGCCGAACTCTACCGCAGTCAGTTCGCCCAGTAAGCAAGCCCGTGGGGCAAATTAATCAATCGACAGACGGTGGTTTACATCTGTCACGTAAGTACTAAGATATTCATCTAATAAATTGCATTAGTGGCTTTAGTTTTGGGGGATACGAGGCAACGTGACTATGACGTGCTCTTTGGTGGTTAACAGCAAGAGCGGTAATACCAGGATGGTTTCGGGTGCGATCAAGCGTACGCTGCAGGCTGCGGGTGTTGAGTTTGTCCATGCCGCGGCGTTGAGCGACGATGCGGATGCAGATCAGGTTGCGCTCGAGGCGCAGGGCGCCTGCGCGGCCGACACAGTGCTCGTCGGTTTTTGGTGCGACAAGGGCGCGTGCACGCCTTCGGTCGCGGCGTTGCTTTCCGCCTTGCACGGCAAGCGCGTGTTCCTGTTTGGCACCTGCGGCTTTGGGGCCGACCAGAGCTACTATCAGCAGATTATCGACCGCGTAACTTCCAATTTGGCTGGGGATGCCGAGCTTGCGGGCTGGGCGATGTGCCAGGGCAAGATGGGCCCCGCGGTCAAGCAGCGCTACGAGGCCATGCTCGAGCAAGATCCCGACAACGCCCGATTTAAGATGCTGCTCGACAACTGGGTTGCCGCGAAGGACCATCCCACCAAGGAAGATCTGGACAACATGGCTGCAGCCGCCAAAAAGGCCGTGCTGGGGGAGTAGCTCCCATCGCTGACGGCGGTCGGTCCATCTTTCTAAATGAAACGTCCTCCCGGGCGTCGGGGCACGAAGTTCCCTGCTCTACAGTCCTGCGCAAGACGAAGGCCACATTAAGTGGCCTTCTTTGCGTGCGGAACTCGCGATGAACTTCGTGCCCCGCCGTCCGGAAGGACGCCTCTTTATTGATGGGAGGCCTGATAGATCGATGGTTCCGTGCCCGGATGCGTCCAAAGTGGGACGGGCTTTCCGGATGGGCAGGCTTTCGAAAAATGCGTCCCGGAATTTGCCTTTGGAATGGGACGTAGTTTCCCGTTGAGGTGCTTTGCGGAAAGTGCATCCCACTCTGGGCGGTCGAAGTGGGACACACTTTCCCAAAGGCGCTCCAACGGGAAATTGCGTCCCATTATTCGGTCAAGAAACGGGATGCATTTTCCCAATGAGAGCAAAACCGGAAAATGCATCCCACAATCAGCCCTCAAAGTGGGACGCCGTTTCCCAATGAGGCTCAAGCGGAAAATGCATCCCGGAATTTGCGCTCAAAGTGGGATGCGGTTTCCGGTTGAGGGTCTAAGGGGAAAGTGCGTCCCAGAATCGACGCTTGAAATGGGATGCAGTTTCCCGATGAGGCACTCGACGGAAAATACATCCCAGAAATGGCCTTTGAGCTGGGATAAGATTTCCGCGGCATCTCGGATTCTCAAAAATGAGACACGCCGTTGGCGAAAATGAGACACGTGATATCGGGCATCGGACGTATCATTTGTAAAAATGAGTCCACTCCACTCGAATAAAGCGAGGTCCCTCATGTACGTTCCACACCCCCGTATCCGTAGGCTGTCGAAAATCCCGCTTGTTGGGACGGCGGCGCTTGCTGCGTTGATCGCCACGAGCGTCGCCTGCTTCACGGCCACGCCCCAGGTTGCCCAGGCGGCAGACGCGCCCGCAATCACCGATATGACCGAGCAGGATTATCAAGCCCTGGGTCTGGGCACGAGCGAGGACATTCCGGCCGATACCGTTGGCCCCTATTCCACTGATACCCCCACGACGTTTGCCACGCGCAGCGAGGTCTATATGGCAGCTAACGGTAGCCATGGCAATCGCTACACTCTGCGCGACAAGCTCGAGAACGTCGAGCGCGGTGACATTGGCGGCAGCAGCAAACTCACCGATGGCTATGGAAGTGTGTGGGGCGCCGCAAAGTTCTGGCAAAACGTCAACAACTTCGATACGAACAGCGATCTCTACAAGCATAGCGACTACGGTGGCGGCACCTGGTCGTACCTAAGCAACAATGAGTCCTCAACAGTACTCGCCAACGACAACAACGGTTTCTCGGGCATTCACGCCACGAGTGTTGAGTTCTGCAGCGACGCCAGCACGGGCAAAAAGAGCCGCGTTGCCGAGCTCCGTGCCTACGGCGACAGTTCCTCCACGACGATTGACGGCAAGTCATACGCCGGAAAGGTTGAGCTGGTCCTCTACTCGTTTAGCAACGGGCGTACGCGCACTCTCGACACACACCTGCCGGTGACGGTCAACACTAATATGATGTACGAAGGCCGTTTTAAGTACCTGGATGCCGGTTACCTGCAAGAGCACGACGCCGTCTTTGATGTCGAGGCGGGCGATGTCGATGGCGACGGCGTCGACGAGCTTTTTGTCTACGCGGGCTGCTATGTCGACGAGAACGGCGTGCGCAAGGCTGTAGTCGACATGTATGACTTGGAGGGCGGCAACTGGAAGCAAAGCGTCGTCAAGATCGATGCCGGTAACGCCGCGGACTACACCACGCACAACAAGGGCGGGAACGACTCCTGGACGCAGCTTCAGTCAGCTCCTGTCGTTTCGCTAGCGGCCGGCGACCTCGATCGCGATTTTTGCGATGACCTCGCCATCGTGGTCTCGGCACCCTACGGCAAGAAGAATATTGATAAGTCGACGCATTGCGAGCTGTTTTCGTGGGATGCATCCAAGGGTGCGCTCGTCCATGTCGATGCTCTGGGCGACGCGGGCGCAATCTCCCTCTCCGCGAACGGCAAGACCATGGTCGCTGCGAATGCGACGTTCGGCACGTTTGCCGCCTACGATGAAGAAGGAAAGAAGACGGGTGAAACCGTCACGGGCCTTATTCTTGCGGGCTATGACTGGCAACGCAGCGCTTTTGATTACGGCGCTTCTGACGGCAGCAAGGGGCTGTACGGCGCGCTGTACCGCTACGCGTATTTTGACTCGGAGTCTGGCGAGTTCAAGCTTTCCGATTGCAAGGAATACAGAGACGGGCTCCTCGCCTCCTATGGGCTGATGCATGTGCCCAACAGCGCATGGAAGGATAGCGCTCAGGATAAGCGCTATCCGTGCACCTTGGCGCCTATTGCCCTTGCCACTGCCAACCTTGACGGCCTGTCCGAGCAGCTGGCGGTCGACGAGGTGCTCGTGGGCGGCGATGTGTTCCGCGACTTTGCCTGCAACACGGCACAGAGCGGGGCTCAGGGCTTGGGGTCCATGGTCGGAACCATGAGCATGAGCGGTCAGCAATACAACAGCAGCAACAAGCATGACCACAAGGGTATAGAGCAGGTGTGGATCAGCGACGTCAAGGCGGGCAGCGTCTCGGGTTCGGACCGCTATAACGAGAGCTTTATCGCCGTGGTGGGCAAGCACCGCGACGAGGACCTGCGCAAGAACGATGACTACTATTGGATGACCGCCTCGCATTTTTCGCTCGACGAGAACGGAAAGGTGCGCCGCGGCGAGGAGCAGGTGATTAGCGAGAGCAACCGTCGCGGCACTACCTACGGCACATTTATCTCGCTCGCGCTGCCCGATGTCGACAACGACAGCGTCAAGATCACGTACAAGGACCGCTACAAGGTCTATACCAACCCGCGCGTGCTTGCCGTGCTGCAGGATGCGCCCTATGTTGAGGATCTGGAGCAGGCATACGGCTATCTGGTGTTGGGCGGCACGTCATACGGAGAGGAAAAGGGCACGGGGACATCCCAGGGCTATACCATTGGCGCCGAGTTGGGCGTTGCCGTCGAGGTGCAGACCGGTCCGCCCCTGGTCGCGATGAATGCTTCAGTCGATTTTGCCGCCGAGGGATGCTATGACTACCGGAGCGAGCGCACGGTCAGCGCAAGCGTAAGCTATGAGTCGCATGCCGGCGAGGGTGACAAGGCCGTGCTCTACACGATTCCGATGGTCTATTACGAGTATGAGATCGAAAATGAGGAAACTGGTGGCAAGGGCGTGATGGCGGCGCCCGTGTCGCTCGGCGCGCAGACCTCGGTCGTTAATGTCGAGGCCTATGACCGCATTGCCAAACAGCACAATATGACGCCGCTCAGCTACTTTTTGACCAACCGGTCGGGAGAACCCGGAACCTATCAAACGACGCTCAACGGCGAGACTCCCGTTGGGGATTCCTTTGGCCTGGGCAAGCCTGGCGTAACGCGCGCCTACACGCACGATGGGTTTAACGGCGCCGCCGCGCAGTCGGGGGCGAGCATTGAGCAGACCATCGAAGTCGAGGAGGGCAAGGAGCAGGAGCTCGAGCTCGGCTTGACGCTGAACGGCAGCGTTGTCATGGGCGCGAAGCTTGCAAAGCACGAGTTGTTTGGCGGCCTGTGCTTTGGTGCCAACGCCGGCTTTACTGCGGGTAACTCCTCGAGTGAATCGACCGAATACGGCGGCACCGTCGACAACCTGCCCGAGGCCGCGCAGGGCAAGTACGGTTTTGTGTGGCGTCTGGGCGTCAACGCGGTGGATGTCGACAAGTTCGAGGCAGACTCGGGCGACAAGCTCGGCACCAAAGACACCGACCAGTTCTGGATCGTGGGCTATGACGTTAAGGACGTCGAGATGCCCGACGCGCCGGCCGTGACGGGCTTTACGGCAAACGCCGTCGATTCGACCAGCGTTACGTTTAGCTGGGACGATGTACTCGCAAACAAGAGTGGCTTTAGCTACGGCGTGGGCATGCTGCAGAGCAATGCGGCGGATGCGGTCGTCAATAGCTGGAAGATTGCCGACAACACGCAGACCTCGCTCAAGTGGGATGGGCTGCAGCCCAATACGGAGTATCGATTCGCCATCGCCGCCGTTAAGAATGGATCCACGACCGAAACAGGTATTCGCTCGGCAATCATCACGGTCAAGACCATGCCCGATGGCATGACGATGACCGTGAGCGGACCTGCGGCGGATGCTGCGGAGGGGTCGGATCTTGGATACGACTCTTCGGTTGAGCGCACGGCGGGAAGCCACCTGACGCTCTCGGCGATTGGCCATGTGAAGCAACTCGGTGCCGACGATAGCGAAACAGGGTTGGCACCGACCTATATGTGGTACCGCAAGGGCCGCGGCGAGACAGAGTTTAAGCTCGTGGGTGCCGATGGCAACCTCGCGGCTGGAACGGCCTCAAAGCTCGAGATTGACCTGACCGCAGACGATGACGGTGCGCAGTATTACTGCCACGTGGGATACAACGACGTGGGCCTCGACACCGGCACGACGCTCGTGAATATCGAGGCCGGGGAGACGGCGCCCACAATGGTGAACGCCACCCCGATCCGCACGCGCCGCCTGTTCTCACAGGCAAGTGCGGGCGCCAAGAAGTTCCTGGACCATACGCTGGTAAACACCGCCGGCCCAACCGATTCCGAAGGGTCAAAGGACCCCGAGACTCCTGAGACCCCGACGAACCCGGACAAGCCCAAGTCCGACAACGGAGCTAAGACCGACACCAAGGTCAAGACAACGACCACAGCGAAGAACCTCGCAAACACCGGCGACCAAACATTCGCCCTAGTCGCCACCGCAGCAGCAGCGGGAGCAACGCTCGTAGTGATAGCCCTCATCATGCTGATCAAGCGCCGCAAGACCCACTAGTAGCCAGTCGAACATATCGACAACCCAAAAACCCGGGTAGCCAAAAAACAGGCCACCCGGGTTTTCTGTTGAGTGGAGACTCCGCAAGCGGAAACTGCATCCCACAATTAGCGCCCGGAACGGGACACATTTTCCGTCAAGCCCTCATCCGGAAAATCCATCCCAGTTTGAGCGCCCAGACCGGGACGCACTTTCCCAAAGGGTCCTCAACGGGAAACTGCGTCCCATAATTAGACCGAGAAATGGGATGAACTTTCCCAATCGGGTCCCAAGCGGAAACTGCATCCCATTCCAGACAAGAATTTCGGGACACACTTTCCGCAAACAAAGAAGGCCACATAACGTGGCCTTCAACTTATATATGTTCGGCGATACACCCAAGACAAGCCACGCTCCAACAACAGGGCGTCTGTCCGGGCGGAGGCATATAAGGTTCATCGCGAGTTCCGCACGCAAAGGAGGCCACTTAATGTGGCCTCCGTCTTGCGCAGGACTGTCCGAGCAGGGAGCCTTACATACCTCCGCCCGGACAGACGTTTCAGTTATGAGCGACCCGCTACTTGATCTTGGTCGTACCCGGTGCCAGGTTGGGGTCGGTCTCGTTGGCCTCGGTCTGGAAGTGCTCGGTGTACACGTTCTTGCCGTCGCGGAACATCTCGTAGTACTGCATCTTGGCGTAATCCTCGCGCGCCTTGGTGGCGGCTGCGGCTTCGGCGTCGTCACCGGTGACGTTGGAGGAGAGCGCCCAACGCAGGCTGGCGTCCTCGTAGCCGACCGAGTTGATAGCGGGCAGCGACTCGCGCAGCGTCATGTGCGCTTTCTGGTAGTCAGTCAGCGGGGCGCCAATCAGCTGCATGAGCTGCGTGGACAGGTAGTTGGTGGACAGGTCGTCGACCTCACTCGTCTGGTCGCAGCCGGCAACGTCGTAGTTGGCCCAGATGATGTAGTCGGTCTGCCACAGACGTTCCTGGTGCGTGGCATCGTCCTCGCCGGTAAACCACTTATCGTTGAACTTGGACGGGAAGAACGGCTGGTGGTCGCCCCAGAACACCACGACTACCTTACGGTCGAGCTTGCTCAGGGCGTTGAGGAAGTAGCGAAGCGCCTGGTCGGACTGCTCGATGCACGAGACATACTCGTCGACATCGGACAGCGTGCCGTCCTCGACGGTCTTGGCGTCCAGATCGGTCGTGTCGATATTCAGGTGCATCTGCTTGTCGACCGGCAGCAGGCCCGTGTCGTAGCCCGAGTGGTTCTGCATGGTCACGTCGAAGATAAACTGCGGATCGGCGTTCTGGTCGAGCAACTCGAGAATCTTGTCGTAGGTAGCCTGGTCGGTCACCATGCCGCGCAGGGTGTCGGCTCCCTGGAAGTCGTTGATGGACAGGAACTGGTCAAAGCCAAAGTCCTTGTAGACGTTCTCGCGGTTCCAGTTGGTCGCGTGGTTGGGGTGCATGGCCGTGGTGGAATATCCGAGCGACTTGAACTGCTCTGCCAGATTCCCGGTCGTTTCCATGTTGTAGATGGTGTAGGGGTACACACCCGAGCCCAGGTTGGCCATGGAGTTGCCGGTCATAAACTCAAACTCGGTATTGGCGGTGCCGCCGCCGTAGGCGCTCACGTAGAGCTTGCCGCGGCTGAGGCAGTTGGACAGGTTCTTAAAGTACTGCGGGCCCTTGTAGCCGGCGCGCATGTTCTGATAGATCGACAGGTCCGAGAAGGTCTCGTTCATGATGGCGATGACCGTGGGCTTCTCGCTGTCGAACTGCTCCTTTGCGGCGGCGCGCTCGTCGCTCTTGGCCGCGTCGGACTTGTCGTAGGCCTTGGCGTACTTTTTGAGCGTGGCCTTGGCATCGTCGACGGAGTAGTCGGCGGGTTTGGGCGGCTTGATGGACTGCGCCGCACTAATAAAGGCAGGCAGGTAGCCCTCGCGCCAGTAGCTCTCGAGCGGGCGCCAGGTGTAGACGGTGATGCCGAGGGTGTTGTAGTAGTCGATAAGCGTGACGTGCGCGGTCACGCCGCCCAGGCACAGCACGGCGACGAGCAGGTTGGTGAGCAGCATGCGCTTGGCGTTGGCGGCGCCCTTCTGACGGTGCGGTGCCACCAGGCCGGCGTATTCGCATAGCAGCATGGCGATGGCGGTAAAGCCCATGGACAGCACGCAGAACAGTGAGATCGAGAAGGTGTAGCCGGTGCCGGCGACCGCGGCGGCGGTGGAGATGGCCGAAAGGTCGCCCGGCTGGATGGGCATGGATTTAAACGTGATGACGAAGAACTCGGCAATGCCCAGGACAAAGAGGGCAAAGGCCAGGACCGCGGGAGCTGCGCCGTGGCGCTGGAACAGGAAGAACAGGCCGACCATGAGCGTGGTGATGATGGCCCACTCGAGCAGGATGCACAGGGGGTAGACCCAGGTAAAGTCGTGGTTGGACGAGACCTCCATGCCCAGCAGCGCAAAGACGCCGGCGAGCAGCAGGCACAAGACGGCGGCGACGAGCGGTTTGCCCACAAAGGCGCCGCGCAGGCGGGCGAGCTTGCCGGTGGGGGCGGGGGCGTCGGGCCCGGCGAACGCAAAGACGCGCGGGGCGATGCGGTCGCGGGCGATGCTGGCCCAAGCGCAGCCGGTGAGGATGGCGTTGGTCAGGATGAGCATCACAAAGGCGAGCGGCTCGTTTTGCGCGACGAGGCCAATAGCGCCCCAAATGGTCAAAAAGAGCTGGAACAGGCCGAAGGCGACGCTCCACCCAAGAGCGCTTTTGGCAACGGTGCCCGACTGAGCGCGAATGGCCTTGGCCTCGCGCAAAACAAGGTAGACGGTCGCCGCAAGACCGACGAGCGAGATGGCGGCAGCGAACATGCTGAGACTCCTCACAAACTTAAAACCTACGAGAGCGGGGGTTTACCCGATTGTTACCTAAATATGCACTGCATTTGCGGGCTGCGCACAACAACCAGCCATATTAACGCGCATGTGCGGCGGTGTGGCGCAATGTAGTGGCGACCTGCGCGATAATGGACGGGAATTACACGGAAACGTAAAGGCTTCTTAAAGAATTGGCGAGGATAGAGCTATGGGCGAGCGGGTTTGTATGACGGGTGCCGGGCACTGCGGCGGAGCTGCGGGCGTGGATGCGAACGGTTATCCGGTCGAGACTACGGGTAACGCGGTGCTGGACATCTTGGAGCACCGCTCGTCCACGCGTGCCTTCGCGCGTGATGACGACGACCGTCCCGTGGCGGTGACCGACGAGCAGCGCGCAGCGATTTTGCATGCGGCGAGTCGCGCGCCGTCGGCGGGCGCCATGATGATGTATTCCATCGTGAGCATCCGCGAGCAGGCAACGCTCGACCGCCTGGCTGACCTGTGCGACCACCAGCCCATGATCGCCAAGGCGCCCTGGGCACTTATATTTGTGGTCGACTATGCCAAGTGGATCAATCTGTTTAAGCACGTGGGCTGCTTTGAGCCCGAGTTTGTAGAGCGTACGGGCAAGGCGCCCCGCCGCGCGCCGGGTCTGGGCGACTTTGCCATCGCGGCTCAGGATGCCGTGATCGCCGCGCAAAACGCCGTGGTTGCCGCCGAGGCCCTGGGGCTGGGGAGCTGCTATATCGGCGACATCGTCGAGAACGCCGAGGAAGTTGCCGCGCTGCTCGATCTGCCGCCCTATACCATGCCGCTGTCGATGCTCATCATCGGCACGCCCCGTAAGGAGCGCCCGGCAATCGCGCACCCCGTGGTGAACCTGGTGCACGAGGAGCGCTACTGCCGTGCGGATGCCGCGACTATGGATGCGCAGGTGGCCGAGATGGATGCGATGTTTCGCCCGCACGCCCGCGAGGTGGGGGAGCGCGTCGTGGATATCTACACCCGCAAGCACACGAGCCCCTTTATGGCCGAGATGAGCCGCTCCATGGAGTGGTGGTTCAAAAACTGGCTCGGAAAATGACGAATGTGACAAGGGGATAGTCCCTTTGTCACACTTCATATCGCCGCGGTGGCCTAAAGACTGTATAAATCTTTATCTAGCTGGGAAAACAGTGCATTAAAACATGGGCCGATTACCTATAATCCCTTCGAACATTAAAGTTGGGAGGAAACCGGCTTATGGAACAAAAGGCCAAGGAGGCAGCCTCGCACGCTGCGATTCCTGTGAGCATCTCGGCGATGCTCGTCACGCTGGGCGTGGTGTACGGCGATATCGGCACCAGCCCTATGTATGTAACCAAGGCGCTCGTTGCCGGCAACGGCGGCATCGGAAGCGTCACGGAGGAGTTCGTGCTCGGCGCGCTCTCCCTTGTCGTGTGGACGGTCACGCTGCTGACCACCATCAAGTATGTGCTCATCTCGCTGCGCGCCGATAACCATGGCGAGGGCGGCATCTTTGCCCTGTACAGCCTGGTCAAGCGTTGCGGCAAGTGGCTTATCATCCCCGCCATGCTGGGTGGCGCCGCGTTGCTCGCCGACGGCATCCTGACGCCGGCCGTTACCGTTACCACGGCCATCGAGGGCCTGCGCACTATCCCGGCGGTTCATGCCGTGCTGGGCGATGACCAGGGCCGCGTCGTCGCCATTACGCTCGCCATCATCATCGTGCTCTTCTTGGTACAGCGCATCGGTACGGCCAAGATCGGTCACGCCTTTGGCCCCATCATGACGCTGTGGTTCCTGTTCTTGGGCGGCACGGGTCTGTTCTTTGTCTTACAGCACCCCGCCGTGCTGCTGTGCCTCAACCCGCTCCGCGGCATCGCTTTTTTGTTGAGCCCCAACAACCACGCGGGCATCATGATTCTGGGCAGCTGCTTCCTCGCCACCACCGGTGCCGAGGCGCTCTACTCCGACATGGGCCACGTCGGCCGCGGCAATATCTACGCTACCTGGCCGTTCGTTAAGTGCTGCCTGCTGCTGTCCTATATGGGCCAGGGCGCTTGGCTTATGAACAACGCTGCCAACCCCGAGCTCATGGGCATTGCCGATCTCAACCCGTTCTACCAGATGCTCGCCCCGGGCCTGCGCCCGTTTGCCGTCGGCCTTTCCACCGTCGCGGCCATCATTGCCTCGCAGGCGCTTATCACCGGCGCATTCTCGCTGGTGTCCGAGGCCAGCCGTCTGGACCTCATGCCGCACATGCAGGTCTTCTACCCTGCCGAGACCAAGGGCCAGCTCTACATCCCCATGGTCAACAACGTCATGCTTGTCGGCTGCGTCATCGTGGTGCTGCTGTTCCAGAACTCGGCGCATATGGAAGCCGCCTACGGCCTTGCCATTACGCTGACTATGATGTGCACCACGCTGCTGCTCTTCTTCTACCTGCACGAGGAGCGCAAGCTCAAGGTTGCTCCGTGGATCTTCGCGGCCTTCTTCCTTTTGCTCGAAGGCTTCTTCTTCGTGAGCTCGCTCACCAAGTTCTTCCACGGCGGCTACTTCACCATCCTCATGGCTGCACTCATCATGGGCATTATGGTGTGCTGGTACAACGGCACGGCGGTCGAGCAGCGCCAGTTTACACTGCTGCCGCTGCGCAGCTACCTGCCGCAGCTCAAGCGCCTGCGCGACGACGACCGTTACGAGCGCATGAGCGACAACGTCGTGTACCTGACCAAGGACACCCATACCGACTACATCGACCGCGACATCGTCTACTCGATTTTGGACAAGCATCCCAAGCGCGCTCGCGCCTGGTGGTTCGTGAATGTCGAGACCATGGACGAGCCGCATACCTTTGCCTATTCGGTCGAGACGTTCGGCACCGACTACGTGTTCCGCGTGCATCTGTACCTGGGCTACAAGATCAACCAGCGCGTCAATGCCTATCTGCGTCAGGTTGTTCAGGACCTGGCTGCCACCGGCGAGCTGCCGCCGCAGACGCATGACTACTCGGTCTACAAGGATCCGGGTAACATCGGTACGTTCAAGTTCGTCCTGATCCGTAAACTTCTGGCGCCCGAAAGCGACGTTGAGCCCAGCGAGCGCACGGCCATCACGCTCAAGTACATCATCCGCCGCGCCGCCGGCACGCCTGCGCGTTGGTATGGCCTGGAGAACTCCAACGTGAGCTTTGAGTACGTGCCGCTGTTCACCAAGTTCAAGGCCGTGAACAAGATGCAGCGCCTGGCCCCCAACGAGCGGCCGTAGGCGCCGACGGGTTGCACGGAGTTGGTTTTCGATGGACAAGATTGAGACCGGGGAGGCAAACATGGATGCAAAGATGCTTGATGGCCGCGAGGTGGTTGCCGAGCTGGTACGTGAGGCACGCGCCGACGCCGCCGAAGATCGGTTCTTTACGAATCGTGCCAACATGGACATGGCCGACCGCGTGATCTCGATCGTGGTGACGCTGCTTGTCGCGGCGTGCGTTTGCGCGCTGCTCGCACACGTGCTGTTTGTCTAGCGACCGCCGGTCGTAGAAGGCTTTACACTTGGAACCACCACAAGGGAAACCACCACAAAGGTGCCTGTCCCTTTGTGGTGGTTTTTGTTTTTGAGAGAGGGGCGGGGCGCTGATGGACGTCCGTACGGACGGCGATATTGCCGATAGCTTTTGGTGGCGGCGCACAACGCTGACGCGCCGCACTCCTCTGTATGACGTCTGCGTATCGGTGGGGCTGTTGGTCGCGGCGACGATTGTGGGTGCGCTGCTCGACCATCCGGGTCTCGCGCCGAGCATCATGATCGTCTATGTGTTCGCCGTTCAGCTGTGCGCATTCTTTACCTGGAGTCGCCTGTATTGCTTGCTGAGCTCGGCTGCCGCCGTGGCGCTCTACAACTTCTTGTTTGTCGACCCGCGCTACTCGCTGTCGCTTATCGACCGCGTCTATCCCGGCATGTTCTTCATCATGTTTGTGGTCTCGCTCGTGTCGAGCTCGATTGCCTTGGCCCTGCGCCGGGCCTTGGCGCAGGCTGCCGCCAGCGACCGTCGCACGCATATGGTGCTCGAGACCAACCGCATGCTGCAGCGCTGCGCCGACGAGCAGCAGATCGTTCACGCCATGGCCACGCAGCTGGCGCGTCTTTCGGGCTGCCCGGTCGTGTGGTACAGCGCCGACGCCGAGGGCGATGACCTGCTGCCGCGCGCGACTTACACGGCCGTGGGCGATGCCGCGCCGGTGCACGAACTGGCGCCGCAGATGCCGCCGCGGCTCTCGGCGTCCGCCTATGTGGGAACGCCGCTCGATGCCACCTATGGCGGCTCGGCGTTCTACGGTATATACCTGACGGTTCGCACGGGCGACGGCCTCGTCCGCTCGGGCGACCCCGCCTCGGTGGTGGGCGTGCTGGCTATCGTTGCCGAGCCCGACGTGCTGACGCACGAGGAGCGGACGCTTGCCGATGCCATCGTGAGCGAAGGCGAGCTGGCGCTCGACCGCGCCCGCGCCATGGAGGCCCGCGAGGAAGCGGCGGTGCTCGCCAAAAACGAACAGCTGCGCGCCAACCTGCTGCGCTCCATCTCGCACGATCTGCGCACGCCGCTTACCAGTATTTCGGGTAATGCCGACGTGCTGCTCGACCAGGGCTCGACCGGCACTGCAGTGCTCGATGCCCAGACGCGCCGCGGCCTGCTTCTATCCATTCGCTCGGATGCGCTGTGGCTCAACGCCACCGTCGAGAATCTGCTTGCCATCACCAAGCTCGAGGGTGGCGGTATGCGCCTGTCGACCACGCTCGAGCTCATGGACGATATCGTCGAGGAGGCGCTGCGCCACGTAAATCCGGCCGTGCGCGAGCACGACCTTAAGGTGGTGGCGTGCGATGAGCCGGCGCTCGTCAATGTCGATGCGCGCCTGATGGTGCAGCTGGTGGTCAATCTGGTGAACAACGCCATCACCTATACGCCCGCGGGCTCGCATATCATGATTTCGATTAGCGTCGACGATGGACGCGTGGCGTGCTCGGTGGCCGATGATGGTCCGGGCATCGCACCCGAGGATCGCGAGCGGATCTTCGAGTCGTTCTATACCGCCAACCATGGTCTGGCCGACAGCCACCGCAGCGTTGGCCTGGGTCTTTCGCTCTGCCGCTCCATTGCGTTGGCACATGGCGGTAGCATAGAGGTTGCCGCGGCGGACCCGCACGGTTCGGTCTTTACGATTGAACTTCCCGCCGCCGACGTTTCGTTTGATAAGGAGTAGCGCTGTGTCGAACTCTGCCGTAAAACCGCTCATCTTGGTCGTTGAGGACGACCCCGCCGTTCGCAATCTTATTGTTGCCGCGCTCGAGGCGCACGGCTTGCGCCATATGGCTGTGGAGACCGCCCATGCCGCTATCGCCGCCGCCTCGTCGCAGGCGCCGAGCATTGTGCTGCTCGATCTGGGCCTGCCCGATATGGACGGCGTCAAGGTGGTGGAGTCGGTGCGCGCATGGTCGGGCATGCCGATTATCGTGGTCTCGGCGCGCAGCGAGGATGCGGACAAAATCCGCGCGCTCGATGCCGGTGCCGACGACTATCTGACCAAGCCGTTTTCGGTCGAGGAGCTGCTCGCGCGTATTCGCACGACGCTCAGGCGCCTTTCGTATGCGCAAACGGGCGGTGTTGCCTCCGAGGGCTCGTTCGATACCGGTGAGCTGCATATCGATTTTGATGCCGGCATCGCCACGATGGATGGCGAGGAACTGCATCTGACGCCGATCGAGTATAAGCTCCTGTGCCTGCTGGCACACAACGCCGACAAGGTACTGACGCACCAGTTTATCCTGCACGAGATTTGGGGCACGGCAACTAAGAGCGACCTGGCGAGCCTGCGCGTCTTTATGGGCACGCTGCGCAAGAAGATTGAGTCCGACCCCGCGCATCCGCGCTATATCCAGACGCACGTGGGTATCGGCTATCGCCTGGTCACCCAAGGCTAGATTGCCAACCACCATCCCAATATGAGTTGCGGTGAAATACGGTCTAAATTTGCCTAATTCCAGGCAAAGCAGTCCATATTCCACCGCAACTTTGTTATTTGCCCTTGGGCTTGCTGGCGTAGAACTTCTTCTTTTTGAGCTTGCCGGCGGGGGAGGGCTTGCCAGCAAAGTTGGACTTGCCGTTGCCGGCCTGCGCGTGCGCGGGCGCCGTTGCGCGAGGCTTACGGGCCTCGGGGTTACGCAGCTCCTCGACGCGCTCGGCAATCTCCTCGGCGCTAAAGCCGACCTCGGCCATGGCGTCCCCAATGGGCAGGCGGCGCACGATATAGCAGTGGTGCACCTTCTGGTTGCGCGCGAAATCCTCGGGGATGGTCTGCGCCGTAATGTCCTCCAGCACGACGCCCGCGCGCGCGAGCTTGCGCGTCTCGGGGCGGAAGCCGCGCAGGTTGCAGCTAAAGATGGCGTGGCCGCCCTGTGCGAGCAGGCGCGATACGCCGGCCAAAAGCTCAACATGGTCGCGCTGGACATCCCAGGTGCGGCGGCCCATCTTGGATGAGTTCGAAAACGTGGGCGGATCGACAAAAATCAGGTCCCAGCGGTTGCGCGTCTGGCGCTGGTCGCGAATCCAGGCGAGCACGTCGTCGCGCACAAAATGATGCTGCGGACCAACAAAGCCGTTCTGGCGCATATTGCGCTCGGCCCAGTCCAGGTAGGTGTTGGAAAGGTCGACTGTCACGGTTTCCTCGACGCCGCCGTCGGCCGCATAGCAGGTGGCGGTGCCGGTGTAGGCGAACAGGTTGAGGAAGCGGCGCGCCTGTTTGGCGTGCTCGCGCACCAGGTTGCGGGTGACGCGGTGATCCAAGAAGATGCCCACATCCAGGTAGTCATCAAAGTTGACGGCAAAGGTGAGTCCACCCTCTTCGATGAGCGGCAGACGACGGCGCGCGATGTTGGCGCGCTCGCCCGATGCACCCTTGCCGGCGCCCTGCTTGCCGTACTGCGAGCCGCCGCGCGAGCGCATGCGGGCCTTGGCGTGCACATGCTCGGCGGGAACATCTAGGATGCGCGGCGCGATGGCCAAGATGTCGAGCATGCGGGCCTGGGCCAGCGCGGGGTCGATGGTCTTGGGCGCGGCGTATTCGGCGATGACGAGCCAGCGGCCCGGCGTCTGCGGGCAACCCTCGTACAGGTCGATGGCAGCGGAGTAGTCGGGCAGGTCGGCATCGTAGACGCGATAGCAGCTCACGCCCTCGCGCTTGGCCCACTTGCGGCGCAGACGGGCATTCTTGCGCAGGCGGTTGGCGAACTGCTCGGACTCCGGGATGAGCACGGGCAGCGGCTTGCCGTCGCCCAAGTCGAGCGTGGCGGCAGGTTCGGGCATGGAGGAAGCGGCGGCTTCGTCGTTGGCTTCGTTGGCATCCGCAACCTCGGCCTCGGCATCCGCGCTGGTCGCAGCCTCAAACGCTGCAGCGGCGTGGTCGAGTGAGGGCCAAACCTCAAGAGCCGCCTCCTCGTTATTGGGCATGACGGCGATCGAGCGCTCGGGCTCGGCGTGGAGCGCGCGGGCCAGCAAGCCGTCGCGGGTGAGAGCGGCGACCGGCGCCGAAGCGAGCTCGGGGGCGCGGCGCAGCTCGCCGATGAGCGTCATGGCATCGTGCATGAGCGAAAGCGGGGTCTCGGTCGTGTCCGCGACCAGGGCAGCACCGGCGACGGCGCCCGCATGGTCCAGCACGGTGGCGGGCTTGGCGGCACAAAAGTCGACAAAACGCTTGTAGCCGGCGCACTTGACCATGCGCTCGGCAGTCTTGCGGGCGGCGGGGTCGATGTCTACGGCCACGATGCGCGCCTGGCGCTCGCGCGCTGCCGCCTCGCGCTCGCGCGCCTCGGCAAGCAGCTGCTCCCACAGGACAGCGTCGTGCAGCTGCCAGCCCTCAAAGCCCCAGCGCTCGCGTGCGGCGCCCGGGGCGCGGTCGGTCAGAATGTTCACGGCCTCCAGCAGCAGACCGCCGCCGGCGCACGAGGCATCGATCAGCGTGGGAAGGGCTTCGTTTTCGTAATCGTCGGCCGTCAGCTCGCGCTCGCATAGTGCGGTCCAGCCAACCTGCGCCAGCACCAGGGCGGCGTAGTCGGGGCGCAACACGTGTGCGCCCTCGCCGGCACGAGTCGCAGCGGGCGGCAGACGCTTGAACAGCGGGTCGCCCGAAAGGTCCAGGCTGATGCTCGCGCGGCGCTGACGCAGCGAAAGCAACAGGTGAACATCGGGGTCGGCGGCATCGACGTCGGCGCGACGGCCCGTGGTCTCGGCCAGACGGTCGCACAGCGCGTCTTTGGCGCGCAGGGCCGAGAAGCGCGTGTTGCGCAGCTGCTCGGTCACGCCGCGGGCGGTGATGGCGATGGTGGCGCCGGGGCGGATGATGGTCTCCCAGGCGATGTCGTAAACGCTATCGTACAGTTCATCGGCATCCTGCGCCTCAAAGCGCCCGAGTACCACGAACACACGGCTCGCCAGGCGCGACCACAGACAGGCGCGGTAGCCTTCTTCGAGCTCGCCCTCAAATGTAGCGCGGCCCTTCAGCCGGCGAACATGCGAAAGCCCGAGGCGTTTAAGCTCATCGGCGAGTGCGGACTCAAAGCCCTCGGGGCAGCTTGCGTAAAATTCCATGGGTGACCTCTCTGGTTGCGTCGCTCCATTATATGATGGATACTTCGTTTACTCTCGCCCCCGAAAGGAACCCATATGATTGATGCGTGCCCCGATTCCGCCGTGCTCTTTTTTGACGTGGACGGCACGCTGACGTCGTTCGATCCCGACAACATGACCGACAAGGACTTTTCGGCGGTTCGCCCCTCGCAGGCGGTCGTCGAGGCGTTTCATCGCCTGCGCAATGCGGGTCACCAGGCGTTTATCTGCACGGGTCGCCCCCTGTGGCTGATTGCCGATGGCCTGCGCGCGCTGAACCCGGCGGGTGTCGTTGCCATGGCGGGCGCCACGCTCGAGGTCGAGGGTCGCGTGGTACACGAGGACTGCTTTGACGAGGACGTTATCGAGGAGCTTGCGCGCCGTATGGCCGCGGCAGGGATTGAGGCCTTTTTCGAGACCAACGTGGCTACTTTTGCCCTGGAACCCGCGGGTGTTGAGCAGTCGTCTCTGATCGGCACTTCTGTGGTGCACAGCACCGAGGAAATGCGCGTCGACGGCCGTCTGCGCGTGGGCAAGGTGGGCATCGTCGCGAGCGACCTGGCTCGCGTAGCCAACGATGATGGCTTTATCGATTGCGAGTTTGAGCTGTGCAACACCGGTGGCCAGAATCGCGAGCTGAGCCCCAAGGGCATTGACAAGGGCGTGGGCGTGGCGCGAGCGCTGGCGTATCTGGGCCGCGAGGGAAATGCGCGCACCTTTGGCTTTGGCGATTCGGGCAACGACCTGGGCATGCTCGCCGCCGTCGAGACAGCCGTGGCCATGGGCAACGCCATGCCCGAGGTCAAGGCGGTCGCCGACTACGTGACCGACGATGTCGCACACGACGGTACCGTCACAGCGATGCAGCATTTCGGCCTCATCTAATGAATCCCGCGTTCTGACGTTTGCCCAAACTGCGACTCTTTGCTTTTGCATGCTCAATCGATTTATCAATCCAAACACTGAGGTGTTTATACCGTTCGCCGAGAAGATAAAAAACTGCAGCTCACGCCTTGATAAACGTAGGTAAAGTGTTTAGCAGTTTATTGGCCGTATGCTAACGAAAGGAATCAGGCAGATGGCAATCAAGGTGTTCGCTGACGGTGCAAACCTCGAGGGCATGCTCGACATGTACGAGAACGGCAACGTTCAGGGTTTCACGACCAACCCGTCCCTTATGAAGAAGGGCGGCGTGACGGATTACCGCGCGTTTGCCAAGGAGGTCCTGACCCACATCACCGATGTGTCCGTCTCGTTTGAGGTCTTTGCCGACGACGTCGAGACCATGGAGGTCGAGGCCCGCGAGATCGCTACCTGGGCCGAGAACGTCTACGTCAAGATTCCGTGCGTGACTACCAAGGGCGAGTCCACCGCCGAGCTGGTGCGCAAGCTTTCGGCCGACGGCATCAAGGTCAACGTCACCACCATCTTTACGCCTACGCAGGTCGATGAGATGGTCGAGGCCGTCGACGCCGAGACGCCGTCCATCATCTCGCTCTTTGCCGGCCGCATCGCCGATACCGGCGTCGACCCCATTCCGTTTATGACGGAGTCGGTTAAGAAGGCCGCCGCAAAGCCCAACTGCGAGGTCCTGTGGGCGTCCACGCGCGAGCTCATCAACATTTACCAGGCCGAGGCCTGCGGTTGCCAGATCATCACGGTGCCCAACAGCATCCTGGCCAAGCGCAAGAACATCGGTCGCGACCCGTACGAGGTCTCGCTCGACACCGTGCGCGGCTTTGCCAAGGATATCGCCGCTTTGGGCTTCCATATCCTGCCGTAGCGCGAACACTGACTACGCCGCGGGCTGCTCGCCCCGGCTTTCCTTTCCCTATCGCTCACGCGCTTCGCGGGGGTCGCGCTAGGCAAAGGAAAGGCCGGGGCTGCCGACACGAGCTTGCCAGCAAGTTGGCGCTTGGTTTCCATATCCTGCCGTGGGCAAAGGTACCCCCGCCTGCGCCGTGCAAAATTGAGAGTATTCAGCAAGGTAAAGGCTTTTACCAGTTGGGTGAAGTACGGAACGGCCCCCGTTTTGGCTCTGACGACGCTAAAACGGGGGCTGTTTTTTGCTTTTTCGTCTCTGAGGGGCATCCGGAACGGTGGATTTTGCAGAATACTCGCGATTTTGCACGTCGCTACAGGGGGTACCCTTGCTTTGGCGGTTTACTTTCCCTGCACCATGGTGAGCGAGATCTTCTTGCGGTCGCGATCGACCTTTTCGACCCACACCTTGACCGTGTCACCGACGCGCACCACGTCGCTGGGGTGCTTGACGAAGCGGTTGGCCAGTTTGGAGATGTGCACGAGGCCGTCCTGGTGCACGCCCACGTCGACGAAGGCGCCAAAGTCCACAACGTTGCGCACCGTCCCCTTGAGCTCCATGCCGGGTTCCAGGTCGTCGATGGAAAGCGCCGAGCGGCTAAAGACCACCTCGGGTGCGTCGTCGCGCGGGTCGCGACCGGGCTTCTTGAGTTCGTTGACAATGTCGATGAGCGTGAGAGTGCCGCAGTCCAGGTCGCTTGCCAGCGCCGAGATACTGCCCAGGCGGCGCTCGATGTCGGGCACGCCGCCGCGGCTGAGCTCGCTTGCCGCAACGCCGGCGCGCTCCAGGACGGCCGTGGCTACCTCGTAGCTCTCGGGGTGGACGCTTGTCGCGTCAAGCGGGTTCTTGCCGCCGCTGATGCGCAGGAAACCCGCGGCGTTGAGGTATGCCTTGGGTCCCAGCTTGGGGACTTTCTTGAGCTGGCGGCGATCGGTAAAGGCTCCGTTTTCCTCGCGGTAGGCCACGATATTCTTGGCTACGCTCGGTGTGATGCCCGATACATATCCCAGCAGGCTTGCGCTCGCGGTGTTGACGTCGACGCCCACGCGGTTGACGACGTCCTCCACCACATGGCCCAGGGTGCGCGAAAGCTCGGCCTGGTCAAGGTCGTGCTGGTACTGGCCAACGCCGATGGACTGGGGCGGAATCTTGACGAGCTCTGCCAGCGGGTCTTGCAGGCGGCGGCCCAGGCTCATGGCGCCACGCACGGTGACGTCCAAGTCGGGATACTCCTGGCTGGCGAGTTCGGAAGCCGAGTACACCGACGCGCCGGCTTCGTTAACGATGGTGTAGCGAAGGCTGGGCGCCTGCTCGGCAATGAACTCCGAAACGACTTCCTCGGTCTCGCGGCTGGCGGTGCCGTTGCCGATGACGATGGTGTTGACGCTGTCCTTCTTGACGAGGCGGGCGAGCTCGCGCTTGGTGCCGGCGACGTCGTGGCGCGGCTTGGTGGGGTAGACCACGCCGTGGTCGAGCAGCTTGCCGGTCTCGTCCATGACGGCGACCTTGCAGCCGGTGCGGTAGCCCGGATCGAGCGCGAGCACGCGGGCGCCACGGACGGGGCGTGCCGAGAGCAGGCCCTCGAGATTCTTGGCAAAGACGTTGATGGCCTCGGTCTGCGCACGGACGGTGAGTTTGGCGCGGGCCTCGCGCTCCAGCGAGGGGGCCATGAGGCGCTTGTAACCGTCGGCGATGGCGGCATCGAAGACGGGCGCGAAGACGCCCTGGCGTCGGGGCCAACGGCTGCCGAGGCGTGCCGTGGCAGCGGCGCCGTCGACGTTCACGCGCACGCGGAGCTTGCCCTCGCGCTCACCGCGGTCGATAGCCAGCACGCGGTGGTTGGGTATACGGCGCAGCGGCTCATCATAGCTGTAATACGGCTCGTAGGGAGTCTTCTCCGCGGGGTCGGTGGCCTCGACGACGATATCGGCGGTGTTTTGCGTAAAGGCGCGCAGGTCGGCGACGTTCTCGGGGTCTTCGGCCACCGTCTCGGCCACGATGTCCGCCGCGCCGGCGAGCGCCTTTTCGGGCGTGTCGAAGCCGGCTTCCTCGTTGACGTAGGCCGCGGCGGCGTCGAGTGCGCTGCCCTTGGCCGAGGCCTGCATGATGATCATGTTGGCGAGCGGCTCCAGGCCTGCCTCGCGGGCCTTCTGCGCGCGGGTCATGCGCTTTTTGCGGTAGGGCTTGTAGAGGTCCTCGACACGCTGGAGCTGCGTGGCCTCGCGAATCTGCTGCTCGAGCTCGGGCGTGAGCTTGCCCTGTGCGTCGATGAGCAGAATGACGTCCTCTTTACGCTGCTCAAGATTGCGCAGGTAGGACAGGCGCTCGTCGAGTGTGCGCAGGGCGACGTCGTCCATGCCGCCCGTGGCTTCCTTGCGGTAGCGCGAGATAAAGGGGATGGTGTTGCCCTCGTCGATGAGCTTGACGGCCGCCTCGATGTTGGCGGCCTTAAGGTTGAGCTCGTGGGCGAGCTGGGCGATAAGATCCATGGGACTCCTTGCGTTTAAGGTGCGTTTGCAGCACAGGGCTACCAAGGATACCACCCGTCTCAAAAGACTGTTTTGGGGCCGCGCCACGAAAGCGGCCTATCTAATACGTTTAACCCGTATGGGTCGACCATCCCCCGGTTTTCCGAAAATACGCAACCAGTCTACCTGCGGTTTTTATTTCTCGAAATTCGGCATGGCTAAGGATGATCAGTTAAACGTAGTAGATAGGCCCATTTCGTGGCGAACGAATCAGACTAAGGTGCAAAATAGCCCCCGCTCCAGAATAATCGTCGGCAAGGTAGCAAAAAGCCCCGCGGGCAGGAGGCTGCTCGCAGGGCAAAGAAGAGGGGCTTGTTGGTGGCGGACCGAAGGGCTCGGCATGGGGTTTCTGCCGAGGCCGCTCTTAAGGCATTACAGCTCGACGAGCTGGCCGGTCTCGGCGGCCTTCTTGATGGCGTTGAGAAGCGTGAGCGTCTTGACGTTATCGGCGGGGGTCACGACGGGCTCGACCTCGCGGCGGACGACCTTCACAAAGTGCTTGAGCTGCATCTTGTGCGGCAGCGCCGGGTCCACGGCCGGAATCTCCATCTGCAGCGGCTTGTGCCAGTTGGAGGCGCCGTCGTAGGAGAACTGGTGCAGGCGGGGCAGCGAAAGTGCGCCCTTAGTGCCGCCGATAAAGTAGGCGTCGGCGTCGAAGGGGCGGTACTGCGGATCCTCGCGAGCGGTGGCCTCCCAGTTCCAGGGGCTGGCGGTGGCGTCGGAGATGGTCATGCTTGCAAGCGCGCCATCGGCAAAGCGGACGTTGACCACGGCGGAGTCCTCGGTCTCAAAACCGCGGGCGGCGCTGGACTGCATGCCCTGGACGGCGACGGGCTCGCCCAGCAGATAGCGGAGCAGGTCAACGTCGTGCACCAGGTTGACCAGGATCGGGCCGGCACCCTTCTTGCGGCGCCATTCGACATCGAAATACTCGTCGTTCTTATAGATTATGTAGTGGAAGCTCGACACGGTGAGCTTGCCCAGCTCGCCAGACTCGATGATCTCCTTGGCCTTGTTGACGAAGGGGTTGTGGCGACGGTGCTGGCCCACGAGCACGGGCACGCCGGCGGTCTCGGCCTCGGCAGCGAAAGCCTGGGCATCCTCCAGGTCGTTGGAGATCGGCTTTTCGACCAACGGCACGATGTTGCGCTTCACAGCCTCGCGAGCAACGCCCAAGTGCAGGTCGTTGGGGGTGGCGATAATGACGGCCTCGGGCTTGACCTCGTCCATCATCTGGGCGGGATCGGTGTAAAACGGCACGCCGGCAGTCTCGGCCGTGGCGCGGGCGCCCTCAAAGGCGTCGGCGATGGCGACGAGCTCGGCCTCGGGCTCCTCGGTGACAAAGCGGATGTGGTTGCGGCCCATGGCGCCGGCGCCGATAACGGCAATGCGGACGGGGTTGAGCTCAGACATTTCGACTCCTTAATACTGGTGACCAGTGGAATGCGACAAAGGGGCTGTCCCTTTGTCGCATCGGTAAAACTAGGCGGACTTCTTCTTGCTGTCGGAGACCATCATGTAGACGGTGAGCACGACGGCGATGGCGGCGATCACAATAGCGCCGTAGAAGGACTGCTGGTAGGCGGCGCTGCCGGCCTCGGTGTGATACAGCACGGCGGTGATGGGCTGGCTGATCCAGGTGGAAGCGGCGTAGCCCAAAAACATGATGCCGTAGTTGACGCCGATGTTGCTGGTGCCGAAGGCGCCACCGGTGAGCGGCGGGTAGATGACGAGCAGGGCGCCAAAGCTAAAGCCGAGCAGGGCGAGCGCCACAAAGAACATGCCCTGCGTAAAGCTCATCGACATGATGACGAGTGCGACGATGGTGACGACAAGGCTGATGAGCAGCGACTTATAGGCGCCGAGCTTGTCGATGATCTGGCCAAAGGACAGACGACCGACCAGGTTGGCGCAGGTGTTGACGGAGACGACCACACCGCCGAGGGCGACGGCCGCGGCGCTCGTGGGGTCGGCGAAGAGCTGGACGGCGGCGATGGAGGCAACCTTGCCCACGAGCAGGGTGCCCGCGGTGGCGGCAAAGGCGAAGGTGACGATGAGGACCCAGAAGCGCGGGGTCTTGACCATCTCGCCCGGGGTGAGGTCACCGAAGGTGCCGGCATGTGCGCCACCCTTGGGGGCCTCGAAGCCCTCGGGCAGCCAACCGGCCTCCGGGGCCTTCAGGAACAGGGCGGAGGCGGCGATCGTCACAAAGAAGATGACGCCGAGTGCCTTGAGGGCGCCAAAGATGCCCAGGCTCGGGATGAGCAGCGAGGCGAGTACCGGGGACAGCACGGCGGGACCGGCGGTCGAAGCGGCCAGGGTGATGCCGGAGGCGAGACCCTTCTTGTCGATGAACCACTTTTGGCCGGTGGTGAGCGCCGGGTTGTAGCCCAGGCCGTTGCCGATGGCGGCGACGAGCGAGAACCACAGGTAGAACTGCCACGGCTCGGTGACGGTGCCGGACATGAACCAGCCCAGGCCGTAGCACACGGCGGCGGCGATAACGACGTTGCGCGGGCCGATCTTATCGGAGATGCGGCCGGCGAAGATGCCCGTCACGGCCATGATGGTCTGAAAGACCGGGAAGGCCCAGGTAAGGGCGCTCGACCACTCGGGGTAGACGGCGAGCAGATTCTTGCTCACGACGGAATACAGCGCGATGGAGCTGATGAAGAACATGGTGACGCACGCGGCGGAAAGCACGACGGCGCGACCCTTGTTGGAGTTGGTGGAAGCCATTGGACTCTTTCTGATCGATACGGGGGAGGAGCGGGCGTGTCCGCGGGACCTCCCTGTCAGGTTGGTTTACTGGTCAGTCGGCTTGGCGACGCCGGACTCATCGGACCAGAGCTCGACACCCTTGTTCTTAAGGTAGTTGTCGGCATAGGCGCGACGGCCGCCGGGCTTGGCGGTGAGGTCGCCCATCATGTTGGAGAAGCCGCCGTCGACCTTGATGGCGTCGCCGGTGGTGAAGTCCGAGCGCGTGGACGCCAGGAACATGACGGCGTTGGCGATATCGCTGACCTCGCCGATGCGGCGCGTGGCGATCAGACGGCTGCGGCTCTTTTCGACCTCGGGGTCGGCGTAGAAGTTGGCCGACATCGGGGTCTTAACGAAGCAGGGTTCGACGCAGTTGGAGCGGACGCCGTAGGGGCCCCACTCGGCGGCGAGCATCTTGGACATCATGTTCACGCCGGCCTTGGTGGAGCTGTACACGCCCGAGAACGTCTCGGGGGAGTGGCTGGCGACGGTAGAGATGTGCACCAGGCGACCCTGGCCGGCCTTGATCATCTCGCGACCAAAGCGCTGCGAGGTGATGAAGTAACCGGTGAGGTTGACGTTGAGCACCTGCTCCCAGTCGCTCAACGGCAGGTCTTCCATGGCTGCGAAGCGCAGGATGCCGGCGGTGTTGACGAGAACGTCGACGCGGCCGAAGTCGGCGATGGTGGCATCGACGGCGGCCTGAACCTCGGCCTCGTCGGTGGCGTTCATCTTGTAGCCCTCGGCGTGGATGCCAAACTCGGCGGCGAGGTCGGCGGCTGCGGCCTTGACCTTTTCCTCGTCCAGGTCGAGCATGACGACGTTGGCGCCATTGCGGGCGAACTCGCGGCAGATCTCGGCGCCCATACCGCCGAGCGCGCCAGTCACGGCGCAGACATCGCCCTCGAGCTTAAGCCAATTGCTCATAGGAACTTCCCTTCTTGTGCCTCCCGGTGGGTCGCTCCCATTAACCGACCCACGTGGTTTTCGCTGGTTATCGTATGCTTTGCATTTGCGCAGGTGAATTGCATATTTGTTAGAATGGCGTTAACCGTAGATTTACACTGTGCAATGTAGTTTATGCTTAACCGAGCGCGTGACCTGCGAAAATAACCCCCTGTGGCGCCATGTGGCCACGGGTGCGAAAACGGGAGAATGACGTGTACGATCGACGACTTGAGGCCATATCGGCCGCCGCGGAGCTGGGAAGCTTCTCGCGTGCGGCGGCAAAATTGCGCGTGTCGACCCCGGCGCTCGTCAAGCAGGTGTCGGGATTCGAGGCCGAGTTCGGCATCACGCTGTTCGAACGCTCGCACTCGGGCGTCAAGGTGACGCCGGCGGGCGCACTGCTGGTGGACGACGCGCGCTCGATCATGCGGCAGTCCGAGGACGCGCTGCGCCGTGCCCGACGCGCGGCGGGCGATGGCGGTGCCGTGCGCCTGGGCGTGTCGATGATGTGCCCAGGGCGCCAAACGCTGTCGATGTGGTCGGGCATCCACGATCTGGAACCGTCGCTGCGATTTGAGATCGTGCCGGTACGCGACCTCTACGACGAACGCGAGACCGTCATGCGCAGCCTCGGTCGCGAGGTGGATGTGGTGCAGTCGAGTTTTTCGACTCCGCGCTGGGGTGACGCCTGCCAAAAGCTCCGCATCGTTAACGTGCCGTTTTATATCGACGTGCCACGCACGAGCCCGCTGGCGCGCAAGACACGCATTACGGTTGCCGACCTGGAGGGCATGCGCCTGCGCGTGCTCCGCCACGGCAACGACGCAATGGACAGCCTGCGCATCGACCTTCTGGCCGACGGCGGCGTTGACGTGATCGACGTGGACAGCTTTGACTTTGCGCTCTTTAACGAGGCAGAGGAAAAGGGCGACGCGGTGCTCACCTGCGGCGCATGGTCGGGGGTGCACCCGGCCTTTGTGGGCGTGCCGTTCCTGTGCGGGCGAGAGGTGCCGGTCTTTTTGCACTATCCGCTCGAGCCCACCCTCCAAGTACAAAAATTCGTCAACGCCATGGCCCAACTCCTCAAGTAGCCAAAAGAGTCCCGTCCCAAATTAGCTACCCTTTGCTACGGGTTTAGCGGTCCTCGCGTTGCGGCCCGGCTGCCTCGGCTGTCTTTACGCGGTTCTTATCGACGTACATGTTCTTGTCGGCCTGGGAAAAGAGTTCGCGCATGGTAGGCGGCTCGTCAAAATCGCTGGAAAGCGCATAGCCCACCGCGTAGCTGATGGGCATATCGGGGTGGACTTCGGAATACTCGTTCACGTTCGCGCGAATCCGAGTGAGACAAGATTCCACAGCGGCTCGGTCGGCATCCCGCAGCACCGCGATAAACTCATCGCCGCCGTCGCGACCCACAAAGCACGTCTCCGACGCCACACTTCCCAGTTGTTGGGCAAAAGAGCGAATGTATTCATCGCCCTTCTCATGGCCGAAGTTGTTATTGACCATATGCAGATTGTTAAGGTCGAAGACGCACACCGCAACGGGCTCCTCCGCGGAGACAGGCTGCTCCTGCCCCAAGATCTCCTCGCACTTGTTCTTGTTGGGCAGCCCCGTGGCTTCGTCGAGATAGACTTTGCTCTGCAGTTCGCGATTGAGCGCGGCGGTGCGCACCGCGCGAACGAGTTCGACCGCAAAGGTCGCCACCAAGCCCACGATGTCGATGATCACCAAGCCCTCGAGATAGTTGAGCGCCGACGCCTTCTCCTGAGAGTAGTCCTCTGCGAGTCGCGTAGCATCGTCGCAAATGCCAAAGAATTCCTCGCTCATGGAGATGATGTCGGTGTTCTCGTAGCCGACTTCGCGCACACGGATGATCTCGGTGCAAAGCTCATCAAAATAATTTGCAAGCTCGGTCATTTTTGCCTGATACTCATCGTCGTCGAGACGGACGAGGTTGAGGTCGTCACTTCCGTAACGCAAACCGTTGATGTATGAATCCACGGCTTTGAGCAGGTCATCTTGAGGCTGGCCCGCATCCTCGAGCTTAACGATTCGCTGCGTGGTACCGCGCACCAGACCGGCGTAGTTGACCACACGCGCCGTGCCCTGGATATCGGAGACGAGCAGCATAACATTGATGAAGAAGAAGATGAGAACTGCCGTGAGCACCATCATGAGCAGGCGCACCGCCTGGCCGGCCTTCTTGGCGACAGAAGTATTCACAAGTTCACTCCCCTAAATGACAAAAGAACAGGTAGCACGCAGTGTGCTGAAATTCATGGGTGGTTAACTCTACCATATGGGCCAGCAGCCTCAAACTGCAGCAGACGCTCGTCCAAATTGGCGTGACGCTTGCCTTGTTGTTCTTGACCTGGCCGCGCTATCGGACATGCTTCTGGTCTTGGATCACCATGGGAAAGCTCATCCCGTTTTGTGCGTCTAGAGTGGGATGCGGCTTCCCAAAGGTGCCGTTAGGGGAAATCACATCCCGGTTTACCCCCTTGAAATGGGATGCCGTTTCCCGGAGGGGGTCCAGCGGGAAACGGCATCCCATTTTGGGCCCGAAAAGTGGGATACGGTTTCCGGCCGGCATGAAAAAGCCTCCGCAGCTCGTGTGGCTGCGGAGGCTTTATTCGTTGCGGCGCATTGTGTTTGGGTCGCTGAGATGAGTCGATTTGCCCCGAAAGAGGAGGGCATTGACCTTAGGGTCATGCCCGACGAATGAGCGGCAAATCGGCCATCTCAGCGAGCCGAACTACTCCAGCTCAAACGCTCCGGTATAGAGCTGGTAGTAATACCCGCGCTTGGCAATCAGCTCGTCGTGGTTGCCGCGCTCGATGATGCGGCCGTGATCCAGACAGATGATCGCGTCGGAGTTGCGCACGGTGGACAGGCGGTGCGCGATGACAAACGTCGTGCGGCCTTCCATGAGCTTGTCCATGCCGGCTTGCACGATGGCCTCGGTGCGGGTATCGATGCTCGACGTGGCCTCGTCCAGGATCATCGCCGGCGGATCGGCGACGGCGGCGCGTGCGATCGAGATCAGCTGGCGCTGGCCCTGCGACAGCTGGGCGCCGTTGCCGGTGAGCATCGTGTCGTAGCCGTCGGGCAGGCGGGTGATAAAGTCGTCCGCGCCGGCGAGCTTTGCTGCCGCGATGCACTCCTCGTCGGTGGCATCCAGATTGCCGTAGCGGATGTTATCCATCACGGTGCCGGTGAACAGGTTTACGTCCTGCAGCACCACGCCCAGCGAGCGGCGCAGGTCTGCCTTGCGGATCTTGTTGACGTTGATGCCGTCGTAGCGAATCTTGCCGTCGGCGATGTCATAGAAGCGGTTGATGAGGTTGGTGATGGTCGTCTTGCCGGCACCGGTGGCGCCGACAAACGCGACCTTCTGACCCGGCTTGGCAAACACGGACACGCCGTGCAGCACCTCGTGGTCGGGCGTGTAGCCAAAGTCGACGTTGTCCATGACCAGATCGCCACGCAGCGGCACGTATTCGATCTCGCCGGTCGCGCGGTGCGGATGTTTCCACGCCCACATGCCGGTGTGGTGGTCGGCCTCCTCGAGCTGCCAGGTGTCGGGGTTCACCTGCGCGTTGACGAGCGTCACATAGCCTTCGTCGGCTTCGGGCTCCTCGTCGATGAGCTCAAAGATACGGTCGGCGCCGGCGAGGCCCATGACCACGGCGTTGATCTGCTGCGAGATCTGGCCGATCTGTCCGCAGAACTGCTTGGTCATGTTGAGGAACGGCACCACGACGGCGATGGACAGTGCCATGCCCGAGATGCTCAGGTTGGGCACGCCCAGCGCCAGGAAAATGCCGCCTGCCAGTGCGACCAGCACGTAGAGCAGGTTTCCCAGGTTCATAAGGATGGGCATGAGGATGTTGGCGTACATGTTGGCCTTCTGCGAGACCTCGAAGAGCTTTTCGTTGCGCTCGTCAAAATCGGCCTCGGCGGCAGACTCGTGGCAGAATGCCTTGACGACCTTCTGGCCGTTCATGACTTCCTCGATATGGCCCTCGACAACGCCGAGCTCGGTCTGCTGCGCAATAAAGAAGCGCGCGGAGTTGGAGCCGAGCAGCTTGGTCATAAAGGTCATAAAGGCGACGCCGGCCACAATGACCAGGCACATCCAAACGCTGTAGTACAGCATGATAAAGAACACCGTGACGATGACGATGGTCGTCATGAGCAGGTTGGGCAGCGACTGGCTGATCATTTGGCGCAGCGTGTCGATGTCGTTTGTGTAGTGGCTCATGATGTCGCCGCGCTGGTGCGTGTCGAAGTAGCGAATCGGCAGGTCCTGCATGCGGTTGAACATCTTCTCGCGCAGCTTCTCGAGCGAGCCCTGCGTGACGATGGCCATGGCGCGGTTCCAGAACAGCGAGGACAGGATGCCGACGCCGTAGATGCAGGCGAGGGTGGTCACGAGCTGTGCGATCTTGGGCTGTGCAGCTTCCCAATCGCCCGACTGCCACGATTCGCTAATAATCTGCAGGGCGCTCTGAAGGAAGGTCGCGCCGATGGAGTTGATGATGGCGCAGAGCACCACGCCGACGACGACGAGGGGCAAAAGCACGGGGTAGAAGCCAAAGAGCGTCTTGATGAGGCGCGACATGGTGCCACCCTTGCGGTTGAGCGCGCGCTCGGCGGTCGTTGCCTTACTCATGTGCCTCGCCTCCTTCCTGGGTCTGAGCTTGTGTTGCGGATGCCTCGGTGTCGGCTTCGACGGCCTCTTCGCCCTCGGCAGACATCTTGTTCTGCGAGGTGAAGGTCTCGCGGTAGATCTCGCTCGTCTTGAGCAGCTCGTCGTGGTTACCGATCTGCGCGATACGGCCGCCCTCCATGACGATGATGCGGTCTGCGTCCTGCACGGAGCTAATGCGCTGGGCGATGATGAGCTTGGTCGTGTTGGGCAGATAGCTTGCCAGCCCTGCGCGGATCTTGGCGTCGGTCTTGGTGTCGACGGCGCTGGTGGAGTCGTCCAGGATCAAGATCTTGGGGCGACGCAGCAGGGCGCGCGCAATGCACAGGCGCTGCTTCTGACCGCCCGAGACATTGGAGCCGCCCTGTTCGATCCAGGTGTCATAGCCCTTGGGGAAGCCGTCGACAAACTCGTCGGCGCAGGCCAGATGTGCCGCCTCGCGGACCTCCTCGTCGGTGGCGTTCGGGTCGCCCCAGCGCAGATTCTCGGCGATGGTGCCGCTAAACAGCACGTTTTTCTGTAGCACCATGGCCACTTGGTGGCGCAAGGCGTCCAAGTCGTAGTCGCGCACGTCCATGCCGCCCACGCGCACGGTGCCCTCGGTGGCGTCGTACAGGCGGGCGATGAGGTTTACAAGCGTGGACTTGGCCGAGCCGGTGCCGCCGATGATGCCGATGGTCTCGCCGCTCTTAATGTGCAGGTCGATATCGTCGAGCGCCTGGCGCTTCGCATGCGCGGAATACTTAAAGCTCACGTGGTCAAAGTCGATGGAACCGTCGGCAACCTCGAGCACGGGCTCGGCGGGATCGGCGATCGTGGGCTCGGCGGCTAGCACCTCGGTGATGCGGTGCGCCGATTCGTCGGCCATGGTCACCATGACAAAGATCATCGACAGCTGCATCAGGCTCATAAGGATCTGGAAGCCATAGGTAAAGATCGAGGAGAGCTGGCCCACGTCGAACAGGGTGCCCTGGCTCGTGATGATGAGCTTGGAGCCCAGGTAGATGATGACGACGAACGCGCCGTTGACGCAGATGTTCATCATGGGGTTGTTAAAGGCCAGCAGCTTCTCGGCGCGGGTGAAGTCCATTTGGACGTCGCGTGCGGCGGTCGCGAACTTCTCCTTCTCAAAGTCTTCGCGCACATAGCTCTTGACCACGCGCATGCCGGTGACGTTTTCCTCGACGGACTCGTTAAGGGCGTCGTACTTGTGGAACACGCGCGAGAAGATGGGACGCACCTTAAAGATGATAAAGAACAGCCCAAAGCCCAGCAGCGGAATGATGACCAGGTAGACCATGGCGACGCTGCCGCCCATGATAAATGCCATGGTAAAGGCGAAGATCAATACCAGCGGCGCGCGCACGGCGATACGGATGATCATCATAAAGGCCTGCTGCACGTTGTTGATATCGGTGGTCAGGCGCGTGACGAGCGAGGAGCTCGAGAACTCATCGATGTTGGCAAAGCTGAACGTCTGGATCTTGTAGAACAGGTCGTGACGCAGGTTCTTAGCGAAGCCGCAACTCGCATGGCTGCAGGTGACGCCGGCAGCGGCGCCAAAAGCAAGCGACGTCAGCGCGATGAGCACCAAAAAGCCCGCGGTGGGAAGCATCTCGGCTACGGTGGTGCCATCTTTGATGGCGTCGATCAGGTTGGCGGTGATAAATGGAATCAGCATCTCGCAGAGCACCTCGCCAAGCACGAGCAACGGCGTGGCAACGGTGACTTTTATATAGTCGCGGATGCTGCCCATGAGGGTTTTAATCATCCAGTTCCTCCCAGGTTACACGGATTTTCTCGAGCATTTCGGCGAGCTGCTCGCGCTCGTCGTGGGTGAGGGCACCAAAGGCCTGCTCTCTAAAGCGAATGCGGGCTGCCTGGTCGATGCGGGCGTTTTCCCGGCCGGTTTCGGTCAGGCGAATGGTGAGCTGCCGTCGATCCTTGGGGTTACGGCTGCGCTCGATGAGGCCGTTGAGCTCGAGTTTGGACAGGATCTCGGAAAGCGACCCCGGCTTGAGGTCAAAGTGCATGCCGAGTTCCTGCTGCGACATCTCGCCGCCGGGTTGCTTGGCCAGCAGGCAGATGATGGGCGCCTTGCCGGACACGCCTCCGCCATGAAAATGCATGTAATGGCCGCAAAACCCAAGCCCATTGAGGATTCGCTTGGCAAGCTTGTCTTCTGAGCTAACCGCTTCGGGTGCATCCGCCGGCTGTGACGGGTCGCCGCCGGGCTCGTGCGAACAAAGGTTAAGAGGTTCATCGCACATGAATTAGTGTTGCTCCTTTCTTTAGTTAGGTAGTGGAATTGTTTTGTGCCTAACCAATCTAGGAGCATGAGAAATGAATGTCAAGGTACCAAACTAGTGGTTACGCGGTTTTACCAAACCGCGTAACGGCTCGACGCTGCAAACCCGCCAGAGCGGCAATCTGCCTTTCAACTTCGGCGGCATGACCTTATAGAGTTACGGCGTTTTACCAAACGCCGTAACCGGCCGACGCTGCAAACGCTCCTAAGCGGCAATCTGGCGTTCAATCGTCGGGCATGGCCACAAGGCCTATGCCCTCCTCTTTCACGCCACCTTGCTCGCCTAGGAGCGTTTTCGCTGTCCGTCCTCAACCCGTGATTCCGCCACGGTCCGCTTCGGTAGTCGTTGGGGACGTTCTTGTTTGACTAGTCATTTAAGAACGTCCCCAACGACTAACTTCCTTCCCGTAACCTTTCCGCAACAATTCGACCTCCACGGCACCAGCGCCCGCCTGCCGTGCTCCCTGCGCTACACTTAGTCGCACTGTGGCGCTGCTGCGCCGTGCCCGAACCAAGGGAGACCCTCATGAAGAACACTCAGCTGCTGCTGATCAACGATATGTGCGGCTACGGCAAGGTCGCGCTTTCTGCCATGCTGCCGGTGCTGTCGCACATGGGCTACCGTATCCATAACCTGCCGACGGCACTTGTGTCCGATACGCTCAACTATCCCAAGTTCTACATCCACGACACCACCGAGTACGTGCGTCAAAGCCTCGCTATCTGGGAGGAGCTCGGCTTTGAGTTCGACGCCATCTCGACCGGCTTTATCGTGACCGAGGAAGAGACGCGCATCATCTCGGACTTTTGCCACCGCCGTGCGCAAAAGGGCACCAAGGTGTTCGTCGACCCCATCATGGGCGACAACGGCAAGCTCTATGCGGGCGTGCCCGAGTCCACGATTGGCCTTATGCGGCATCTGCTGGAGTGCGCAGACTACGCGGTGCCCAACTATACCGAGGCATGCCTGCTCACCGATACGCCTATCGCCGAGCAAATCACGCCCGACGAGGCCCGCGCCCTTGTGGACGCCGTGCGCGAGCTGGGTGCCAAGTCGGTGGTCATTACGAGCGCTGTAGTCAATGGCACGAACGCGGTTATCGGTTACGACCATGTGGCGGGGGAGTACTTTACGATTCCCTTTGAGCTCATTCCGGTCTATTTCCCGGGCACGGGCGACACGTTCTCGGCGGTGCTCGTCGGCCGCGTTATGGCAGGCTGGAGTCTGCAGCGCGCGACGTCCGATGCCATGCGTGTGGTGGCTGAGCTTATCGAGCGCAATGCCGACCAAGAGGACAAGTCGGCCGGCCTTCCCATCGAGGCCTGCCTGGACGTGATCGACCATGAGTAATGCTGGCGAGGGCGGCGTCAAGCCTGCGGGCGGGGGCAAGCCGCTCGGTGCGCCGCGTGGCAAGCGTCCGCGTATCCGCGTGAGCTGCGTGGACCAGCTAGGCACATGCCGCTGCCATCACGGGCACAAGCCGGGTGACGTCTTCGACTTCGACCGAGACCGCGGCAAGATGTGTGCCATGGCCTGCCATGTGGGATTTCCCTATATCGATATCCTGCGCTATGGCGGAATCGTGCCTGGCAACGAGCCCGGTACGGCAAAGTTCTGCTGCCCCGAGGTCGATACGCTGAACGTCTGGCTTGCCGAGATCGTCGACGAGTAGTCGAGCGCAATGTGACAAAGGGACAGTCCCTTTGTCACATTCGCCGGGGCTGCCCCTTCTTTTTTGCTTATAATCCTAAATCTCTGCATTTCATCCGATTTTAGGTTCTAAAAACTCTTCATTTCATCGATAATCAAGCATATAAACTCTGCATTTCATTCGATGATATTGAGGGGAGAGCCTATGCTGCGTAGGAAAATAGCGGCAGAGCTGGAGCGCTGGCTGAAGTCTGCCGAGCAAAAGGCCTTATTCATTACGGGTTCTCGCCAGATTGGCAAAAGCTATTCGATTCGCGCATTTGGCAAAGCCAACCATGCAACCTACATCGAGCTTAACCTCATGGAAAACCGCCAGGCAAAAGATGCTCTTCTCGAGGCGCGGGATGCCGATGATTTCATCAGCAGGGTGACGCTTCTTTCGGGAAAGTCGATTGCACCAGGCAAAACGCTCGTGTTTATCGATGAGGTCCAAGAGGCCCCCGACATCATGACGATGGCAAAGTTCCTTGTTGAGGACGGGAGGTGCCGCTGGGCGTTTTCGGGGTCAATGCTCGGGACTCAGTTCAAGGGCGTCAGGTCCTATCCCGTGGGGTATGTCCACGAGCTTAGGATGTTCCCGCTCGATTTTGAGGAGTTTTGCTGGGCAACCGGGGTGAGCGAGGGGGCTCGCCAAACGATACGTGACGCGTGTATCAGCGAGAGGCCCATTCCTGATTACATTCATGACGCGATGATGGCAAACTTCAGGACCTATACCGTTGTCGGCGGAATGCCGGAGGTCGTGCAGCGTTTCCTTGACACGCAGGGCGACCTTGCCTCTGTTCGTCAGCTACAGTCCGAGCTCAACGAACAGTACCGACGGGATATCTCCAAGTATGCAAGCGGGCGAGCCCTGCAGGTGCAGAGCATCTACGATCAGCTCCCCATTATGCTTGAGGGCGAACACAAGCGTTTCGTGCTCAATTCCATTGACCCCAAGGCGCATTATGAGAAGTACCAGCGAGATTTTGTCTGGCTTGTCGATGCCGGCGTTGCTCTCAAAGCCGATATCGTAACCGAGCCAAAGTCGCCCCTGCTCAAGACGGCACGGCCATCGCAGTTCAAGCTATACCAATCGGATACGGGCATGTTGATGGCGCGCTACCCCGTTGGAGTCGCCCAAGCGGCGTATCTTGATAGCAAGGAGCCCAATCTGGGCGGCATTTACGAAAACGTGGTGGCCCAGCAGCTGGCTGCCCAAAATCGCCAGCTTTACTACTATCAGACAAAAAAGCGCGGTGAAGTGGACTTTGTGGTCGACGGACCGGATGGGACGGCTGTTCCGATCGAGGTTAAATCGGGCTCCTATTACCACGCGCACGCTGCGCTCGGTCATGTGCTTGATACGGCTGAATATGGCGTAAGGCTCGGGATTGTTTTCTCGAGAGGCAACGTTGAGCGCAACGGAGCGGTTCTCTATTTGCCGCTATATGCGACCTGGGCCCTTTCGGATGTTTTGGGCGACTCCTGCGCCGAGGGGATAAAGCTGGAGGTCAAGCCGGTCTAGGGCCGGTCCCGGATGTGGCAAAGGGACAGTCCCTTTGTCACATTCATGAGTGTGGATTTTCTCCCACCGAGATAACGAGCGTGGATTTTCTCCCGTTTAGAGCGCACTCGAACGCTCAAAGTGGGAGAAAATCCACGCTCGTTTTATGCCGATGGCGTGGCCCGTGTGCCCGCGCCGCCCGAGCGCCTACAGCTGCTCGAGCATGGCGGTGCAACCGGCGAGTACATCGCGGTAGGTGGCGTCGAAATTGCCGGTGTACCAGGGGTCGGCCACGTCGCCGGGGCGATCGGTCCAATCGAGCAGGCGCGAGATCTTGCCATCGGGGTCCTTCCCAAAAATTCGGTACAGGGCGCGGGCGTTCTCGTCGTCCATATAGACAATGTGGTCCCAGTCGCCATACTCCGCGCGACGCACCTGACGTGCGCGATGTGCGACGACGGGAATCCCGACCTCGCGTAGCTTGGCAACGGTACCGTGGTGTGGCGGGTTGCCGATCTCCTCGGTCGAGGTCGCCGCGGAATCGATGGCAAACTCCGCCTCGCGCCCAGCGCGGCGCACGAGCTCGGTAAACACCGACTCGGCCATCGTCGAGCGGCAGATGTTCCCATAGCAGATAAACAGTACGCATTGCATATGCGGTTTCCTTTCGATCGCCATCATCAAGCTCGAGTATCGCATCTGCGCCTACGCCTGCGCCCGCTTGCGCTCCCAGCGAGCCAGCTTAATCGTCACCAGCGTGAGCGCCCAGGCCACAAGCGAGAACGCGGCACCCACTGCGCCCACGTACGCAATGCCAACGCCGCTTACCACGGCGCCGCCTACCGCGGTGCCAAACGAAATGCCGACGTTAAACGCCATGGGCTCAACCGAACTCGCGAGTACCATCGACTTGGGATGGCGGCTGCGTGCCACGTCCATAAAGTGCGTGATGCACGACACCGAGAACAGGTACATGAGCAGCGCCAAGCTAAAGACAAAGACCAGCGCGAGCGGCATGGTGCCGCCCACAGCAAACAGCCCGAGCAGCGCCGCAGCCTGCAGCACAAACGTCACAAGCAGCGCCTTCATGCCAAAGCGCGCATCGATCCATCCGCCCAGGATGTTCGAGATCAGGCAGAACACGCCGTAGGCCATAAGCGTGGTGCTGGCTTCGACCGTGCCCATGCCCAGCACCTGCTCCAGATAGGGCGTCACATAGCCGTAAAACACGTAGACCGAGCCCACGCCAAACAAAAAGATGAGCATGCCGGTGATGATGCTCGGCTCGCGTAGCAGACCCGCCTGCTCGCGAAAGGTGGCAGGCTCGTCGGTTTGCCCAGCGCGCGGCATAAACGCCACGAGCGCTCCGCAGATCAGAACGGCAAAGGTCAGCGTGCCGTACATGGCCACGTGCCAATCGAGCGTGTCGGCCACAAACTTGCCGATCGAAGTGACAAAGACCATTGCCACGGAAAACGCACCATATACCACCGAGATGGCAAGCGAAGTTTGCTGCGGGGACAGCAGCTCGGGGATGTACGTCACACCCACGGCGAGCAGTGCGCCCGAGACGGAGCCCAAGATGATGCGCGAGGCGAACAACACCTGGAAGTTGGGCGCCAACGCCATGACAAGATTGCCCAGCACAAAGACGATGCTGTAGCACACGAGCAGCTGGTAGCGGCGGAAGCGTCCCGTGCTGAGCGCAAGCACCGGTGTGGCGATAGCGTAGACGAGCGCAAACACGCTAATAAGTTGGCCCGCAGTGGCAAGCGATATGCCGAGTTCCGTCGCCAAGTCGCTTTCGATGCCGATGACCACGAACTCGGAGCAGCCGAGCGAGAATCCCAACAGCATGAGCAGCGCCAGGCAAAGATTGGTGCGCGCGGGGGAGAGCGCGGCGGCGGTTGACTTGCTTTTAGGCGTGGTTGCGGCGGTCAAGGTTGTCACTCCAATGTCGCATGAATAAGCGGGATTCAATCCCTGCAACTCTAACAGAATGTGACAAAGAGACAGTCCCTTTGTCACATTGCGCTGCCAGCCAGTCGCCCAAACCATCACAACATTCGGCAAAAATCTCGAAATCGAGGAAAAGCGTCGAATGTTGTGACGGTTTTCCTGTCTGTGCCGACGAGCTCCAGCGCCGTCTGGGGGTATAAGGCTAGCAAGTGTTTATTTGCGAGGCCTAAGGGGCGCCCCGTATGGATATCGATAACTTTGAATGGTGGTATAGCGAGGGCGAGGCTCCGGACGAGGAGTGGGACGAGCCCGCGCCGTGTGACGTGTCGAGCGACGAGGACGAGACCGGCAACGATGCCGTCGAGACGGACGCCGCTCCCGACTCCGCCGAGCCCCTGACCTTTGAGCGGGCTTGGGCCCAAGCCGAGGCCGACGAGGCTAAGGCCGATGCCACGGCCACACTCGGTGAGCCGGCGGACATGTCCATCTCGCCGGCCAAGACCCCGCAGCCGCGCCATAACATCGACCCCGGCAGCACGGCATCCTTCAGCATACTCGACGTGCCCGCGCAGGGTGCTCAGGCGCCTGCGCCCACGCATCGCCCCGACCTGGCTCGCGAGGAAGACGCGGGCCGCCGCTCTCCGCTCGGTCCCATCCTCATCGCCTTCATGGCCGGCGTCATCGCTTGCTCGGCGATCGGAAATGTCTGGAGCCATGTGGAGCAACAGCGCAAAGATGCCGCCAAGGTCGAGATGTCTGTCGAGCAATCGCTCAGCCGCACGCGCTCGGTGCATGTGTCGGTCGAGGTCAAGGACGGTGCGACATGGGACACCGCCCGCGGCGATAGTCAGATGCTCATCCACATCGTGGGCCGCACGCTCAAAGGGCAGACGATTGACGAGTATCAATACGTCAATTCCGCTGGTGACGGCATCGAGCTTAAGCCCGGCGACTACGAGCTCACCGTCGATGAACCGCCCGTCGCCACCGATGGCACGCGCTTCCGCGCCTCAAAGCGCATGGTTCCCGTGAGCTTTAACTCGCAGGCGCCCGATACGGTCGACAGCACGCCGCAGGGCGGATTCGACCTTTACGCAATCGCTCAATAGCTGCGCCTGCCGCTTCTCCTTGCCGCCAAGAGTGGGACAATAGCCCTCGACACTATTGTTTACTTTTGGAGGAAGTAGCATGTCTACCGTCACTACCATCAAGCGCGGCGGCCTTACCGCGGCCATCGATTCCATGGGTGCCCAGCTCACGAGCCTTGCCCTCAACGGCAATGAGTATCTGTGGCAGGGCGACCCGGCCTTTTGGGGCAAGCATGCGCCCATCCTGTTCCCCATTGTGGGCTCACTGCGCAACAACACGGCGGCGTCTGCGGCCGGCACCTGCGAGATGCCGCGTCACGGCCTCGCGCGCATCGTCGAGCACAAGCTGGTCGAGGTCTCCGAGGACGGCTCGTCCGTCACCTACGAGATCACCGACACGCCTGAGTCGCTCAAGGCTTTCCCCTTCCACTTTAAGCTCAACATTACCTATGCCCTAACCGGCGACGCCACGCTTACCCAGACCTTTGCCGTCACCAACACCGGCGACGTGGACCTGCCGTTCTCGGTGGGTGGCCACCCTGCATTTAACGTGCCGGCTCCCGGTGCCGAGGACGAGACGTTCGAGGATTACGAGCTGGCATTTACCGAGGCTTGGACCAACGAGGCCCCCATCATTACGCCCGATGGTCTCATGACGTTCGAGGGCAGCTACAAGGCGCCCGATAACTCTGACGTGCTGCCCATCACGCACCGCAGCTTCGATAACGATGCCATCATGTTCACCGATACCCCGGGTTCCACGCTCACGCTGCGCGGTCGCAAGTCGGGCCATGGCGTCAAGATCGACTTTGAGGGCTTTAAGTACATCGGCGTGTGGTCTGCCGCCAACGACGCCCCGTTTGTGGCGCTCGAGCCCTGGACCGGTCACACCACCATGGACACCGAGGACGACGTCTTTGAGCACAAGGTCAACACCATTACGCTGGCGCCGGGCGAGACGGACGTCCGCAGCTTTAGCGTAACGCTGCTCTAGATGTGACAAAGGGACAGTCCCTTTGTCACATTCCCACCCGCTAAGCCTCCCTGCCACATCCGGCAGGGAGGCTTTTTGGTAGGTAGTCATTGGGGACGTTCTTAAACGACTACTGTGTGTCTATTAATTTTTCGCGCACATGCCGCGCTGCTGGTTGCGGGCGTATATCCTGTCTTATTGTCAGTAACGCAAAATAGGGAAGGCACCAGATGCAACCTCGGCAACAGCGCGGCATGCAGACCCAGCCGGTATGCAGCCGTCGCATCTTTTTGGGTAGCGCTCTCGCTGCGAGCGCTTCCGTCGTCGCCGGTGCGCTCGCCGGCTGTCAGCGCCCGTCCACGCTCAAAGTGGTTCAGCCCACGACGGGCGGCGGTCGCGACGACCTGTCCGATTCCGTGATCGGCAAGGACAAGATCCGCATTGGCATGGAGGCGGCCTACGCCCCGTACAACTGGCAGGTTTCCGAAGCCAGTGAGTACACCATCCCCATCGACAACGTGCAGGGCGCCTATGCCGATGGCTACGACGTACAGATCGCCAAGATCGTCTGCAAGGCCCTCGGTGGCGAGCCCGTTGCCGTCAAGCAGAGCTTCTCGGGCCTTATCGATTCGCTCAACAACGGCCAGATCGACCTCATTATTGCCGGCATGAGCACCACGCCCGAGCGCGAGGAGTCCGTCGGCTTTTCCGATCCGTACTTTATCGGCTACTTTGGCCTGTTCGTAAAAGAGGGCTCGCCCTACCAAAGCGCGACCAAGCTCAGCGACTTTAGCGGCGCCACGGTGCTCGGCCAAAAGGACACGATGCTCGACACCGTCATCGACGAGATCCCGGGCGTCGTTCACAAGAATCCGGTCGATTCGGTGCCCACGGTGTTTTCGAACCTGCTGCAGGGCACCTGCGACGCCGTGACCTACAACACCGAGAACGAGAAGGGCTATATGGCTCAAAACCCGGGCATCGTTCCCATTCATTTTGCCGAAGGCGAGGGCTTTAAGCAGGAGGTCGCGGCAAACGTCGGCTGCCGCAAGGGCTCGGACAAGCTGCTTAAGCTCATCGACAAGACACTCAAGGGCATTAGCCAAGAGGAGCGCGACCAAATGTGGGACGCGTGCCTCGACCGTCAGCCGGCATAGGGAGGCAGCATGAAAACCATCAATCGCCTGGCCTCCTTTATCAAGGCCGACCACCGTTATGTATACCTGGGCACGAGCGTTATCGCGGCGCTCGGCCTGGCGTTTAGCCAGCGCAACCCCACGCCGCTGAGCTTCTTGGCGCCCACCGGTATCTTCCAGGATTGCCTTTGGGCGATTCTTTGGGCCTGGATTGTCGTGTCGGCGGCTGCGCTCGTCACCAAGCTCATGCACTGGAACGACTATCGCGAGAAGTCGCCGTTCGCATCCGAGCGTTTCCGTCGTGGCGCACGCTTAGGCAGCTACGTTGTGGTCGCCATCGCGGCAATCTTTTTCGTGGACCGCTGCGTCATGTCGTTTATCGACCTGGTGCAGGTGAGCATTGTCTCGGACTCCAACCCCAGCGATTTTTTGTCGAGCCTGGTCTACATGACCTACAAGAGCGGGGACTTCTTTATCCGCGGCATCGAGATCACCATCGCGCTTGCCACCTTCGGCACCGTCATCGCATTCTTCCTGGCGTTGCTCTTTGTGTTCCTGCGTATTCAGACCTTCGATCGCGTGGACAACGACCTGGTGCGCTTCTTTAAGAGCATTGGCCGCGGCTTTGCGACCATCTACTCCACCATCGTGCGCGGCACGCCCATGATGGTTCAGGGCCTGCTCATCTATTACGCGGGCTTCACCGTTTTGCGCGGTATGGGCTTCGAGACCGCCCAGGCCAACCAGATCTGGAGTACCTTCACCGCCGGCCTCGTCACCATCTCGCTCAACTCCACCGCTTACATGATGGAGGTTCTGCGCGGCGGCATCGAGTCCATCGATCCCGGCCAGGCCGAGGCGGCGCGTTCGCTGGGTCTGTCGCAGTGGCAGGCTATGCGCAAGGTCGTGTTCCCCCAGGGCATTAAAAACGCGATTCCGGCGCTCACCAACGAGCTCATCATCAACATCAAGGACTCGTCGGTGCTCTCGGTCATCGGCGTGTTCGACCTCATGTACGCCACCACCACCGTCGCCGGCGTGTACTACCGCCAGATGGAGGTCTACTGCGTGGCGCTCGTGGTCTACCTGATCCTGACGCTCGTGGCGAGCCGCCTGCTCGAAGCCTTTGGCAAAAAGCTCGGCGCCGAGGCTCCGGCCACGTTGCCCAGCTCCAACTAGGCTCAAGACGAGGAGAATCATCATGGCAGATACCGCCACTACCGGCGTTGCGGCCGCCGCACAGACCAATGAGCCGCTCATCCGCGTCGAGGGCCTGCGCAAGAGCTTCGGCTCGCTCGAGGTGCTCAAAGGCATCGACCTGTCCGTCAAATCCGGCGAGGTCGTCACCATTATCGGCGCTTCGGGTTCGGGCAAATCGACCTTCCTGCGTTGCCTCAACCTGCTCGAGACCCCGGACGCGGGCCATATCTGGTTCCACGGTCAGGACCTTACGGCCGAGCGCTGCAATATCAATAAACTCCGCGAGGACATCGGCATGGTGTTCCAGGGCTTTAACCTGTTCAACAACATGGATGTGCTCGACAACTGCACGCTCGCGCCCGTCACGCTCAAAAAGATGAGCAAGGCCGAGGCCGAGAAGGTCGCGATGGAGCATCTGACCAGCGTGGGACTCGAAAAGTTCGCGCACGCCGCCGTGGGTCGCCTGTCCGGTGGTCAAAAGCAGCGCGTGGCCATCGCCCGCGCCCTGTGCATGAATCCGCAGATTATGCTGTTCGACGAGCCGACTTCCGCGCTCGACCCCGAGATCGTGGGAGAGGTGCTCGAGGTCATGCGCAAGCTCGCTGCCGACGGCATGACCATGGTCGTCGTCACGCACGAGATGGCCTTTGCCCGCACGGTGTCCGACCGCGTGGTCTTTATGGACAAGGGCGTGGTGCTCGAGGACGCCGCGCCGGCCGAGCTCTTCGGCAACCCCAAACACCAGCGCACTCGCGAGTTCCTCTCGCGTTATCTCGAGGACAAATAACCGACCGCAAACGCTTATGTGGCAGGGCCGCTCCGGTGGGGCGGCCCTCGTCATCACAATCGAAAGGATGTCATGGCCGAGGTTTGGCGCTTCTTTGCGCATGAGGACGATTTTGCCGATATAGACGAGGCCGGCGCGTGCGAGCGCTTGGGCCGTGTGCTGTCGTTTCCGACCATCTCGAGCATGGATGCCGAGGCGGTGGACTGGCAGCCCTTCGACGACCTGCGCACCTATATGCAGCAGGCCTGGCCGCGCGTGTTCGCGGCGGGCGAGGTCGAGCTTGTCGACCATTCGCTGTTGGTGACGCTTGGCGGTTCCGACCCCGCCCTCAAACCCGTGATGCTCATGGGCCACATGGACGTGGTCCCCGTGGTGCCCGGCACCGAGGCCGACTGGACGCATGCCCCCTTTAGTGGACATGTGGACGGCACCTACATTTGGGGTCGCGGCGCTATTGACATGAAAGACCAGGTCGCAGGCATTCTCGAGGCGGTTGAGTATGCGTTGGCGCACGGCTGGGAGCACAGGCGTTCCCTGCTGATCGCCTTTGGTCAGGACGAGGAAACCACGCAGTACGGCGCGGGGGCGATCGGTCGCGTGCTCGAGGAGCGTGGTATTGAACTTGAATACCTGATCGACGAGGGCGACTACCGCATCGTTCCGGCTGCCGAGTACAGCGCGGGCGAGGGCTGGCTCATGCACGCCGACCTGGCTGAGAAAGGTTATGCCGATATCGTGCTCAAGACGAAGAGTGAGGGCGGGCATTCGTCCAACCCCTATGGCGGCACATCGCTCGAGGTACTGAGCCGCGCCATCGCCGCAATCTGCGATATCGAGTGGCCGACGCGCGTGACCGATCTGCTTGCCGCACAGCTTGTCGAGCTGGGGCTCTACACGGCGGATGAGATTGCCGCCAACGGGGACGTCATTGTCCGCGACTGCCTCGCCAGCAAGAAGCTCTATCCGCTCGTGACCACCACCTGCGCGCCCACGCAGATCGAGGGCGGCAGCACTGGCGCTAACGTGATGCCGCAGGATATGTGGGCCAATATCAACTTCCGCATGCTCGAGGGCACGGGCGTGGCCGATGTCGTTACCCGCTGCCGCGAGGCCGTTGCCGCGGCGGGCCTCGCCGGGCGCGTGGAGATCGAACTCGGCCCCGGCAGCTCCGAGCCCTCGCCGTCCCCGCGTGTCGGTGGTCCCGGCCTCGAGGCGGTTCGTTCCATCGCCGCCCGCTATTTCCGTGATCCAAAGGGGATGGAGGAAAACGGATCATTCGAGCCAGTGGCAATTGTGCCCTCGACCGTGATCGGTGCGACCGACGCTGCCAACTACCAGCGCATTTGCCCTGAGTGCATTCGCTTCTCGGCCTTTGTGGTTGATGACGACGAGTGTGATCGCGGCGTCCACGGCACCAATGAGCGCATCACCCGCCGCGCCTACCTCCAGGGCATCCGCTTCCTCGTCGCTCTACTCCAAACGCTCTAGCCAAAAAGCAAGCCCTTGGCGCAATGGGGTCAGGTTTGTTTGCACCAATCAATCCGTGCGGGTTATATGCAGGTTTGCCTGCGCACGCTATCATGTATGGGTTAGACCGCAACTATGTACCCCATACGCGAAGGGATGCGCATGTATCTGAAGATCGACATGTTCTAGCCGGGCTTACCCCCGCAGTGGCGCCGCGCGCCCCATCAACTCTGCCGATTTTCACCTTCACGCATATAAAGGAGTCCCGCCATGCGCGACAAGCTCGAAAAGATCATCAAGGCCTACGAGGAGCTCGAGAAGAAGCTTTCCGACCCGGCCGTCGCCTCCGACATCAAGGAGTTCACGCGTCTCAACAAGGAGTACGCGCACCAGTCCGACCTCATCGCCGCCTCGCGCGAGTACATCGGCGCGCTCGATGACATCGAGGCTGCCAAGGAAATGCTCCACGATACCACCGATGCCGATGAGAAGGAGATGCTCCAGATGGACATCTCCGAAAACGAGGCCAAGCTTCCCCAGCTCGAGGAAGACATTAAGTACATGCTCATCCCGAGCGACCCCAACGACGACAAGAACACCATCGTCGAGATTCGCTCCGCCGCCGGTGGCGACGAGGCGGCCATCTTTGCCGGCGATCTGTACAAGATGTACCAGCGCTTCTGCGAGTCGCGCGGCTGGAAGACCACCGTGCTCGATTCCAGCCCCAGCGAGGCCGGCGGCTTTAAGTCCATCGAGTTCAAGGTCGAGGGCGACCGCGTCTACTCCGTCATGAAGTTCGAGTCCGGCGTGCACCGTGTCCAGCGCGTTCCCAAGACCGAGTCCCAGGGCCGCATCCAGACCTCAACGGCAACCGTCGCCGTGCTTCCCGAGGCCGAGGAGATCGACGTCCAGATCAACCAGTCCGACCTGCGCATCGACACCTACTGCGCTTCGGGCCCTGGTGGTCAGTGCGTTAACACCACCTACTCCGCCGTGCGTATCACCCACCTGCCTACCAATACCGTGGTGCAGTCGCAGGAGCAGCGCTCCCAGATTCAGAATCGCGAGGTCTGCATGCAGATGCTGCGCGCCCGTCTGTACGAGATGGAGCTCGAGAAGCAGCAGGCAGAGCTCGGTGCCGAGCGCCAGAGCCAGATCGGCCACGGTAACCGTTCCGAGAAGATCCGTACCTACAACCAGCCCCAGGACCGCGTGACCGACCACCGTATCGGTTTCAACTCCACCTACAACGGCGTCCTTCTGGGCGACCAGCTCGGCACCGTGATCGAGGCGCTCGCCGCCGCCGAGCGTGCCGAGAAACTGGCGCAGGCTGTGTAGTAGGTTCCGCCGTTCTACCGAACGGCGGACCAGCCGACGCTGCGCGCCGCCCAGGGCGACAATTTGTCATTCAAAAGGCAAGGCATGACCAGAAGGTCTATGCCTTGCCTTTTTCATGCCAACTTGTTCGCCCTGGACGTCGCTCGCTGTCCGTCCTCTGTCTGTGGCGTTGCCTTGCTCCGGATGCGGTATGCTCAACCTGCGGCGCCTTAGAGGTAGTCATTGGGGACGTTCTTAAATGACTAGGTTGGGTAAATTACTTTTCGAATTTATTTAATCTGCTTTGTTAGAAATTAAGCTGCCTGCCTGCTCAAAGTAATTAACAGCCTTCATCTGCTATTGAAAATATCGCTCGAAAAATCGTCCAAGAAGTCGCGGGGTGATTTTTGACGCGTCGTGCGTCAAGCGATGTGGCAAGCGTTTGGTTAGATGTTGGTCAGGTTAGGGGCAACCTTGCCAAAAGCTTGACGGATGCAGATATGGACGTCGACAAATGAGCACTTTGGACGGGGCCAAACCAAAAATCTGGGCTGATTCTCGATAATCGCCTTCAATCGTCCCTTGCCAAGCGCTGGCCTCGCGTACAATCTGCTCCGACATTCGCGCGCCGCCCGGCGCTTAAGAGGGGAGGACCCCATGGCAAACGAGATCTGGACCATCAAGCGTTGTCTCGAGTGGACCAAGGAGTACCTGGCCGAGCGCGGCGAGGAGCACCCCCGTCTTTCTGCCGAGTGGCTGCTGTGCGCCGCCACGGGCCTGGCACGCATCGACTTATATATGCGCATGGACGAGACGCTTAACGCGGCCCAGCTCGAGACCATGCATGCGGCCGTCGTTCGCCGCGCCAAGGGCGAGCCGCTGCAGTACATCACCGGCAGCACGCAGTTTCGCATGATCGACGTCGCATGCGCCCCCGGTGTGCTCATTCCGCGCCCTGAGACCGAGATGCTCGTCGAGGAAGTCCTCAATTATCTGGATGCCGAGGTGCTGAGCCCCGAGGCTGCTGCCCGTCAGCGCGTTGAGCTGCCCTGGAACGACGAGGTCGAGCAGGCGCGCAAGGTCGAAGCCGCATTGGCCGACGAGCAAGCGACGGCCGAGCGCCGTGCCGCCAACCTCACGGCTGCCGATGAGGCGGCGCTAGGCAGCGACGTACTGGGCAGCCGTGCCTATGCCGAGGAACTGGCCGACCGCGAGGCCGAGGAAGCCGCCGCGCAGGCAGCAGAAGCCGAAGCCGCGGAAGCCGCCGAGCCCGAGCTTGACGAATGCGGCATTGCCATCGAAGGTGCCGACCAGGAGGCTGCCCTAGTGCGGGATGCCGCTGCGCCTGCCCCAGCCGAGCCCCGCACTGCCCGCGTTCTCGAGGTCGGTTGCGGCACGGGCTGTATCTCGCTCTCCCTTGCCTGGGAGCGCCGCAGCCATGTCACCTGCACCGCTACCGATATCGAGCCGCGCGCCATCGAGCTGGCCACCAAAAACCGCGACGCGCTCGGGCTTACGTCCGATGAGGTCGCCTTCAGCCTCACGAACCTGGTGAGCTCTATCCCCCGCGAGGAGTGGGGCACCTTTGACGTGCTCGTTTCCAACCCGCCTTACATTCCGACCGACGTCATGCGCTCGCTGCCGCACGAGGTCAAGGACTTTGAGCCCGATTTGGCGCTCGAGGGCGGTGCCGATGGCCTTGATATCTTCCGCCGCTTGCTCAATGCGGCGCCCTATATGCTGCGCGCCGGCGGCCTGTTTGCCTGCGAGCTCTACGAGGGCGCCCTCGATGTCGCCGCCGAGCTCTGCCGCCAGGCGGGTCTCTCGGACGTGCGCATCGTCCGCGACCTCACCGATCGTCCCCGCATCGTTCGAGCCATCGTCACCGAGCCCAAACAGCGCCAGTAATATTTATTAACTGGTTAGCAAAAATTATAAAGTAGTTTATAATTAGGACGGCTGAAAGAGGTCGGCCCATGCAACCTCCTACCTTTCGGGAAATCATTGCCCTACTCAAGCACGATGGATTCGTGAAGGTCGCGCAAGTCGGTAGTCATGCTAAGTATGTTTCTGGTGACCGTGTTGTCACCGTGAACGGCTCTGGTGGTGATCGACCAAAGAAGGGCACGTGGGCAAGCATTCGTCGCCAAGCTGGATGGTAGTTGGAGGCAAAATGAGGCAGCGATTTACCTATGACTGCGTTCTCATAAAAGAAGACGACGGTTACTGCGCTAGCTTCCCGCAGATTCCCGGTGCCTTTGCCGATGGCGATACGCGCGAAGAAGCAATTGCCCATGCCACCGAGGCACTGATGGCGTTTTTGGCCGACGACCTCAACAACGGTTTGACTCCGGCAGAGTACGAACGCTCGGCCGAGGTCGTGGCCCTTTCAGTCGAAATCGACCACGAGGACGCTCGGGAAGCGGCGTGCCGAACATTTAAAGATGCAGCGCTGGACCTCAAAGTCTCCGCTCCGCGGATTACCGCGCTGGTCAAAGCCGGAAAGCTCGATGTTGAACTCGTCGACGGCCGTCGGATGATAACGATAGACAGCATCGAGCGCTACGCCGCCCAAGAACGCCACGCCGGCAGGCCAAAGAAGTTCGTCGCAGTCCAATAACCCCCTCACTTTCACCGACTACTAGAGCCGCTCACCAAACCAACATGCGCTCTGGGCAAATAGGTTGAACGTTTCGTGCGAGAATGCCCCACAGTAAACAAACTTGCACCAGAGCGTAAGGGGCTGGCATACACATGCAGACGGTCTATCGGGTATTCGAGGGAGCGCGCGAGCCGCATCGGCTCGCCGTTGAGCGTACGGCCGAGGTACTCCGCTGTGGCGGCTTGGCCCTGATCCCGACCGAGACCGTCTATGGTGTCGCCGTGGCAGTCAACGCCTTCTCGGACGCCGTGCCCCAAGATACAAGTGAATTCCCATCGTGGCCGCGCGATCCGCAGGCTGCCGTCAACGGCGCCGCAGTCCCTGCGCTCGGCACCGGCTATCGCCGTATCTTCACTCTCAAGCAACGTGAACTCACGCAAACCGTCGCTTGGCTGGTCGATGGCGTCGAAGCGCTCGACCGCTATGGCGTGGATATCCCGGAAGATGCCCGCGTGCTCGCCCGACGATGCTGGCCGGGCGCCCTGACTATCGTGGTCAAGGCGGCCCCCTGTGTGCCGACCTTTATGCGCGCCGCCGACGACACGGTGGCCCTGCGCGCTTCGGCCTCGCCCGTGGTGCAGGCGCTCATCCGTACTTGTGGCAGTCCCCTTGCCTGCACGAGCGCCAATACACATGGGGCGCCCTCGCCGGCAAGTTTTGCCGCCGTCGAGGGTCGCATCCTGGAGGGGGTCGATGTGGCCGTCGACGCCGGTGAGACCCCGTGTCGCGACGCCTCAACCATCGTGTCGTTTCAGCACGGTGAGCTCCGGATCCTGCGTCAAGGCGCACTTCCCGCATCAGAGATCGAGCGGGTCCTGTCCGACCCGATGCAATAGAAAGGTGTAAGCGATGTCGTTGAATCTAGGTAGCCTGGGTATGGAAGACGCCTCGTTTAGCTTTGGCGGTTCCTACATCATGGCGCTCGACTGCGGCACCACCTCGGTACTCGCGGCCATTGTCGACGAATACGGCTGCATCGTTGCCCAGGCGCGTCGTAGCGTCAAAACCAGCTTCCCGCGCCCCGGCTGGGTGGAGCAGGATCCCACGGAGGTGCTTGCCAGCCAGATCGGCGTGATGATGGAGGTCCAGTTTAAGAGCGGCATCCATTCTGACCGCATCGCCGCCATCGGTATCTCCAACCAGCGCGAGACCACGGTGGTCTGGGACCGCGTGAGCGGTCAGCCCATCTATAACGCCATCGTATGGCAGTGCCGTCGTACCGCGCCGGCAATCGACGCGTTGGTTGAACAGGGTTGCGAGGAGCTGGTGCGCTCCCGCACGGGACTCACGCTCGACCCGTATTTCTCGGCCTCCAAGGTGCAGTGGATTCTCGACAACGTCGACGGCGCACGCGAGAGCGCGGCGGCGGGCGACCTCATGTTTGGCACCATCGACACCTGGCTCATCTACAACCTCACCGGCGGCCAGGTCTTTGCCACCGACTACACCAATGCCAGCCGCACGGCACTCTTTAATATCCATACGCTCGATTGGGACGACGACCTGCTGGCGCTCTTTGATGTTCCACGTTCCATGATGCCCGAGGTTCGCTGGAGCTCGGGCGACTACGGCCGCGTCGCGAGCGACATCATGACCAACATGCCGCCCATCATGGGTGTGGCGGGCGACCAGCAGGCATCGCTGTTCGGCCACTGCTGCTTCTATCCCGGCCAGACCAAAAACACCTATGGCACGGGTTGCTTTATGCTCATGAACACCGGCGACGAGGTCGTCGAATCCAAGAACGGTCTGGTCTCCACGATCGGTATCGCCGCGGACGGCAAGATCAGCTATGCGCTCGAGGGTTCTATCTTTGCCGCCGGCTCAACCATGAACTGGCTGCGCAACAACATGGGCATCATCTCGAGTGTGAGCGAGTCCGCGCAACTCGCCGCTTCGATCAACGACAACGAGGGCTGCTACTTCGTCCCCGCCTTCGCTGGCCTGGGCGCTCCCTGGTGGGACCCGCGTGCCCGCGGTATCGTGTGCGGCCTGACCGGTGCCTCGAGTCGCGCGACCATTGTGCGTGCGGCCTGCGAGTCCATGGCCTACCAGAGTTATGACGTGCTGCGCGCCATGGAGCAGGACGTGGGACTTTCGATTGAGCGCCTGTCCGTCGATGGTGGCGCCTCACGCAACGAGTTCATCATGCAATTCCAGGCCGACCTGCTGGATATCCCCGTGCTGCAATGCGAGACGGTGGAGACCACGGCAATCGGTGCCGCGTACTTGGCGGGTCTTGCCGTCGGCTATTGGGAAGACCTTGAAGAGCTGGAGCAAAATGCCCAGATCGTTAGGACCTTCCTTCCCCATATGCCCGCCGAGCGTCGCGAGCAAAACCTTGCGGGCTGGCGTGATGCAGTCAAGCGCTCGCTCAGTACCGCACAGTAGGGCTGCGATGGGCTGTTCGATACAACAAACCGCTAAACTTATGCATGGCGTGCGGCGGCAACATTGCTGCGCGCCTTGTCAGCAAGGCCGTTTTGCGGCTGCAACGAAAGGGGCAATCAACCCATGACCGTCACCTACGATGCGTCCCGTGTGACGCTTGTCGATCATCCGCTCGTCCAGCACAAGCTGTCGATCCTGCGCGACAAAAACACCGGCACCAACCAGTTCCGTCAGCTCGTGCGCGAACTCGCGCTTTTTGACGGCTACGAGGCCATGCGCGACCTGCCTATGGAAGACGTCGAGGTCGAGACCCCCATCACTACCGCCACGTTCAAACAGCTTGCCGGCAAGAAACTCGCCATCGTGCCCATCCTGCGTGCGGGCCTTGGCATGGTCGACGGTATCCTCGACCTGGTGCCCTCCGCTCGCGTGGGCCACATCGGCATGGAGCGCGACGAGGTCACCCACGAGCCGCACGAGTATTACTGCAAGATGCCCAAGGATATCGACCAGCGCATCTGCCTGGTCGTCGACCCCATGCTCGCCACGGGCGGTTCGGCCGAGATGGCCATCAGCTACCTGCGCGAGCGCGGTGTCAAGGATATCCGCATGCTGTGCATCGTCGCCGCGCCCGAGGGCCTCAAGTCACTGACCGAAAAGGACCCCGACGTACATATTTATACGTGCGCCATCGACGACCATCTCAACGAGGCCGCCTACATCGTTCCCGGCCTCGGCGACGCCGGCGACCGCATCTTCGGCACGCTCTAGTCGCTGGGCTAAGACGGCCGCGGCTGCAAATACGAAGAAACGGTGCGCGCGGTCGAACAAAAGGCGACCGCGCGCACTCCTGTTAACGGACGTTTTGCCCTGCAGGGTTCGAGAAAAACGTATTACCGTACCTGCGGCATAAAGAAGGTCTTAAGAAAACGAACAGGTGCGTATTAACCGATGCTTTTTCGGTTGTACTTTAGCGATTGGCTCGTACAATAGTCACCAATGTTTGGCGGGAACTGTCCTGTGAGGCGATAAAAAAGGAAAGTGAGGACGCCAGTGTTTCAGATAGCCGATCTGCTCGCTATCGTTGCAGGTGCCATCGCGGGCGCGATTGCCTTCCTTCCCTTTGTCTTTACGCTCAAGCCGGTTCTTGACGATAAGCAGAATGCGGACATGCTCAAGGGTATGGTGAGTCTCGCGGTCTCGGCAATCGCGTTGCTTGTCTTTACCTTGGTTGTGTTTGTGTTGTTCGGAGAGGCATTTCGCATGTTCCTCCTGGGCGAGGCGATCGGCTTCGTGGCCTTTATGGCCGCCTGCGCGGTTCGCGTCGCCAAGGCGCTGCGAGATCCTCATGAGGTCGAAAGGTAAGTCGTGGAAATTTTTGAAAAGCTGCCTGATGAGATTAATCATCTGGTCAGCGAGTTCAGCTCCACCCCTGTCGTGGGCGATCTGAGCTGCGGCATCACGCAGTACTCGTTTTGGCTGATCGTCTCCACGATCGTGCTCCTGATCGTCCTGGCCGTGTTCAAGAAGAAGCAGACCCTGGTTCCCAAGGGCTTCTTCGTCAACGGTTTCGAGTACATCATCGAGTACGTCGAGAACGATATCGGCAAGGGTGTCGTGGGTGAGAACTGGAAGAAGCACTTCCCGTTCCTGTGCTCGCTTTTCCTGTTCATCCTGATCAATAACATGATCGGCCTGATCCCGGGAATGAAGCCCGGCACCGGCGCAATCGGCTCCACCGCCGCACTCGCCATTTTCGCCTTCGTGTACTTCATCTACTACGGATGCAAGGCTCACGGCGTGATCGGCTACATCAAGAGCCTCGCCCCGCAGGGCGTGAGCTTCCCGATGAACGTGCTCGTGTGGGTCGTCGAGCTTTTCTCGACCTTCCTGCGCCTCATCACGCTTGCCGTCCGTCTGTTCTGCAACATGTTCGCAGGACACGTGGTCATGGGCTCGTTCGCCATCATGGCGAGCATGTTCATGCAGCCGCTGCTTCAGCAGGTTTCCGCGGCCCACGCCGTCGGCGCCCTGCCTTCGCTGGCCTGGCTTGCCATCCTCATCCTGATCTATGCGATCGAGCTTGTGGTCGGCGCCATCCAGGCTTACGTCTTCACGGTCCTTACCGCCGTGTATGTCTCCGAGGCAGAGGAGGTCGCGGAGGAGGAGTAGTCTTCCGTTCGTGCCTTAAAGGTAAGGCAATTCGTTAAACCGCCGGTGCCCGTACCCATGGAGCCCGGCAGTTATAAAAAGGTTATCCTGCGTGAAATAAGACACGCACGACAAAGGAGGAATCGTGGGAGTTATCGGTTACGGTCTCGGTGTTATCGGCGCTGGTCTTGCTATCGGCCTGTCTGCTCTGGGTGCTACGGGTGCTATGGCCCGTCAGCCTGAGGTCCAGGGCCGCGTGTTCACCGTCTTCATCATGGGCTCCGCTTTCGGCGAGGCTCTGGCTCTGATCGGCTTCGTTGTCGCGCTGATCGTTAAATAGCACGGAGCGTCAAGTATGAATCTTTCATCCCAGAAGAGCGCGATCGCACTCTCCGCGTCCGCGGCCGCGCTGCTCATGCCGGTTTCCGCGTTCGCCGAGGACGGCGCTGCCGGTGCGGACATCCTCATCCCTAAGATGGCGGAGTTCATCCCGGCGCTTATCGCCTTCCTGATTATCTGGATCGTGCTGGCCAAGGTCGCCCTGCCGGGCATCATGAAAACCATGGAGGAGCGCGGCAAGAAGATCGAGGAGAGCCTCGACGAGGCCGAGAAGACCAAGCAGGAGGCTATCGCCAAGCGCGCTGAGTCCGACTCGATCGTCACCGACGCCCGTCGTCAGGCTGCCGACATCGTTCTCGAGGCCCGTAAGGACGCCGAGTCCGAGCGTGCCCGTATCATCGAGGCTGCTCACAAGGAGGCCGAGGAGATCATCGCCAAGGCCCATACGACCGTCGAGGACGAGCGCAAGACCATCTACGCCGGTGCCGCGAGCTCCATCGCCGACCTGTCCGTTGCCGTTGCCACCAAGATCGTGGGCGAGGCACTCGAGGACGATGCCGAGCAGAAGAAGCTCATCGAGCGCTACATCCAGGAAGCAGGTAGCCTGAATGCCGACTAGCCGCTATCAGGACAAGGTGCTCGAGACCTACGCGCGTTCCCTTTTGGAAGCCGCCAAGGCCGAGAACCATGTGTTCGAGGACCTCGAGATGGTCGAGCGCTTGGCTTCTGCCAGCCCCGAGATCATCGCCGTGCTCGACACCATGTCCAAGCGCGACCAGCTCGACCTTCTTCCCAAGGTGGCAGCTGCCTTTAAGTATGTTGCCGAGGAAGACGAGGATGTAGTGGGCGTGACCGTCACCACGGCGATCCCGCTCGACGACGAGCTGCGTCAAACCATCACTAAGAAATGCGAGCAGGACTTCGGCCGCAAGGTATTCCTTATCGAGCAGGTCGACCCGTCTATCGTGGGCGGCCTGGTGCTCGAGGCCCGCGGCGAGCGTCGTGACATTTCCGTCAAGACGCAGCTGCGCATCGCGCAGGAGACCCTCGCAAACTCTGCTAATTCGTACGGAGGTGAAGCCTAATGTCCGAAACCCTCAATGCCCAGGATATCGCCAAGAAACTGCAGGAGCAGCTCACGAGCCTCTCCGCGACGGTCGATACGCATGAGGTTTCAACGGTCGACGAGGTAGGCGACGGCATCGCGCGCGTCTCCGGCCTCAAGAGCGCCATGGCAGGCGAGCTTCTGGAGTTCAAGAGCTCCGATACCGGTGAGACCGTCTTCGGCCTTGCCCAGAACCTTGACCGTGACGAGGTCGGCGCCGTTCTGTTTGGTGCCGTCGACTCCATCAAGGAAGGCGACGAGTGCCGCACCACTGGCCGCATTATGGATATCCCCGTGAGCCGTGCCATGCTCGGCCGCGTCGTCAATCCGCTCGGCCAGCCCATCGACGGCCTGGGCGACATCGTCGCCACGCACCGTCGCCCCATCGAGTTCAAGGCTCCCGGCGTCATCGATCGTACCCCGGTGTGCGAGCCGGTTCAGACCGGTCTGCTCGCTATCGACTCCATGGTGCCTATTGGCCGCGGTCAGCGTGAGCTCATCATCGGCGACCGTAAGACCGGTAAGACCGCCATCGCCATCGACGCTATCCTCAACCAGCGCGGCAAGGGCATGGTCTGCATCTATGTCGCCATCGGCCAGAAGGCCTCCACGGTTGCCAACATCCGTGAGACCCTCGCTCAGCACGGTGCGCTCGACTACACCATCATCGTTTCGGCCACTGCTGCCGATTCCGCCCCTATGCAGTACATCGCGCCTATGGCCGGTGCCGCTATTGGCGAGTTCTTCATGTACAACGGCGAGGACGGCAAGCCCGCCAGCGAGACCAACCCCGGCGGCCACGTGCTCGTCATCTACGACGACCTGTCCAAGCAGGCTGTGGCCTACCGTCAGATGTCGCTGACGCTGCATCGTCCGCCCGGACGCGAGGCCTATCCTGGCGACATCTTCTACCTGCACTCTCGTCTGCTCGAGCGTGCCGTCAAGATGTCCAAGAAGAACGGTTACGGCTCCATGACGGCACTGCCGATCATCGAGACCCAGGACGGCGACGTCTCGGCCTACATTCCGACCAACGTCATTTCCATTACCGATGGTCAGATTTACCTGCAGTCCGAGCTCTTCTTCCAGGGCCAGCGCCCGGCAGTTGACGTGGGCATTTCCGTGTCCCGCGTCGGTGGCGATGCGCAGACCAAGGCCATGAAGCAGGTCGCCGGCAACCTCCGTCTGGACCTCGCTTCCTATCAGGAGCTCGCTGGCTTTACGCAGTTCGGCTCCGACCTCGACGAGGCTACTCAGAAGCAGCTGACCCACGGTGCTCGCATGACCGAGCTCCTGAAGCAGCCGCGTTACAAGCCGTTTGAGGTTGGCGAGCAGATCGTTACGCTGTTCGCTGGCAACGAGGGTTTCCTGGATGACCTGGAGATCGCCGACGTGCTGCCCTTCCGTGCCGAGCTCATCGAGTACATGGACAATGGCTTTGGCTCGCTGCTCGACAAGGTTCGCGCCAAGAAGATCGATGATGACACCAAGGCTGAGCTCTTGCGCGTCATCGGCGACTTCAAGCAGCAGTTCATGGCCAAGCACCATTCGGATGTTTCTGGATCAGAGGAGAACTAAGCCCCATGGCCAACCTTCGCGACATTAAGAAGCGAATCTCCTCGGTTACCACGACCAAGCAGATCACGCGCACGATGGAGATGGTCTCTACGGCCAAGATCCGTCGTGCCCTCGATCGCTCCAAGCAGGCCGAGCCCTATAAGGAGGCGCTGACCGACGTCATGTTGACGGTCGCCGGCGACGCCTCCTGTTCGGGCACCGATCCCATGCTGCAGAAGCATGAGAGCGTCAAGCATGGCCTGATTGTCGTTATTGCCTCGGACCGCGGCCTTGCCGGCGGTTTCAATACGACGGTGGAGCGCACGGCCGAAAAGCTCGCCGCTTCTTGGGCGAACGACGGCATCGAGTGCGAGATCATCGCGTGTGGGCGCAAACCGGTCACGTATTTCCGTGACCGCGCAAACGTCGTCATGCACTTTGAGGGCAACTCCTCTGAGCCCGATTTCAATCAGGCCCGCATGATCTCCTCTCATATCTGCGATGCGTATCGTGCCGGTGAGCTTGACCGTGTCGAGCTTGTCTACCACCACGCCAAGAACCGCGTGGATCAGGAGCTTCGCGTCGAGCATCTGTTGCCGCTCGACCCCGAGATGATCGCTATGGCCCACGGTCCGCGTAAGAACGAGACCGACGCCCCTAAGCGCATCTCGTCCACGTTCGAGTTCGTGCCCTCTTCCGAGCATGTTCTCGGCAAGCTTGTGCCGTCTTATATCCTGACGGTCATCTACCAGGCCCTGATCGATTCGGCGGCTGCCGAGCAGGGTGCACGCCGCAAGGCCATGCACTCCGCGACGGAAAACGCCACCGCGATCATCTCGACCCTTACCCGCACGTATAGTCGCGTGCGCCAGGCTTCGATCACGACCGAGATTAACGAGATCGTCGGCGGAGCCTCAGCATTGGAGGAACAGTAATGGCTAATAACACCGTAAAGCTTGCGGTCGAGGAAGCCACCAAGAAGACGACTGCCGGTGATGGTCGCATCGTGCGAATCATCGGCCCTGTCGTCGACGTCAAGTTTGACGGCGCGGTGCCCCCGATCTACAACGCGCTCACGGTCGAGGCCGAGACCCCGATCGGTCATCTGAGCACGATCCTCGAGGTCGAGAGCCAGCTTCCGGGCGGCGTCGTCCGCACGGTCGCCATGTCCTCGACCGACGGCCTGCAGCGCGGCCTCATCGCCACCGATACCGGTGAGCCCATGAAGATGCCCGTTGGTCCCAAGACGCTCGGCCGCATTTGGAACGTCATGGGCAAGCCCGTCGACGGCAAGCCCATGCCCGAGGTGGAGGAGTTCTACCCCATCCACCATGCAGCGCCCCGTTTCGACGAGCTCACCACCAAGACCGAGATCTTCGAGACCGGCATCAAGGCCGTCGACCTGCTCGAGCCCTACATCCGCGGCGGCAAGACAGGTCTGTTCGGCGGCGCCGGCGTCGGCAAGACCGTTCTGATCCAGGAGCTCATCAACAACCTCGCCCAGGAGCACGGCGGCACCTCGGTGTTCACCGGCGTCGGCGAGCGTACCCGCGAGGGCACCGACCTGTTCCTCGAGATGAGCGAGTCTGGCGTTATCGACAAGACCTGCTTGGTCTATGGTCAGATGAACGAGCCGCCCGGAGCGCGTCTGCGCATCGGTCTAGCCGGCCTTACCACCGCTGAGTACTTCCGCGATCGCGGCCAGGACGTTCTGCTGTTCATCGACAACATCTTCCGCTTCTCCCAGGCAGGTTCCGAGGTTTCCGCACTGCTGGGCCGTATGCCGTCCGCCGTTGGTTACCAGCCCACGCTGGCAACCGAGATGGGCGACCTCCAGGAGCGCATTACCTCGACCAAGACGGGCTCCATTACCTCCGTCCAGGCTGTCTACGTCCCCGCAGACGACCTGACCGACCCGGCGCCTGCCACGACGTTTACGCACCTCGATGCCACCACGGTTCTTTCGCGTAGCATTTCGTCGCTCGGCCTGTTCCCGGCTATCGACCCGCTTGCGTCTTCCTCCGACGCTCTCGATCCCTCGATCGTTGGCGAGGAGCACTACCGTGTCGCCGTCAAGGTCCAGGAGCTCCTGCAGGAGTACTCCGACCTTCAGGACATCATCGCCATTCTGGGTATGGACGAGCTGTCCGAGGAGCAGCGCCTTACGGTCAACCGTGCCCGTAAGATTCAGCAGTTCCTCTCGCAGTCCTTCCACGTCGCCGAGAAGTTCACCGGCAACCCCGGTGTCTACGTCCGCGTCGAGGATACCGTCCGCTCTTTCGCCGAGATTGTCGACGGCAAGGCCGATGACCTGCCCGAGCAGGCTTTCCGCTATGCTTCCACGATTGAGGACGTGCGCGAGCGCGCCCGCAAGATGGGGGAGAAGTAGGTTATGCGTATCCGCATCGTGTGCCCCGTGAGCTGCGCCTATGAGGGCGACGCTGCGTTTGTGTCGATTCCGTCCACGGATGGCGAGTTTGGCGTTCTGCCTGCTCACTCCAGCGAGATCTGCACGATCGACCGCGGTTACGTTCGCGTTTCCGATAAGGCCATGGGCACTGTCGACCACACGTTTGCCGTGGCCGGCGGCTATGCCCAGGTTGCGGACGATGTCGTGACCGTTCTCGCCGAGCGCGCTTGCGATTTGGCGACCGTCGATGCCGACAAGCTTAAAGCTGATATTCAAGGTTTTGAAGAGAAGCTGGGTAATTTGTCGGAGGATGATGCACGCCGCGCCTACCTCTATAATGAAATCGCATGGTGTAAGCTCAAGCTTGCCCAATAGTCAAACGATTTAGCGTTCGACCATTTGCGAACACATCATGCCCGGGATGGCCCAGCCACCCCGGGCATGCTTTTTGAAAGGGTAGACCTTGGATATTATCCGCGTTGAGGGTGGCCACGCCATCGGAGGCTCCGTGCCCGTTTCGGGCGCCAAGAACTCCGCGCTCAAACTCATGGCGGCAACGCTTCTGGCGCCGGGCAAGACGACGCTGCAGAACGTGCCCGATATTTCCGATGTCCATGTGATGGGCAAGGTGCTCAAGGGCATGGGCGCTACGATCGATGTTCTCGACGAGCACACGCTCGAGATTGATACCTCTCAGGTCGATTCTTGGGAGGCCCCCTACGAGCTCGTTGCCAAGATGCGTGCTTCCACCGCCGTCATGGGACCCCTGCTGGGCCGCTTCCATCGCGCCAAGATTGCCATGCCGGGCGGCTGCAACCTGGGTGCTCGCAAGATCGATATGCACATTCTTGGTCTTGAGGCCCTGGGCGTTGAGTTCGATACCGCCCACGGTTACATCAACGCTAATGCGCCCCAAGGTCTGCGCGGTACCACCGTCACGCTCGAGTTCGCCAGCGTCGGTGCGACCGAGAACCTCATCATGGCATCCGTGCGCGCGCAGGGCACCACGGTTATCGACAATGCCGCCCGCGAGCCCGAGATCGTCGATCTCGCCAACATGCTCAACGAGATGGGCGCTAAGATTGTCGGCGCCGGCACGCCTGTCGTGACCATCGAGGGCGTGGAAGAGTTGCATCCTGTTACCCATCGCGTAGTGGGCGACCGAATCGAGGCCGGTACCTTTATCGTTGCCGGTGCGTTGATGGCCGACGATCGCGGTATCGATGTCACGGGCTTTTGCCCCATTCACTTGGGCATGGTGCTCAAGAAGATGGAGCTCATGGGTATCGACTGCGAGCGCGTCGAGGATGGCGTCCATGTGAACCGTGCCGAGCGTATCAAGCCGGTCGACATCCAGACGCTTCCGTTCCCCGGCTTCCCGACGGACATGCAGGCACAGATTATGGTACTCTCCGCCCTTGCCGACGGCAGTTCCGTTATTACCGAGAACATCTTCGAGAATCGCTTTATGTTTGCCTCTGAGCTGGTGCGCATGGGTGCCGACATTCGTATCGAGAGTCATCATGCCATGATTCATGGCGTCAAGGGCTTCTCGGGTGCACAGGTTACCTCGCCCGATCTGCGTGGCGGAGCGGCCCTCGTCGTAGCGGGCTTGATCGCCGACGGGACGACCGAGGTTTCGGCCATTCATCACATCAAGCGCGGCTACGAGCAGTTTGTCGAAAAGCTGCAGGCGCTCGGCGCGCATGTCGAGCATGCTACCGTCCCCGATCCCGTCATCTACTAATACAGGTTGCCTATGTTTAATAAAAAGCCCCTCGCGGATACCACCGCCCGAAGACCCTCAACTGGTGCGCAGGCCAAGATCTACAGTCGCGATAACGTGGCTCGCTATTCCGAGCGCGCTCGCCAACGCCGTCGTAGCCACACGATTCGTCACGTCGCGCTCATTGTCGTGCTTGGCGTGCTGCTGAGTGCCACTACCGCTGCCGGCCTGTGGTTTGCCACCATTATGGGCAAGCTCGGCGATTCTAATGTCATTACCGACAATCTGCGTCGGGTTCTGGTTGACACCGATGAGGCAAAGGATCCGTTCTACGTGCTGCTTCTTGGCACCGACGGCCGTCCGGGCGAGGATACGTATCGCGCCGACTCGATTATCCTGGCACGAATCGACCCCACGCAAAAGCAGGCGACGCTCATTTCCGTTCCGCGCGACACCAAGGTCGAGTACAAGGGCGAGACCATGAAGATCAACGCCTGCCATACCGTTGGCGGCGCCGAGGCCATGGTCGAGGCGGTCAACGAGCTGTGCGGTGTTCAGATTTCCCACTATGCCGAGGTCAGCTTCGACGGTATGCAGGCGCTGATTGATTCGGTTGGCGGTATCGACATTAACGCAACCGATGATGTTGACGACCCCGAGCACCTGGATATTAAGATTACCGCTGGCCAGCAGCATATGGACGGTGCCACCGCCCTTACCTATGCCCGCTGCCGCTACACCTATGCCGACGGCGATTACACGCGCATGCGCCACCAGCGTCAGGTGCTTGGCGCCCTTGCCAACCAGATTCTCAATAACTTCGATGCCACGAAGATCTTTGGCCTGGTTAATTCGCTGTCCGATATGCTTGTAACCGATATGAGCGTTCAGGATATCGTGGCTACGGTCAACGCCATGCGCGGTATGGATGTCGACGGTATCTACTCGGCCAACCTGCCCTCGTACGCCGACGACAGCACCATGATCGACGGTGTGAGCTACGTCTTTGTCTACGAGGACGAGCTCAAGGAAATGATGGAGCGCGTCGATGCCGGCAAGGATCCCAAGGGTCCCAACACCATGGGTCTTTCCGACGGTTCCAGCTCTACGATCGGCGACCTGAACAACAACACGTCTGACGACTACGCAAACGGTACCGCAACCTCATCGGTCAGCTCTGACGATTCCGATGACTCAAGCGATTCGAGCGATTCGGACTACTACGAAGAGCCCACCGGCGACGGCAACGGCTACGAAGCCAACTACTAAGTTACGCGGTTTTACCAAACCGCGTAACCGCTTGACGCTGCGCGGGCCGCATTTGGACAATCTGACGTTCAACTTCAAGGGCGCGACCAGAAGGTCAGCGCCCTTTCGTTTCACGTCACCTTGTCTCAAATGCGACCCGCTCGCTGCCCGTCCTCAACCTGCGACGTTAGTCATTGGGGACGTTCTTAAACGACTGGTCAAAGGGGACACTCTTGATGCACTTGGCACTTGGGGACGTTTCTTATGTGCCGGCAGTTTGGGACACTCCTTGCGTTAAGAGGCTGGCGTGCGTCAACCTGTTCTCGTTGCAGCAAAAAAATCGTCCCGTTCTCGGTTGAGGACGGGGCGATTCGTCTTTTGGGCTTATGCAGCCAGGCTTATGCAAAGCGGGCGACGAGCTCCTGCAGGACGTCGGTCATCTTAACGAGCGAACTGACCGGGACGAACTCGTTGACGCCGTGGTAGCAATAGCCGCCGGTGGAAAGGTTGGGGCAGGGCAGACCGCGGAACGACAGCTGGGCGCCGTCGGTGCCGCCACGAATTGACAGCACTTGGGGCTCAACGCCGCAGGCAAGGTAGGCTTCCTTGGCAACATCAATAAGCTCGGGATAGTCACGAACGATCTCGGCCATATTTCGATACTGCTGCTTAATCTCGACCGTCACGCGCTCCTCACCCAGACGCTGGTTGAGCATCGAGGCAGCGGCATCAATAAGGTCGAGTTTTTGCTGGAACTTGGCGGCGTCATGGTCGCGGACGATATAGCGCGCTGTGGCGTGATCGACGGTCGCAGATACACCCTCAAGGTGATAAAAGCCCTCGTAGCCTTCCGTATACTCCGGGCGCTGCGCGTAGGGGAGCAACGCGTTGAAGTCGCAGAACAGATTGCCTGCGTTGACCATACGGCCCTTGGCGTCGCCCGGGTGGATGGACTGGCCCTCAAAGCGGACGGTCGCCTCGGCGGCGTTAAAGCACTCCCACTCCAGCTCGCCGATGGGGCCGCCGTCGACCGTGTAGGCGTACTTGCAGCCAAAGGTATCGATATCCAACAGCTCGGCTCCGTGGCCGATCTCCTCGTCAGGGCAGAAGCAAATGCCGAGTGCGGGATGGGGCAGAGAAGGGTCCTGAGCGATACGCGCGACAAGCGACATGATCTCGGCGACGCCTGCCTTGTCGTCCGCGCCCAGCAGCGTGGTGCCATCGCTGCAGACCAGGTCCTCACCTGCGAGGTCGTTCAGGGCGGGAAGCTTGGCGGTACTCATGGCAACGGGCTTACCGTCAACCGTGCCGCAGACCAGGTCGCCGCCTTCGTAGTGTACGATGTGCGGTTTCACGCCGGCACCCGGTGCAACTTCGGTGGTGTCGAGATGGGCGATCAGGCCCAGGGCGGGCTTGTCCTCAGCGCCCGCACTTGCGGGGATATGCGCGCAGACATAGGCGTGCTCGGTCACGTGGGCATCTTCCGCACCAAGCTCGCGCAGCTCTTCAGCCAGCACGTTGGCAAGGTCAAACTGAACGGCGCTCGAGGGTACCTGGTCGCAGTTTGCATCCTCGGACTGCGTGTTGATCTGGACGTAGCGCAAAAAGCGCTCGAGGACATCGGGGTTCGTGGTGGTGTTTTCCATAAAGACCGCTCCAATCTTGGTCGTCGTGTGCAACAAGAACTCTAGCACGGTATGCCACGGCATACCGCGACGCTTGGATGGGGTAGAATCAGCCATTGAATGCAGAAGGGACGGAAGATCATGGATACGACAAATAGCTCGCGCGAACTACATCTGACGGTGGCGAACGAAGACTACTTGGAGTGCATGGTTCGCATTGAAAGCGAAGAGGGGGAAACCAACGGCGTTCGATCGGTCGACATCGCGCAGCGCCTTGGCGTCTCCAAGGCATCGGTCAATAAAGCGGTTTCGGCTCTCAAGGCATCCGAGCTTGTCGAGCAATCGCACTACGGCAAGGTGATCCTGACCGATCGCGGCCGCGAGGTTGGCACGGCTATCTGGTACCGTCATCGCCTCATCCGCACGTTTTTGGTTCAGGAGCTCGGTGTCGAATTTGAGCGAGCCGATTCCGAGGCCTGCATGATGGAGCATGCGCTATCCGAGGACACGATGAGCCGCTGGCTCGCCTATCTCGAAAAGCAGGGAATCAGCGTCGAGGAATAGCGGGATATATATGGATACGAGTTATTACAACCGCTTTGGTGCCGAGGAACTTACGCGCCGCTTGTCGAGCGAGACCTTGTTGGCGCAGGGCCCCATGGGCAGTGTTTTGTTGAGTGAGTACGATGCCGCCGACATTCCACCGGCGTTTTGGAATCTGGCAGAGCCGCAGACCGTTTCTCGTATCCATCGCTTGTATGTCGCCGCCGGCGCGCAGGTGCTCATTACCAATACCTTTCAGGCATCGAGCTATGCCCTCAAGCACGACCAGATTGCGCCGTCCGTGGCGGAGGTCAATCGCGGGGCCGTCGACGATGCCCGCCAGGCGCACCCTCAGCTACTGCTGGGCTCGATGGGCCCGATCGGTATTGAGTGGTTTGCCGAGGACTCTGTCGAGTATCGTGAAATCCGCGGCATTGCGCGTGAACAGGCGCACGCCTTGCTCAATGCTGGTGTTGACGGTCTGCTGATCGAGACGGTGACGTCTATCCGTAATCTGCAGCCCATGCTTGCCGGCGCCCGAGATGCCGCCGACGGCATGCCTGTTCTGGTGAGTTTTGTCGTTGACGATAAAGGCGACCTGCTGGGCGATGGCCTCAACATCGAGGCAGCCGTTTTGTACGCCGAAAAACACGGCGCAAACTCGGTTGGTGTTAATTGCTGTTCGCTTGCGGCCGCGAACGCGGCGGTGCCCAGGATGGTTGCATCGGCGACTACTCCCGTCACGGTGCGTCCCAACGTGGGCGATCCGGTCCAGACTCAGGATGGCCCCGTATGGCACGAGAACCCCGAAGCTTTCGCGCGCGCATGCATCGAATGGAGACATGCCGGCGCCGCAATGGTGGGCAGTTGTTGTGGAACCACGGCAATCACTACGGCAGCGATGGCCGAGGCGCTCGATATATAAAGGGCAAAACCGCTCCATACGGGGCAGTTTTTTATTGCCTGCATGTCCTCGGCAGCATTTGCCCAAATGGTGAATGCTGGTGCCGGCAGGTTGCCGAGTGCATGTTGCGGGTATACCCCATGCGTACCATGATCCAAACACTGTGAGGTGTCTGCGCGTGTGCGCGATAATTCATTTTGGAACTGACGGTTGGCGCGCTCGCGTCGATGAGGACTTCACTGCCGATAACGTTGCCCGTATCGCCGATGCCGTCGGCGAGTTGTGGCAAAAGACCAATCCGGGCAAAACGGTATATATAGGGTTCGACACCCGGCCCCTGGCGCGCGAGTTCGCTGAGCTTGCGGCGGGCGTGCTAGCGGCGCACGGGCTAGACGCCGTGCTCGCTTCGCGACCTGTCCCGACCCCTGCCCTTACGTGGGCGGCGGCTTATGACGGTGAGGCGTGCGGCGCGCTCATGGTGACGGGGTCCCATCATCCGCAGGGCTATCTGTGCCTCAAGATTCGCATGGGTGACGGCTCGACCGCCAACCAGGATGTCATCGAAGAGCTCGAAGAGACCATGGCTCCCGAGCCAATGGGGATCGAGGGGCAATATCGCACCGCGGATATCATTCCTGACTATATGCAGGCGGTGGCATCGTTTGTCGATGCCGAAGCCATCCGCGCCGCGCACCTGCGCGTGGTTGTCGATCCCATGGGCGGCGCAGCCCAGGGCTATCTAGCCGACTTGCTGCGCGAGCTTGGCGTTGAGGTTCACGAGATTCACGCCGGGCAGGCGTCTGACCAAGAAGATATCTGCCCCGACCCCGTTGAACCGTGGGTGGACGCTTGCGAGCGCACGGTTATCGAGGACGGAGCTTGCGCTGGCCTGGTGACCGACGGCGACGCCGACCGTATCGGCGCGGTTGACGAGCGCGGCAGATATATACATCCGCATCAGATCATGGCGCTCGTTTTGGGCGACTTGGTTCAATTTCGTAATTTGGAGGGGCGCGTCGTCGTCAATCTTTCATGCTCGACGCTCGTGCGTCGCATTGCCGAGGCGCTTGGCTGCCGCGTGACCGTCAAGCCAGTCGGTTTCAAATATATAGCGGCAGAGATGAAGAAGGGCGGCGTCCTCATGGGCGGCGAAGAAGCCGGTGGTATCGGCATCGCCGCGCATATGCCCGAGCGCGATGGAATCCTCGCCTGTCTAATTCTGTGTGAGCTTATGGCAAAGACGGACGCGCCTTTGGGCGTTCTGGTCGACCAACTCGAGGACAGTTTTGGTAAGACGAGTTACGGTCGACGGGATTTGCGCCTTGAGGCCGAAGATGCCGAAACGTTACGAACCCTGCTGCCGGGCGTAAACCCCAAGTCGATTTGTGGCAAGGTGCCGCAAAACGTTAGTCATATGGATGGCTTGCGTTTGTCATTCGAGGATGACACGTGGCTGCTGGTCCGTCCTAGCGGGACCGAACCGGTGGTGCGCGTCTACGCCGAGGGGTTCTCGGTGGAAGAACGCGATGAGTTGCTCGATGCTGGCTGTGCTTTAGCTAGGGGGACGTATCCGCTTTAACCATGAGACTGCCTTATATAAAGAGATGCTCGGCGAGCGGTAGTTAACAGCTGGCAAACGTTAGTCGGATCACAAGATGTGTAGGAAATGTGTACGACCAGATTCCCGCCCGCGGGGCCCCTCCGGTCTGGCAATATATCTCCTTGCCGCGCGGCCCGGTGGAACCGGATGAGCCGCAAAGCGTGCACCTTGAGAACCGGATACTGCGAGGATGGACACACCAGATGTGTCGCATCCGGGCAGACATCGAACCATTTGAAATGGTCTAACTTGGATTTGTTTTTCGCAAGGCCGCCGAGAGGCGGCCCCGAGAAATTCCTTTTCCTATACTAGAACCATATGAA
>CABUWV010000009.1 GCA_902495355.1 uncultured Collinsella sp.
AGGAGCCCCCGCTCGTGACCGCGGGTCGGGGCTGCGACAATGATGTCGAAGTGCCATAGGCGCAGCCGCGCCGCAACGAGGTTGGGAGGCTCCCATGCCAAAGTATTCTACCGCGTTCGGGATGGACGTCCACCTGAGGTCGACCACCGTCTGCGCCCTCGACGCGGACACCGGCGAGGCCGTGACGAGGAGGTTCCCCGGCAACCCCTGGGGCGAGATCGCCGGGTGGATGGATGGGTTCCCCGGGCCGTCGCTCGCGGCCTACGAGAGCGGCTACCTCGGCTTCGCCCCGCAAAGGGAGCTCGCCGGGCTCGGCGTCGAGTGCGTCGTCGCCGCGGTCTCGAAGATCCCCAGGTCGGCCGCCGACTCGGCCTCCAAGAACGACAGGAACGACGCCGCCAGGATGGCCAAGGCGATACTCGCCCACGACATCTCCCCCGTATGGGCCCCCTCCCCCGAGGTCGAAGGCATCAGGGACCTCGCCGGCGCCTACGACGGGGCGACCGCGCGCCTGGCGACCGCCAAGCAGCGGCTGCTCGCCTTCCTCGCAAAGCGGGGGTTCGTCTACGGCGGCACCACGCCCGCCGGCAACCCGAGGAAGTACTGGACCTACGACTTCCTGAGGTGGCTCGACAAGGTCAGGCCTGAGGACGATGGCGGGGTTCGGGCGCTCGCCGCCCTGAGGAACGAGGTCGAGGCCGCGGCGGAGGCCCGGGCGGACCTGCTCTCCGAGTACAGGGCAGCCGTGGATGCCAGCCCGATCGCCGCGGAGGTGGCCGCCCTCCAGTCGATCAAGGGCTGCGCCTTCGCGCTGGCCGCGGCCTTCTCGGCCGAGGTCGGCGACTTCACGAGGTTCCGTTCCGGAAGGCAGGTCACGGCCTATTTCGGCCTCGCGCCGAGCCAGAGGTCGAGCGGCGACTCCGTGCGGCTCGGAGGCATCAGCGGTGCGGGCAACGCGCTCGTGAGGAAGCTGGCCGTTGAGGGCTCATGGTGCTACGCCGCGGCGCGGCACCAGCCGAAGCTCATGCCGAGGGACACGGGCGTGCCCCTCGAGATAAGGGTGCACGGGAGGAAGGGGTCCGAGCGGCTCCTGCGGCGGCGCGAGGGGATGCTCGCCCGCGGCATGCCCGCGGCGAAGGCCAACGCGGCCACCGCGGCCGAGCTCGTGAGGTGGCTCTGGGCCCTCGGCATGATGTGCCGGGAGGCCGGCGAATAGACATAGCCCCCGTCCCGGCGAGCCGGGCGGCCTTCGGGGATACCCCCTATTTCGCTGTGCGCGCGGAGCCCTCCGCATGCGCCTCTACAGACTTGGGGAACCCCGCCGAAGGAATGGAGTGCGGGCCGACAGAACGGTATCCGCGGATATGAGACTGAGCCGAAGGCGTCGATGACATGCCGGGGGCGGACCGGGACGGGTTAACGGCAGGCCCCGCCGACCGATTGCAAGCGGTCGGCGGGGCCATTGTGGCTCTTGACAGCGGATTGGGTCATATGAGCGAAAGCCCGCCAAAGCGAGCAAGGTGCCTTGAAGCGAGGCGGCATTGACCTTCTGGTCATGCCGCCGAAGCTGAAAGGCAGATTGCCGCTCTGGCGGGCTTGCAGCGTCGGCTGGTTACGCGGTTTGGTAAAACCGCGTAACTCTAAAGCTCCGTTACTTCAACACTGTTGTAGATCTCGTCCCAGCGGTCCATGACCAGGTGGCCGGTCTTGGGATCCATGGCGTTAAGCTTGCCGCAGGTATTGGCGGTCTTGAGCACCGTGACGTCGTCGGCGCCGGCAGCAATAGCATGCGCAAAGCCGGCGATGGTCGAGTCGCCGGAACCCGTCGCGTTCACAGCCGCAATCGCGGGCGTCTTGGCGCGGAACGCACGGCCCTCATGGAAGCCCACCGAACCGGCAGCGCCCATCGAAACGACAACCCAGGGAATACCGGCAAAGCGGCCATCGGCGGCAAGCGCCTCGCGCAGGGCATCGACATCATCGGTCGTAAAGGACGTACCCAGCAGACCGTTTATCTCAGTCAGGTTGGGCTTTACGAGCTCGGGCTTAGCGTCGGACTCCAGCGCGGCCTCCAGCGATGCACCCGAGGTGTCGAGCAGCACCTTGGCGCCCGCCTTCTCGGCGATCTTGACGAGCTCGGCATAGTAGCCGGCATCGACGCCGCGCGGCAGCGAGCCCGAAAGCGTCACAACGTCCGCCTTCGCCGCAAGCTCGGCGAACTTGGCCGTAAAGGCCTCGAGCTCGGCCGGGGTGATCTGCGGGCCGCTCTCCAAAAGCTCGGTCTGATTACCCTCGTGCAGAATATTCAGGCAAATGCGCGTCTCACCGGCGATGGGCACAAATTCGTTCTTGACGCCGTCAGCATCCATGAGCTCGGCCATATAGGCACCCATGTGGCCGCCGAGCAGACCGGTCGCGAGCACGTCGTCGCCCAGCTGCAGCAACACGCGGCTCACGTTGAGGCCCTTACCGCCAGCGGTCTTTTCGGGCGTCACGCGGTTCACGTCGTCGATGATCAACTTGTCGAGCTGATAGCGCGTATCAATCGACGGGTTCATGGTAACGGTCAGAATCATATTGAACTCCTGTTTCCGGGGCACGACACGCGCGGCCCCAAACATACGATAGCTCGTTAAAGGATCTCGATCTCAAAGCCGCGAGTAACGGTCTCCCCCGGCTTGGCCACCAGGCAGCCGCGCTTGTGCTCCAGAATATCGTCCTCGTCGGAGCAGGTGGACAGGCCGCCCCACGGTTCCACGGCCACAAAGTCACCCTCGGGCTTGCTCCACACAATCAGGTACGGCATATCGGGGAACGTCAGTCGCACGCCCTTGTCCTCGGTTTTCTTGGTCAGCGTAACCACGCGGCTCTCAAGCACGTCAAAGATGGTCTCTGCGAAGTCAAAGAGTTCGTGCGTCAGCGGCAGGTCATGGCCAACCATCGGGTTCTTGCTGCGATGCTCAACATCAATCAGGCCCGTCGAGGGAACGGCAGTACAGAGCTCGGCGGCCTCGCGCTGCTCAAAACGGAGCTCGTAGTCGTCATAGGACTCGCCCTCGTCAAGCGGGCACTTAAAGCCAGGGTGACCGCCCACAAAGAACGGCATGTCCTCGGTGCCCTCATTGGTCACCTCGTACGACACAGCCACCTTTTCCGCATCGATCATGTAACGAGCAACGATCTTAAACGGATACGGGTACTGCTCGAGCAACTCGGCATGGTCGGCAGAGCTTAGGCTCAGCGCGACCATGTTGTCGCCCTGCTCCTCGAGCTTCCACTCCTGTTTGCGAGCAAAGCCATGACGGGCGAGCTTAATCTCGCGGCCGCCCATGGTCATTGCGTGACCGTCGCGAAGGCCGCCGCAGATCGGGAAACAAATGGGTGCCTGGCCCGACCAGACCGCCGGGTCACCCTGCCACAGGTACTCACGGCCGTTGGCCGCAATAGAAGCGAACGATCCGCCAGCCGTGCTCAACGCAATGCGGACAGAGCCGTTATCAAGAACAAACTCCATGGGAATCTTCTCCTTCACATATCATCTCGCACGATCCCTTGTGAACGTCGTGCCTTTAGCAGAAAGGTAATGAGGCAGCGCCGCAAACAAAAGAACAATGCACGTCCAGCCCGCTGGGCCAATTGGGCTGATAGAAAACCGGCCCGCGCCCCATCACAGAAACGCGAGCCGTCAACGGACTAGTTAATTACGCCGGATACCCGCTAATCATGGTATTCGCCGCGGTCCCACTTCTCGAGGAACTCGTCAAAAAAGTGCGGGTCGGCCTGAGCCTCGGCATCGGCCTTGTTGCAGGCATCGATCTTGGCGATCAGGGCATCGTGCTCGGGGGTCTTCTCGTAGGGCTCCTCCAGGAAGGCAAGCATGATGTCGGCCATCAGGAACTCGCCGGTAATCTTGCCGCCAAAGCCCACGATGTTGGCGTTGAGCTCGCGACGGGCATACAGGGCAGAGGTCATGTCGCGAACCAGGGCGCAACGGGCGCCGGGAACCTTGTTGACGGCGTTGGTGATGCCGATGCCGGTGCCGCACAGGGCCACGCCAAAGTCGGCCTTGCCGCTGGCAACAGCCTCGCCCACGGCCTTACCGTAGATGGGATAGTGCGTACGGGTGTGGCTGTAGGTGCCGCAGTCGAGCACCTTGTAGCCAGCCTGCTCCAGGCGGTCGGCCAGATAGATCTTCTCGTCCGTAACGATATGGTCGCAACCGATTGCGATGGTCTTCTTCATCAGAACGTCCTTTCGTCTGAATTCACAAGTTGAGGTAGAAGTTCGAGTTCTCGGTGGCTCTCGTTAGGCCATCTTGTTGAGCATGTCGACACGGATCTGGTGACGGCCGCCGGCGTACTGGGCGCGCAGGAACTCGCGGGCGATCTTCTTGGCGACCTCGGTGCCCACAACGCCCGGGCCCATGGTGACCATGCGCGAGCCGTTGTGCTCGCGGGTCATGTAGGCAGAACGCTCGTCGGAAATGTTGGCAACGACCATGCCCTTGATCTTGACGGCGGCCATATAGGAGCCGACGCCGTACTTATCGAATGCGAAGCCCTGGGAATCCTTGTGCTCCAGCAGGTCCTTGGCAACGGCGGTCGCGGAATCGACAAAGTCCGCGGCAGGGGTCTCGGAATAGTCGACGACCTCGTGACCGTCGGCGATGAGCATCTCCTTGATGGACTCCTTCATCGACATACCGTCGGCATCGGAAGCGATTACAACCCTCATGACATCCTCCTTGAGAGATACGCAGGTGCGTAGTTTCTGTTTGGAAGTGTTGAATCGCGTTCAGGTCCGGGCATCTGAATGTGCGGTTCTTCACTGTTCATGTTTATTTGAACACATTCGAACAGTAACTGCAACAACTATTTGTTTATCTTTGTTCTTTTTTGAACAAATACCGTTCACGGGTGATTGCTGACCGTTTGGGCCGGGCGCGGACGTAGCGACCGTGTGTTCAACAAACAAAAGGGCGGCCAAGAACGTGTCTCGGCCGCCCTTCGGCGATATTCCCCGGTATATACAGCTGTTTTAGCTACTCGGACTGCCCGCCCTTTTTGGCGTGCTTGGAAGGAGCGCTCAGAAAGCGGCCCGTCAGATAGTTCGCGGGACCGGAGATATCGATCCCCAGCAGGGTGTGGCCCAGCCACAGAAACGCCACGAGCACCAGCAGCGGGATAACGCACGAAGTCACGATCATCACGATGACGCCTTCAATCAGATCGGTCACCTGCCGCACGATCTCATCGGTCATCTGCTTGGCGCCGCTGGTCACCGACGTGACCAGGCTCGAGGCCCCATCAGTCAACTGCTCGAGCACGTTTTTGGACTCCGTGGTCTCGGATTTTTTCATGTTCGATTTTGAGTTGGTCTCGACTGACTTGTCCGTGGTGTTGGCCGCATCCGCAGCGTCCGCAGCCTTTTGCTCAGTTTGCTCAATACTTACGCGATACGTTTCATCGACCTTCTGCGACACCCATACGCTCGCGGGCACGAGCGCCATGCCGATCACGGCAATCACCAGCACGCGCGTCGCCACACGGCGCAGGACAGCGCTCGTGCTCCAGCGCCCGTGAATGCCGAGCGACACCGCAAAGAGCACCAACGAAAACGGGATTAAGATGCCCAAGCCAACCGACCACAAAATCGTGAGCAAATATTTCTCCAGGTATAGCACGGCAAGCACGATACCAAGGTTGTCTGAAAGCTGTGCGAGCTGCTCGGCAACCGGCGTTCCCGTATCACCCGGCAGCGCGGTGATGCCCGCAGACAGCGCCACGCACGAGGTCGTGAGCGCCAGTACGTTACCCTTCTTTTGGTCGATGACCTCGATGGTGGAGTCCCAAGTTTTGGTATCGGCGAAATGCGGACGAGCTACAAAGCCCGACAGCAGCGCCAGGACCACGAGCGCAACGATAAAGCCAATCTGCAGCTTTTTGTTTGCGCACACGACATCGGACAGACTGGGCTGCAGCTCGGTTACCGTCGTGTGCTCGGTTATCTGGACAGGACGCCCATGAGCCATCTCGTGCGCGCCTCTTTTTTGTATTGACCCGTTATCCGGCATTTGGATACCTCCTCAGTCCGGCGTTTAATGCGAAAGGAAGTATACCCACCGAGCAAAAATCGAACGGGAGGACGAACGGAGCGCACCAAGACTGTCCCCAATGACCAGTCGTTTAAGAACGTCCCCAATGACTATTCAGTCCCCATTTCACCGCAACTTGAAGGAGAACAGAAAAAGCCCTGTCGCGGGTAGCGGCAGAGCTTTTGGAAGGGGACTTGGTTGTAAGGACTCGTTAGGCGAGCTTGGCCTCGAGCTCGGCGATGCGCTTGTAGGCATCGATGGTAAAGCGGGCCTGCTTCTCCAGGATCATGGTGGTCATGAGAGTATCCTGAGCATGGGCCATGATGAAGGTCATCTCCATCTCGCCACCGCCGGCCTCCTGCGAAAGCAGCTTGGTCTGCGTGTCGTGGGCACCGATGAGCGCATCGCTGGCATCCTTGTGCAGCTGCTCGGCCTTCTCAAAATCACCCTCGCGAGCAGCATCGAGCGCTGCAAGCAGATCGGTCTGGGCGTCACCTGCGTATGCGACAATCTCGAATCCAACCATCGAGATTTCTTCTTTGGTTGCCATATTGCGTTCCTTTCACATATGAACCAATGGAGAGCATCGCGTCCGGGCATACGCGCTGCGTTGTGTATGACAGAAACAATAACATTCAAACAAAAAAGAACAGCGCAAAACGTAATTTCGAGCTATGAACGGTCACTTTTCGCCCGTGAACGGTTTTTAAACCAATTTGAACAATATCGAACACAATTAGCGGCAACCCAAACAGACCCGCGCCCTAGCGTACATCGCGCACCGTATCGCCCTCGACGAGCACGCCCGGAAACAGCATGTGCTCCACACCGGGTTCAGCGCCCTCGGCGCCGGCAATCTTGTCGACCGCCCACATGCCGACGCGCTTGTTGTCAAAGCGCACCGTGGTCAGGCGACGGTCGGGCACGATATCGCCCAGGCTATCGTCAACACCCACCACGCTCACGTCCTCAGGCACGTGCTTTCCGCGCGACTCGAGTCCGCGAATGCAGCCGTAGGCCATGGCGTCGTTGGAAGCATAAATGGCCGTACAGGTCGAATCGTCCGCCAGAGCCTGACCGGCAGCATACCCGCTCTGTGCCGTCCAATCGCCACGAACGAGTCGCGGTGGCTCAATGCCATGCGCGCGCAATGTCTCGCGCCAGCCTTCCTCGCGCCGCATGCCCGAAAGCGAGCGCTCGGGACACGAGATAAAGTGCACAGTCTTGTGCCCCCGCTCCAGCAAGTACTCGACCACCTGGCGCGAGCAATCGAACTGGTCGTTATCGACCGTTGAACAGAGCGGGTGCTCCAGCATGGTAACGAGCACCGTCTGCATGCCAGGTAGCGGCTCGAAGGTGCCAAAGTCCGCCGGCATGCGATTCATGATCACGACCATACCGTCCACTGGCAGTGCGCTCATGCGCGACGATGCGCTCTCGAGGGTATACGGATGCCCGTCTACTTTAGTGAGGGTGATGGCATAGCCATGTTTGTCGGCCGCGGCGGCAAAGCCCTCCATACGGTCGAGATTGCCGGTGCCGGTAATGTTGAACATGGCGACGCCGACGGTCTTAAACTTACCGCGGCGCAGCGATCGACCGGCAAAATTGGGGCGATACCCCAGCTCGCGCATGGCGGCACGCACGCGTTCCTTGGTCTCGGGGCGCACGCTGGGCGAATCGTGCACGGTGCGCGAGACCGTCTGCTCCGAGACGCCCGCGAGGCGCGCTACGTCTTTGACGGATACCGATTTTTTAACAGCGGCCATAGGTCGATCTTTCTATGTCAACGATGCCATTGGTGGCACCTTGCGCAGTCATTTTTAACGCCTTCAAGTATATCCAACGCCTCCCCCGCCATACGTTCACCACCCAAAACCTACCGTTCACCGACATTTTTGCTTCCCCGAACGGCTTTTGTCGCCCAAATGTTAACGTTGCCATTGTGCAAACACAGAGCCACCGGGCGGCTCAAACGTTTACGCGCAAGGAATCGACGGTTCGCAGGCACAGGAACCACCGGTTCGCTTCTTTTTTTTGTGTCACAAAATGGCAACGTCAACATTTTGGCAACCGAATGTCAAAAGCTACCATCGTTGCTAACCCACCGACTCTTAGGAGCTTTGCATGGAGCAACTCATCGCCACCATCGAAAAGGGCCAGCCCTTTTTCAACGCGATCGCCCGCAACAAGTACCTCAAGGCGATCCGCGACGGCTTTATCTCCGTCATCCCCATCATCATCTTCTCGTCCATCTTCTGCCTGGTAGCCTCGGTCCCCAACATCTGGGGTTTCTACTGGCCCGATGACATCAACAACGCCCTGTGGAAGTGCTACAACTACTCCATGGGCATCCTGGCCATCGCCTGCGCCGCCACCACGGCCAAGCACTTCGCCGACGCCCAGAACCGCGATCTGCCCAAGAACAACCAGATCAACTTCATCTCGTGCATGTGCGCGTCCATCGTCGGCTTCTTGCTCCTTTCGAGCGACACAATCGCCACGGACGCTGCCAGCGGCTTCAACACCACCTACCTTGGTTCCAAAGGCCTGCTGACCGCCTTTATCGCTGCGTTTGTGACCGGCATCATCTACAAGTTCTTCATTAAGCGCAACATCACCGTCAAGATGCCCGAGCAGGTCCCGCCCAACATCTCGCAGACCTTTAAGGACATCATCCCCTTCTCCGTCTGCATCACCGTCTTTTGGGTGTTTGACATCGTCTTCCGCGCTGCTTTTGGCTTCTGCTTTGCCCAGGGCGTCATCCAGGTGTTCCAGCCCCTGTTCACCGCTGCCGACGGCTACATCGGCCTCGCTGTGATCTATGGCGCCATGAGCCTGTTCTGGTTCGTCGGCGTCCACGGCCCCTCGATCGTCGAGCCCGCCATCGCTGCCGCTCTCGTTGCCAACATGACCGACAACCTGGCCGCATTCCAGGCTGGCCAGCACGCTTCCGCTGTCCTGACCCAGGGTGCCCAGTACTTCGTCGTCTGCATGGGCGGCACCGGCGCCACGCTCGTCCTGGTCTTTATGTTCTGCTTCCTGGCCAAGTCCCAGGAGATGCGCGCCGTCGGTAAGGCCGCCATCGTCCCCGTGTGCTTTGCCGTCAACGAGCCGCTGCTGTTCGCCGCACCCATCGTGCTCAATCCCGTCTTCTTTGTCCCGTTTGTCTTTGCCCCGATCGCCAACATCTGGATCCTCAAGATCTTTATCGACTTCTTGGGCATGAACGGCTTTATGTACACCCTGCCTTGGACCGTCCCCGGCCCCATCGGCACCATCATGGGCCTGGGCTTCCAGCCGCTCGCCTTTGTGATGCTCGCTCTTATCCTGGTCGTCGACTTCGTTCTGTACTATCCGTTCTTCCGTGCCTATGACGCCCAGAAGTGCGCCGAGGAGGCCGAGATTTCCGAGGAGGAGCTCGCAGCCAAGAACGCCGAGAAGGCCGCCAAGCTCAACGATGCCTTCCAGGGCAAGGCTGACGCCAAGAGCGTTGCCGCCGGCGCTGCTGCCGAGGCCGTGAAGGCCGACGCTCCCGCCGCTGTCGCCACTGAGGCAACGACCGCCAGCGACCTCAACGGCAAGCGCGTACTCGTGCTCTGCCAGGGTGGCGGAACCTCGGGCCTGCTCGCCAACGCGCTGGCCAAGGCCGCCAAGGAGCGCGGCATCAATCTTGAGACCGCTGCCGAGGCATATGGTAACCACGTCGACATGCTCCCCGACTTTGACCTGGTCGTCCTAGCCCCGCAGGCTGCCAGCTACTTGGCCGACCTGCAGAAGGACTGCGAGCGCGTGGGCAACAAGTGCGTCGCCTGTCGCGGTAAGCAGTACATCGAGCTCTCCCAGAACGGCGATAAGTCTCTCGCCTTCGTAAGCGAGCAACTTTCGAAGTAAGTAACGCCCAAGGCCAGCCGACCATCCACAGCCGGCTGCCCCTTCGATTTAGACGATTGGATCATCATGTCCGTTAACCCTGCTAGCGTCACCAACCCGCCTGCGCAGTTTCCCGAGGACTTTGTCTTTGGCGGCGCTACCGCTGCTTACCAGGTAGAGGGCGAGACCCGCACCCACGGTAAGGGCAAAGTCGCCTGGGACGACTTCTTGGAGGCCCAGGGGCGCTTTTCCCCCGATCCCGCTTCGGACTTCTACAACCAGTACCCCGTCGATCTGGAGCTGTGCGAGGAGTTCGGCATCAACGGCATTCGCCTCTCCATTGCCTGGAGCCGCATCTTCCCCAACGGCACCGGCGAGATCAACCCCGAGGGCGTGCAGTTCTACCACGATCTCTTCGCCGAGTGCCACAAGCACCACGTTGAGCCGTTTGTCACGCTGCATCACTTCGACACGCCGCTTGCCCTCTTTGAGAAGGGCGACTTCCTCAACCGCGAGACCATCGATGCCTTTGTGGACTTTGCCACCTTCTGCTTTAAGGAGTACGCCGACCAGGTGACCTACTGGTTCACCTTTAACGAGATCTGGGCCGACGCCTCCAACACCTACATCGAGGGCACCTTCCCCGGTGGTGTTAAGGCGCATCTGGCCGAGGCCTTCCAGTGCGAGCACAACATGATGCTCGCCCACGCCAAGGCAGTACTGGCCTTCCACAACGGCGGTTTTAAGGGCAAGATCGGCGTCATCCAGTCGCTGGAGTTTAAGTATCCGCTCAACGAGAACGACCCCGCCGACATCAAGGCCGCCAACAACGAGCACGTGCTGCAGAACCAGTTCTTGCTCGACGCCACCTTCCGCGGCGACTACGCGCCCGACACCCTCGAGTGCGCCAACCGCTTGGCTGCCGTCTCGGGCGGCACCATCGAGATCCTAGACGAGGATCTGGAAATCATGCGCGAGGCCGCGCTCTACAACGACTACCTGGGCGTTAACAACTACCAGTGCCGCTTCTTGAAGGCCTACGATGGCGAAAACGACCTGCACCACAACGGTACGGGCGAGAAGGGCACCGGCCGCTGGCGCGTCAAGGGCATTGGCGAGCACGTGAACAAGCCCGGCATCCCCACCACCGACTGGGACTGGATCATCTATCCCGAGGGCCTGTTCGATCTGCTCGTCTACATTAAGCAGCGCTACCCCAACTACAAGCAGATCTTCATCACCGAAAACGGCATGGGCTACAAGGACCCCTACAAGGACGGTTTTGTGGACGACCAGCCGCGCATCGACTACATCGAGCAGCACCTGCGCTGGCTGCTCAAGGCCATGGAGGTGGGTGTCAACGTGGGCGGTTACTTCCTGTGGAGCCTGCAGGATCAGTTCTCCTGGACTAATGGCTACAACAAGCGTTATGGCTTCTTCTACGTTGACTTTGAAACCCAGAAGCGCACGCCCAAGGCAAGCGCATACTGGTATAAGCACGTGGCGCAGACCCGTCGTCTGGACTAGTGGCTGGCGGGGTTGCCCGCTCACACAACCTGTCCCCATTTCTCAGCCGGGGGCGGCACGTCACACGGCGCGCCGCCCCCGGTCTTTTTGTTTTTGGGCTGGTCGGGAGCCGTTTGTCTCGATCTGTAACATCTAGCCGAGTTTTTTGGTCCTAGCTGTTACAGATTGAGACGAACAGGATTGCTCTTTCCGAAGAATCTAAATCTGTAACACGTAGCCCGCTTTTGACCGTCTACCTGTTACAAATCGAGACAAACGGAGTAGGACCTAACCCCGTATGTCCCTAACAGTCGAGCGTTCGACCAGCGTACTCGGCACATGAATCGCCTCGATAGACGAGCTCTCTCCAATCGCCGCCTCAAACGCAAGCTTACCGACACCGCGCAAATCAAATCGCAGCGTCGTCAGTCGATTGTGAGGAACAAGTCCCTCGAGTGCGTCGTCGATACCAACCACGCTCACGTCGTCGGGCACGGACAGGCCCGCGTTCTCGAGCGCGGCGATAACGCCCAGCGCCATCTGGTCATTTGCCGCAAGCACGGCAGTCGGCGCCTGCGACCCGCCGGCAAGCACCTCGGCCGCAATCCGCTCGCCCATGGCGTACCCACTGTCCGCACTCCAATCGCCACGCAGCATCGGAGCGGCATCGACATGAGCACGACCCAGCGTATCGCGCCAACCGGCCTCACGAAAACGCGAGGAAATCGAGTTTTCCGGACCCGCCACAAACCGCATATTCGAGTGACCATGTTCCAGCAGATAATTGGTCAACAGCTCGCACGAACCATACTGGTCGGAGTCGATCGTCGTGCAGCGCGGATGCGCATACATGGACAGGATGACCGTTCGCACTCCCGGCTGGGGAACAAACTCCTCAAAATCGGGAGCCATGCGGTTCATGTTGAGAATCATGCCGTCGACGGGTCGCTCGACCATGCGGCGCGAGGCATCGGCAAGTGTATAGGGCTTGTCGCCGCCCATCTCGATCATAGTGACGGCAAAATCGTGCTCGCGCGCCGCTTGCATGATACCCTCGAGCGTCGCCAGGTTACCGACACGTGTGATGTTGTACATGCACAGGCCAATAGAACGATACGACCCGCCGCGCAACGCCGCTCCAGCAAAATTGGGACGAAAGCCCAGCTCTTCCATGGCGGCCAGCACACGCTTGCGCGTCTTTTCCGTCACGTTGGGCATACCGTTGACCACGCGAGACACAGTCTGGCGGCTCACGCCAGCGAGCGCCGCAACCTCTGCCGCGCTCGCCGAATGACCATTCCTTGTCTGCTGAGCCATGCCTTCCACGCTAACCTGCTTCCCAACTATTCCCCGCGCCCATGGCGCATCGTACATACATCGATAACGTGCTCATGATACCCGAGCCGTATACCACAACATGAAAACTTCTGTCAATCAAAACCGCTTACCGAACAAATACAACCGTTCGCGGCTGTTTGAAGTTGTTTTGTTTCTATACATCCCAGCCGGATGTTAACGTGCTCATTGTCAAATGTTCACGTGCTCATTTTGGTTCTAATCATTTTAAGATAGTGTTTATCGGGCTTTTTCACCGCTGAACGCTAACCAGGGAGCCTCCTGAGCGCAAACGCACAATATCGAACAGCGAGACGAGAGGGTGTATGCATATGTCTTTGCTAAACCGCGTACAGCAGCTGCCGAAGGGCTTTGTTTGGGGCGCCGCAACCGCCGCGTACCAAACGGAAGGTTCCACGAAGGTGGCAGGCAAGGGTAAGACCATGTGGGACGATTACCTTGTCGCCCAGGGTCGCTTTTTGCCCGACCCGGCCAGTGATTTCTACAACCGCTACGAGGAGGATATCCGCCTTTCTGCCGAGCATGGACTCAACGCCATCCGTGTGTCCATCGCCTGGACCCGCATCTTCCCCAACGGCGACGATGCCGAGCCCCTCGCCGAGGGCGTTAAGCACTACCACGAGCTGTTCGCCTGCTGCAAAAAGTATGGCGTCGAGCCCTATGTGTCCCTGCATCACTTTGACTCCCCCGCCGCCCTGTTCAACCAGGGCGACTGGCTCAACCGCAAGACCGTCGACGCCTATGTGCGCTATGCCGAGTTCTGCTTCCGCGAGTTCCGCGAGGTCAAGAATTGGTTCACCATCAACGAGCTCATCAGCCTCTCGCACTCCCAATACATCCAAGGCAACTTCCCGCCCAACCATCACTTTGATGTGACGAGCGGCATCCAGAGCCAGCACAACGAGCTCGTTGCCCACGCCCGCGCCGTCAACCTGTATAAGGATCTTGACGAGACCGAGCACCTGGGCGGACGCATTGGCATGGTCAACGTCCTGACGCCGGCATATCCTGCCACAGACTCGCCCGCCGACCAGCACGCCGCCGACCTGTACAACGCCTTCTACACCGACTTCATCATGGACGGCGCCTTCCTGGGTCACTACTCCGCGCGCACCCTCTCACTCATCAACGAGATTCTGCGTGCCAACAACGCCACGCTTACGGTTGAGGACAGCGACATGGAGGAGCTCGCCAAGGCGGCGCCCCGCAACGATATGTTCGGCCTCAACTACTATCAGTCGGCGTTTATCGCCGCCTACGATGGCGAGTCCACCAACAGCTTTAACGGCACCGGAGACAAGGGCACCTCGTGCTTTAAGTTTAAGGGCGTCGGGCAGCAGGTCGATATGCCGGGTATCCCCACCACCGACTGGGATTGGCTCATCTACCCGCAAGGCCTCTACGACACGCTCAAGCACATCAGCGCCACCTATCCCAACCTCCCCGTCATCTATATCACCGAAAACGGCCTGGGCCACAAGGACCCCGAGCCCGACGCAAACGGCATCGTCGCCGATCCCGAGCGCATCGACTTTGTCGACCAGCACATGGAGAAGGTGCTCCGGGCGCGCGCCGAGGGCGTCGACGTCCAGGGCTACTTTATCTGGAGCCTGCAGGACCAGTTCTCGTGGGCCAACGGCTATAACAAGCGCTACGGCCTGTTCTACATCGACTTCGACACGCAAAAACGCTACATCAAGCAGTCGGCACTCTGGTACAAGGAGCTCGCCGACACTATGGCGGACGCGCAGTAGCGCATCGCCTCGCTTTCCCCCGAGAGGGGAGCGGCCCTATGCGATACAAACCCAGCCGCTCCCCTCTCTCCCCCTGGGACCGACCCCGCCTGCACCCGGGCTTTTAGCAAGCGGGAGACCATATAGGTTTTCAACGTCCATGCCATTAAGATTTCATGCAAAGAGGAGCGTGAACTATGGAATCGATCGTTAAGTTCTTGGAGAAAGGTCAGCCGTACTTCGACAAGGTCTCTAAGAACATCTACCTTCAGGCCATTAAAGACGGCTTTTTGGCAGCAATGCCCATCATCCTGTCTTCTTCTGTCTTCCTGCTTATTTCGACCCTGCCGGGCGTTGTCGCCACGGTCGGCGGCTTTACGCTGCCCGACTGGTGGAACGTCGACGTCGTGAACTTCTGCAACAAGGTTTACAACTTCACGATGGGCGTCGTGGGCATCATGGTCGCCGGCACCACCGCAAGCGCGCTGACCGGCTCCAAGAACCGCCGCATGCCTGCCGGCAAGGCCATCAACGCCACGAGCACCATGGTCGCCGCCATGTGCGCTATGCTCATCTTGGCCGTTACCCAGACGAGTGCCAAGATCGACGGCGCCGATGTCTCGGTGTTCTTTACCGACAACATGGGCACCAAGGGCCTACTGAGCTCCTTTGTCGCCGCATTTGCCACGGTCAACATCTATGCCTTCTGCATTAAGCGAGACATCACCATCAAGCTGCCCAAAGAAGTCCCCGGCGCCATCGCCCAGAACTTCCGCGACATCTTCGCCTTCAGCTTCTCCATCCTGTTTGTCGCCGTCATCGACGTTATCTGCCGCACCTGCTTGGCCGTCCCGTTTGCCAACGTCATCTCCACGCTGGTGAGCCCGCTGTTCGCCGCTGCCGATTCCTACGCCGGCCTCGCCCTCATCTGGTTCATGATCCCGCTGTTCTGGTTCATGGGCATCCACGGCCCCTCGGTCGTTAAGCCTGCCCTCAACGCCGCGCTGTTTGGCAACATCACCACCAACCTCGCCACGCTGCAGGCCGGCGGTCACCCCGCCCTCGCCCTGACCGAGAACTTCGGTAACTACATCGGCGAACTCGGCGGCACCGGCGCCACGTTCATTGTCCCGATCATCTTCCTGCTCTTTATGCGCTCCAAGCAGCTCAAGGCCGTCGGCAAAGCCTCTGTCGTACCCGTGATGTTCGCCGTCAACGAACCGCTGCTGTTCGCCGCGCCCATCATCCTCAACCCGTACTTCCTGATCCCGTTCCTGTTTGCCCCCGTGGCCAACGTCCTCATTGGTAAGTTCTTCATCGACTTTTTGGGCATGAACGGCTTTATCTATGCCATGCCGTGGGCACTCCCCGGACCGATCGGCACCTTCATCGACACCAACTTCCAGCCGATCTCTCTGGTCCTGGTTGTCGTCCTGCTGGTCGTTGACTTCTTAATCTACTACCCGTTCTGCAAGGCCTACGACAACGTCCTGTGCAAGCAGGAGGCCGAGACCCTGGCCGAAGAAGAGGCCGAGGAGACCAAGGCCGTCAAGACCGCTGCCGCCCCCGCCGTTGAGGCTCCTGTTGTCGAGACCGCTTCTGCCACTGAGGCCTCCGCAGCTCCGTCCGCCCTTAAGGGCAAGGATCTGAGGGTTCTGGTTCTGTGCGCTGGCGCCGGCACCTCTGCACTGCTCGCCAACGCGCTTAAGGAAGGCGCCGACGAGCTGGGCATCGACATTACCGCCAACGCCGGTGCCTACGGCAGCCACTACGCCATCATGGACCAGTACAACGTCATCGTCCTGGCTCCGCAGGTTCGCACCTATTACAACGAGATGAAGGCCGACACCGACCGCCTGGGCATCACGCTGCTGTCGCCCAAGGGCAAACAGTACATCGACCTCACTAAGGATCCCAAGGGTGCCGTCGCCTGGATCGAGGAAAACCTCGAGGCATAAGACGCTGACGCCACCTGCCGCTCGCAGAAAAAAAATGGCCCGTGCATCGATGCGTGATGCGCGGGCCATTTTGTTTAGACCGTACCCGTCCTCCTGTTCATCTTAATCTGTAACATCTAGCCGAGTTTTTGGGTCCTAACTGTTACAGATTGAGACGAACGGGCCGAAAAACCCTACGCCCGCAGGTCCTTTACACTGGAACGCTCGACCAACACGCCCGAGACGAGCGTACGACTTCTGGAGCTCGGGGCTTCCAGACCTGCGACGACCTCGTTAAGCGCACGGATGCCCAGTTCGCGGTGGCGAAACTTCACCGACGTCAGAATCGAGTTGGGAATCGTCTTGTAGAGCTCATCGTCGAAGCCGATCACGGACACGTCGTCGGGCACATTGAGCCCTTTGTCACGTAGAGCCATCATCACGCCGTTTGCCATGCAGTCGTTAGCAGCGAGGACCGCCGTGCAATCGGGCTTATCGGCAAGCACAAGGCCCGCGGCATAGCCACTATCCGCATTCCAATCGCCTTGCAGAGGCTCGGGCGGCTCAATGCCACGTGCCTCGAGTGCCGCTCGCCAACCTTTCATACGGCACTGGCTCGACAGTGACTCTTTCTTACCAGAGACGAAGTACACGTTCTTGTGCCCGTGGTTCAAGAAGTACTCGCACGCCATGCGCGCGCCGCCCTCTTGGTCGTCACTGACGGTAGAGCAGGTAGGATGTTCCATCGGTGTGATAATCACCGTCTTGAGGTCTTTCGGCGCCTCAAAGGTATCAAAGTCATCGACCATCTGGCGCAGGTTGAAAATCATGCCGTCGACGGGGAGCTGCGACATCCTACGCGCCGCTTCGGCAAGGGTCATCTTCTCCCCCGCCCGCTTTTTGATCATCGTAAGAGCAAAGCCTCGCTCTTCGGCGGCATCGGCGATACCGTCGATCATGTCCACGGCACCGCCCGACAAGTGGAACAGCACCACGCCGATGCACCCGTAACGGCCCAACTTGAGTGAACGCGCGGCAAAGTTGGCTCGAAACCCGAGCGCCTCCATTGCGGAATGGACCTTATCGCGTGTCGACTCTCGCACGCTATCGGGCTCGTTGATCACGCGCGACACCGTCTTGAGAGAAACGCCCGCGGCAACTGCCACATCGTTCATTGAGACATTTTTCTTGTCCATCGTTGCCACTGCTTCTCCAGTCGGTTCCCTATCGATCGTTCTTTGCGTTCTAGCATACACTACCTGCCTGACTGATAAATCAACCGTTTACCGAACAATATCGACCGATCACCCGTATATCCTTGTTGCTCTTCCAAAAATGTCTTACGTTGTCATTTCGCAATGCCTTCCTTAAGCAGGAAGGTTTCCGGGCAGTCCTGACCATCCATCGACGACCAGTTCCATCCACATGCATCGCGCATCAAGTAGCAAAGGAGCTCTATGGACGCCATCGTAAAGATGCTCGAAAAGCATCAACCGTTCTTTGAGAAGATCTCGAGGAACATATACCTCCAGGCCATCAAGGACGGATTCCTTGGGTGCATGCCCATTGTCCTCACCTCTTCGATCTTTCTGCTCATTGCCACCCTTCCCGGCGTAGTCGGCGTCACGCTGCCCCAGCCGCTCATCGACTGGTGCAACAAGCTCTACAACTTCACCATGGGCGTCATGGGCATCATGGTTGCCGGCACCACTGCCAAGAACTTCACGGCTTCCATGAACCGTCGCATGCCCGCCGGCAAAGTGCTCAACGACGGTTCCACCATGGTGGCCGCCCAGTGCAGCATGCTGCTGCTCGCAGTCACGCAGTTCACCACCAAGTTCAACGGCTCCGAGCTTTCGGTCTTCGATTGCACCAGCATGGGCACGCGCGGCCTGTTCTCTGCCTATATCGCCGCGTTCATTACCGTGTGGGTCTATAAGTTCTGCGTCTCGCGCGATCTGACCATTAAGCTGCCTAAGGAGGTCCCGGGCGCCATCGCTCAGAACTTCCGCGACATCATCCCCTTTGGCGGTGCTGTCATCATCTGCGGCATCATCGATGTCGTCGTGCGCAACCTCATGGGCGTTCCGTTCTCCGAGCTCCTTATCAAACTGCTCTCCCCGCTCTTTACCGCTGCAGAAACCTATCCTGGCCTTATCCTTATCCAGGCAGCCACCGCGTTCTTCTGGTTCATCGGCGTCCACGGCCCCTCGATCGTCCAGCCGGGCATCGACCCCATCCGTCTTGCCAACCAGGCCGAGAACCTGCAGGTTCTGCTGGCCGGTGGTCACCCCGCCCACTCCCTCACCTTTAACATGTCGCTCGTGGGTGAGTTCGGCGGCACCGGCGCCACGTTCATCGTGCCGCTTCTGCTGATTCTCTTTATGAAGTCCAAGCAGCTCAAGGCCGTCGGTAAGGCCTCAATTGTTCCTGTTGCCTTCGCCGTCAACGAACCGCTGCTCTTTGGCGCGCCGATGATCCTTAACCCCTACATGCTCGTCCCCTTTGTTGCCGCCGGTTGCGTCAACGTGAGTGTTGCCAAGTTCTTCATCGATAACGTGGGCATGAACGGCTTCTCCTTCGTGGTGCCTTGGGCCACCCCCGCCCCCATCGGCATCTTCATCACCACGAACTTCCAGCTTATCGCCCTGGTATTTGTCGCGATCATCATCTTGCTGGACGCCATCATCTACCTGCCGTTCTTGAAGGCATACGATAAGCTGCTCTGCGACCAGGAGGCCGAGCGCGCCGCCGAGCTGGGACTCGAGTCCGATGGTGCCGCTTCCGTCGCCGCCAACGCTTCTACGCCCGCTGTCGAGCAGGCCACCGCTTCCGTTGAGACGACCGTTGCCGCCGCCGACAGCAAGCCTGTCGCCGATCAGCCCGAGCCCGCTGCCGATGCATCCGCTAAGAAGGATGTCGACGGTCTGAAGGTCCTCGTCCTGTGCGCCGGCGCCGGCACCTCTGCCATGCTTGCCAACGCCATCAAGGAAGGTGCCGCGCAGACCGGAGAGAACATCGCTTCCTCCGCAGGCGCCTATGGCCAGCACACTGCCATCATGGATCAGTACGACGTTATCGTGCTTGCCCCGCAGGTCCGTAGCTACTACAACGACATGAAGGCCGACACCGATCGCCTGGGCATTAAGCTGCTCGCCCCGCGCGGTAAGGAATATATCGACCTTACTCGCGACCCCGCTGGCGCCATCAAGTGGCTCCGCGAGAACCTCGACTAGTTCCTCCCTCTGTTGGTGCCCGGATCCCCAGTTCGGGCATCTCTCCCTATTCGTATCCCACAGAAAGGATGACTCATGACCAACCCCATGCAGTTCCCCGACGGCTTTGTGTTTGGCGGCGCCACCGCTGCTTACCAGGTTGAAGGCGAGACCCGCACGCACGGCAAGGGCAAAGTGCCCTGGGACGATTTCCTGGCTGCCCAGGGTCGCTTCTCCCCCGACCCCGCAAGCGATTTCTACAACAAGTATCCGGTCGATATCGACCTGTGCCAGCGTTTTGGCATCAACGGTATCCGCGTCTCCATCGCTTGGAGCCGCATCTTCCCCAACGGCACTGGCGAGATCAATCCCGAAGGTGTCGCCTTCTATCACGAGCTTTTCGCCACCTGCAATAAAGCCGGCGTTATCCCCTATGTCACGCTCGATCACTTTGATACGCCCGAGGCCTTTTACCAGAACGGCGGCGAGGGCTTCCTGACGCGCACGACGATCGACGCCTTTGTCGAGTACGCCAAGTTCTGCTTTGCCGAGTTCACCGAGGTCAAACACTGGTTTACCTTTAACGAGATTCCCGCGACCGCCGAGGGCAGCTTTATCGTCGGCAACTGGCCGCACGGCGAGAAGTACCGCCTGGACAAGGCCTTCCAGCTCATGCACAACATGATGGTGGCCCACGCCAAGGCTGTCGTCGCCTTCCATGAGGGCGGCTTTGAGGGCGAGATCGGCATTGTCCAGAACCTGGAGCCCAAGTATCCCCTCGACCCCAACAACGCCGCCGACTGCGAGGCAGCTCGCATGGCCGACGTCATCAACAACCGTTGGGTACTCGACGCCACCTTCCGCGGCCACTATGCAGCCGATACCATGGAGGCTGCGACCAAGCTGGCTCATATCGCCGGCGGTGAGCTCGACGTCCGCGACGAGGACATCGCCGTGCTGACCGCCGCGCTCCCCTACAACGATTGCCTGGGCGTCAACACCTACAAGTGCCAGTTCCTGCGTGCCGCCGAGGGCGAAAACGACATCAACCACAATGGCACCGGCGACAAGGGCTCCTCGCGCTGGTTCCTCAAGGGCGTGGGCGAGTCATGCGTGCGCGAAGGCATACCCACCACCGATTGGGACTGGATCATCTATCCCGAGGGCCTCTACGACCTGCTGCTGCGCATTAAGAACGATTACCCCAACTACAAGAAGATCTACATCACCGAGAACGGCATGGGCTATAAGGACGACTTCGAGGACGGCTTTATCGACGACGCCCCTCGTATCGACTACATGCGCCAGCATCTCGCATGGATCCTCAAGGCAATCGACGGCGGCGTAAACGTCGACGGTTACTTTGTGTGGTCGCTGCAGGACCAGTTCTCCTGGACCAACGGCTATAACAAGCGTTACGGCCTGTTCTACATCGACTTTGAGACCCAGAAGCGCTATCCCAAGGCGAGCGCGTACTGGTACAAGAACGTCGCGGAGACCGGCCTGCTCATGGCCTAATTTCAGCCGCATGCCACCCGTCGGCCGCATACGAATCCCTCCACGGGTTCGCATGCGGCCGATTTTTTTGGCTCGGCCCGAGCAGGCCGTTTGTCTCGATCTGTAACATCTAGCAGGGATTTTCAATCCTAACTGTTATAGATTTAGACGAACGGGCGACCAGGGCTGAAAGATCTCAATCTGTAACACGTAGCCCACTTTTAACCGTCTAACTGTTACAGATCGAGACAATAAGATAGTCAAATCCGAACTTTCCAAGCAGTTATGAACCATGGTTTCCAGTTTTCGGTATCACGAACATACTTTCGGTATCATTTAATGGTATTATGATATCGAAAGTATGTTCGTGATACCGAAAGGAGCCGCATGCGCCAGTTCGATTACACCACAGTCCCAGCGGAACTCGAAGCAACTCCAATCACCAACCTCCTCCTCTCGATACGCGAGCATAAAGGCCGTCAGCTTGCTCTGAGTCAAGTCAAACCCGAGCTTCTATCGTCCCTAATGGAGGAGGCTAAGATCCAAAGCACCCGATCCTCCAACGGACTTGAAGGAATTGTTACCACCCAAAAAAGACTCAAAGCGATCATGGCGTATTCCGCCAAGCCAAGCTCCCGCGCAGAGGAAGAAATCGCTGGATACCGAGATGTGCTGTCGCTTATTCACGAGCAACACGATTCCATTCCCGTAACGCCATCGGTCATTCTGCAGTTGCATCGTGACCTCATGGCGCACACGGCAATCTCGTATGGAGGCCATTGGAAAGATGGCGATAACGAAATCGTCTCCATTGACGATCAAGGTAATCGATTTGTGCGCTTTAGGCCCCCTTCGGCTCTAGCAACCCCGGGACTTATTAAAGAAGCCTGCCAGTCCCTCAACGATGCTTTATCTCGCCAAGTTTGCGATCCCCTCCTTATATCGCTCCGCTTTATCTTCGATTTTGTTAGCATTCATCCCTTCAACGATGGCAATGGCAGGATGAGCCGGCTCCTTACAACGCTGCTGCTCGAAAAGACTGGATACGATGTTGCGCGTTACATCAGCATCGAACGACTTATTGAAGACAACAAAGCGCTTTACTACAACGCCCTCGCTGCAAGCTCCACTGGATGGAATGAAAATCAAAACACCGAAGTACCCTTTATCCGTTTCATGCTCGGAACAACCCTGGCCGCCTACCGACAGCTCGAGCAGCGTACCTTAATTGAATCAAGAACTCGTCCCATGTCGAAGCAAGCGCGCATCGCTGTTCTATTTCAACAGAGACCCGGCGTCATTAAGAAATCCGACATCCGGTCCAGCTGCCCCGATATCAGCGAGGTAACCGTTAAACGAACCCTCGGCCAGCTTGTTAGTTGCAGCGCAATCGAAAAAACAGGAGCGGGTCGTTCGACGGGCTACATACTCAAAGACGTCCATGCTCTAGAACTATTCTTGCAAGCCACAATACCCGATGGCGAGGCCGCAATAACAAAAGAGGCTTCAAAGGATAAGCTCCTTGAACGTGTAAACCACGCCGAGGATGAAAGCAGAGAAGGGCTCTATGAAGACTACGATTCATTCTCAAGGGACATAAAGACGAGATACGGAGTCTAGTCATATCTCAGAATAGCCTCATCCTTGTTGCCCAAAGTTATTTGCGCGTCATTGTGAAGCGGTAACCCCGCGCTGGCAAGGGCAAAAGTCCTCCTGCTGCGCTAGCTAGCAAATGACCTGCGCGTGCTCCTCGATGGCGGCGCGATCCTCGGCGGTAATACCCGGCTCGCACACCACGACGTCCAAATTGTCCAAGCGGCAGAAGGTGTAGAAGTCGCGCTTGCCGATCTTGCTGGAGTCGGCGATCAGATAGCGCGAGTCCGCTTTGCTAAAAGCGAGCTGCTGGATACGGCCCTCGTCCATGTTGGACGTGGACACGTCGCCGTCCAGAATGCCGTTGGCACCGATAAACGCCGTGTCAATCCCTAGTGCGCGCAGGGTATCCTCGGCCATGGGGCCCACAAAGGCGGCGGTGCGGCGACGGTACATGCCGCCCACCGGGCACAGCTCGCAATCCTCGCGCGCCTCGAGCAGGCTAAAGGCCGAAAGCGAATTGGTCACATAGATGGAAGACAGTTTGTCGGTGACTCGGAGAGCGCCAATGCGATCTCACGACGGTTGCGCGTATTGTCTCAATTAGATACTCAACGAAATACGGCCCCGCAGCTCAATAAGCTGCGGGGCCGTACCATACACCGACGAATCAACGACGAAGTGCATCCACTATTTGGCCAGCTCCTGAACGATCCAGTCAATTGCACCTTCGGGATCGTTGGTAAGGTCGATATACTCCTTGCCCCTTGTGGTGAGCAGTTTAATTCCAAGGCGATCGGTATCGGCCTTCATAGCGTCATAGTACATGCGTGCCTGGGGCGCCAGAACAATCACGTTGTACTGATCCATCGTCTCATAGTGGCTTCCGTACGCACCGGACTGAGAAACCAGATCGATACCCTTAGCAGCGGCACCTTCGCGAAGAGCATTTGCCAAGAGAGTCGAAGTGCCGGCACCCTGGCAAAGCACAAGCACGCGGATCTGCTCCGCCTTGTCCTTTACCGCCTCGAGAGCTTTTGCGACATTTTCCTGTGCGGCAATAGCATCTGCATCCGAGGTTCCTGCAGTCTCCTTTGCAGACTCTTCCAAACAAAGCTGATGGTCATACGCCTTGCAGAACGGATAGTAAATCACAAAGTCGACGACCAACAGCACTGCCATCAATACGAGAGAACGCAGATCGAGACCCGTGGTGAGGAACGCACCAATTGGGCCGGGAAGCGCCCACGGCATGGTATACATGGGGGCGTTCATTCCAATGACGTCAATGAAAAATTTACCGATAATGGCGTTGACCATAGGAGCCACTAGGAAGGGCACGAACATATAGGGATTGAGAACAATCGGCATACCGAAGATAACGGGCTCGTTAACTCCAAAAATCACCGGGATAATCGATGCCTTGCCCATGGCTTTAAGCTGCTTGGAGCGCATAAACATGATCAGGATAATAGGAACGATGAACGTGCAGCCAGAACCGCCCAGACCGCCGATGAAGCTTGTAAAGTCCTGCGTGAGAGCAATTGACGGGTGTCCACCTGCTTGGAAAACCTCAAGATTGGTAACGGTATTGCCGTAGAGCGCAGCATTGATCGGACTCATGACAACCGAAGCACCGTGGATACCCATAAATTGGAAAAGCGCGACCGCGCCTTCGATAAGCGCCATGCCAGGATAGGTGTCGACCGCGGAGAACAGCGGCGAGATGAGAGCGGATACCAAATTGGCGAACGGCACAGCAAGCAGCTTGCGGCTCGCAAGATCGATAAAAGCGCACGCAAGGATCGAAAACCCAAATGCAAAGATATCGCGAAAACTCTGCGCAATAGAGCCAGGGACCTCTTTGGGAAGCTTGATCGTCACATTATGGCTAATGCACACCTTATAGATATTAACGGTCAAGAATGCGGCTACGAACGCAGCGAGAAAACCCTTGGTTCCCATATAGCCGGTTTCAAAAACAGATGTATCTGCTCCGCCAATCGAGACAACATCGTTCGTCACCGATAGCAAGAGCATGCCGCACATGGCACAAACCATGCACGAGGTGGGGTTGAGAGATTTACCCGAAGGCATGCGACGGTTCATCGACATGGCAAGTGAGCTCGCCGTGGTGCCGGCCACCATAATGCCAAGAAGTCCCATGGTATATGCATAGATTTTATTGAAGAAATCCAGCACCTCAGACGGAAGCGTGATGCCTACATAGGCAGGGAGCGTCGAAAGAAGAAGGAACAGGCTCGAGAACAGCACAATTGGCATATTCGAGAGAAAGCCATCCTTAATCGCCACCAGATAAATGTTCCTCGAGATTTTGTCGAAGAGGGGCTGGTGTTTTTCAAGGAATTTGACGATAGCGTCCATAACACATCCTTTCATGATTCCCGGGCACACAACGATTTATCCGGACTCAACCGTCGTCGTCCCCGTTTGTATCCACTTATGTAAGTGAATACGTTCTTGTGCGAAATGTAATATCATTTGCGCGATTTGTCATAACCAATTCTTTTTCCGCTTTGTCGATATGTCAAGAATTCAAATACTTATTCGGTGAACGGTAGTTGATTAATATAATGTTTTCCCAGCTAAAGGCTATTTTTTCCGAGCAATACAATAAGCTTGCAACCGTTCACCGATTGGATATAACATATTGAATATATTGTTGTAACAATATTAGAGACAATGTCACAAGCCTGTCGTTCTAGTCAAAGGAAGTAACAATGCCCAAACGATTACTGAACATGTCCGCATCCGATTTTGCCGCCACGTCATCCATGGATCTAAAACAGGCAATTCTGGCTTCCGAGGGACGTACCATCATGGCGGAAAACGTACCCTCTTCCCAATTTCTCGGCGGCGTTACTAATGCAGAAATCGAACGTGCCGCAGGTGCCGACCTGCTTCTGTTTAACGCGCTCGATGTGTTCGATCCAGTTATTGCCGGTATTCCAGATGATCTCAATGAAAACCCGGTCACTTGGGTGAAGCGAGCATGCGGAAGGCCCATTGGCGTCAATCTGGAGCCAGTTGATAACGAGGCAGAGATGTCTGAATCCCGAACGGAAATCCCCATGGGTCGTCGCGTCTCTCCCAAGACCTTAGAAAAGGCTAACGAACTCGGATTTGATTTTATCTGCCTGACGGGCAACCCTGGAACCGGCGTCTCCAACGATGCAATCGCCCATTCGATTAAACTCTCCAAAGAGCATTTCAATGGCCTGGTCATAGCCGGAAAAATGCATGGAGCGGGCGTTGCGGAACCTGTCATGACGCTCGAAATTGCGCGCAAGTTTGTTGACCTCGGCGTCGATATCCTTCTCGTGCCAGCCCCCTACACCGTCCCTTGCTTCCAAGAAGCAGACCTGCGCGCCATCGTAGACTTTGTACGATCCCACAACGTAGGCAAGTCAATTGAAGAGAAGGTTCTCGTCATGGCGGCAAACGGGACGAGTCAAGACTCCTGCGACAGCGAGACCATTAAGAAAATAGGCCTTGCAGCAAAAGCAGCCGGCGCTGACCTCCAACATATCGGGGACTCCATGAACGGTATTTGCCTGCCCCAGAATATCTTCACGCTCGGACAAGCCCTTCGTGGATACAGGCATCAGATCGTCATGCTGAGCCGCTCTGTGATACGTTAAGGTTACCTTGCCCACGTTTCATCCCGACTGAGGCAACCATCAGGTATAACCAACATGCAAACTGAGGCTCTAATGCTCGATACACACGAAAAACGGCCACTCTATTTACAGCTCACCGACGCGCTGCTCAAGCAGATCGTCGATGAATATCAAGCAGACGATAAACTTCCAACAGAAATGGAACTCTGCGACGAATACGCCGTAAGCAGAACAACCGTCCGACTTGCCATGAGTGAGCTGGAGCGTCGTGGAAGTATCTATCGAATCCAAGGTAAGGGGTCGTTTGTTGCACCGAAACGCGTTAGCGAGCTCAATTCACTTTTAGACTTTGACTTTGCAAGCCATTGCGATGGCGTTGATCCAGATGCCATTACCAAACATTTCGGCGGCCTCACATCAGGTCGTCCAATTTCCGTAATGATGCTCCAACAATTTGGATGTCAAAGTCGCGACAAAATTCAGCGTCTTGAATTGACCTACGAACTTGAAGGCAGCTTCATAGGCGCTGATACGTTCTTCATTTCAAAGTCGCGCGTTCCGAATAACCAGTTAGATTTTCAGGCATTTAGCAGAATCATGGACGACTTGTCCAAGTCTATCCAATCTGTTAGGGAAAGCTATAGAGCACGTCAGCTTAGCGATTCCGAAGCCAGTAATTATGGTGTTGCAAAACTTCCGGTCATCGAACTGACTCATTATGCTTACGACTCCGGAGGCAAACTAATCTCAATTGTCTGCCGCACCGTCTTAACTGGGCGAATCCCTTATCAAAACTTTATTTTCAAGTCCTAATGTTCTTTTTCTTTTGTCTCGATCTGTAACACGTAGCCGAGTTTTTAAGTCCTAACCGTTACAGATCGAGACAAACAAGGTAGGCCCCGCCGAATTGTCTCAATCTGTAACATCTGGTTGGTGGTTTCACCCCTACCTGTTACAGGTTGAGACGATTTGATAGTGGAGTCCTTATTTGCGCGTCATATCGCGTAGCGCTGACGCGCTGGTTTCCACAATGACAGGAGGTAAAAGTCCTCCCGCATCACCCGTTGGCAATCCCGTAGCGATAACTAGCAAATAACCTGCGTGTGTTCCTCGATGGCGGCACGATCCTCGGCGGCGATGCCCGGCTCGCACACCACGGCGTCCAAATTGTCCAGGCGGCAGAAGGTGTAGAAGTCGCGCTTGCCGATCTTGCTGGAGTCGGCGATCAGATAGCGCGAGTCGGCCTTGCTAAAGGCGAGCTGCTGGATGCGGCCCTCTTCCATATTGGATGTAGACACGTCGCCGTCCAGAATGCCGTTGGCACCGATAAACGCCGCGTCGATGCCCAGCGCACGCAGGGTATCCTCGGCCGTTGGTCCCACAAAAGCGGCGGTGCGGCGACGGTACATGCCGCCCACCAGGCACAGGTCGCAGTCTTCGCGCGCCTCGAGCAGGTTAAACACCGAAAGCGAATTGGTCACAATGCGCAGGCGAAACGCCGGCAGCATCGAGGCCATCTGCTCAACCGTGGTGCCCGTGCCCAAAAAGATGGTCGAGCCTTCCTCGATAAGCTCCACAGAACGGCGCGCAATCTGCAACTTTTCCTCGGCATGCTTCGTGCGCTTTTCGCTGTGCGAATACTCATGGCGCAGCATAGCGTGTGGACGGCCCTGCGCACTGCGGGCTCCGCCGTGCACGCGCTCGATCTCGCCCAGGCTCGCAAGCTCCTCAAGGTCACGGCGGATCGTCATATCCGAGACACCTAACGCATCCGAAATCTCCTTGACCGAGACCGTTCCCTGTTCCTCGAGCAGCTGCCGAACCTTATCCTGTCGCTCCGCTTTAATCACGATGAGTCCTCGCTGTTCCACGCTCACGTCAATTCAAACAATAACGAACAAATTGTATCAGACTCGCGCGCGTCAGAAATGAACGCCCGCACAGCTCCAATCATCACTTTTTTGAGAAAAATACCCCCTGCTTTAGTGGGGTGTAGTGATAATCTCGCCTGTTCGCGCTACAGTTTGTCGGAAATACCTCGATGTTAGGAACCAAATGATCACTTCCGAGCTTTTCGGCACCGCGCCGTGCGGTACCCCCGTTCATCGTTACACCCTCAACGGGCCCGAGATCTGCGTTCGCATTATGGACTATGGCGCCACCGTGTTGGGCATCGACGTGCCCGACATCCCCGGCAACGTGCGCGATGTGGTGCTGGGCTTCGATAAGCTCGAGGATTACTTTGACAACCCCGCCTGCTTTGGCGCGACCATCGGACCTGTGGCCAACCGCACTGCAGGTGCCACGATCACCATCGCCGGCACGGACTGGCATATGCCGGCCAACGAAGGCGCCAACAACCTACACAGCGATCTTGAGCACGGCTTGCACAAGCGCGTGTGGGACGTTGAGCTCGACGAGGTCCACAATGCCGTGCGCATGACCACCTCGCTTGAGGATGGCGAGCTGGGCCTTCCCGGCAACCGAACCTTTACGGCTGTGTTTACCGTTACGCGCACCGGCGTCTTCCGCATCGAGTATGGTTGCGAGAGCGACCGCGCCACCTACGTGTCCATGACCAACCACACGTACTTTAACCTTGCCGGCCATAACGCCGGCATGGACTGTGAGCACTTCTTTATCGCCAACGCTGCCCACTACTTGCCCATTAACGAGCAGAACATCCCCACCGGCGAAATCGCTCCGGTCGAGGGAACACCGTTTGACTTTCGCGAGCTGCGCCCCGTCGCACCCGGCATGGAGGCCGACGACCCGCAGATTAAGCAGGCCCGTGGCTACGATCACTGCCTGTGCATCGATGGCTATCAGTACGGCCGCAACCTGCGTCGCGCCCTACATGTCGAGGAGATGTGGACCGGTCGTGAGCTGGACTACTACACCATCGCCCCGGGCGTGCAGCTCTACACCGGCAACTGGCTGGGCGACGAGCACGCCAAGGACGATGCCAACTATGGCTGGGGCGCCGGCTTTGCCCTCGAGGCCGAGATGTACCCCGACACGCCGCACCAGCCGCTGTTCCCGCAGGGCATTGTGGGTCCGGGTCACCCCTACAGTAATATGATCGAATACCACTTTATGAGGCACTAGGCCCACAACGCGACATCTCGCACAGCAGCGCCCGCCGGCACCACCGCCGACGGGCGCTGCTTCATGCCTAAATCCTTCTTTTCGATGCCACCGAATTGGTGACATAACAAAACTATGCCGAATTACTACGATGAACCCACTATGTCCGACCACGCGCTGGTTTATAAAAAATTAGCAACTCGTCTACCTGCGGTTTTATTCTCTGCAAATTTGGCATGCTCGGCGATAAGCAATTCATCGTAGTAAACCGGCATAGTTTTGGCGGACAGCGCCACACAGATCCCCTACGAAGGCAAAATGATCCGTTTTCCTCCGTCCCCAAGGGATCAGTTGAACAGATTGCCGATGGGATCGGGGGCGGAACTGGGGAGATGGCGGATTTCTAGCTCTATACCGAGCTTTTGCAACTCTTTGAAGGCGGCGATGTCTGTATCGCCTACGGCAACGGCAGGCGTTGCAGAGCGCTTGCCCTCCCCCGCCCGCATATGGCCAATGCTGATCTTGGTGATCGGCACACCACCCTTAACCAGCGCGAGCGCATCGGCGGGTGAGGCCACCATGATCAGGATCCATTGACGCGGCGTTGCGGTATTAATGATGTCGATAGTCCTTTGCACCGAGAAAAACCGCATCCAAACGCCTTCTGGCGCCGCCACTCTCATAGGGGCCCATTGACGCGAATCCGCCGCGATCTCATCGTTGACGATAAGGATAAGGTTGGAGCCCACGGCCTCGTTCCACAGCTCAACGTCTTGCCCGTACATGAAACGGTCATCGATACGCGTGAGAAGGATCTTGGGTTGAGCCATGGCTGCCCCATTCTGTTTGAGACCCATACGAGCGGGACGTCGGCCACCAACTCAACAGCAGGTCAAGCGCCAAATGGACGCCGCAGACATCACGTCTCCAATATTAGTGCATTTAAAGTGAGAAAAGCCGTCAGAACACTTGCGCGGATGTGCGATGTCCCGTATCATAGACAGCCGTTGACGCCTCAGTTGCGTCACCACATGGCCGCCAGCGTAGCTCAGTTGGTAGAGCACCGCTCTCGTAAAGCGGGGGTCACCGGTTCGAGCCCGGTCGCTGGCTCCATTGCACAAGATAGCCGCCTTCGGGCGGCTTTTTTGTTGCCGATTTCGAGCGCGAATCCGCCAATCCAAGCACAACGCCGCCGGCAACTCCCCTACTCAACAAAAAGCCCCGCCAACCGCAATCCCCAAGGGAACCGCGATTAACGGGGCTCAAGCGCGCTCCTCAATGGAAATCACGCCAGCATACGAGCAGCTCAACCGAGCAGCTCGTTACTCCTCCCAGTAAGCGTCTGCAAGCAGCTTAAAGCAGATCTTCTTGACCGGCTGCGCGCCATCGCCCGAGAACTCGAGCGTGGGCATATGAGGCTCTCCGGCAACAAACAGCGCAAACTTGTCGTCAGCAAGATCGCCGGCGATCGAGGCGTCGGAATCGACCAGATCGTAGTCGTCCTTCTCGTCGAACTCCTGGACCAGCGTCAGGCTGCCCGTGGCAACCTTAAAGGCCTCGCGACCCTCGACGTCGATCTGCAGGTCGTGATAGCGCTGATGCGTCTCATAGTGAGCCTCGGCTTCGGGACGCGTCGTGGGAGCCATGACGTTCGCAAAGACCTTGTCGCCCAGAATCGGATGGCTGCCGACCTCGAGCTTCGCCGGATCGTTCTCCTCGAGCCAATCGATCAGCACGTCGAGGCCCTTGAGCATTCCACGGTACTCCTCGATATCGCCCAATGCACCGTAAATCATCTAAATCCCCTCTCGGATCGTTTCTTTGGCGGCTACTCGGCAAACGCATTACCGACGCTGTTGCCACCCACATGCGTCTCGACCAGGGTAAGGTCGGGATTGAACACGACAGTGTCGGCGTCGCGCCCCGGCATAATGCTACTGCACTTGTCGTCGACATGAGCTAGCAACCGATGCCGGGGCCGCAGCACAAGCTCCTACAGCTCGGTCACGACAACGCCGTTGTAAACCTCGTCCCAACGATCCATAACCAAGTGGCCAGTCATGGGATCCATGGCATTGAGCTTGCCGCAGGTGTTGGCGGTACGCAGCACCGTCTCGTCGTCGGCGCCGGCAGCAATCGCATGTGCGAAGCCGGCAATGGTCGAATCGCCAGAGCCCGTAGCGTTAACGGCGGGGATATCGGGGGTCTTGGCGCGGAACGCACGGCCATTGTGGAAGCCAACTGAGCCGGCAGCGCCCATGGATACGACGACCCAGGGGATATCGGAGAAGCGGGCGTCAGAGGCGAGCGCGGAACGGAGCTCGTCCACATCGTCGGTGGTAAAGCTCGTGCCCAGAAGGCCGTTAATTTCGGTCAGGTTAGGCTTAACCAGCTCAGGCTTGACCTCGGACTTGAGCGCAGCCTCGAGCGAGGCACCCGAGGTATCGAGCAGCACCTTGGCGCCGGCGTTCTCGGCAATGCCCGTGATCTTGGCATAGTAGTCCGCCTCGACGCCGCGGGGCAGCGAACCCGAGATGGTAACGACATCGGCCTTGCTCGCAAGCTCGGCGAACTTGGCGGTAAAGGCATCGAGCTCCTCGGGGGCAATCGTCGGGCCGCTCTCGAGCAACTCGGTCTGGTTGCCAGCATGAAGGATATTGAGGCAGATGCGGGTCTCGCCCTTGATGGGCACAAAATCATTCTTAATGCCGTTGGCATCCATGAGCTCGGCCATATAGGCGCCCATATGACCACCAAGCAGGCCGGTTGCCACGACATCGTCGCCCAGCTGGCCCAGGACGCGGGCCACGTTGAGGCCCTTACCGCCGGCGGTCTTTTCGGGCGTCACGCGGTTGACGTCGTCGATAATGAGCTCATCGAGCTGATAGCGCGTATCGACGGACGGGTTCATCGTAACGGTGAGGATCATTTCTAGCTCCTTATCTCGCAGGCTCCTTATGCCTTGCAAAACGAATTGGCTACATGCGACTACAGAATCTCGATTGTGAACGAGCGCACGATGGTTTCTTTGGGCTTGGCGATAAGGCAGCCGCGCTTGTGCTCAAGCACGTCATCCTCATCGGAACAGGTCGAGAGGCCGCCCCAGGGTTCAACTGCCACAAAATCACCCTCGGGCTTGCTCCACACAATGAGGTACGGGAAGCCCTCAAAGCTCAGGCGAACGCCCTTGTCCTCGCCCTTTTTGGAAAGCGTGACCTGACGGCTCTCGAGCACGTCAAAGATGGTCTCCGCAAAATCGAAGAGCTCATGCGACAAAGGCAGCGTCTTTCCCACCATGGGGTTCTTGGAGCGCCTGTCCACATCAATCAATCCGGTCGAGGGAACGGCGGTGCAGAGCTCCGCAGCCTCGTCTTTCTCAAAACGCAACTCGTAGTCCGTATAGGACTCACCCTCGTCGAGCGGACACCTAAAGCCGGGGTGTCCACCGATAAAGAAAGGCATGTCCTCGGTGCCCTCGTTGGTAACCTCATAGGAGACACGCACGGCGGCGTCCTCGAGCGTATAGCGGGCGACAAGTTTAAACGGATACGGATAATCGCTCAGCAGCGCGGCGTTATCCTCGGATGCCAGGCACATAGCCAGCTCGTTTGTGCTTTGGCTCAACAGCTTCCACTCCTGCTTGCGCGCAAAGCCGTGGCGGGCGAGCTTCACATGATGTCCGGCAAACGTCATGGCGCTGTTATCGCGCAAACCTCCGCAAATCGGGAAGCAAATCGGTGCCTGGCCGGACCACACGGCGGGATCGCCCTGCCACAAGTACTCGCGACCTCCAGCCTCAATCGAAGTAAACGAGCCGCCGGCCGTGGAGACCTTGATAGAAATCGAATCGTTGGAGAGAGCGTATTCCATTGTCCATCCTTTCGAACAACTGCTTTTTGCTCGCAAGAACCCGTCTCGGCCCTGACCAAAGGACAAACCCGCACGTTCATCGATGCGTCTGGTTTCCCAGGCATGCAACGGGGTACCATACAGACATTGATGCAATTACAGCTGAAAGGCCTTCTTATGCGAACCATCATCCTTTATGCCTCACGCCACCACGGCAATACGAAAAAGCTCGTGGACGCCATCGTCGAGGCACACCCCGAGATCGATACCCTCGACGTCAAGGCGCTCGGTAAAAACGAGTACCCCGACCTGCACGAATACCATCTGATCGGTGTCGCCACGGGCATCTATTACTCCGAGATCGACAAGGACATGGCACGTGTGCTCACGAACGTGCTGCAGCCGCAGGACAAGGTGTTTGGCCTTATGACCTACGGTGGCAAAAACAAGTGGTACGGCAAGGATATCGATGGCATCTGCCGCATGAGGCAGGCCATCTTTATGGGCGTCTACGGCTGTCCCGGCTTTGATACGTGGGGGCCGTTCAAACTCACCGGCGGTGTCCAGAAGGGGCACCCAACTGCCGAAGAGATTAAGGGAGCTGTCGATTTCTTCGACAAAATCGAAGATGAGTACGGCGATATCATCGTCGAAGAGTACGCCAAGCGCGAGAAGCGTCTAGCATACGAAAAGGAGCATCCCGCGGGGGGTCTTGTGGCCGGCGTCAAGCGCACGGCAAAGAAGATCGCTAACAAGCTGTAACTGTTAAGGTGCTTTTGAGCGTTTAACCCATACGGCGGGTCCGAGCAGATTCGGGCCCGCCGTCTTTTTCTATCGTTACTCGGTAAAGGCGTTGCCGACGCTCTGGCCGCCAACATACGTCTCGACGAGGGTGAGCTCATGGTCGAACACGACAAAGTCGGCGTCGCGACCCGGCATGATGCTGCCGCACTTATCCTCGATGTGCGCGGAGCGTGCCGGCACCTCAGTTGCCATGCGAATGGCGATATCGGCGCTAGCGATGCCCCAGTCGACGATGTTCTTGACGCCCTGGGCAAGCGTGAGCACCGAGCCGGCAATGCTCTTGCCGTCGGCGAGCCAGCACAGGTTGTCCTTCATGATGACGTCCATGCCGCCACTGGTGTAGCTGCCCTCGGGCATGCCGCCGCAACCCAGGCAGTCGGTGATGAGCACCGTGTGCTGCCAGCCCTTTGCCTGTAGCAGCGCCTTGATGGCGGCAGGGTTTACGTGCTTGCCGTCACAGATGATCTCGGCGTAGGTCTCGGGCGTGGACATGGCAGCGCCCACGACACCGGGCTCACGGTGATGCAGCCCGCGCTGGCCGTTATAGGTATGCGTAAAGCAGCTGGCACCGGCGTTGATGGCGGCGATGCACTCATCGTAGGTGGCGTCGGAGTGACCGATGCTGGTCACCACACCCTTGGCGTTCAGAGCAGCCGCATAAGCAGCGGCACCGTCGCGCTCGGCCGCCATGGCGCTCTTAACGATGCGACCGCCCGCAGCCTCCTGCCACTGATCGAAGACCTCCTCGGAGGGGTCAATCAGGTAAGCGGGGTTCTGCGCGCCCACGTGCTTCATGGTAAAGAAGGGGCCCTCCAGGTAGATGCCCTGAATGCGGGCACCGCAGAAGTCGGGGCCGCGACCCTCGTCCGCCTTGGCGATAGCAGCGCAGGCGTCCTTGATCTGTTCGACGCCATCGGTGAACGTCGTGGGCAGCCAGCTGGTGGTACCGCGACGGGCGAGCTCGGTTGAGCTGATATCGATGCCCTCGGGATCGTTATCGGTAGTTGAGTGGTTGTAGAAGCCATGGATGTGAGTATCGACCATACCCGGTGCGATCCACGATCCCGTGTAGTCCTTAATCTCGCAAGAGGGCTCGTCGGCCTGCCAGGCGCCAAAAACGCCATCCTCGACCATAAGATAGCCGCCCAGTTGCGGGCCTGCCGGCAAGAAGAACTTGTCAGCCTTAATTGCGTACGTGCTCATATGCACTCCTCGCTTCTAAAGCAGTTGACTGTGGTGATGCTTATACCCAGCTCACGTAAAACAAAAAGCGCCCGCCCGCCGTTATGAGCGGACGGGCGCCCTTACAGGGGGACGCGATTAAGCGGTGAAGGGGTGAATCGTCACGCCCTTAACCACGCGGTTGACCGTGCCGGTGGGGCTCGGCGTATCGGGCGTGTTGCCCACGCGCACGGAGTTGAGCAGGCTGATAGCCTGGGCAAACATCACGAACGGCAGAGCAAGGTAACCCTCGGGAAGCGCCTCGTAGCCCTTAAAGGTGAAAGACTCGCCCTCGTAGACGGTAGCGCCATCCTGCTGAACGGCGATGGTGTGCTGAGCGATCTCGTCGCCACCGATCTCGTTGAGGATGTCGATGTCATACTGACGGGTGTAGGCATCGTTGTTGACGAACACGAAGACGAGCGTCTTATCGTCGACGAAGGACTTAGGTCCGTGACGATAGCCCATGGAGGTGTCGTAGGAAGTAGCGACCAGACCGTGAGCGAGCTCGAGGATCTTGAGCTGGCTCTCCTGAGCAAGGCCACCGAAGGAGCCAGAACCCAAGTAGGTCACGCGGTTGAAGTCGCCAGCCAGGTAATCGGCGATCTCGGGCTCACGGGAGATGACCTCCTCGCCCATCTTGGCGATGGTCTCGACCCACTCGGCCTTCTGCTCGTCAGAGGCAGTGTCGAAAATAAGGGTGGAGAGCAGGGTCATGCAGGAATAAGAACCGGTCATGGCGAAGCCCTTGTCGTTGGCGCGCGGAATGAGCAGCGTCAGCGCATTGGGATCATCGGCAGACTCGACGGCAAGCTTGCCCTCGGGAGCGCAGGTGATGTTGAGGAACTTGACGTTGTGGACGAGCTCCTTGGCAACGGCAACGGCGGCAAGGCTCTCGGGGCTGTTACCAGAGCGGGCAAAGGAAACCACGAGCGTGGGATCCTCGGCGCGCAGGAAGTCGCGCGGGGCGCTCACGATGTCGGTCGTGGCGATGGGCTTAAAGTCGTAGAGATCAGTGTTGCCAGCGTGACGCAGGTACGGGGCGCAGGTATCGCCAACGTAGTCGGACGTACCGGCACCGGTGAAGACAACGGACAGACGACCCTCGCCCATAGCGCGAGCCTCGGCCAGGAAGGCCTCGATGGCCTCCTTGTTCTCGCGATAGATGTTGAGCGTATCACGCCAAAGCTCGGGCTGCTGAGCAATCTCGGCCGTGGTGATCTGGGCGCCGAGCTCGGTGAGCTCCTCGACACTCTTCTCGAACATTTTTAATACCTCTCTCTAGAAGTAATCCTCTGACGTGCAATTATACACTTCGGTTGGTTATCTGGTAGTAACCAGTTAAATGCAAAGAATCACCATATGGAAACGATGCGAGCACTAGTTGCTGCGCTGGTGGTAAACCTTGTATTTAAACTGATCGGCACGAGCAACCGAGAGTGTGTACTCCACTACCTCGTTTGACTCGTTATACGTAGTCCTGACCAAATCGAGCACAGGCGAGCCCTCGACAATTCCCAAAAGGTGGGCATCGGTGGGACGGGCTATGCTCGCATAGAACTCCTCTTCGGCCACGCGAATCTTTTGCTGAAAGTCCTGCTCAATCACATCGTAAAGCGGCTTACGCTCCAGCAGCGGTCGCTTTAGGGACAGAAATTGACGAACCGGTAGATAGCTGCGTTCGACCATCATGGGCATGTTGTCGGCAGAACGAAGACGCTTGAGCTTAAAAATGCGATCACCAATGCGCAATCCCATATGCTCGGCCAGATTCTTATCGGCCTCCATCTCGCAAAACTCGAGAATCGTGGTCTCGGGCTCTCGACCCATCGCGCGCATCTGCTCGGTAAAGCTGTAGGACTGCATAAGATTGGTTGCTTTTGCCGAACGGTCGGTCACAAAGGTACCGCGACCGTGCTGCCGAACCACCAGTCCTAAACGCTCCAGTTCCTGCAGAGCCAGGCGTACCGTAGTGCGCGAGAGACCATAGCGCTCCGAAAGTTCGCGCTCGGAAGGAATCATGTCACCGGCGCGATATTCATGGTCAATCTTTTCGGTCAGAATATCGACCAGCTGATCGTACAGCGGCTGCTTACGCGCTCCGATCGCCATCCTATCCTCCCTTTTGCTCGAATTCGGCTAACTACCTAGGGTGTTAAGAATTATCTGTCTGCAACACCCGACTCATCAAGAAAACAAAAGCCGCGCGCCCTTTCGAGCACGCGGCTTTTAACATACACATGGCTTAAGGGGTCGGGGTGTGAGCCGCGTAGGGACACACCCCTCAAGCTAGAGCCTTACCAGATGCTCGGCCAGAGACCAAGCGGGCCAGCGCCCAGGATGCCCAGGACGAAGAGCAGCAGAATGCCCTTGGTCGGGGTCCAGCTGTGCTTAGCGAACATGTAGTAAAGCAGCAGCGTAAGCATAAGCGGGACGAGCTTCGGGACGATGGTGTTGAGGGTGTCGGCAACAGAGAAGTTGACCGGATCCTCGGTAACGGTGCCGTAGGTCACGGACTCCATGCCGTTGCCCAGATCGGTGACGCCGCACTCGACAGCGTTGCCGTCGGCATCGGAAGCGGTAAGGGCGTTGCCGTCCTTATCGGTCATGGCGATGGTACCGGCCTCAGCGGTCTCGGTATCGATGCCCTCCATACCGGTGAAGTTCTCGGCCTCCTTCTCGGAGACGATCACGGTAGTAGCGGAGAGACCACGGGTGGTGCCGTTGGGGATCTGGAGGTTGATCTGGGTGCCACCCATGGTGACGACCAGGCAACCGACGACGAAGACGCCCATGATGGAAGCGGCACGCGTGAAGGCCTGCATGTTGGCGGTCAGAGCGTCAATAGCGCTGGTGCCAAGCTTGTAGGACCAGTTCATGAGCCAGAAGCGCAGAGCGAACTGGACAGCGTTGAAGATCACCAGGAAGATGATCGGCGCAGCAGCGTTGCCGTTGATGGCCATGTTGGAGGTGATGCCGGCCGTGATAGGCACGAGCGTCAGCCAGAACAGGGCGTCACCGATACCACCGAGCGGGCCCATTGCGGCGACGCGGACGGCGCGGATCGTGGGGATGTCAACCTTGTTCTGCTCGAGCGAAAGCACGATGCCCATAACAAAGGTGACAAGGAACGGGTGGGTGTTGAAGAACTCCAGGTTGTGGCTCATGGAAGCCGCGAGGTCGTTCTTGTTGGTGTGGATCTTCTCCAGACCGGGGATGATGGAGTAGAGCCAGCCAGCGGCCTGCATACGCTCGTAGTTGAACGAGGCCTGCAGGAAGCAGGAGCGCCAAGCCATCTTGTTGAGGGTCTTCTGATCGAGCTGCGGAGCAGGAGTAAGATCCTCGTAGTGCTCCGGGATTACATACTCATTAGATGCCATCTTCGAAGTCACCTCCGTCAGAAACAGCTGCACCCTTCAGCTCGGTCTGCTGCTGGAAGTCCCAGAAAGCGATGCCGAAGCCGATGAGAGCGAGGATGAGCAGAGCAGGGGTTGCCAGAGAATCGTTGGCAACGGTGATGAGCGCGAGGCCAAAGCCCATGAGGAAGAAGCCCCACATATCGCGGTTCATCATAACCTTGAGCAGGACGGCGAAGCCGACGAAGCGCATCATGCCGCCTGCAGCGGAGAGACCGGTCTGCAGCCAAGTCGGGATGGCGGAAGCGATGGTCTGACCGATGGTAGCGCCAGCGATGAAGAACAGGGTGACGACGACAGCGAAGATCAGGCCGAGCAGAGCCATGGCGAAGTAGTTCAGGCGCTCGATGCCCTTGGTGTCCGCGTTATGAGCCATGTTATCGGCCGTGGACATAAGCGGGGACATAAGCGTGAAGACCAGGGTAACGCCGAGCTGACCAAGCAGAGCGAACGGAATGGCAAGGCCGACTGCCGCGTTGGGCTCGAGACCCGTAGCGATAGCGAGAATGGCTGCCATGATGCCGCCAATGACGGCGTTAGGCGGCTGAGCGCCTCCGATCGGCATGTTGCCGATCGTCATGAGCTGATAAGTACCACCCACGAGAAGACCGGTGTTGAGGTCGCCAAGGATAAGACCGATGACGGCGCCGGTGACGATGGGCTGATAGAGAGACTCGAGGAAGTCAAACTGGTCGATTGCCGCGATGAACGTGACGACGAAGACCAGAGCGATCTGGATGATCGAGTATTCCATCTTGCTCCTCCTTTCAAAATGAATGTACGCACTTTGGATATCACGTACAGAACGTCAGGGTTTCACTCCTGACAACGTGGATCACGAGGATTACGAGAAGAGCTTGCTCGTGTCCTCAACAGGCGTGCTCGGAACGCGCCTGATCTCCAACTCCACCCCCAATTCCTGCAGCTCTTTAAACGCAGCGACATCCTCGTCGTTAACTGCGACGGAGGTGGCGACTTGGCGCTTTCCTTCCGACATGTGCATGTTGCCGATGTTTACCTTCTTTATAGGCACACCGCCCTTGACGAGCGTAAGCACGTCTTCCGGTGTTTCGGCCACGATGAAGATCTTCTGGCGCGGGCTCGCCTTGCCAATGACGTCGATGGTCTTCTGCAGAGAGAAGAAACGCGTAGCGACGCCGGCGGGAGCGGCCATCTTCATGAGGTTCTGGCGCATGGTGTTGGTCGCCACGTCGTCGTTGGCGACGAGGATGAGGTTGGAGCCCAGAGTGGAGTTCCACTGGGTGGCAACCTGACCATGAACCAGTCGGTTATCGATGCGGGTAAGAAGAATGTTGGGTTCTGCCATGTTGATCAGCTTCCTTTCGTTATTTGCTGACGACAGTTACTTGATCTCCTGAATCGCGTAACGCGAAACATCTACGACGGCTCCGGATCGTACTTTGATCTGGACCTTCTCGCCTTCGATGCCTTTGACGGTTCCGTAGATACCGCCGGCGAAAAGAACCTCCTGACCCGGCTTGAGCTCGGTGTGCAGCTCCTTGAAGTACTTTTGCTTCTTCTTCATGTTGATTTGCGACCAGATGGTGTAAATCAAGCCCATGATGGCAAGCAGGCCTAAAAGGGCGACCGAGGAGCTCAGGACGTTGGCTCCGAAATCGGCCATTAGATGCCGTCCTCGTCGCCGAAGATATCCTCTTCCTCGGAGCCGGCAACGGATGCGACCGTCTGGGCGGTGATGCCCGTCTGGCCAACGGTCACGGCCTGCTCGCCAAGCTCGGCGAGCGTGGCGTTGCCGCGGAGGAACAGAAGCTCAATAACCATGGGAAGGTTAGTGCCGGTCAGAACCTCGACATTGTCGACATCCTGGGCAATCATCATCGACTGGTTGAACGGGGTGCCGCCAAGCAGGTCGGTAAAGACGAGCACGCCATCGCACTCCTCGCGCATGGCGGTAATAGCGGCGCGGAGATCCTCACCGTAGGAAGCAGCCTGGTCGCCCTCAAAAGGAACGACGGTAAAAGCAGGCTGGTCGCCGGCAACCATAGCGATAGCGCTTGCAAGGCCGGGTGCGAACTGTCCATGACCGGTAAGAATAAAGCCAACCATTCAAATTTCCCTTCCGAAGGTGTGTACAATCTGAGTCCGATGATTTTCGGAAGCCAGCGGGCGCTCGCCCTTAAAGCTTCTTAGAAAGCGTTCTATGAAGACCAGTGGTTTCTAAACTGGTAGTAACCACGTGACGTGTTGTTGTCACTATATCACCCCAGAAGAGGTCGCTTTCGTTGATTCATACGGTAAAACGTTTTTGCACCGCTCACGGTGATAAATCGACCGTTTACCGGTCGTTAACACTTCTACCTGCGGTTTTGAAACCGTTTCGAAATGTTTTGGCAAAAGATCGGATCTTTTCCTGTGTCTAAACAACGCAGGGCGGCTAAAAATAGCGTGAAGAAAAATTGCAGGTCATTGTGAAGATATGTGAATTGGTCTTTTTGACTTAATACCAGTTAGAACCAGTTTTGAGATTATCGGTGAACGGTAGTTTTCGACCGTTCACCGGTTACTTGCAATCGTTTGCAGTTGTTTTCCCAGATGAATTAGGGAAGCGCGATGGAGCGCTTGCGCGATCACGGGAAGTTTTTGGCATTTGTCCTCATCCCCCGAACGCGGAACTCCGACACCCAAAACGAGCTAATAGTTCATGCTAATCGTTTTCAATCATTACTTAGTCAGTATTCGTAATTATTTATCGTTTGTCATTAATTATGATATAAGATACAAGTATCATCCAAGAGATTGGTTGGAGGGGCTATGATCCGCCGGAACGCATCCACATCGAATGAAGCCATCGGTCGCGAACAGACAATAGCCGAGCTGAGAAGGCTCACCCGCATCTGCAAATGGGCCACAATCTGCGCCACCGCGGCACTCGCTCTGGGACTCTTCGCAGTCATTGCAATCGACCTTCTACTCATATTGCCCAGTCTCTCCCAAGGATTCTGTCTCCAATCCGTAGAACTTCAAGCCGGCGAAGGACCGTGCCTCGCTCTCGTCGGCGCCAATGCACAGACCCCACTTATGCTCATCGCGCACGACGGTCACACCGCCATGGGGAGCGTCATGATGACATTCCTCGCGCTCGCTATCGCACTGAGCGCATACAAGCTTTTCTCCATCATTGAAAAGGCGGGCAGGCCCTTTGACCTTGAATGCAGCCGTATGCTACATCGAGTTGGGCTTTTGTTCCTTATCGGCGGCGCTGCCGTGAGACTCCTTGGTGCCATAGTCACGGGATTGATGCTTTCGGGATTTGGCGGCAGCTTTACAGATGCCTTCGGCGGCCAGCTGTTCGAGCCCTCTATGCTCTTTGCAGGCCTGATTATTATCCTGATTGCCAGCATCTTCCGCTACGGGTGTATCCTGCAAAAACAAGATGACGAGTTGCTCTAGGGGGAATCCATGATCATTCTGCGGCTCGACCGCATGCTCGCCGAACGCAAGATCTCATCCAAAGAACTTGCGGAACGCGTGGGCATCTCCCAAGTCAATATGTCGCGCATAAAGACTGGCAAGGTTTCTGCCGTGCGTTTTTCAACTCTTGACGCGATATGCCGGGCACTCGATTGCCAACCGGGCGATGTACTGGAATATATATCCGACGATGAAGCCGATAGCCTTTTTGGACTTAAAGATGAATAGCCATGATTAAGCCACCAATCACGCCTCAACGCAAAAAGTCCGCCAGAACGACTTCCGTACTGGCGGACTTTCTGCTGTCTATCGGCTAGATGCTCGATGAGCCGTGCGACTCTTTACGCAAACAGGCCGTAGATGCTGATGTTGGCCTTGGCGTAGAGGCCGTTAGCATACTCGGTCCACTTGGAGCTGGCGCTCGAAGCCTGCGAAGAGTACTGCTGGTAAGCAGTGTAGTAGGCGGTCATGGCCTGCTTATAGGTAGCGCTATCGGCCGTAAAGGCATCGTCGGCAAAGGCCTTAGCGTAGGTGCCATCGGCGTCCTTCCAAGTGCCCTTCTCGCTATCCCACTCGTCGCCGGCAAGGTTGATGATGTAGTCGGCGTAATCCTTGCTCGCGGTCTCCTCGTTGCCGTCAGAAGGCTCGGTCGGAGCGGTCGACATGCTTGCGGAGCTATCGCCCACCTTCTTCTTGTAGAGCTTCTGCAGCGTCGCGGACTGGCGGACGATCTGCTTTGCCTGGTCCTTGGACACGCCATACTGCGTGGCCATGGTCTTGTAGTCAGAAGTGCCGATGGAATCCTCGGCGTACTGCTTCATCTCCTTGGAAGAGACGGTAATGCCCTCGTCCTCGGCAGCATCGAGCAGGATCTTGTTGCGCACGTAGGACAGGATGACGTCGGCAGAAGGAGCGGTGTAGTTGCCATCACTATCCTTGACGGTATCGAGGCTGTACTGGCTCTCGATGGCCTCGCGCGCGGTGATATCGCTCTTCTTGCCGTTGTAGCTATAGCTTGCCACGGTCGAATCGAGCTGGTCCTCGGTCAGGGTCGCCGAGCCGACACCCTTGCCGCCAAAGCCGCCATTGCCAATAAAGAAGCCGACCACCGCAGCGATCACGACGGCAACCACAAAGGCGGCGATCATCGTCTTCTTGTGCTTGGATACGCGATCGTCTTCATCGGAACCCAGGATATCGTCGTCCTCATCCTGGGCCTCGGGCATCAGATTCTCGTCAGCGGCATCCGCGGCAATCTGAGCCTCCAGCCGGGCGTCCTCCTCTTCGGCCGTCGTACCGGCGGCAATGTGCTCGGCAGACGTACCGGCGACCAGATCGATCTTCTCATCCTCGTCACCGTCGGGGCCTTCGCCGCGCTCGATGATCTGGATGCCGTCGATCTCGTCCTTCTCGTCCTTCTTTTGAATCAGACCCATATCGGTTACTCCTTGTTAGGAAACATAGTCCTCAATAGAATACGCCCGACAGAGCGCCGGGCGTATTGATTCTCAGGTTATACGCAAACACTTAAGTACTATTTAGGCGTTTGCAGCACGCATGCCTTAGGCCAGGTGCGCGATAACGGCATCGGCAAAGGCCTGCGTGCCCACGGCCCCCTCGACGGAGCCGGTCTGGGCACGACGCACGTCACCGGTAACCTGCTCGCCCTCGTCGAGCGTGGCAGATACGGCGGCGCGAATGCGATTAGCAGCGTCGTTCTCGCCCAGGTGATCGAGCATCATCGCAGCAGAAAGGATCTCGGCCGTGGGGTTGGCGATATCCTGGCCAGCGATATCGGGCGCGGAGCCGTGCGTTGCCTCGAAGATGGCGCAATCGGCACCGATGTTGGAGCCGGGGGCCATCCCTAAGCCACCCACCAGGCCGGCGCACAGGTCGCTCACGATGTCGCCGTACAGGTTGGGCAGCACCAGGACATCGAAGTCGTTGGGGTTCTGGACCAGGCCCATGCAAGTGGCGTCGACAATCTTGTCGTTGAACTCGATATCGGGATAGTTGGCGGCCACCTCGCGCGCAACGCGCAGGAACAGGCCGTCGGTCGCCTTCATGATGTTGGCCTTATGCACGGCCGTCACCTTTTTGCGGCCGCAGCGGCGGGCATACTCAAAGGCGTACTCCACAATACGGCGACTCTTGGCGATGGAGATCGGCTTAATTGAGATGGCGGAATCGGCGGCGAAGGTCTTCTGACCCGAGCGCTCGACAAGCTGCGAGAGCTCCTCGACCTCGGCAGCCCCCTCATCGAACTCGATGCCAGCGTAGAGGTCCTCGGTGTTCTCGCGCACGATGACCAGGTCGACATCGCGAAAGCGCGATCCGTCGCCCGGCTGCGACAGGCAGGGGCGCACGCAGGCGTACAGGTCGAAGTGCTTGCGCAGGGCGACGTTAACGCTGCGGAAACCCGTGCCGACCGGCGTGGTGATGGGACCCTTGATGGCAACCTTGGTCTCGGCGACCGCATCGAGCACGTGCTGGGGCAGTGGCGTGCCAAACTCGTCCATGACGCCGGCACCGGCCTCCTGGACATTCCAATTGATCTGGACACCGGTGGCCTCGACCACGCGGCGCATGGCCTGCGTAATCTCGGGACCGATACCGTCACCGGGAATCAGGACTACATCGTGCGCCATAATCTGTTACTCCTCGTTTTCGGCGTCGTCAGATTTTTTAACGCTAGCACGCTTCTTCTTTTTGGAGAGATCAAGGTCAAAGCGTTTAACAAGCATTTCGCAAATCTCGCTCGAACGGGCTTTGAGATAGCTGCCCTTGCCGTTCTCGGCATCGAACTTAAGGCGCAGCGCAAGCTTCTCGGCAACCTCGGCGTCGATCTCGCCCTGGCAAAACTCGTACAGGCAACCGAGCATGTCACGATACTCGAGGTCGCCGTGGTAGCACTGGATGGCCTCGTCCAGGATGGGCCAAGCCTCGCGCGAACGCTCGACGCTCGTGGCACCCCACACGCACAGCAGGCGGAAGGCGGCATAGCGCAGCGTGGAGGAGATCTCGTCGAACAGTGCAGTCTCGGCGCCCTCAAAGGCATCGCCCAGCTGCTCGGGGCAGGTGGTAGCGAGCGCCGTCAGGGCATCGAGGGCCTCCCAGCGGGTCTGCGCCTCGGGGCGGTCGAGCGCCTCGATCAGCGCGGGCACGCAGGACACGACGCGCTGCGGATCGCGCTCGGCAAGCAGGTGCAGCACGCGGGCGGCAAACTGGCGGATGCGGCGCGTGGGGCAGCCGAGCTCCTTGACCAGACGGTCGACGGCGTTCTCGTTCTCCTCTGCCAGCTGAAGCTGTGCCAGCTCCTCGTCGGTGAGCTGTTCGTCTTTGTTTTCTGCCATAGTTACCTCTTCTTACTATTTCTTAGCGTGCTTGCCAGCACCCTTGCTGTCATCGGTGACCGAGATGAGCTGTCGGTCGGCCGCGCCATTGCGACGCGCACGGCGGCGTTCCTCAGCGTCGCCCGCGTCGGCGGCGGCGCGATGAGCCTTGTTGACGTTAAAGACCTCGTCGTGCTTGCGCCACGGACCGACGGACTCGCCAAAGCTCATCTTAAGACCGGCGATAAAGCCGCCGAGCCAGCCGATCGGCGCAAACTGCACCAGCGGGAACAGTGAGAACACCCAGGTCAGCAGGACGACTGCCGCCGCGCCTGCAAAGTTGGCAATCCAGTAGTCGCGCTTGGTGATCACGCGCTTTTCGCAGGCCCACTGGCCGCACAAAAAGCCAATGTAGATCGCAAAGAGAAAGAGCACCAGCGCAAGCACCACGAACGTCCAGCTCATGGGCGCTACTCCCCGTGATGGTGGCCGCAGCAGCACTCGTGGCCGTCGTCATGGCCGTGGCCGCCGCAGCACTCGTGGTCCTCGCCGTGATGGTGACCGCAACCGCACTCATGGTCGTCGCCGTGCTCGCCGCAACCGCAGCCTTCCTCGTGAGCGCCATGCTCCTCGGGACGATACTGCGACCAGTCCAGACCGGCGGCGATGGCGTCGGCCTCCTCCTTATAGAGGACCGTGATGGCCTGGGTGCCCAGCTTGGCACCACCGATGGCGTCGAGCATGTCGTAGAGCGTAAAGGCCACGTCGGCGCCGGGCAGCGCAAGCTCGCGGTCGTCGGCATAGGCGAGCGCCAAGCGCAGGTCCTTGATGAAGTGCTCGACCATAAAGCCGGGCTTGTAGTCGCCGTCGAGCGCCTTGGGCGCCAGGCTCTCCATAGCGCCGGACTTGCCGGTGCCGCCCAGGATCATCTGACGGGTCTTCTCCAGGTCAAGGCCGCTCAGCTCGGCAAATGCCATGGCGTCTGCCATGCCGACCATGCAGGCGCCCAGCGACACCTGGTTGGCGAGCTTGGCAGCCTGGCCCTTGCCGGCGCCGTCGAAGCAGCAGATGGTTGCCGCAAAGGTGGAAAGGATATCGCGAACCGGAGCGATGTCGTTCTCGGTGGCGCCCACGATAGCCGTGAGCGTGCCGGCGATAGCTCCCGACTCGCCGCCGGTGACGGGGCAGTCAAACGCCATGCGACCAGAAACCTGGGCGGCCTCGGCAATGTCACGGGCGAGCTCGGGCGAGCTCGTGGTGAGGTCGATCAGGACCGCGCCGGGCTTAGTGCACGCGAGCAGACCGTCGCCCGCCAGGTAGAGCTCCTCGACCTCGGAGGGATAGCCCACCATGGTAAAGACGACATCGGCGTTAGCCACAGCATCGGCCGGCGTATCGGCCCAGGCGGCACCGCGCTCGATAAGCGCGACAGCCTTGGACTTAGTGCGGTTGTTGACCGTGACGGGATAGCCGGCATCCAGAATATGGCCGGCGATGGGGGCACCCATAATTCCGGTGCCGATAAATGCGACAGAGAGCTTGTTTGCCATGAAACCTTTCCTTTTGGGTTGGGTGTTGTTACCAGGTTGAATACTCGGTGCCAGCGTTTGGGCTGTGAGTCGAGGGCGATTACGGACGCAGCGCTTGCCTACTGACCGCGCACGCGGCGGGCGATACGGTCGGAAAGCGACGCCTTGTCGGCGCGGTTCTTACCCCAAAACGCGCAGCCCACCATGCCGGGGCCCACGTGCGAGCCGATGGTGGGACCCACGGAGCCGCGAATGATCGTGACGTCGGCGCAACCCTCCTCCTTGCGGATGGCGGCTTCGAGCCAGTCACCATCCTTTTCGGCATCGGCCGTCATGATGGCGATGGGCATGGTGCGATCGGGCACGTAGTTCTCGCGGAACGACTTGAGAATGGACTTGAGCGCCTTCTTGCGGCCGCGGTTGACGCCGATCAGCGACAGCGAGCCGGCAAGGTCGTAGGAGAGCTCGGGCTTGACATCGAGCTTTGCCGTGAGCTGCGCCGCCGCGGGCGGAATGCGGCCGCCGGCAGCCAGTGCGTCGAAGCTCTCGAGCGTAAAGTAGCCGTGGACGTAGGTCTTTGCCTCGTTTGCCCAATCGACCAGCTGCTTGGCGGTCAGTCCCGCCGAACGCTGGCGCACGGCCTCGAGCGCCAAGAGCGCGCCGGTCGCACAGGGCAGAGCGTTGTCGACCACGTAAAGCTCAAAATCGGGATACTCGGCGCGCACGGCATCTGCCGCCTGGCACGCGGAGTTGTAGCTCGACGACAGCGCCGAGGTAAAGCACAGGTAGACCGTGGGCGTGCCCTCTTTGGCGCACTCGGTAAAGAACTCGATATAGCGACCGAGCGACACAGCCGAGGTGGACACGCGGGCACCGGCGCGCATCCGGTCGTAGAACTCCTTGGGTGTGATGCTCGACCAGATGTCGTCCGTGCGCTCTTCGCCATCGATAATGAAGGGGAAACCCAGGATATCGACATCGAGGTTCGCAGCGACCTCGGGGCTAAAGTCGCAGCAGGTATCGACGACGATGCGGCAACGGTCCGAATGACCGGCGGATGCGGCCTTGTCCATCAAAGCGACTCCTTACGTAAAAAGGCGGCCACCCGCATGGGATGGCCGCCAACCGTTAACTCATGCAAGTTAACGTATTTTACTCGTCAAGTGTTTCGATGCGGGGCTTGATGATGCCATATCCACCATTCTTACGGTGATACACCACATTGATGAGACCAGTCGTCGCGTTCTCGAACACGTAGAAGTCGTGGCCCAGCAGATCGGTCTGCACCAGCGCCTGCTCCTCGGTCATCGGGGTGACGTCGATAACCTTCTCGCGGACGAGCAGGTCGTCCTCCTCCTCGGGCAGCAGCAGGTCGGCCAGATCCTCGACGCGCTCGACCGGCGCGACATCCGCGGCGCTGGCACCGCCCTGGCGGTTGTCCACGACCTTGGTCTTGAACTTACGCAGCTGGCGGGTGACCTTATCGGCGGAGAGGTCAATGGCGGCGTACATATCTGCACCGTGCTCGGCAACGCGAATCACCGAACCGCGGGCACGAACCGTAACCTCGACGATTGCCGGGTTGGGGTTCGAGGGGTTCTTCTCATAGCGAAGTACAACGTCGACCGTCATGGGCTCGATATCGAAAACCTTGAGCGCCTCGCCGATCTTCTCATCCACATGCGCACGCAGAGCATCGGTTACCGTCGTCTTGCGTCCAGAAACCTTGATATCCATACGTGGCTCCAATCTGCCTCGGGGACTTACTGTACTGGCTATGTACCCATTGCCGTGCATTTAATCACGCGAATTCCCAAAGACCCGAATAACGACTGCTTGATACCGCATACCGAAGTCTCGCACTTTTCCGTGGCAAAGTGCGCTATAGGAAGGCGTCGACGGAGTTAATTTTTCTCCTGGAAATTAGCTTTGACCTGCTAGTTTTACCAAAATAGAAAAGCCGGGCTCCCCTATTTGGGAGACCCGGCCATGCGTGTTGAAACCGTGAAGAAGCGCCTTGTTCGGTGTATGGCAGACGCCACCCCTACCAATAACTAGCTATTGAGCTTGTTGATGTCATCGTCGGTGATGGCGCCCTCCTGGCTAGACGACGGACTGTCGCCGTTGTTATCAGAGGCGTCGCCATCGGAGGACTCGGTCTCGTTGGACGTGGAGTCGGATGCCTGCACATTGGCCCCCGAAACAGTCTTGGCGGTAAGGTCATAGGGCATTTGGCCATACCAGACGCAGTGGACCGCCTCGAGCGTGCCGTCGACCGTGATACCGTCGAGGGCATCACTCACGGCACGGCACAGCTCATCGTTAGAGCTAAGGCCTGCGACGCCAAGCGTGGAGGGCGCCTCGAGCGTGCCGACATAGGAGATCTGGCTCATCAGGCGCGCGAGGTAACCACCGGCCGTGGAATCACAGATCACGTAATCGACCTCGCCCGACTCGAGTGCCTCGAAGCACTCGTTGATGTTGGAGAAAGTCTTTTGGTTGGCCGTGATGCTCTGCTTGGCAAGCGCTTCCTGCGAGGCCGAGGAAGTCTGAACGCCCAAGGTAGCAGTGTTGAGTGTGTCGGTTGAGACACTCGGGGACTCTCCGTCGCTGGTCTTGCCGAACACGGCGGCAGCATCGTACAGACAGGTGCCAAGCGAGCTGATGTCGCCGTCCGTAGACCTAACGTCGCCAATAAAGATGTCGGCCTTTTTATCGCTGAGCGCGGAATCGGCCGAGGACGCATCGACAAAGGCGACCTTGAGACCCATGCGGCATGCGAGGGCACGAGCGGCATCGACCGCATAGCCCGTGAGGTTTCCGTCAGCATCCTGCATGGCTTGCGGGGCATCGGACGTATCGAGGGCGACCGTCAGGGTTCCCGGCGTGACCAGGGCATCGTCCGATACCGTGGGGGTAACGGTCTCGCGCTCGATCTGGTCGATCGTGGGAGTCGTGAACGTAGACAGCGGGTTGAACGCGCATCCGCTCAGGCCCAAAACGGCGATGACCGCTGCGGTCCCAGCACCTAACCGAGCCGCGTGCATCAAGCTGCCCCTCACCATGTCCACTACCCTGCCTTCTGTGTCGTATACGATCCGTGCGTTGCGCGGAATATCAGGTTGTTCCCACCAGCTGACCTGGTATTTGACCCCACACTTGCGCACCGGGGTGTTTGCTCGGGAGGCCGCAGCCACCTTCACGACTGGCCCGCTCGCCCGCGAGGCGGTATTGCCCCAAAGAAAGTAGAACGGACGGTGCGGCTTACATCTAGGACGCGCCATGATCGCGCCGCGCGCACGCGGTCGCTTACGTGGATCCCTTTGACCGCGTCTGTCTTGGACTAGGACGGGCATTTCGTCCGCCCGCAACCACAGCCTGGCAGGAACGTAGCGCATTATAGCTAAGTTCAAGCTAAAGTTTAAGGTTAGGGGCGTTATTCACATCGCGAGTACAGATTTCGCAGGTCAGGACGGGCCGCACGCGCTCTGATTAAGCCCGTCGCTCCCCCATGGAAAGCCCCAACACACCCGTCTTAGGGCGCCGTGGCCAAAAAATAGCAAATATGAGTACTGTTACCAATTTAGTAGCAGGAGTTTTTGGCTCTGCAAGCTGTTTTCACGCTCTATAACGTCAGATTGATGCCAGGATATTCCACATTTGTTTAATAATTTTCTAATTTACGCCATCTTCAAGTCCCAAAATCCCTGATTTTGCTGTTACTGAATTTGTAGCAGTACTCATATTTGCTATATTTTGGCCAAAGCATATATCCAACCCCCTGTTTCAGAGCATTGTTAGGCGGGTTTAAGCCCAAAACACGCCCGCAACGTGTTAAATAGCGTCTCTTGTTTCTTTCTGCGAGCGTCAACACGGTTGCGATATCGCTTACTCATGCGCTGGTGGATGCGCCATGCGAGCGCTTCCATCGCTTCCATGTCACAGAGCATTTCGTTGTTGACCGTCGCGATCTCGATTCCCATAGTGATCAAGCCCGTGTTGCGTTTTTCATCATGGATACGTCCCCTCCGGGAGGAATGGCCCAGCTCACCGTTGTATTCCAGGTCAAACCGGGCTGTTTCCTGATACGCATCGCAAACTGCGTGCGACATCCCAGAGATTGCCTGCGCGCGGTCATCGAACTCGATCTTGTAGTCGGTCTTAAAAGGACCGCAGGCAAATCCGCCATAGGAAAACGGAAGCGAAAACAGAGCGAGCATGATGCACTCCATGGGCGACAGCAGGTTTTCTGACAGGTAGGGACACAGGCGCAGCAGCTGTTTGGCCGTGCTTCCTTTGCACGCCGCAAGGTAATCTACCAGGCGATCGGGTGTCAGCACGGGCTCGACCTCAAAGTAACCGACATCTGGCGGCTGGTCTTTGTCCTTTGCCAATTTGTTCACGACAGGCGATGTGTAGGGAGGTAGATACTGCCCGCGGTCACTCAGCGAAATCTTAGAGCACAGCTCCTGGGCTAGGGCAAATGCCTGGATACAGCCGACCTCGCGGGCGACGGCAACACAAAGGGCCTCGGGAGATAGACTGTATACACCCGGCTCCACTTCTAGAATCGAGCCGGCAGGCAACCCGGAACACACGGACCAGCCCACGCCAAGCATGCGGCGGCGCTGCGCCGCAGATCCCACCAGCAAGCACAAATCCTCTTGCACCTCGCCGCTTGCGGCTCCAATACGCACCAAGTCGGGAAGATAGATGTCCTCGGTCGAGGGCGACGACGTGCGCAGCGCGCGGCGCTCTTCATCGGGATCGAGGTCCCTCCAGCTGATGTAACCCATTTGTCGGCGCTCGGCGCGCATCATGCGTAGCGCCGAGGCACCCGTCAGAATTACGGAAGCCGCTAGCTGTTCGCTTGTCGGCTCGTTGCGCCGCTCAATCTTCACTGCCACAAAACCACCCCTACCAAACGCGTGCGATAGCGAGGCCATCAACGGCCGCGGCACCGGCGCGCTTGAGTTCCGCCGAAGCCGCGGCCATCGTCGCGCCCGTGGTGATAACGTCATCGATAAGCAGCAGGCGGCGGCCGTGCACGTCCTCAACCGTCTCGTACATGCCTTGGGCACGCTCGCGGCGCTCCTCACGACCGAGTTCGCGCTGGTCGCCATGCCCGTACTTGACGAGAGCATCGAGCAGGGGAACACCCGACAGCTCGCAAAATGGGCGCGCAATAGCCTCCATATGATCAAAACCACGCCGCCGAAACGCTGCCGCCGTCGCAGGCACAAACACCACCGCATCCGCGCCGGACAGCACACCTCCGTAGCGATCGGGCGCTACGACCTGGGCATGCAGGGCGGTGTCGTAGAGCAGCTCCGCCAGATACGGAGCTAGACGTCGCTCGCCCGCATCCTTGTACGCTTTAATGATGCGCGGCAGCGGATGCGCATAGACGGCGCACGCCAGACAGCGATCGAGTGCCTCCGCCATTGCCGAGGACGTGCCCTCGACCGAACACTCAGTGCACAGCAAATCCCCAAACGGGGCGCCGCATCGGGTACAGCTATGACGTGGGTCGATGAGCGTGAGCGCGGCCAGGCAGTCTTGGCAAATAAGCGCACCGGCGCGTTCGCAGCCGGCACATCGCGTGGGCGACAACGCCTCAAGCGCCTCGTACGTCGCGTGCTCGGCAAACGGTAGCAATTCGTCCGCAAACGGTAGGGCACCGGCTCCCTGCAGACGGCTCAATATGTTCAGATGGCTCTTCAAGACACAACCCTCCCTACGTTCGGTCGCGGGGAGGGTTGTTGATTCGGCGCTATGATACCCCGATGCGCTCGGGGCAAGGCGGGCTAAATCCGCTCGCGGGCGTTATTCGCCGGCGGGCGGTTGCGGTGCGGACGAAGACGGAGTCGAGCCCTCGCCGCCATCCTGGCGCGGCTTGCGGGAACGGCGACGGCGACGGCGCTTTTGACCCTGGTCGGCCGAGCCCTCGCCACCGCGCGGCTCGCGCTCGTCGCGAGCGGCGCCACGCGAAGCCTTGGCAGCCGCTCCCCCGCCATCCCCGGGACGACGGCGCGTGACCTTGACCTCGCCATCCGAGACCTGATCGGCCACGGAGGGCACTGAGGGCTTCTGCTGCGCGCCCGAGGAATGGCGACGGCGCGGACGCGGCGTGCGCTCCTCCTCGCCACGTGACTTGCCGCCCTTGTCGGCAGGCGCATCGGAGGCCGAGGCGCCCTTGGAAGCGGCACCAGCCTCGCGAGCAGCTGCGGCGCGGAAGGCGTCCTCGCGCTCCTCGCTCGACAGATGACGGCGGCGGCGACGTGTGGGGTTCATGCCACCGCCGCGATTCTGCTGCTGGGGTTGCTGAACCTCGCGCTCGCGAGAGGCGTTCTTGCCCGCGGCTGCAGCCTCGGTAGCATCGCCCGAGCCCGCGCGCTTGCGGCGGCGACGGCCATCGGCCGCCCCCTCGGCCTCGGGTGCCTCGGCCTTGCCGCGACCCTTTCCACGGCCACGGCCCTCGCCCTGACCCTGACCGGCGCGAGCATCGGATTCGGCATCGCGACGACGACGCTTGGGCATCGACGTGCCGGCCAGACGGTCGGCACTCGACAGGCCATCGCCCACGTCGACGCCGTTCTCGCGATCGAGCTCCATGAGCGCCAGGCGCATCTCGGGCGACTCGATGCGCTCGAGCACGTCGCGCGTCACGCAGTCGGGGCGGCAGTTGCAGCCCTGCTCGGCGGCCTTCTTTTTGCAGCCCTCCGAGCACGTCATATCGGCCAGGTTGACCTTAAAGACTTTGCCGTTCTCCAGGCGCAGCACCAGCTGCTCACGCGGCGTGTCATACTCCTGGATACGCGCCTTGCCAAGCGGCGTATCGATGAGTGTCTTCTTTTTGGGCGCTCGGCTCTTAAAGTCCTTGTAGGCCTCGAACTCGTAGCGCAGGCAGCACATCAGGCGACCGCACACGCCACTGATCTTGGACGAGTTGAGCGGCAGGTCCTGCTCTTTTGCCATGCGAATCGAGACGGGCTCAAACTGTCCGCCAAAGCGCGTGCAGCAGAGCTCCTGTCCGCACTGGGCGTAGCCACCCACCAGGCGGGTCTCGTCGCGCACGCCGATCTGGCGCATGTCGACGCGAATGTGCAGCGTCGAGGACAGGTCCTTGACGAGCTGGCGAAAATCGACGCGCTCCTCGGCCGCAAAGTAGAACACGGCCTTCTCGCCGCCAAACAGGTACTCGACGCCGACCGGCTTCATCTCGAGGTCGAGCTCCTTGACCAGGCGGCGGAAGTCGACCATGGCCTCGTCGCCCTGGATGGCCAGGTCGTCGGCAAGCTGCAGGTCGATGTCGCTCGCCACGCGCAGCACGGGCTTGAGCGGCTGACCGATCTCATCTTGCGGCACCTCGAAGGGATCGGCCGTGACCAGGCCGATCTCGGTTCCGCGCTCGGTGGAGCAAATGGCATAATCGGCCTCGAGGATATCCAGATCCTGCGGATCGAACCACAGGTCGCGCGAGGCGTAGGTAAACTTAACGGGTACGACTAACGGCATTTCAGTGCCTTCCTGATATCGAACAGCATGACCTCGATGGCCAGCTGGGGAGTAACGTTTCTGGCGATGTTGCGCTCGGCGGTCGCGACTGCCTCGAGCGCCCGGGTGGCACCCGCAACATTGGTCGCGGCGGCAAGCCGACCGATCGTGTCGCGCACGTCTTCGTTTACCACGTCGGCCGCCTCGTCCTGAAGCGTCAGCAGCACGTCGCGCATGAGCGTCCGCGCGCTCGCCAGCGCTTCCATGATACCCGAACGCTCGCGCGCGTTGAGTTCGCGCTTGTTGCGGTCCTCAAGCTGCTTCAATGCTCCACGCGACAGGTAGTCGGCGTTTTGCTCGAGCACCTTTTCCTGCGTGGACTTGACCTCGGCGAGCGGCGCCTTAACGGCGACGATGAGTGACTTGGCGCGACTGAGCACGTCGGCCTCGTCGGCGGCGATAAGCGAATCGATGGCGCGGACCATCTGACGGCGGGCGTCCTGGCGCTCGGCGCTCTTGAGGAACTCGATGCCACGCGTGGGGCTTCCCGCTACGGCGACGGCCATGCGGCAACGCGCAGGGTCCTGACCGGTGGCGCGACTCACGGCCTGCGCGGCGACGGCGGGCGATACCAGCCGAAACGGCACGCACTGGCAGCGGCTCACGATGGTGGGCAACATCACGTCTGCCGAGGTGCCCAGCAGGATGAACATAACGTCCTCGGGCGGCTCCTCGAGTGTTTTGAGCAGTGCGTTGGCGGTGTTGGCGCGCAGCTGCTCGGCACGGTCGATGATGTAGACCTTGGCCTTGGCACGGATGGGCGCCAGCGGCACGTCGTCGAGCAGCTCGCGGGTCTGGGCGATGAGGTAGCCCGTGGCGCTCTCGGGCGTGTAATAGTGCACATCGGGGTGTGTATGGCGGGCGACGCGCACGCAGCTATCGCATGAGCCGCAGCCGTCCTGCTCGCACAGGAAGGCTTGGGCGAGCGCCCACGCGGCGTCGAGCTTGCCCGCTCCGGGCGCGCCCAAAAACAGGTAGGCGTGCGATGCGCGACCGCTGGCGACGGCATTGGTCAAAAAGTCGCGCACGCGCTCTTGGGTGTCGAGCTTGGCCAGCAGGCTTGCCTGAGCGGGGGCCATGTTACTCGGCCTCCTTGGCAAGCGCGGCGGCGACGACATCTTGCGGAATGTCGAGGCCGTAGACGCGAACCTGCTCGACCGTCTGCGCGAAGACGTCCTCGATGGACGCGGTCGCGTCGATGAGCTTTACGCGGTTTGGTTCCTCGGCGGCAATGGCGCAAAATCCCTGGTAGACGCGCTCTTGGAAGGCCATGCCCTTGGCCTCCATGCGGTCGGCCGCACCACGGGCGGCCATGCGCAGCGCCGCCTGCTCGGGCGTGATGCGATAGACGAGTGTGAGAGCCGGGTGCGTACCCGCGACGGCCAGGTTGTTGGCGTCGCGCACCATCTGGCGATCGAGGCCGTCGGCAAACGCCTGGTAGCAGGTCGTGGAATCGTAGAAGCGGTCGCATAGGACCACCTTGCCGGCCGCGAGGGCGGGAGCTATGACCTCGTGCACCAGCTGGGCGCGTGCGGCCTCGTAGAGCAGCAGCTCGCAGGTATCTCCCATGGCCGTGTTGGCGGGATCGAGCAGCAGGGCGCGGATCTTTTCGCTGATGGCGGTGCCGCCCGGCTCGCGCAGGCTCACAACCTGGTAGCCAGCGAGTTCGAGCGCGCGGGCAAGCAAGCGCGCCTGCGTGGACTTGCCGGCGCCATCAACGCCCTCGAGCGTGATAAAGCTATGTTGAGCGGGCTCAAAAGCCATGGGCGCAGCCCCTTCCTACAAGGCGCGTAAATGCGAGTTATAGCAACCAAGCCATGATACCCCAGTGCTCGGCGCGTCCCAAATCCCACCTAGCCAATGGCTACTCAGGCGGCAGTTAGGGACGTTCCTAAACTGCCGGCCGAAAAGGAACGTCCCAACTGCCGGCTTTTTGGGGTGCTGGGTATAATCGTCGTATTGCATTGAAATGTGGCGAAAGGAGTGGCAATGTCTCGGTATTGCGCCTCGTGCGGCAAGCTTCTTGCAGATAATGCCAAGTTCTGCACCTCGTGCGGTGCATCCGTTGAACAAACAACCGCGAGCGATAGCCAGCCCGCTTTTGAGCAGACCGGTTCCCTCGATACGCCGCAAGCCAAGGCGGAGGACCCCCTCGCCTATCGCCCCGACCTCGCCGCAGGCCCCGCGGCCGTCGAGACCACGCAGCGCATACCCGTCGCGAGCGGCTCGCCCCAACAGCAGCCGGCTCCCGCATACGCGCCCGCTTCGCCACAAACCCCCGCTCCCAAAAAGAGCGGCACCGGGCCGCTTATCGCCGTTATCGTTGTGCTGGTGGCGATCATCATCGCCCTGGTCGTTTTCTTTGTGATCAAGCCTTTCGACAACGCCGCCACGCAGACGACTGCCGAGGTAGCTAAGCTGCACCATGACGTCGACGACGATGACCTAAAGCCTCTCGGCGATCCCAACAGCCTGTACGACGATGATGACGATGACGACGAGGATGGCGGCGAAGCAACGCTCTCCGAGCAGAACCTCTACCGCCGACTGAGCGAATACTACGACTTGCTCGAAGACCTCGACAACTACGTCCGTGGCTGCGCGCAGAACTTCAACGGCAGCTATCTGGAAGAAGATCGCACCACCCGTCAAAATCTCGCCGACGTCGCCGAGCGCACAGAGGACACCATCGAGCAGTATTACGACATCGTCGAGGACCTGGACGTCCCGACGAGCTCCAAGAACTACAGTTCCTGGAAGGACATCATCGCCCTGTACGACGACCTGGATCACCGCATTGACGCAATCTGTGATGCCTGGGAGATCAGCCTGAAATACACCAAGCCTGCGGACCACAAGAATGAGATCGTGGCGCCGCTGTCGCGCGACAACGTGGCGGGCACCAATGACAATAAGTATCGCCTAGACTTTGAGGAGCGCTATCCCGGCGCCAAACCCGTCGAAGTGAACTAGCGCTTTGTCGTTCCCGAGCCGGCAGTTAGGGACGTTCCTAAACTGCCGGCAGAAAAGGAACGTCCCTAACTGCCGGTCAAAAAAAACGAGCGAGGATCGTGGGGTCCTCGCTCGTTTTTTAGGCAATGTTTCGACCGCGCCGTTACTTGTCGGAGGCTACTTTCTTGGCAGTCGACTTCTTCGCGGTCGTCTTCTTGGCGGCAGTGGCTTTCTTAGCCGTCGTCTTCTTGGCCGCCGTCGTCTTCTTGGCCGTGCTCGCCTTAGTCGTGGTCTTGCGGCCGCGGGCGGGCTTCTTCTCCTTGGTCGGGCAGTCCATGTTGACGCAGATACGCCACGGGCCGCGCGCCGTGTTGACCACCACGATGGGGGCGCCGCACTCGGGGCAGGTCTCACCCGTCGCCTCGAGCTTACCGCGCGCCGGCAGAGGATAGCTTACGCCGCAGTCATCGTAGTTGGTGCAGCGGATAAAGCGCTTGCCGCTCTTCTCACTCTTGTGCGCGATCAGGTCGCCATGACGTCCGGCCTCGGCGCACACCTTGCACTCGCCCACCTTAAGGTCGGGCTCGTAGTTGGTGGGGCACGTGGGGTTCACGCAGATCTCGAAAGCCTTCTGACGGAACGGCTGGCATTTAATGCGCGGCGCGCCGCACTCGGGGCACACGGCCGCCTCGCCCTCGAGCGGACTCACCTTGACGCCGCTCGGCACCGGATAGGTCACATCGCAGTCGGGCCAGCCCATGCAGCCAATGAAGCTGCCACGGGTCTTGGCGCTCGTCTTCATAACCAGGTCCTTGCCGCACTTGGGGCAAGCTCCCACGCGCGCATCGGCCGTGACGGCGTCGCTGATGGCGTCGCCCAGCTCCTGCGTGTGCTTGAGCAGCTCGTCGAGCACGCCAGCCAGCAGCGCGCGCGAGTGCATCACGACATGCTCTTCGGTATCCTCGCCGCGCTCCACACGGGTCATGTCGCCGTCGAGCTCGCTGGTCATATCGGGGCTCGTGATGCGCGGGGCAAACTGCGACAGCGCATCGATGATGGCGATACCCAGCTGGCTCGGCTCAACGGGATCATTTTTGAGATAGCGCACGGCGTACAGGCGCTCGATGATGCTCGCGCGCGTGGACTTGGTGCCCAGGCCGCGCTTCTCCATCTCCTGCACGAGCTTGCCCTGGCTGTAGCGCGCGGGCGGCTCGGTCTGCTTGGCCTCGAGCTTAATGTCGAATACGTCGACCGTATCGCCCTGCTCAAGCGGCGGCATCTGCTCGTCGCGTTTAAGGCCATACGGGTAGGCCTCGCGGAAACCCGGGGTCACGAGCACATCGCCCGAAGCCACGAACGGCTCACCGTTCACATCGAGCTCGAGCTTGGTGTTCTCGATGGTCGCGGGACCCATGAGCGTCGCCAGGAAGCGGCGGGCGATGAGGTCGTAGAGCTTGCGCTGGCCGCCGTCGAGCGTGGACGGATCGCCCTCGCCCGTGGGATAGATAGGCGGGTGGTCGGTGGTCTCGACTTTGCCGCGCGTAGGCTTCATGGGGCCGGCAAGCACCTTTTTGCATACGGGCGCCAGCGCCGGGTTGATCTTTGCCAGGTCGCTCACCACGGCGCCCAGATCGAGCGTCGCGGGGTACACGGTATTGTCGACACGCGGGTAGCTGATGAGACCGGCCATGTAGAGGGACTCAGCGATGCGCATGGTACGCGCAGGCGAGATGCCCTCGGCCGCGGCGGCAGCCTGCAGCGAGGTGGTCGCAAACGGCGTGGGCGGCTGCTGCTTGCGCGAGCGCTTGGTCACCGCGGCGACGGTTGCCGTCTTGGCACCGTCAACGTGACCGTACGCCGTCTCAGCAGCATCCTTGTCGGTAAAGCGCGCCGTCTTGTGCGCGATCTTAAAGCGATCGTCCTCGGCAGCGCCTTGCGCGGCGCCCATGCCACGAATCTGCCAATAGTCCTCGGGCACAAACGCCATGCGCTCGCGTTCGCGCTCGACCACCAGGGCAAGCGTCGGCGTCTGCACGCGGCCGGCGGAACGCACGTTGCCAAAGCCGCCAAACTTGGCGAGCGTCAGGTAGCGCGTGAGCACCGCACCCCAAATGAGGTCGATGTGCTGACGGCTCTCGCCGGCGTCGGCCAGGTTCTGGTCGAGCGAGACGAGATTATCGAAGGCCTGCGTGATCTCGGCCTTGGTAAACGAAGAATACTGGGCGCGGGCAACCGGCAAGTCCGGCGCAACCTCGCGCACCTTGTTGAGGGCGTCCGAACCGATCAGTTCGCCCTCGCGATCGAAGTCCGTAGCGATGATGACGCTGTCGGACTTTTTGGCGAGGTTCTTAAGCGAGCGGATGAGTTCCTTCTCGGCCGGCAGCTTAATGACGGGTGCCCAGGTGAGATACGGCAGACTCTCGAGCTTCCAGCCCTTGATGGAGATGCCGTCGGCAAGAAACGGCTTGCGCTTGGTGTCGTAGGGCGGGCGTGCCAGGCCATCGGGCATGTCGGCCGGTAGCATCTCGCCGTCCTCGGTAACCGAATACCAGCCCAGCTTTTTATCAAACAGCACGCTGTCGCAAAAATCGGGCGCAAGGATGTGACCGGCCAGGCCGATGGTCACGCACTCCTCGCCCTTCCACTCAAAACGGTAGATTGCGGTGTTGTACACCTTGTCCTTTTTGGGCTTACCCGTGGACAGCCGCTCGGCAATCTGACGCGCGGCGTCATTTTTCTCGGCGATGATGAGCTTCAAAAGAGGCTCCTATCTCGTGTCTCTGCGGCTACGCCCGCCCGTATGGCGGCCGATTTACGCCCTTGCTTGCTCGATCTGCCCGATGAGCCAATCGCACCAGGCATCCATGCCCTCGCCCTTGCGCGCGCTCACGGCAAACCGCGGCGCCTGCGGATTGAGGTCATCGAGTGTCTTAGTATACCTATCCATGTCAAAATCGAAAGCCGGGGCCACGTCGACCTTATTGAGCAGCTGCGCGCCAACGTGCTGGAAGATGCCCGGGTACTTGATGGGCTTGTCGTCGCCCTCGGGCACCGAGAGAATCATGATGGACAGGTTCTCACCCAGGTCAAAGTCGACCGGGCAGACCAAGTTGCCCACGTTTTCGATAAAGATGACGTCGATGTTTTCCAGACCCACAGCCTGGTCAAACGCGTCAACGGCCTCCATGATCATGTTGCCCTCGAGGTGGCACAGGCCGCCCGTGTTGATCTGGATGGCGGGCATGCCGGCTTCCTTCATGGTGATGGCGTCGACATCCGAGGCGATATCGCCCTCGATGACGGCACAGCGCAGGCCGGCCTTGTCACGCAGGCGCTCGTTGGTGCCCAGGATCGTGGTGGTCTTGCCCGAACCGGGGCTCGACAAGACGTTGATCACATAGGTGTTTGTCTCATTAAATCGCTGACGCAGCTGATCTGCCAGGCGCTCGTTGCGCGACAGAATCGGCGACGCGATATCAATCGTTTTCTCAGCCATACTTAGCGCTCCTTACTTTGGCCCCTTTATACCCCATCACCAGATGGCTAGCGGGCTAATCGTCGGGGGTTTCGATTTCGATACTCGCGATATCGAGCTCGCGGCCGTGCAGTAGGCGCACGTTGGCACCACCACACTGGGGACAGCGACAGTGGAAGCGATCGTGGTCGAAGACCTCGCCGCAGTCCAGGCATTCACTTTGTGGGTGAATCTCCTCAACCGCGAGCTCGCAGCCCCGCGTGAGCGGGTCCTCATCGCGAAATGTCTCCCACGCAAAGTCGAGCGCCTCGCGCACAACTTCGGTCATATCCCCGATACGCAGCGTTACCAAAACGGCGCGCGAGGCCCCCGCCCCACGCGCCGCGCGAATCACTGTATCGAGTATGCCGTTGACAATGCCAACCTCGTGCATACCGATTTACTCCTCGTCGTCCTCATCGTCCGAGAACAGGTCCAGACGGCTCACAAACAAGCCCTCCTTGCCCTCGCGCGCGGTAATGACCACGCGGGCAATGGCGAGCGAAATCTCGTAGAGCGAGAGCAGGGCACCATACATGAGGCCCAGCGTAACGGGCGAGCCGTCGGGCGTAATCACAGCCGAGCCCACAAGCAGGCCCACGTACACGTAGCGCCAGGCACTGCGGAAAGCAGCGTAGGACACGATGTGGAAGACGGACAGGTAGAAGATGATGAGCGGCAGCTCGAACGCCACACCAAAGCCGATCATAAAGAGCAGCTCCATGTTGACGTAGTTCTCCAGGTCGGGCAGCGCGGTTGCGACGGCAGAGGTCTCGCCGATGAGCCACTCAAAGCCTGCCGGGATGATGATGAAATAGCAGAAGATGGCGCCCAGGAAGAACAGCACCGTCGAGGCGAGTACCGTGGGCACGACCCATTTGCGCTCGTTGGGACGCAGTGCCGGCAGGAAAAATGCCAGAATCTGCCAGATGATCATGGGCGTGCACATGACCACGGCCATCTTGATGGCCAGCGAGAAGCGCAGGCCAAAGCCGCCGAGCGTGGTGGTGATGTAGAACTTACCGTCCGGCACAAAGGAGCGGATGGGATCTTCCAGGATGTCGAGCACCACGGGCGTGGCGAAATACAGCACGATGGCGGCGGCAAACACCGACACGACCACGATGGTCAGGCGGCGACGGAGCTCTCCCAGGTGATCGAAGAGCGGCATGCGCGCAGGTCCGATAGGCATTACTCATCGCCTCCCTTCGGGGCATCGGCGGCAGCGGCGTCGTCCTCGGCCTCGAGCTCGCGAGCGAGCTGGTCGACGACGGCCTTGCGCTTGCGGGGACGACGGGCGTAGAGGTCAGCCGTCGTGGGCTCTGCCGGCTCGGGCTCGGGCTCCGGCTCTGTAGCAGATTCAGGCTCGACGGCGGCAGCGGTGGCAGCGGCAGGCTCGGCACCCTCGGCCTCGGACTCCTCAGCAGCACCCTCGCCCTCGGCGGCAGCCTCGCTCGCGGCCTTCTCGGCAGCAAGACGGGCGCGACGCTCGGCAAAGGTCTCCTTCTTGGCGGGCGCTGCCGTCTCGGCGGCATCCTCGTCCGCATCGGAATCGTCGTCGATCGCAGCAGCCTTCTTGGGCTTGACCGGGGCCGACGCGGCCTCGCTCACCGGATCGATAATCTCGGACTGAACAACGGCCGTCATCTTTTCCTGCGTCTCGCGGAACTGACGGATGGCACGGCCAATCGTACGGCCCATCTGTGGGAGCTTATCCGGGCCAAACAGCAAAAAGCCGAAGACCACGATGATCGCGAGCTCACCCTCTCCAATACCAAACACACATACCTCCAAGGCTCGATGTGAGTCGAGCCCGCACCGCGCCATTCGGCCGGAACTCGTCTATTCATTCGGTCAAGTATAGCGCCCGGACGCCAAAACGTCCGAGCGCATCACAAACATATGCCAAACGGCACGCCCTTTTGGGGGCAAAGATTATGCAGCGGTGATCGAAATCTCCTGGTCGACACCCAACAGCTGAACCACGCGCATCACCGGGGGCTGGACATTGGTGCAGCTAAAGCGCTTGCTGTGGTCGACCGCGTGGTGCGCGGCGCCCACGAGCACGCCAATGCCCGTCGAATCGATGTAGCTCACCTGGGCAAAATCGAGCTCAACGGCCTCAGTGGGCTGCTCGAGCGCCAGGTCGATGGCATTGCGCAGGCTATCGGCGTTAGAAATATCGATCTCGCCGGTTACCTTAATGGTGTAGAGCTCTGGCGTGGGGTTGGTGGAAATACCCAAATCCATGTATACGCTCCTTTACGTATCGAAAGTGCGGATAGTACTGGGCGCGGACTTGCGGGGCCTTACGCGTTAGGCGTGCTCGGCACGCGCGAGCTCGGCAGCGACAAGCTTAACGGCCAGCACCAGAACATCGAGCGCGGCCTCCAGGTCCTCGACCGTGGGATAGCTCGGCGCGATGCGGATGTTGGTGTCGCGCGGGTCCTTGCCATAGGGCCAGGTAGCACCGGCCGGCGTGAGCTTGACACCCAGGTCGGCGCAAAGCGCGGCGACCTTCTGGGCCGAGCCCTCGGGACCATCGAAGCTTACAAAGTAGCCGCCGCGAGGGTGCGTCCAGGTGGCGCAGCCCGTGTCGCCCAAGCCCTCGGTGAGCTTGCGCTCAACGGCCTCAAAGCGCGGGCGCAGGAACTCGGCATGCTTTTTCATGTGCTCCTTGACCGCCTCGATGGTGGGAAGGAAGCGCACGTGACGCAGCTGGTTGAGCTTGTCGGCGCTGATGAGGCCGGCCTTCAGGCGCTTGGAGAACTCCGCGATAACCGCGGGGCTCGCACCGATAAAGCCGATACCGGCGCCCGGGAAGGTGATCTTGGACGTCGAGGCAAAGGCCACTACGCGGTCCTCGGTGCCCGCCGTGCGGGCAAGATCGAAGATGTTGGCGAGCTTGTCGGTCTCATCGTACAGGTCGTGCACGCAGTAGGCGTTGTCCCAGAAGATACGGAAATCGGGCGCGGCCGTGGGCATCTCGACCAGGCGACGTACAGTGTCCTCGCTAAAGGTGATACCCGTGGGGTTGGAATACTTGGGCACGCACCAGATACCCTTGATGGAATCGTCGGCGGCAACGAGGCGCTCGACCTCGTCCATGTCGGGGCCGTTGTCAGTCATAGCGACGGGAACGTTCTCGATACCCAAGTCGGCGGTGATGCCAAAGTGGCGATCGTAGCCGGGAACAGGGCACAAGAACTTGACCTTCTTGCCGTCGTGCGCGGCCTCGTAAGCCTCCCAGGGCTCGCTGCCGCACGAGCCACAGCGCCAGAACATACCGGCGATATCGTGCTCGATCAGCAAACTCGACGAGCCCAGCACGAGCGTCTGCTCGGCGGGGCAACCCAGGAACTCCCCCGCTAGCTTGCGTGCCGAGGGAATGCCCTCAAAGCAGCCGTAGTTGGAGCAGTCGACGTTGCCGTCGTGCAGATCGGCATCGGCATTGAGGATATCGAGCATGGGTCGAGAGATGTCCACCTGGGAGGGCGACGGCTTGCCGCGAGCCATGTCGAGCGCCAGGCCCTTGGCCTTGACCTCGGCGACCTCGGCTTTGAGCGCCTCGATGGCAGCATCGAGTTCGGTGGTTTCCATCTTCTGGTAGATCGTCTGCATGGGTGCGACCTTTCGCGAAGCGGGACGTTGCAGTTCGTCTAAGTATAGACCGCCACCGCCGCAAGGGTATGAAGCCGTGATAGATTAAGTCCATCGCAATAAATTACGAATCGCCGCGCATGCCGGCGTGGGGCGCCCAAGGAGGCACTATGGAATACGGATCGTTCCAGGCCGAGGAGTTCGGCGACCTGCAGCGCCTGGTCGACGGGCTGTTTTACGACCGCCACGCCATCGACCGCCTGGACCTAATCGTACAGGCCGAGATCTTAGACCTGGCACCCGACCTCATGGAGATCGTCAACCTGCTACCGCCCGGCTATTACGACCGCCAGTCACTTTGCGACCAGCTCAACTCCGCCTTGGCCGCCCACGGCTGGGGCGCCATCTACGGCACCGTGGAATAAACCTAGTCATTTAAGAACGTCCCCAATGACTAAAACGCCGCCTGTGATGGTGTTCACAGGCGGCGTTTTCAAACTTGTATGTGCTCTTACTCGTCCTTGGGCGCGGGGTGTTTGCAGACCACGCTCATGTAGATCATGCCGAGCACGGCAGCGGTGACCGAACCGGCAAGGATGGCGGCCTTGGCGGCCAGGACCTCAAACTGGGCCGTCGGGAAGGCAAGGCCGCTGATGAGAATCGACATGGTAAAGCCGATGCCGCCCAGAATGCCCACACCGGCAATCATGTGCCAGTTGACATTGCGCGGCAGCTCGGAAATCTTGAGCTTGACCAAGGCGAACGTCATACCAAAGATGCCGATCGGCTTGCCCAGCAGCATGCCAAAGTACACGCCGAGCGTCACCGGGTCGGTGAGTAGTGTGCTCATGTCCACGCCCACTAGGCGAACCTGTGCGTTCACGAACGCAAAGATCGGCAGGATCACAAAGTTGACCGGCGTGGAGATCAGACGCTCCATGCGGATGAGCGGCGGGGTCACGCGGTGCATGACGCGCTCGACCTTGGTGGTCGAGACGGTAAAGTCATGCTGGCCCAAGATGTGCGCCTCGTCGTCGTAGCGGTCGTCGAGCAGCGGCAGGCACTCGCCCAACCAATCGGTGAGGCTATCGAGCTTGACGCCGCACTTGGCCGGGATGGTAAAGGCCAAGATGACACCAGCAAGCGTGGCATGTACGCCGCTCTTGAACATGCAGAACCACAGCAGCAGACCCAGTACCGAATACGGGGCAAGGCGGTAATGCTGCGTCTTGTTGAGCCACACGAGCGCGCAGGTCACAAGCGCGGCGGCGCCCAACCAAAACGGATTGGGGCTCTGACCGTAGAAGATGGCGATGGCGGCGATGGAAATGAGGTCGTCGGCGATGGCGAGCGTCGAGAAGAACACGCGCACGCCGTTGGGCACGCGATTACCCAAAAGCGACAGCACGCCCAGCGCAAAGGCAATATCGGTTGCCATGGGAATGGCCCAGCCGTTGTGCGCGCCGGCATGGTTAAAGATCAGATAGATGCAGGCGGGAACGACGACGCCGCCCACGGCCGCCAGCATGGGAAGCATAGCCTGGCGCGGGTTTTTGAGCTCGCCGACCGTCATCTCATACTTGAGCTCAATGCCCACCAGCAAAAAGAAAATCGCCATGAGGAAGTCGTTGACGAAAAGCTCGACGGTGAGACCGGCCGTAAGGTTGCCCAGACCCACATACAGCGGGGTCTCCAAAAAGTGATGGATGGCCTCGTAGGCATCGGTATTGGCGCAAATGACGGCGGCGATGGCGGCGAAGACCATGACGGCGGCGGAAATCGTGCCGTTCTCGGCGATGCGCTCCCAGATGTCGTGACGTTCAAAGCGCTTGCGCTCACGAACGTTGAACAGCTGCTCAGTTGCTGCCATGGGCGGCTCCTTTCACGGGAAAGCTCCCGTCTTAAAAAAGCACGGCCCGCCCAAGTGGCGGCGCCGCGCTCTAACGTATTACGCTTGCATCTAGCCTACCCTGCACGACAAGCACGCAGGCGTGGCCGAAAAGCGGAACCACAGGTTGAACATTATTTGTTCAACGGCACGGGCATACCTGTCCAAGAGACGACGCGGCGCCGTGCACAAAAAACGACCGGAGCGCGGGGCGTCCGCGGTCCGGTCGTGGCGCTTGGTCAACTAAACCTAGCAGGCGGCCATGATGGGGGCAGCGACCTGCTTCTTACGGGAGAGAACACCCGGCATCCAGACGCCGTCGTGCTCGTCGGCAATGCCCAGGCCCTTCTGGGCGGCCTCGGTCTCGCCCTCGAGCAGGACCTGCGAGCCCTCCTCCATGATGTCGGTGATGCACAAGACGATGCCGTCGGCACCCTTCTCGGCGGCGTAGGCGCGCATGGCCTCGCGAATCTCGTCGATCATGCCAAGCGCACGGCTCTTGTCGACAGTCTCGTACTGGCCGATGAGCAGCTTCTTGCCGGCAGGCTCGAACATCTTGATGTCGTTGCCGACCATCTCGGCTGCAGTGAAGGAGCCGGACGGACGGGTGAGGAAGACCTCCATGCCAAACTTAACCGGATCGACGCCCACCTGCTCGCCGAGCTTGGCGGCGACGGCGCGGTCGACATCGGTGGTGGTGGGGCTCTTGAGCATGAGCGTATCGGTCATCATGGCCGAGAGCAGCAGCTTGGCCTGGACGTCGGGAAGCTCAACGCCGAGCACGTCGGCGAGCTTGGTGACGATGGTGCAGCTGGAGCCCCAGGGCAGGCAGATGTAGTGCAGCGGGCCGGCGGTCTCGAAGTCGCCGATGCGGTGATGATCGACAACGCCGAAGACCGTGGCGTCCTCAAGGCCGGCGACGGACTGGGCGGACTCGTTGTGGTCGGTGAGGACGACGAGCTGGCCGGCCTCGACGGACTCGATCACGCGGGGCTCGGCAATGCCGGCGTCGGCGAGCAGCTTGGCGGACTCTGCCGGAAGCTGACCAAGGGCGCAGGCCTCGTAGGTGTTGCCGGCATACTCAACCTGGTTGAGCAGCTGGGACAGGACGACGGCGCTCATGATGGCGTCGTTATCGGGGTTCTGGTGACCAAAGACAAGAACGTTTGCCATGGATATCCTCCACTTGATATGTGTACTTGGACGTAGCTATGGTAGCACGCCGATGCCGAGCCTTCGCAGACGGAAGGGCCACGGCATATTTTGGGGCAGGCACGGGGGCCAAGGTTGTCCCTTTTGCACCATGTTGGTGCAAAGTAACCTGTCCCCCTTGCACCAGCTATTTACCGGCGGCGCGCAGGGCTACGTAGGCGGCACCGATGATGCCGGCGTCGTTTCCGAGCGAAGCGACCTTAATGGGCGTCTCGCGCGAGGCAGAAAGCGCGTACTGCTTAAAGTGCTCGCGAACCTTGTCGAGGTAGACATCGGCCGAGGCGGAGGCGCCGCCGCCGATGAGGAACATCTCGGGATCAACCACGTTGGCAATAAGCGCCAGTGCGCGGCCGAGATAGTCGGCCATGGTATCGGCCGCGGCCAGCGCGAGCTTGTCGCCCTCGCGGCAGGCCTGGAACACGTCCTTGGAATCGGAGGGGCCGGTCAGCTCGATGGGCTCGACGCCCGCCTTCTTGCACTCGGCAAGGTAGTTGCTCACCACGCCGGTGGCGCTGGAATACTGCTCCAGGTGGCCATGGCCGCCGCAACCGCAGGTGCGCTCCTCAGACGGGTTCAGGCACATGTGGCCAATCTCGCCGCCGGCGCCCACAACGCCCGATACCACGTCGCCGTTAACGATAACGCCGCCGCCCACACCGGTACCGATGGTGACCATCACGACGTTCTGCACGCCCTTGGCAGAGCCGAGCCAGGCCTCGCCCATCGCAGCGGCGTTGGCATCATTCTCGTACTTAACGACCGCATCGGGGCAGTGCTCCTGAATGGCGATCCTAAGCTCGGGCAGGTTAATAGCAATGTTGGCCTTGACCTTGGCATCGCCCGATGCCGGGATGGGGCACGGAACGGCCAGGCCAATGCCCGCCACAAAGGCGCGCGGAATCTGGGCCTTGGCGACCACTTGGTCGATAGCCTCGGTCACCGCGGCAAAGCCCGCAGCGTCAACGATGGGAGGCGTGGGAACACTGGCCTTGGCAAGCAGGTTACCATCCTCATCGAACAGGCCCTCCTTAACCGAAGTGCCGCCGACGTCTATGCCGATGTAGTACTGCTTAGGTTCCATGGGAGCCCACCTTTCTCGTTTAAACATTGCCTGTATGGTACCGCTCCCCAGGCAAAAACCTGCCAAAAAGGGACAGGTTTGTTTTGGCAGGTTTTATCTGGGGAAACGCGCATGCCCGCCCAACAGGTCGCGCAAGGCCTTCGCCGAATACAAAGGCGCCGGGAGGCGGAGGCTCCCGGCGCCCGTGAAAGGGACTGAATTGTCTGGTGAACCGCACGGTCCGTCGCGGCGATAACGCCGGCTAGGCCTCACGTGCCTGCAGCAGCTTGTGGACCTCGATGAGCTCCGTGGCCATGACGCGCATGGTCTCGGTGCCGGCCATCTGGTCCTCGGCATGCAGCAGAATCAACGGGGCCTCGCCATTACGCTCGCCGTTGGCCTCCTTTTTGAGGAGCCCCATATGGACATCGTGGCCACCGTTGTAAGCCTCGTCGCCCTGCTTGATAAGCTCCTCGGCGGCGTCAAAATCGCCCTCCTTGGCCTTTTGCACGGCATTGATGTACATGCTCTTGGCGGTGCCGACGTAGCTGATGATCTCGAAGCAGGTCATCTGCAGCTCGTTCATATCCTCCATGTGCTGCACCTAGCCCATCACGCTGACGCAGTGGTCGATGATGCCGGCGGCGTTCATGCGACCGTAATCGACCATGTTGATGACCTCGACCGGGAAACGACCGGCGGCCTCCTTCTCGAAATCGCCCTTGGTGTAGCCAATCTGCGGGCCGAGCAGCAGGATGTCGCACTCGTCCAGGTGATCGTGGGCCTCGTTCATGGGGCGAGCCTCGACCTCGATGTCCAGACCGCGGCTCACGACCTCGGACTGCATCTTCTGGACCAGCAGGCTCGTGGACATGCCGGCGTTGCAGCAAAGCATGATCTTCTTCATGGTTTTCTCCTTATAACTGCGCGGCGCGCAGACGACAACTGGTTTTATTCCTTGCGGCTATTGTGCCCACCCCCTGTGTCTTTACACAAGAGGAAAGCCGCGGGCATCGGCACCGCGTACCGGCGCCCGCAATGGTGAAAGGGAAAGCGAACGTTTAGGCGTTCTGCTCGGCAAGGGCCTCCTGCTTGGCGATGGCCTTCTCGGAGATCCTCATAAAGGGCAGGTAGACGGCCATGCCGATGACAAGCTCGAGCGCCTGCCACACGCCGGCGCGCCAGTCAAAGCCCGTGGCAAGCAGGGCGTTGATGACGGGAGGCATGGTCCAAGGCACCTGGGCAATGCAAGGGCTGATGATGCCCGCGCAGGTCAGAGCATAGGTGGCACCGATGAACAGATCGGGAAGAAGCACGAACGGAATCATGAGCGGCAGGTTGTACACGACGGGGTAACCGTAGATGACCGGCTCGTTGATGTTAAACAGGCCAGGAACGATAGCCATCTTGGCAACGGTCTTGGAAGCCTTGCTCTTGGAGAACAGGAAGGTGTCGAGCAGGAGCATGAGGGTGCAACCCGAGCCGCCGATGAGGGCGAAGCTGTTGACGATCTGCATGTTCATGTAGTGATCGGGCTGGATGGTGCCGCCGGCGGCAAACGTAGCCATGTTGTCGACAATGAGCATGGTCAGGATCGGCTCGACGGTAGCGCCAGAGATGGTGGACTGGTGAATACCGACGCAGAACAGCAGGTTCGCAAGGGTGTAGATGAGGATGACAGCCCACGGGCCGGCGTTCATGATGCTCTTGAGCGGGTTGGAAATGCACGTGGAGATGATGGTGCACAGATCGGTGCCGGCAAACACGGCGAGCAGCGCTGCGGCAACTGCGAAGATAGAGAGGTTGAGCAGCATCGGGATCATGACGTTAAAGGAGTTGGAGACCGCGGGAGGCACACCCTCGCCCAGCTTGACCTTAAGCTTCTCGACGCCGGAAATCTTAATGAAGAGCGTGACGGAGAGCAGGGCAATGATGATAGCCGCGAACAGGCCGTTGGTGCCGGTGTTGGCAGTCGAAAGGGCGCCCGTGACCTCGGCAGAGGTGATCTTGTCGGTGAGCAGCGGGCTCGTGGCGGCAAGCGTGGCGGTGATCTGCTGCGGCATCATGATAACGAAAGCGGAGATGGCGACGACCACGCAAGCAAGCGGGTTATCGAAGCGCTCGTTCTTAGCGAGGCTGTAGCCGATCAATCCGGCCAAGATAATGGCAGAGACGTTGAGGGTGCCCAGCGTAATTGCCGAACCCCAGGTCTGAAGATTGGCAAGACCCGCCGCATCGAGCGGGAACAGAGGGAACACGACGTTGTTAATAAGAACCGCGATACCCGCAAGGATATAGAGCGGCGTGATGGTCGCGAAGGCATCGCGCAGGGAACGCAGGTGAACCTGGTTTCCCACCTTCGCAGAGACCTCGGCAAATTTGTCGAGGAAGCTCTTTCCGTTTTCACTGGCCATGATTGCTCCTAACTATCAAATCCGGCCTTTTCCTATGCGCACGGTGGTCTGTCGCCCCCTGCCACCAGATGTGCCATGTTTTGCGCGCGGCGGCGCGCGGTCTGGGCGTTCGCCTGGTCGCTAGTCAACCACGTGGGTCGTTGCGACCTGCTTGAGCCAAGCTGCCGACTTCTTAAGGCGGCGCTTGTAGCCGTCCATGAGGTCGACCTCGACAAAGCCGTAACGGTTCTTAAAGGCATTAGCCCAAGACCAGTTATCGATGACGGCCCAATAATGGTATCCGCGGCATTTGGCGCCCTCGGCGATTGCCTTGGCAACCCACTCCAGGTGCTGGCGCACAAAGTCGACGCGGTAATCGTCCTGAATGGTGCCCTCGGCGTCACGGTTCTTGTGTTCGTCCATGATGCCGATACCGTTCTCGGACACAAACCACTCAAGATCGGGGTAATTCTTAGCGCAGTCCATGCCAAAGTCGTAGAGACCCTGCGGGTAGATCTCCCAGCCGCGGCTCTCGTTCATAACGGCGTCGGGCCACACGTACTCGTCGGCAAAGTGCGGCAGACCGTACTGGTCGATCTTGCTCGCCGGAGCCTGAACGCGCGTGGGATGGTAGTAGTTACAACCGAGCCAGTCGACAACGCCCTGCTTGAGAATCTCTTGGTCGCCGGCACGGAACGGAAGTTTAACGCCGCCCTCGGCCAAGCTGTCGAGCACGTCGGCGGGAAGCTCGCCCTTGGTAATAAGGTCGAGCCACCAGCGATTGTTGATACCGCTGGTCATACGCACGGCCTCGAGGTCTGCCTCGCTGGGGTTCTCCTTGGTATAGACCGGGGTAAAGCAGTTGATCATGCCGATCTTGGCGTCGGCGCGAACGGCGCCCTCGTCATAGGCGCGGCGGTAGTTGGCCACGGCCAGCGCGTGCGCCAGCGAGATGTGATACTGCACGGTGCGAGCTCGGTTATAGTCATGGAGCTGCGGGTACCACACGCCCTCCTGATAGCGCTGCTCGGGCTCGACGATGGGCTCGTTAAAGGTGAACCAGTACTTGATCTCCTGGCCAAACTCGCGGAAGGCGACGTCGGCGTAATGAGCGTAAGCCTCGACGACCTCGCGGCTCTCCCAACCACCACGGTCAAAGAGGTAGGTGGGCATGTCAAAGTGGTACAGGTTGACGAACGGCTCCAGGCCGGCCTCGCGAGAGGCACGGAACAGCTCGTGATACCACGCGGCGCCCTCCTCATTGAGGTTGCCGTTAGCATCGAGCAGGCGACTCCACTGGATGGAAGTGCGATAGGTATCCAGGCCCAAGTCCTTCATAATGCGAAGGTCCTCCTGGTACTTAGCCATAAAGTCATTGCCGGCATAAGAGCCAACGCGGTTGTAGAACGAACCCAGATCCTGGATGGACCAGGTGTCCCACAGGTTCTCGAGCTTGCCGCCCTGGTTCCACTGGCCCTCAGTCTGCGGGCCGGACATAGCGGCGCCAAAGAAGAAGTCACGGGGCAGCTGATACTGTGCCATCAAGTCCTCACTTTCGTGTTCTAGAGCTTCCGGTTGGAGACGGGTTTGCCTTGGCAGGTTATCCGGCGCGGGCGCGCACCGGTTATCTGGGTATCCAGCCCGCCAAAACAAAACCGTCCCCAAACGGCCGGCCCCGCTGTCCTGCAGGGCTCCGTTCGTTGTCTACAACTATAGCGCTCTGATTTTTAAAGTAAAGCGTCTTTTTCTTTTTCCTTTCTCGGACTTCTTATATAAAAGTAATATGGGTGCCTCGTTGGGGGTTATACTTACTTATGTATTCATGTATGTATTTATATATGCCGGAAAGGAGGTTCCATGATTCCCAAATACGAGTCGATAGCTGCAGATATCCGTCGAAGCATCGAGGATGGCGCTCTTAAACCGGGCGACAAGCTACCCACCGTCGTTGAGTTCTGCGAGCTCTATAGCGTTTCCAAAATCACCGTCAAACGAGCTATCGAGCAGATCACCGAGGAGGGTCTTGTTACCAGCCGTCGCGGGTCGGGCACCTACGTTAAGGACACGGCGGGTCTTCCCAACCAGGCGTTTTTCCAGGGCAAAAACGACCGCGCCCAGGGTTTTTCGTATGAGCACCGCGGGGAGAAGGTAACCTCGGTGGTCTACGATTTCTCGATTGTCAATCCACCAGCGGACGTTGCTACTCAGCTGGGAATTGCCGAGGACGACTTTGCCTATCACATCGTGCGCGTGCGCCAGGTCGACGAGAAGCCCATCGTTATCGAGTACACCTACATGCCTCTCGAGCTGATACCGGGCCTTAAAAAGAAGGACCTATACGGATCGGTCTATAGCTTTATCCGCGAGCAATGCGGGCTGAAAATTTCGAGCTTCCACCGCACCATCCGTGCCGTGGCGGCAACCGAGGAAGAGGCCGAGCGCCTGGACACCAAACCCGGCGCTCCCCTGCTCGAGCTCAACCAGATTGGCTTTTTGGATAGCGGCAACGCCTTTGAGTACTCGATTTCGCGCAACGTCGGCGACCGCTTTGAGCTGCACAACGTAACGTTGGCATAGGTTTTTGTAGTCATGCGGGCGCTCGTTATGGCTCGTCTAGAACGGACGGCCGCACAACACCATGGGGGTATGAATATGTCTGATTTGATTAAACTGACGCCGATCTTCCATGAGAAGATTTGGGGCGGCCGCCAGCTCGAAACCGTATTTGGTTACAACATTCCCGAGGGTCCCATCGGTGAGTGCTGGGCCATCTCGGCACACCCCAACGGCGACTGCCAGATCGCTGAGGGCCCGTATGCCGGCCACACGCTGTCGTGGCTATGGGCCGAGCACCGCGAGCTCTTTGGCAACTGCGAGGGCAAGGAGTTCCCGCTGCTCATTAAGATTCTGGACGCCAAGGACGACCTTTCGATCCAGATTCATCCCAACGACGAGTACGCCGCCGAGCACGAGAACGGCAGCCTGGGCAAGACCGAGTGCTGGTATGTGCTGGACTGCGAGCCCGGTGCCACGATTATCGTCGGCCAGCGCGCCAAGGACCGCGCCGAGGCAGCGCAGATGATCGAAGAGGGCCGCTGGGACGACATGCTCAACGTGTTGCCGATCCACAAGGGCGACTTTTTCCAGATTGACTCCGGCACCGTGCACGCCATCAAGACCGGTACGCTCATTTTGGAGACGCAGCAGTCGAGCGACGTGACGTATCGCCTGTACGACTACGACCGCCCCGGTACCGACGGCAAGCTGCGCCCGCTTCACATTGAGCAGAGCCTCGACTGCATCGACTTTAACGCGCAGGCACCGACCGACGGCACGGTGACCGCGCCCGAGGTCGATGGCGTGACCGAGCTCGAGTCCAACTCCTGTTACACCGTCGATCGCGTGCGCGTCGACGGCAGCAAGACCCTCGACCAGCGCTGGCCCTTCATGTGTCTGTCGGTCATCGACGGCAAAGGCACCGTCTGCGGAGACCCCGTCCACAAGGGAAGCCACCTGCTGGCCCCGAGCACCGTGGACCAGATCGAACTCGAAGGCAATATGGAACTGATTATCAGCCACCTGTAAGCTACCGGTCCCCGAGCGCTCGCCGGGATGGGGCGCGGGGTTTGGCTAGTAACGTCAATCAAAAAGCAACAAGGGGCTCCCCCGTTCATTAACGGAGGAGCCCCTACTCGTATCGATTTATCAGCCCACCCGGCTCTCCAGATCAAAAAGCGAACGAGCAAAGCGACGTTCGCAAGCAACGCTATCTAAGGACCCGGGCGGACGTATGGGGCAACATCGATCGCGAGTTCCGCACGAGCCGGAGAGCACTTAATGTGCTCTCCGTGCGAGCAGGACTGTCCGAGCAGGCGATGTTGCCCCATACGCCCGCCCAGGTCCGCCGGGATCACGACAGCTTGACGATCGGTGCAAAACCTTTCATGAGCTTTTTAGTCTGGCCGGTTTTTTCGAATTGAACCTCGATCATGTCTCCGGCGACCGAGATCACGGTACCGGTGCCAAAGGTCTTGTGGCTCACGGTATCGCCCGCGGCAAAGTCCTGCGACGCGCTGGCGCGATCGACCTTGCGCTCCACCGTCGGCGACACCTTGGACGACGGCTTTTTAGCTCGCAGCGCGCCCGAACCAAAGGTCGAGGCAACACGGCCGGCGTCGGGCGAAACCCCGCGATGGCGCTCGGTGCCATAGGTGCTGCCACCAAAGAAATCGTCGAAGCTCGATCCGCTGCGCGAACCGGAACCGCCGGTCGAGCGCGTATGCGAACCGAACACCTTGCCGCCATACATATCCGAGCCCATGCCCGAGCCAAAAGTGCCGTGACGGTCGCCGCGCTTCTCCCATCCCGTGCCCTCAAAACCGGCAGAACCGATACCGCTAAACTCGATATCCTCAAACGGAATCTCGTTGAGGAAGCGCGAGCGCGGGTTGGCAGAGGTCGAGCCGTAGGTGCGACGCGTGGCCGCATAGGTCAGGAACAGACGCTTACGGGCACGCGTGATGGCAACGTAGGCCAGGCGACGCTCCTCCTCGAGCTTGCCCGGATCATCGCTGCCGCCAAAGTCGTGCACGTGCGGGAAGATGCCCTCCTCCATGCCGGCCACGAACACCGCCGGGAACTCCAGGCCCTTGGCGGAGTGGATGGTCATCATGGTAATGGCATGCGTCTCGCCGGCCAGGGAATCCAAGTCGGAGCGCAGGGCCAGCCACTCCATGAGAGCAGGAAGCGCCTTACAGGTGAGCGGACCGTAGGTGCGCTCGATCTCGTCGGCATGCACGGCACCCGCCGGCATCTCCGTCGGCGCGGCATACGCGTTGCCCGCAATGGCGGCAGCCAGGGCATCCTGCGGCGAGAGCGCCGGGGCGGCTAGGCTATCGAGCGGATTGGAACCTGCGGCATCACGCGCGCCAACGAGCGCCTCAAACGAGGATACCGGGGCAGACGGTCCCGGCTCGGGCGCAGGTGCGCTCACCACGACGGGCTCGGGCTCGGCGCCGGCAGGCACGTCGGCAACACCAGCAGCGCGCAGCTCTTCCAAGCTCTCGAGCGTGCCTTCGATATCCTCGTGCGTCTCCTCAAATTCGGCGGCAACGCCCAGGAATTCCTGGATGTTCTCGGCGCGGCTCTCGGACTCCATGGTGCCCTCGGCGCGGAAAGCCTGCAGCAGGCCCGTCTTATCGACAATCATCTCGACAACGTCCTTGAGCTCGCCATCCATGCGACGGCCCTCGCGCACCAGCGACACAAAGCTCGACAGGCCGTTACGCACCTTGGCGCTAAACATGCCTGTCTCGGCTGTTGCGATCTCGCAGGCCTGGAAGAACGAGCAGCGATTGTCGCGCGCCAGCTGCTCGATCTTTTGTATCGAGGTGGAGCCGATGCCGCGGCGCGGCGTGTTGATGACGCGCTTGACGCTCATCTCATCTGCCGGGTTCACGATCATCTTAAGATAGGCCATGACGTCGCGGATCTCGGCACGGTCGAAGAATCGCGTGCCACCCACGATCTTGTAGGGCACGCCCGCGCGCAGGAACATATCTTCGAGGATACGCGACTGGGCGTTGGTGCGGTAGAACACGGCGATATCGTCGTAGCTCGTGCCTTTGGCATGCAGTTTCTCGATCTCGCCGGCAATCCAGCGGCCCTCGTCGCGCTCATCGCTTGCCTGGAAGGCCTGAATCTTCTCGCCGTCGCCCTCGGCCGTAAACAGGCGCTTGTCCTTGCGCTGCGAGTTGTGACGCACCACGGCGTTGGCGGCGCTCAGGATATGGCCCGTGGAGCGGTAGTTCTGCTCCAGCTTAACGGTCTTGCAGTTTTTAAAGTCCTTCTCAAAGTCCAGGATGTTGGTGATGTCGGCGCCGCGCCAGCTGTAAATGGACTGGTCATCGTCGCCCACGACCATGAGGTTTTGGTACTTGGCGGCCAGCAGGTTGGCGATCTCGTACTGGACGTGGTTGGTGTCCTGATACTCGTCGACGCTAATGTAGCGGAAGCGCTCTTGGTACTTATCGAGCACCTCGGGGCGGGTGCGCAGCAGCTCGAGCGTGCGCACGAGCAGGTCATCGAAGTCCATCGCGTTGGCGGCGCGCAGGCGGCGCTCCAGCTCCATATAGACCTGTGCGGCCTTTTTGTCGTTGGGGCTGTCAGCGGATTTGAGCATGTCCTCGGGGCCAATCATGGCGTTTTTGGCCGAACTGATCTTGCTGCGGATCATGTTGATGGGGAACTGCTTTTGCTCGATGCCGAGCGCCTGCATAATGTCGCGCACCATGCGCTTGGAATCGTCGTCATCGTAGATGGTGAACTGACCAGTGTAGCCCAGCAGGTCAGCGTCCTCGCGCAGCATGCGCACGCACATGGCATGGAAGGTGCACACCCACATGCCGCGGGTACCGCTGGGGATAAGTGCCGCCAGACGCTCGCGCATCTCGGCCGCGGCCTTGTTGGTAAACGTGATGGCAAGGATCTGCCAGGGCTTAACGCCCAGGTCGCCGAGCATGTGGGCGATGCGGAAGGTCAGGACGCGGGTCTTACCCGAGCCAGCACCGGCAAGGACCAGCAGCGGACCCTCGGTGGTCAGGACGGCCTCGCGCTGGGCGGGATTAAGGCTGTCGATGTCGACAAGCGGCTTGGCGGGCTTGGGTGCCGGTGCGAGAGCGTCGTAGATGTCGAGCGGGACGAGCTCGGGCTCCGGCGCGGCGGGGGCAGCGTATGCATCGAGCGGCACGGGTTCCGGCACGGGCGGCACGGGTACCGCGGCATTCTTTTCCCAGGGCAAGGGCTGGGTCATGGGCGACTCCTCATCTGACGGACGGCGCGCCTGCGGGCAGCGCCATAGTTTGAGCCGTACCAGTATACCGAGCCGCGCGGACACCGACGTAAATCACACCGCGACTCCGTGCGCCACCGTCAGGCACGCCCCAGCGGATTTGGTGCAAAGAGGTCAGGTTAGTCTGCACCATGTTGACGCAGACTAACCTGTCCCCATTGCACCAATCAGGGAGCCACCGATGTCATGGCAACGGCAGCGAGCGGCGGCCAGAACGAACAAATTGGCATGAAAAGAGGGCGGCATAGACCTTTTGGTCATGCCACCCTCTTTGAATGACAAGTTGTCGTTCCGGCCGCCGCGCAGCGTCGACTAAGTTAGAGGCCGAGCATCGGCTCCAGAACGAAGAAGTATGCGAGCACCACGATGCCCAGAATGATGCGATAGACGCCGAAGCACTTAAAGTCGTGACGGCGGACGAAGCCCATGAGCCACTTGATGGCGATGAGCGACACCACAAAGGCCACAACGCAGCCCACGCCCAGGATAGCGACCTCGTTGGCGCCGAACGTACCGCCCTTGATGAAATACTTGACCAGCTTGAGCGCACTCGCGCCAAACATGACAGGGATGGCCAGGAAGAACGTAAACTTGGACGCCACCGAACGCGTGCAGCCCAAAAGCAGGCCGCCGATGATGGTGGAACCGGAGCGCGACGTGCCCGGAATCAGCGAGAGCACCTGGAAGCATCCGATGCCCAGTGCGGTCTTCCAACTCAGGTCCTCGAGCGTGGTGATGGAACCAAAGTCCAGATCCTCGTCCTCGTCATCGTCCTCGGCAACATCTGCCGCGGGCGCCGCAAAGTGTGCACCGGCGGGACGTCCACCCGACACCACAGCACGCGAACCAAACGAACCGGCAACGGCCATTTCCTCGCGCTTGCTCGCGCGCCAGTTCTCGATCACGATAAACAACACGCCGTACACAATGAGCGCCAGCGCCACGACGGGAGCATTGTAGAAATGCTCCTCCATCCAGTCGTTGAGCGGCAGACCGATCGCCGCCGCAGGAATGCAGCCGAGCACAATCTTGCCCCACAGCACCCAGGTGTCGCGACGGCCCTCCTTGCCCTTGCTGGGCGAGAACGGATTGAGCTCATGGAAGAACAGCACACAGACGGCCAGAATGGCACCGAGCTGAATCACGACCAGGAACATATTCCAGAACGTCTCGCTCACGTTCATCTTGACGAACTCGTCCACCAAGATCATGTGACCGGTCGACGAAACAGGCAGCCATTCGGTGATGCCCTCGACTAGGCCCATGAAGGCAGATTTTAGAAGCTCGATAATATCCAAAGGGACCCCCTCGTTAGACACCCGCCGATATTGTTCTGCGGACGGTGCGGGCGATGTCCCATTATCAACCGTTGGCGGCGCGCCTGCGCCTACCCTTACCAAAAAACTCGCCCGTTCACAGAATTGCGAGCGGTCAAACCCAAATCCTTGGGTATAACTGCAACAAGATAAAGTGTCCGGCGGCCGACGCGCCCGCGCCCGCCCGATGCACGAGCCCCGCGCCCGTGCGATAGACCAAGGAGGAAACCATGAACGAGGGCTACACCAAGGTATTTGTTTCACTCGACGGTACTGAGCAGCAGGATTTTGTGCTCGCACGCGCCATCAAGGTCGCCGCGAACAACGGCGCCAAGCTAATCATCGGCCACGTTATCGATTCCACGGCGCTCGAGAGCGCCGGTTCCTATCCGGTCGATCTGGTCAACGGCCTAGAGGAAGCATTTAAGAACTCCATCGCCAAGCAGCTCGAAGAGGCCAAGGCCAATCCCGACATTCCCGAGGTCGAGGTCATGATTCGCGCCGGCCGCATTCGCGAGACGCTCAAGGACGAGATGCTCGACGTGGTCAAGCCCGACCTGGTGCTCTGCGGCGCCCGCGGCCTGTCCTCGATCAAGTATGCGCTGCTGGGTTCGATTTCGACGTTCCTGCTGCGCAACACGGACTGCGACATTCTGGTCGTGAAGTAGGTTCCTTCCCGCCGGCGCAAGGCCTGCGGGGTTATCACGCCGACGTCCTCGCCGCTTCGCGGCTGCGGGATGTCGGCTTAGATAACCCCTCCCGGCCTTGCGCCTTCGTCACCGCACTTCAACGAGTTGGCTGATAAAAGATGGCGTGCCGCCCCGATTGGGGCGGCACGTTTTTGTTATGGGGGATTCATTTGAGCCCCATAGTTGTGTTCACGTTCGGGAACATTGCCGTCCGCACCGCAAGACGGCCCGTCTACTCAAAGTATTGGAACTTGTTCGTCGAGAAGGCGAATGTTACGACGAAGCCTTTGCCGGGACCGGATGCTACGGTGACGTCGATGCCCATCTTGGAGCACAGGCGCGCCACCAGGTAGAGGCCGATGCCCGTTGCACGCTTGGTGGTGCGGCCGTTGTCGCCGGTAAAGCCCTTCTCGAACACACGCGGCAGGTCGGCCGCGCTCACGCCGCAGCCGTTGTCCGCGACGGTAAGCTCGATGCGCTCGCTCGCCAGGCCCTCGTCCAGCAACGCACCCGAAAACACGATCTTTGCGCCGTCCTCACGCGCATATTTTATGCTGTTCTGAATGAGCTGGCCCAGAATAAACTCGAGCCACTTCTCGTCGGTAAAGACCTCAAAGTCGAGGTTCTCGCACACCGGAGCCACGTGCGCCGCGATGAGCTCGCGGGCGTTGGCTTTAATCGCACCCGTCACCAGAGCCTTGAGGTTCCAGCGTCGAATCAGGTAATCGCGCTCCACAACCTCCGAGCGCGCGTAGTACAGCGCCTGGTCGATATAGCGCTCCACGCGAGCCAGCTCGCGACCGAGGTCATCTACGCGCGACAGGTCATCTTCGCTGCCGTCCAGGTTTTCCAAAATCAGATGGGCTGCTGCCAGGGGCAGCTTGGCCTCGTGGACCCAGCTCTCGATATAGTCGCGGTAGTCATCGGTCTGGCGCCGGCCTTCCGCCACCTCATCGCATGCCGCCTTGCCCACCCGGCGCAAGACCTCGTACTCGAGCTCGCCCTCGGCATAGGTCGGGCATTGCACCATCTCCTGCACCCATGCGGGACTCTCGAGCTCCTCGGCCGCACGCTCCAGCTGGCGCAGAAAACGACGACGGCGCGCGTACTCGATCACGATGCCGAGCATACCAAAGATAAAGGACACACCAACCGCCACGACCACGATAGAAACGGGTGCGCCGGCGACCGTCAGCACAAAGCAGCTCAGCAGCACACCGCACGTCCACACGGCGACGGGAAGCAGCGCATCTTTAAAGAACTTGCCAAACGACATAGCCGGCCCCTAGACCGAATAGCCCTGGCCGCGGTGCGTCGTCAAATACCCCTTGATGCCGATTTTTTCGAGCGTGGTGCGCAGGCGGTTGATGTTGACGGTGAGCGTATTGTCGTCCACGAAGGCGTCGGAGTCCCACAGGTCCTGCATGATGGCCGAGCGCGAGACGATCTTGCCCGCGCGGCTCAGAAGCAGCGAGAGAATACGCAGCTCGTTTTTGGTGAGCTCGGTACTGATGCCGGTTTGCATGTTGGTGACCATGGAGCGAGCGAGATCGAGCTCCAGTCCCTTGTGGACAAGTGTGCTGCGCTCGCCCGCCGTCGCGGTGCGACGCAGCAAGGCATTGATGCGCGCCACGAGCACACGGGCGCTGTAGGGCTTGGGAACAAAGTCGTCCGCGCCGAGCGTCATGGCCATGACCTCGTCGATCTCGGTCGTGCGCGACGTGAGGACGATGATGGGAACCTCTGATTCGCGACGAACCTCGTGGCAGATATGCTGGCCGTCCTTGACGGGAAGCGTGAGGTCGAGCAGCACCAGGTCGGGCGCGGCGGCGAGAATATCGCACGAGACATGCTCAAACGATTCGCAGGCCTCGATTTCAAACCCGGCGCGGGCAAGGATGTCGGCAAGCTCGCGACGAATGGGTTCGTCGTCCTCAACGATATAGATCAGCGCCATGGATTCCGCTCCCCTCTTGGTTGTCTTGCCACCATTATGGCTGCGAAACTGCAGGTGCGCGCCACGCACGTCGCCAAGGTGACAGAACTGTTCGCGAGCGGGGGCGTTTTGTCCGTCTTACGCTCGCGACGGGAACGGGGACCAAAATGATTATTAAATCCCCGTCCCAGAATAATCATTTAGCGGCGGGCACGGAGCTTTTCGTAGCCTTCGGCGAAGAAGGCGACCGTGGCGGCGTCGGCCTCGGTGGCGTTCGTCTCGGTCGCGGGGACCACGCCGTGCTCGTCGCTCACCAGGAACAGCGCGCCCTTGAGCTGAGCGGGGATGTCTACGCGCGTGACCGGGATGCCCTTGGTCTGGGCCAGCTGCTCGATGAGCGTCGCCGTGCCGCACAGGCACTCGTCCGCTGGCGCCACAAAGGCAAGCTCGCCGTTATCGACGGCGGCGAGCAGCTCGGGCGCCACGCCGGTTTCGTCGGCCTCGGAGCGGGCCTCGGCGGAGCGGGCGCGTAGCGCCTTGGCCGACGTATCGGTTAGCGGCTCGTACTCCCCCACCGTCATGGCGGCGTTGCCGTTGACGTCGATCACCAGCATGAGCACGCCGTCGCGTGCGGTGTAATCGCCCTCGGCAAGCGACCACTCAACGTGCTGCTTGGCCCAGCTGAGCATGTTATGGGTAAGCGGCTCGCCCTGCACCAAGCGCTCGGACAGTGCGCGAATGTGGCGGTTGAGCATGGGTACCTTTTTGTTGGACATGCGCCAACGGCAGACAAGCGCGGGCTTGTCGAGCGTAAACTTCTCGACCGCCTCCTGATTGGCGCAAAAGTCCTCGTACGCACGCTGATCCTCGGCATTGCCAAACAGCTCGGCATCATCAATCTGGGGCATGGTCATACCTTTCGTGTTAGTCATTCCGTCCTCTTATACCAAAAAGACGGCCCTCCAAACGGAGCAGCCGTCTTTTGCGGAGATTATTTTGTCCCAAGGCGGAACTTAGTGGCGGAAGTGGCGAGCGCCCGTAAACACCATAGCAATATTGTGCTCATTGCAGGCCTGGATGCTCTCGTCGTCGCGCTTGGAGCCGCCGGGCTGGATGATGCAGGTCACGCCGTGTGCAGCAAGAACGTCGACGTTGTCGCGGAACGGGAAGAACGCGTCGCTTGCACAGGCAAAGCCGCCCTTCTCCACGCCCTCGCGCTCGCAGAAGTCCTCGGCGCGCTCGCAGGCAAGCAGCGCAGAGTCAACGCGGTTAGGCTGACCCGGGCCCATGCCAATGCCGGCCTTGCCCTTGGAAACCAAGATAGCGTTGGACTTAACGCCCTTGCAGACCTTCCAGGCAAACTCGAGCTCGGCCATCTCGGCGTCGGTGGGCTTGCGGTCGGTGGGGAACGTAAAGGTCGCGGGATCCTCGGTCACGTGGTCGACTTCCTGCACCAGCATGCCGCCGTCGATGGAGCGCAGCTCCACCTGGGCGCCGTGGTCCACGCCGCCGGTGGCCAGCACGCGCAGGTTGGGGCGCTTGGCCATGCGCTCGAGCGCCTCGTCGGTGTAGGTCGGGGCGATGATAACCTCGACGAACTGCTTGTTCTGATCGGCAAAGTGCTCGACCAGCTCATAGGGAACCTCGCGGTTGCAGGCAATGATGCCGCCGAAGGCGCTCTTGGGATCGCAGGCGAAGGCGCGGTCGTAAGCGGACGTAATGTCCTCGGCAACGGCGGAGCCGCAGGGGTTCTGGTGCTTGAGAATCACGCAGGCCGGCTCGTCGAACTCGCGGACCAGGTTCCAAGCGGCATCGGCATCCAGATAGTTGTTGTAGCTGAGCGGCTTGCCCTGGATCTGCTCGGAGCCAACGAGCGGGAACTGCGAGCTCGCGGTGTTCTCGCAGCCCTCGGCAAAGCGGTAGACCGTAGCCTTCTGCTGCGGGTTCTCGCCATAGCGCAGGTCGTCGACCTTCTCCAGCGAGATCTCGAGCTTGGCAGAGGTGTCCGCCACGTCGCTTGCCTGGGCGGCAAGCCAACGGGAGATAGCCGTGTCGTAGGCGGCGGTGGTCTGGTAGACCTTCACCTGCAGGCGACGACGGATGGAAAGCGTGGTGCAGCCACCGGTCTCGTGCATCTCGGCCAGGACGGCATCATAGTCGGCCGGGTCGGAAATGACGGTAACGCTCGTGGCGTTCTTGGCAGCAGAGCGCAGCATGGAGGGACCGCCGATGTCAATGTGCTCGATGGCGTCCGCGAAGGTGACCTCGGGATTGGCGACGGTCTTCTCGAACTCGTACAGGTTGACGACGACTAGATCGATCAGCTTAATGCCGTGCTGAGCGGCCTCCTGCATGTGCTGCTCGGAATCGCGGCGGGCCAGCAGCGCGCCGTGAACCTTGGGGTGCAGGGTCTTAACGCGGCCGTCCATCATCTCGGGATAGCCCGTGAACTCCTCGATGGGGGTTACGGGAACGCCCGCGTCCTCGATGGCACGAGCCGTGCCGCCCGTAGAGATGATCTCGACGCCAAAGTCATCGACCAGCGTCCGTGCGAAATCGACGACGCCCGTCTTATCGGTAACCGAGATCAACGCGCGTGCGATCTTCACATCAGATCCCATGCAGTCCTCCTGTCTGGTACGCCGCCGTGCTCTGTGAGTCGGTGATACGTCGATCTGCAGCGCTCGCGCAGCGGCATTGAAAATACTGATTTAATGTAGCGCATCGAGCGCATCGATGCACCCCGCAACGGGCGCATGTGCAGAAAAAGTTTGCACGCGGAGGGGATGGGCACAGCACCGAGCACGGTGAGTTCATGGAACACAGGGGCACCATAATTAGATGCCAATGGCGTGGTAGAACTGTGCTCGATATGCATCCGCAAAAGAAAGAGGCACCATGGTCTCGCGGGTTCTCTACCGACCGTTTGATACCGAAGACTTCGACGCCATCGCGCTGATTCTGCAGCAGCTTTGGCATAACAATTCGGATAACGATGAGTACAACCGCCTTGAGGCCGCGTGCGACCTCGCCTACTGCCTTTCGTCGTCGACGTTTTCACAGGTTGCGGTGATTGACGGCGAGGCGCGCGGCATTGCACTTGCACGCGCAGGACAGAGCTCCGGCGTCACTATCAACGAGCATTGGATGGATACCGAACGCGCGCTGCTATCGCAGATGCGTGAGCTGGAGCCCGATGCCTGCGCCGAGTATCTTTCCTTTGTGCGCGCAACCATCCGAACCAACAACCGCCTGCTCGAGAGCAGCCCGTTGCCGCACGACAACGAGGTCACGCTGCTTGCCGTGGATCGCGATGTCCATGGCCTGGGCGTTGGCACGGTTCTGCTCGATGCCGCGGTCTCGCACCTGTCCTCGCTTGGAGCGACGAGGGCGCACCTGTACACCGACTCCAACTGCTCGTGGAAGTTCTACGAGCTGCACGGCTTTAAGCGCACGGCCACGCACCGCGCCAACCGCGAAGAGCGCCGTCACGACATGCCGCGCGAAAGCTTTCTCTACGAACTCGACCTAACAGCCTAAACCCAGCAGTTAGGGACGTTCCTTTTGTGCCGGCACCCCGGGACACTCCTTGGCAGCAACCGCACCTAGTCGTTGGAAACGTTCTTAAATGATTAGTTGCTGGGGACAGTCTTCGTAGGTAGCGCGTAAAAAGGGGATGGGCTTTCCCCGACGGCTGTCGAGAAAAGCCCATCCCATAATTTACGACCGTTAGAACGTTCCGCCGCCGCCTCCGCCGACGCCGCCGCCTCCGCCGCCCGAGAAGCCGCCGCCACCGCCGCCGCTCGAGCTATCGGAACTCGAAGCCAGCTCACGGATGCTCTCGTGATACACGTCATCGAACGAATCGAGCGGGGACTGGTTTCCGTAGTGATGGTAGTACCACCAGTAGCAGGGATAATTGTCGTAGAAACCGTCGGCCTCGCGCACCTCGGGAGGAACAGCCTCGGCAAGCTGACGCAGGACTTCCTTCGAAACGCCAAGCGCCGCGCCCATCACCAGAAGTTTATTCCATAGGACCAAATCGCCGGGGACGGCTTCCTTTAGACGCGTGAAGTCCTCGAGCCAATGCTTAAGCGCCTTGCAGCGAGCCGCCACCTCGGCGCCCTCCGGCGTAAAGCGGCGGAACGTAAGGCCCACGCCAATACCCACCAGCACAATCGGCACCGAGATAACCGCGGCGATAATGTTCGCCTGCGCGCCGTCGGTAAAGAAGATGGATCCCACGGGAACAAAAGCGATCAGAATACCAAGAACCAGGCAAAACACCATTGCAACAATGCCGTCCGAGGCAACGTACTCGCTATCGGCCAGCTTGCCCTTAACGGTGTTCTGATAGTCCTCGAGCTTATCACCCACGGGTGTAGCGTGCTGTTTGACGTAGTGCTGCAGCTCGTCGAACGTGCGCGAGCGATCGCCGTTCTCGTCAGGCTTAGCACCGGCAAAGAAGACCTTGAGCACCATGTGGTCAATGCCCTTGGCCGACTTCCAGCCCGCATCGCTCACCGTCACGCGATACGTCTGCTCTTCTTTTTCACGCCCCAACAGACCCTTCTTGGCCTTGGTCACGGTCGCCTGCTCCAGCTTGATCACACGGTCGTCAGTGAGCTTCATGAGCGTGGCGATATATGCCTGATCGGGCACCTCGTTCCAGCTCATAAGGGCCGAAAGCACGGCGGGATGGTCGGCCGAGGGCACATCGCGGAAATATTCGTCCTGGAAAAGCGGCTTGGGCTTGCGCTTGCGCAGCTTGAGCATAACGATTGTGCCGGTAAAGGCCACCGCCGCAACAACACTTAGCACGGCAAGTGCATTGGCAATCATGCGAGCGTGAGCGCGGCGGGCGTTAGCTTCGTCGGCCCATTCCTTCTCTTCGCTCAGGATCGTTGACATGCGCTCTTCGCCCGAGGCGGCAAGCTGCGGCACCCAGTCGCTGGGGAAGGCGATGCGTGCCTCGGCGAATTCGCCCTGATGCACACAGGAAATGGTATAGGTGACCATGGGCTCGTCCTCATCGAGCGACACGTCGCCCGTCAGCGGACCGTGGCCCCATGCGCGGAAGTTATCGCCTTTGACGGCCGCCGTCCCGGCAGCGGCATTTGCGAAGCGCACTTCCATCTCGACATCGTCGGAATCCGCAGACCAGCCGTCGCCCACGAACTTCCAGTAGAGCTCGGCGGTATCGGCCCAGTTCATAACCGCACCGGTCATGGTGTAGCTCACGTAATAGATCGCGCTGTCGCCGCTCTCGTGAGGGCTGAAAACCTTGATCTTTACGCCGTCACCGGTCTGTTCGACCGTATAGACGCCGGAGTCACCCTTGTTCGCGCTATCGACTTCGTTAAACGCGGTGTCGTCTTCCTCGACGCTCAGCACATTGATACCCGCCGCGCCGCCCTGCTGGTTAGATCCTGTATTGATCTCCCAAAACACGCCGTTGATGTCGTCGTCGAAATCAAACTGGCGTCCCTCGACGACGGTCAACGAGCCGTCGGCCTCGACCGTGGCGCCGATATAGGTTTGGGTCATGGAGTAGCCGTCGGCACGTGCTACGGCGGGCAACAGCAGCAGTGCGCACGCGACGAGCGCACAAATGGAAGCAAATCGCGCAAACGGGCGGCGCTGCCGGCTGACTTTGGCGGCGAGGGTGTTCATAGGCACATCCTTTGTCTGTAAAACCAACAGCGCCATTGTCCCACGTTTGCGGGTACGCATGACGAACATCTAGGCGACCGGAGCGCCAAACGGGATGAAAGTCACGCCCGCACCCCGGCACTTGGAAAATGATCTATTGGGGACGGAGGAAAACGGATCATTGGGTTGAATCGACAGACAGCAACAAATTTGTCGTTTGAGACGCTCTTGGGCTGAGTCCCGCGCCAACGATAGATACCACTTCATAGCTCCGTCACAGGTGTAGCGGCTTTGTGTGGGCGCGGCATACGCTGATTGAGCCGCCAGCCGAGGGGCATAAAGCAGTTGAGCGAAAACGGTTTGCCCCTTTGCCGTTCGCTCGAGGATTATGTCCCCCTTTTCCGCGGAAACCCCGGCAGTTGCGAAGAGCTGCCGGGGTTTCTGTTGTCTAAGGTGCCAAGTTGATGGACAGGAATCAAAGCACCGAGTCTGCGGCCCACCATACGCAATGCGGGGCCTCGACAACTTGCAGACCACAGTGACGCCTCCCCATCGCGCCCCGCGCTATACTCGTCCGCATGGATATCAACGCACGCAACATAGCAACGCCCACCGCGGACGCGCCAACGACGACTCCCTCCCCCGCGCCCATCGTGGGCCGTTTTGCCCCGTCGCCCTCGGGCCGCATGCACTTGGGCAACGTGTTCAGCTGCCTGTGCGCGTGGCTTTCGGCCCGCAGCCAGGGCGGCAGCATCGTGCTGCGCATCGAGGACCTGGACGATCGCTGTAAGCGCCCGGAACTTGCCGCCCAGCTCATCGACGACCTGGCCTGGCTGGGACTGGAGTGGGACGAAGGTCCCTACTACCAGCACGATCGCCTCGACCTGTACGAGAGCGCCTTGCACCAGCTGCAAGACGCCGACCTCACCTATCCCTGTTTTTGCACGCGCGCCGAGCTCCACGCCGCGAGCGCGCCGCACGCCAGCGACGGCACGCCCATCTACCGCGGCGCCTGCAGAGGCCTTTCTGCTGAAGAAATCACCCGCCGCAGTGCCCTGCGTGCTCCGGCCACGCGCCTGCGCGTGCCCAGCGTCGACGACCTCGCGAGCGACGTGATCGAATTCGTGGACCGCACGTACGGCGCCCAATGCGAAGCACTCGCCACCGAGTGCGGCGACTTTTTGGTGCGTCGCAGCGACGGCGTGTTTGCCTATCAGCTAGCCGTGGTGGTCGATGACGCTGCCATGGGCGTCACCGAGGTCGTGCGCGGATGCGACCTGCTGGGCTCCACGCCGCGCCAAATCTACCTGCAGCATCTGCTGGGACTTCCCACGCCGCACTACGCACACATTCCGCTGCTCATGTCGCCGGACGGCCGCCGCCTTTCCAAGCGCGACCGCGACCTGGACCTGGGCGAGCTACGCGCCCGCTTTGGCACGCCCGAGGCACTGCTGGGCTGGCTCGCCGGGCAAACGGGCATCGCGCCGGACACCACACCGCGCTCTGCCGAGCAACTGGTCGAGCACTTTAGCTGGGATGCTATCCGCGCGCACCGGGAAAACATCACCATAACAGCCGAGTAGCCAAACGCCTTGCCGCTACGCAACATCCCAGGGCTGGAGTTCGCCGCCCAGGCGAACGATGCGGTCGTAGAGCACGGTATGGCGCTCGGCCGGGTTGGCGTCGCGATGAAAATGGCCGTAGTACCAGCGCTTGTAATCCAAGCGATCTTCCAGCTCATCGAAAAATGCCGTAAGTCGATCGACGTCGGGGCAATTCCAGCCGGGTGCCGGATAGAGCGCGGGCGAAAGCATGCGCGTAGAGCAGGTGTGGGTGATTACGTAATCGACCTTCCAGCCCACGCTGTCAAGCTTTGTCCGTGCCTCCTCAAAGTTGCGCTCGTCCGGCAGCTCCTGCGGCCACCAGCTGGAATACGGGATGCGATACTCCTTGTCAACGCTCGTGGCGCCGCCCATGGTAAAGATCGTTGAGCCGTCGAGCTCAAAAACCTCGCCGCGCGTCAGGCGCCGTATGGGGGAGGTATCCGACAGACACTGCGTCAGCCCACCGTGCCACAGCTCCATGGGTCGCTCCGCCCAGTGATCAAAACGCTCGTGGTTGCCGTCGACGAACAGCACGGTATAGGGGCGCGACTCCAGCCAGGCGATATCGGTGCACTCCTTGGCAGAGAAATCCCACGGAAAGCCAAAGTCGCCCGCGGCAATCAGATAGTCGTCGCCCGTCAGACCATCCCCAAGATCCCAGTCGCGAAGCTTTTGCATGTCGACGCCGCCGTGAATATCACCCGTCACATAGACCGTCATCGGATCGCCACTTCCCTGTAAGTCGCTAGCCCACATTCTGCACGATCACTAAGCCAACCGTTCCAGCCCTTCCATCCTTTGGGACCTACCCCTCGCTCTTCCATCCAAACGGGTCAAACACCCAAAAGATCAGATCGAGCACGCCGCCGGTCATCATGGCGCCGGCGAGGGCCATACAAACGTGTAGAGAGACGACACTTCGGAGCACGTCGAATGGCCCCAGAACAGCCAGCAGCGCGACCGCTGCGCCGGCAAGGCACAGCGCGAGGCACGGCCCCGCGTTCTTGACGCACTTCTTTGCGAGATGCTTGGTGTTGTCACTCATCGATATCGAACTCCTTAGAGGGTCGTTGTTCAGATGCATGCCGCCGCGGCAGAACAGGGCGGCAGGGTAAGTGTCCCATGCCGTGCGGACATCAATGGAGAAACCACCTGCTCGACCAACCCTTGACGCCGTTTTGCACCGGCACCCCATCCCCCGCTATCGAGATCTAATACTTTTCCCGAGAAGTGAACGGCTGTTTTTAGACCCCTGAAACATCCGCATCTTTCGGCGGCAAAATCGCAGGATTTCAACGTTAAAACTGCAGGAAACGGAACCTCTAAAGTGTCGATGCTTCGGGGGTCCGATTTGGATCGTTCACTTCTCGGGAAAAGTATTGGACCTCGAATCTTGAATGTCCTGGGGACCCGCTTCTTTCCTTCGCTGGAACCCCCAGCTATCCGTTGGCACCCCTAGCCGCTACGACCGCAAGCGTGCCTATAATGAGACATGTTTCCTAATGAGGAAGGAATCCAGATATGGACGAAGTCAACCACGCCGTTTTGGACAATCTTCGGGAGTTTTTCAACCGTGTCGACAGCGCACGCAACAGTGTATCCCCGATTGAAAAGCCACATAGCGACCCAATAGACGTCAAGGACTTTATCGTTCTGTGCAATCTTTGCGAGGCACAATCCAAATACAGCAGTGGAGACAGCGCCGCCAACGCGCTGGGCAACGCAGTGGTCTCCCTGAATCAACTTGACTGCGGTGAGCTCGATGCCATGGAATCTGCTCTGAAAGAAGGCAGATGGGATGAATGGTGCAAAGACAGCGACAAAAAGGTGTTGACGGAAGACGCCGTCTTCTATCTCGAGCTAAAACGCCGCACCGACAATCAGCATCATTACCACTTCAGCTTCGATAGAGATGCGGTAGCAGAAATCGATGCCTTTGACCCCTTTACTAAGGAGGGCGGCAAGCAAGTATTAAACCAGCAATGGCACGCGCTCATCTCCATGCTTGCGCTCTATGATGTCGCCCACGCCTTAAGTAACGACCAGCACGAATATCATTGTCTGTATCAGCATATTAAAAAATGGGATGAGAACTTGAATACGACGGTACTGCAATTTTATTGCGGTTGCTCTGGCAAAACCGATCTTCGCCTTAACACAAAGGGAGGAAAGATGATTAAAAGATATTCCACCCAAGCAATGAATAAATGGCTTGAAGAAGTGTTGCGTAAACTAGCAGACAAATAATCGCCCACCAACCTACTCCAGCCCCGGCCCGCTGTACTTCCCTGTCTCCGAATCGTAGTTCAGCACGACGACCTCGCCGTGCTGAACTACGCCCCCGTCAATGTAGTAGTGGCTGGCTCCGTCATGCCAAATGCCGCGGTAGCCCGCAATGCCCGAGACCGCCTCGGTGTTGATGTGCCCGGCGATAACATCCAGATAGAACTTACGTCCCACGTAATCGGGCGGCATCATGGTTAACGACTCGACAGCCGTACCAAGCTTCCAATCCTCCCCAGCTTCCTCGTCAACGCCGGCGTGCACAAAGACCTGGCCGAAGGGGCTTTCGTAGAAGTAAGGGAGTTTGCGGATCCACGCGATTATGTCCGCGTGCTCGGCCTTTATGCGCTCAACCGTAAAGGCGTAGGCCCCCTCGAACTCCCTGAGCCTCAAAAGGTGCTTAACGCGTTTGAATGCCTCGGCGTCTAAGAAGCTCTTGGCCGTTGCCAGATTGTTGTCGGCGAGCATCCATGCCTGCGTGAAATTGAGATCGTTCACCTCGTCAACGTACTCGAGGAACATCTCCTCGTGGTTGCCGCGCAGCGCCACGAAGCGATCGCCGTACCGCTTTTGCAGGTCCATGACGAGCTCGAAGACCCCGAGTGAATCGGGGCCTCGGTCGCAGTAGTCGCCAAGCAAAACCAGCTTGGAGTCCTCGGCATCGAGGTCGATGGTGGAAAGCGACGTTTTAAAGGCGTCCAAGCACCCGTGAATGTCACTCATAGCGTAGATATGCACGTATGACCCCCTGTTTGCGTCGGGACCCCACTCGTTTGCGCCATGCGACACGACGGCCCCTCTGATTTCGCGGGCGCCAGGTAGCTTTGCCCTGTCACGCCCCTCAACATGATTAAAAGTATATCTCGCCGTGCGGACACAAATTTACGCCTGAGCTCCGGGCGTCCCGCGCGCTTGGCCTCGGCCCCACCCAAAAACTCATCCAACATTAATCTTGGCTCAAGAATCGCTTAATCTATAACCTGCACTATAGAGTTCGACCAAGGGCGGGGCGGCGCCACGCAACGCTCGCGCCCGGGCAGATCGCCCGGCGTCGCGCCCATCGAACGAAAGGACAGGTCATGGACGACCTCGAAAAAGTTGAAACCATCCGCACCAAGTGCAACGTGAGCTACACCGATGCCAAAGCCGCGCTCGATGCCGCTGACGGCAACGTTCTGGACGCCATCATTTGGCTCGAGTCGCAGGGCAAGACCCAGACCACGTCAGCGCACGTCGCCACCGAGTCCGAGCCGGTCGATGAGCCCTCGGCCGAGATGGTCGCCGCGCAGGTCGCCTACGAGAAGTCGAGCGAAAAGACCGACTTCTCCAAGAAGATGGACAGCGTGTGGGAGTACCTCAAAAAGCTCTTCCGCCTGAGCCTGGAGACCAAGTTTATCGCCACGCGCCGCGACGCCATCATCCTCAACATCCCCATCCTGATCCCCATCGTCGCCCTGTTTGCCTGGGGCGCCACGATATGGCTGATGCTGCTTGGCCTGTTCTTTGGCATGCGCTACCGCATCGATAGCGACGGCGACGTACCCGGCAGCATCAACAACCTGATGGATCACGCCGCCGACGCCGCGGACGACATCAAGCAAAATCTGAACGACGACAAGTAGTCGCAATTGGGGGCACGTATGGCACGAATCCTGATCGTAGAGGACGAGGAGAAAATCGCCCGCTTTGTGACGCTCGAGCTGGAGCACGAGGGCTACCAGGTGGAGCACGCCGCCGACGGCCGCACCGCCGTGGACCTGGCGCTGGAGCGCGACTACGATCTGATTCTGCTCGATGTGCTGTTGCCGCAGCTTAACGGCATGGAGGTCCTGCGGCGTGTCCGCAAGCACAAGGATGTGCCGGTGATCATGGTCACTGCACGCGATGCCGTGATGGACAAGGTTGCCGGGCTCGATGCCGGCGCCGACGATTACCTGACCAAGCCGTTTGCGATTGAGGAGCTGTTCGCACGGATCCGCGTGGCGCTGAAGCGCTCGGAGGGCGTGCGGGCAGCTTCGGGCGTTGGTGGTTCCGGCGCCGGGATGGGCATGGCGGGCGACGCGGGTGTCGGCGCCGCTGCGATGCCACCGGCTAGCGACACGGCCGATGCCCCTGTCTCGCCCTCCCCCGCCGCGTTCACCGTGGGCTCGGTCGCGCTCGACCCCGACCGCCGCGAGGTTATGGTCGGTGGCTCACTCATCGTGCTGACCGCCCGCGAGTTCGACGTCCTCGCCCTGCTTATGGCGCATGCCGAAACCGTGCTCACGCGTGAGCGTATCGCGCACGAGGCGCTGGGCTACGAATACGTGGGCGACACCAACAACGTCGACGTACACATCGCGCACCTGCGCGCCAAGATCGAAGACGCCGGCGGTACCCGCATCATCCAAACCGTGCGTGGGGTGGGCTATGTCTGTCGCGCGTAACGCCGAGACCAAGCGCGTCACCTCCATCGCCCGCGCCATCAACTGGAGCTATATGTGGCGCCGCCTGATGAGCTACATCTGGCTCGATCTGTTGCTGGTAGTGATTGCGGCGGCGATCCTCGTCTATGGATACAACCAGACGCTGCTCGACGGCACGTTTACAGCAGGCTGGATCCCCAGCACCAGCGTTCACGGCATGTCGCTGACGCCTGCGCGCGGCTGGGACCTGACAACGCTCACCTATACCGTCGAGCTTGCGCGCACCATCAAGACCTTCCCCCTCGCGCAGGACCTCGTCACGCTATGGCCTCTCTACCTTGTCGTTACAGGCTGGCAGGTCATCAGCGTGCTCGACATGCTCGGCGGTGCCCGCCGCGTGCGCCGCACCATGGCACCGCTCAACGACCTGGCCTTACGCGTGGACGAGCTCGGCCGCATGCAGCTCGCCGGCGGCAAGATGGAAACGCTGGAGCAGGCCATCGAGCGCGCAAGCGTCGACTCGCCGAGTGTCACCACCGGCGACGCTGACCTGGCGAGCATCGAGGTCGCACTCAACCGTCTGCTGCGTCAGATGCAAGAGGCCAAGCTGCAGCAGATGCGCTTTGTCAACGACGCGAGCCACGAACTGCGCACGCCCATCGCGGTGATTCAGGGCTACGTAAACATGCTCGATCGCTGGGGTAAGGACGACCCGGCCGTGCTGGCGGAGTCCATCGCCTCGCTCAAGGCCGAAAGCGAGCACATGCAAGAGCTCGTGGAACAGCTGCTGTTTTTGGCACGCGGCGATGCCGGCCGCACCGCGCTGCATCGTGTGGATACCAATCTGGCAGCACTCGTCGGAGAGGTATGCGAAGAATCGCAGATGATCGATGCCGCACACGCGTATCGGCTGGCTTTTGACGCTGCGTTTGCCAGCGACCCGCGCTGCGACGCGTCCGTCGATGTCGCGCTCGTGAAGCAGGCTCTGCGCGTGATCGTGCAGAACGCCGCCAAGTATTCGGACGCGGGAACGACCGTCACGTTTGGCATAACGCCCGATGCGGGCACGGGTGCGATCGATATAAGTGTTGAGGACGAGGGCATCGGCATGAACCAGGAATCCGCGGCTCACGCGTTTGAGCGGTTCTACCGCGCTGACAACGCGCGCGATGCCGGCGCGCAGGGCTCGGGCCTGGGGCTCGCCATCGCCAAGTGGATCGTCGATAGCCATGGCGGCGTCATCGGTGTGACCTCAGTCGAGGGCGTCGGCAGCCGCTTTACGATTCGCCTGCCGCGGTAGGGGCACCCGCGCGTCGGCGGCCCCTCGGAATAAAAAAGGGATAAGGCCATGCGGCCCCATCCCTTTTTGCTAGCTATAAGCAGCTTGTGCGCTACTCGCGGCACAGGTGCACGGCGAAGCCGGCGAACTCGCGTTTAAAGTACACGAGCTTGGTGCCGCCGTCGGGCAGCAGCACGCGCGACTCCTCGTTGACCTCGAGCCCGCGCTCGGCAAACCACTTCTCGGCCGCATCGATGTCGTTGACGGCAAAGCCGATGTGGCCCTTGGCGCCACGACCGTTCTGCTTCATGATCTCGACCAGCGAATCATTGAAGTACGAAACCGGGGTCTCGATGACGGGCAGACCCATCATCGTCGAGAACAGCTCCGCGATCTCCAGGGCGTCTGCCGGGTCGGCGGCGTTAATGCCCACATGGGCAACGTGCATGCCAAAGAGCTCGACCGGATTGGCGTTCTGCTCATTCATACAGGCAGCGCCTACTGAGCCATGACGTCGAGAACGGCCTTCTCGGCAGCGACGCGGTTCATACCGGTCATGAAAGGCACGCCGCTCACGTACGGGCAGGTGAGGCCCTCGGGGGCAACGGTGGTGGCGATCAGCAGGTCGGCGCCCTCGTCGCAAGCGTCCTTGGCCTCGGAGATGGCGCACTGCACGATCTCATACTTGCCGGCATAGCCGTTGGCGTCGAGCATGGTGGCGACCTTCTGGGCAACGAGCGTGGAAGTAGCAGCGCCAGCACCGCAAGCCAAAACGATCTTCTTCATAGGTAATGTCTCCCTTCATGGTTTACTTTAGGTAAGTGTACCGCAGCGAGCGATGGCGCTCGGCCTCGATGCGCTTTTGTGCCAGTTTGCTTGCACGCTGCGTATAATACATCTAGCACGCATTGTCATACCGCTTGTTTTACGAGCGACTGAGGAGCTCAATATGCCCGATTCCCGCACACTCTGGACCGCCGTCGTCATTATTTGTATCGCCGTGTCGGTGTTCTTTAGCGTAAAAAAACGCACCACGTTTAAACGCCTGCAGCAGCTTATGGCCGCTAAGCAGTGGGACGAGTTCGATCGCTTGCTCGACAGCAGGCTCACCAGCATGCTGTACCCGCGCTACAACCGCGACTACCTGCGCCTGAACTCCTATCTGCTGCGCGAGGACCACAAGCGCGCCGACGAGATGTTCGATTTGCTGTTGGGGCTCAACCTGCCCAAAATGCAGCGCGTCGACCTAGTGATCAAAGCTTTTAACTACTACGTTGGTCAGGAGGACCGCAAAAAGTCCAAGGAGTTGCTGCACGAGATCAAAGGCTTTGAGGGCGGCCAGGCCGAGGCAGTCGCGCACGAATGCCAACTGATGTACGACACGATGATCCTCAAGCGCCACAACGACATTCCCGAGCTGGAGCGCATGCTCGAGGAGGCCGGCGACGATAAGGTTAAGGGTTGCCGCCTGGAGTACCTGTTGGCCCTACAGTACAAGAACAAGGGCGACGAGGCCAAGTTTGCCGAGTACCTGGAAAAGTCGGGCCGGCACTCGATGGCTGTCAACGCGTAACGGGCGGCTTGTGCTAGACTTCTAGTCTCACGGGGGCGTGGCGGAATTGGCATACGCAGGAGACTTAAAATCTCTCGCCGCAAGGATTGTGGGTTCGAGTCCCACCGCCCCTACCATTTGGCTTTTACGAGCTCGTGTCCCCCGAGGATGCGGGCTCGTTTCTTTTACACGCCGGTGGGGCTCGAACCCGCGAGGGGGCGAGCGTCAAGCGGACGCGCAGCGTCCGCAGCGAGCCGGCGAGGGAGCCGGCAGGCGGCCGAAGCCGATGCGTATTTGCGCAGCAAATACGCGGACCTCCCACCGCCCCTACCGCGTATTGTTTACGAGTCCGTGTCCCCCAAGGGATGCGGGCTCGTTTCTTTTACACGCCGGCAGGGCTCTAAGTTGCGGTGGAATAGATCCTGTTTATACCGTTTACCAGCTTATTTAGGAACTATTTCACCGCAACTCAGAGGAAGACGGTTAAAGGGCGCTCAGAATCGGGGTCCAGGCGATGGTGGGGGCGGCGCCGTCGAGGGTCTCGTTGATGGTGGCGGCCATGCCGGCGAGTAGGCTGTTCTCGCTTACGGTGAGTGTCTTGTAGCCGCCGGCACGCATGAGTTCGCGGATCACCACGGCGCCAGCCAAGATCACGCCCGCGCGTTTGGGCTGTACACCCGGTAGCGCGGCGATGCCTTCCGCGTCCAACACAGACATGCGCTCGATAGCGGCCGAGACCTGCTCCAGCGACAGCTCGCGTAGGTGAACAAAGCTCGAATCGTACGGTTCCAGCTCGTGGACCAGAGCCACCAGCGTAGTCACCGTGCCACCCACCGCGACCAAGCGTTCGGCGCGCTCAAAATCGCTAGGCAGGCCTTCAAAATAGGCGGCGAACTGCTCGCCTGCCCACGCGGCAGCAGCCGCAAGCTCGTTCGTCGACGGCGGCAGCGCCGAGAAAAACCGCTCCGTCACGCGACGGCAACCGATGTCCAGCGAACGCGTTCCCTCCAGCGCAAAGACCCCGTGCTCCGGCGCGTACACGCCCGTCGCGAGCTCCGTGGATCCGCCGCCCGAATCGGCAACAATGATGCGCTCGCCGGCAAAGTCGTGCGCCACGCCAAAAAACGTCAGGCGTGCCTCGACCTCGCCCGGAATCACCTGTGGCTCAAGCCCCAGATCGCGCAGGCCGTCCAGCAGCAGTGCTGCGTTGGACGCATCGCGCGCGGCGCTCGTGCAGGTGGTGCAGATGCACGCGGCCCCAAAGGCACGAGCCTCGTCCACAAACATTCGGCACGCAGCGAGCACGCGTTCAACGGCCGCCTCGCAAAAGCGGCCCGTCGCGTCCACGCCCTCGCCCAAGTCGGTAATCTCGGTATGCTTGGACGAGTCCACAATCGCTCCGCCCTCGACCTGCGCTAATACCAGTCGCGACGACACCGTTCCCAGGTCGATCGCGGCCACCTTATAGCGATTGCAATTTGTCATTGCGAGCTCCCCTCCGGGCGCTATTTGCCGTTGGACACGACCGTCTGACCCTCGACGCCGTTAAACCCAAACAGCATGTCGAGCGCTTGGATGTACCACGGCGCGTCCTTACCGACTTCTTCGATTTCCTTGGCCACTTCGCTGGCCTTCTTGGCGTTTGAGGACTTTTTGCTCGATGAGGCATCCGAATCGTCGTCCAGGCCCTGCACTTCAATCCTCTTCTCGCCGGGCATCACTAGGCCCAGATCCTCGGATGCCGCATCCTTAATGCCCTCCTCCGAGAGCAACTTGTCGACGCTTTTTTGCAGGTCGTCATTATATTGCTCGCGAATCTCGACCTGCTTGGCCAAGATGTCGCTCGAGCGTTTTGCCACATACAGGTCGCGCACGGGGAAATACAGGCTCACGAGCGCCAGGGCGACGACAATGCCAACAAACAGCCCTCGCTGGGGACCGTGGGTAAAGTCGTAGATTGCCTTGACCACCGCGTTATCGTTGGCGTAATGCATGAAGTCCGAGCCCGAAAGACGGTTCGAGGGCCTACTCGGCTTTTCATGCGTTTGAGCCGAGGAACGCTGAGCATGCTCCGAATGCGCCGGGCGCACCGAACGTGGCGGGCGGTCCGTCGACGTATTCACTTGAGCACGGGAGTGTGAGGCACTTGTCGGTCGCTGCGTGGAGCGGTCGGCACCGGCGTAATCGGACCCGCCGAGCTGCACCGTGCGCGCACGGCGAGGTGACGGCTCACGCGAACCGGCGGAATAGTACCTGTTGTCGTAAATCTGATCCATGTGCGCCTTGTGCGGTTGAGGTTTGTTTGCGCTAAGTCTTTTAGTTATAGCACGAGCGCCCGCACCGCCTTCGCCAGCCTTTGCTCGACATAAAAAAGGCGCTGAGCCGTATGGCCCAGCGCCCAATGGTGCTCAACAGTGCCCGACGGGAGCAAGGCGAATCCGAGTCAGCCCCGCCCCCGCACACGCCGCTGCCTAGCGAATGTTGTAGAACGCAGACTTGCCGGCGTAGCGCGCGCTGCCCTCGAGCTCGTCCTCGATACGGATGAGCTGGTTGTACTTGGCGATACGGTCACTGCGGCACGGGGCGCCCGACTTAATCTGACCGGCGTTAACACCCACGACCAGGTCGGCGATCGTGGAGTCCTCGGTCTCGCCAGAACGGTGGCTCACGATGCAAGCGTAGCCGGCCTCCTTGGCGGTCTCGATAGCCTCCAGCGACTCGGTGAGCGTGCCGATCTGGTTGACCTTGACCAGAATCGCGTTGGCGGCGCCCAGCTCGATGCCCTTCTTGAGGCGCTCGGTGTTGGTGACGAACAGGTCGTCGCCCACCAGCTGCACCTTGTTACCAATGCGACGGGTGAGCTCAACCCAGCCGTCCCAGTCCTCCTCGGCCATGCCGTCCTCGATGGAGATGATGGGATAGGTGTCGACGAGCTTCTCCCAGTAATCGACCATCTGGGCGCTCGTGTACTCAACACCCTCGCCCTTGAGCTCGTACATACCGGTCTCGGCGTTGTAGAACTCGGTGGACGCCGGATCCATGGCGTACATGAAGTCGACACCGGGCTTAAAGCCGGCCTTCTCGACGGCCTTGGTAATGTACTCGAACGGCTCGGCATTGGTCTTGAGGTTGGGCGCGAAACCGCCCTCGTCGCCCACGCCGCCGCCCAGGCCGGCCTCGTGCAGCACGCCCTTGAGGGTGTGGTAGACCTCGGCGCACCAGCGCAGGCCCTCGGCAAAGCTCGGGGCGCCCACCGGCATGATCATGAACTCCTGGAAGTCAACGTTGTTGTCGGCATGCACGCCACCGTTGAGGATGTTCATCATGGGCGTAGGCAGCAGGTGAGCGTTGACGCCGCCCAGGTACTGGTACAGCGACAGGCCCGCAAACTCTGCCGCAGCGCGGGCAACGGCCAGCGACACGCCCAGGATGGCGTTGGCGCCGAGCTTGGTCTTGTTGGGCGTACCGTCCGCGGCGATTAGCGCGGCGTCGACGGCGCGCTGATCGAAGGCGTCGAGGCCCACGACGGCATCGGCGCACTCGTTGTTGACGTGCTCGACGGCCTGCGAGACACCCTTGCCCAGATAGCGGCCCTTGTCGCCGTCGCGCAGCTCACATGCCTCGAAGGCACCGGTCGAAGCGCCCGAAGGCACCATCGCGCGGCCGAAGCTGCCGTCCTCGAGCACGACCTCGACCTCGACGGTGGGGTTGCCGCGGCTGTCGAGCACCTCGCGACCGTAGACATCCAAAATATCGCTCATGTTGTCTCCCTCTCACTTGGAAACGTAGTTGATGCAAGCGACTGGCCGACTGTGCACCATCGGTGCGCCTCCGTAAGTTAGCCATGTCGCACTTTTTGCATTATGCCCTAAGTTAGCCGAGGGATACAATTGTTTTTCGAAAAATTTAGCGGGAACGATAAGACATGTCAGTCCGTCGTTCCCGCAGTCTTACTTCCCTGCCTTTGCTGCGTCCCACAGGTCGTTGAGGCCATGGGTCGAAAGCTCGGCAAGATCGACGTGGGCATCAGCCGCCATCTGCTCCATCGCGGCCCAGCGGCGGCGGAACTTTGCCGTGCTGGCACGCAGGGCGCTCTCGGCGTCAATCCCCTCTTTGCGCGCAACGTTGACTAGGGCAAAGAGCAGGTCGCCAAACTCCATCTCGCGCTCGGGCGTTCCGGGAGCCTCGGCCTCAAACTCGGCACGCTCCTCGGCAACCTCGTCCCACACATCCTGGACCGTCTCCCACTCAAAGCCCACGGCAGCCGCCTTGCGCGAGACCTTTTGCGCTTGCATCAGCGCCGGCAGGTGCGTGGGCACGCCGTCGAGCAGACCCTCGGGCGCGGCCTCGCCTGCCGCCACGGCTTGGTCCTTGGCGGCCTTCTCGGCAAGCTTGACCTCGTCCCAAATCTTGAGCACCTCGTCAGAGTTGTCGGCATCCACATCGCCAAACACGTGCGGATGGCGGCGAATGAGCTTGGCGTCGATATCGCGCGCCACGTCGGCCAGCGTAAACTCGCCGGCGTCCGCCGCGATCTGCGCATGCAACACTACCTGCATGAGCACGTCGCCCAGCTCCTCGCGCAGATGCGTGGCATCGTCGGCCTCGATGCAGTCGAGCGCCTCGTAGGCCTCCTCGATCATGTTTTTGCCAATGCTGCGGTGCGTCTGCTCGCGGTCCCACGGGCAGCCGTCGGGCTGACGCAGGCGCCAGATGGTCTGCACCAGATGCTGCAGCTCGGCCGACGCATCGACCAACGTCGACGGGTCACGCGAACCCTCGGCATTTTGCTGATCCATATGCTCGGCCATGGCTACTCCTCCTCCATGACCACGTGGCGGAACGCGCCGCCCTCGTAGATGCCGTAGCTGTGCGTGCCGTCCTTGGGGATGCTCACGCTGCCGGGGTTGAAGAGCCACAGACCAGGATGCTCCTCGCTCGCCTCGTTGACCTTGATGTGCGTGTGACCGTAGACGAGCGCGGAACCCTCGGGCAGCGCGGGCGCGTGGTCGACGCTGTTGTGCATACCGGCGCCAAAAATGTGACCGTGCGTCAGGAACAGTTCACGGCCAGTCTCGTCGAACAGCGTGACGTAGTCGGCCATGACGGGAAAGTCGAGCACCATCTGGTCGACCTCGGCGTCGCAGTTGCCGCGCACCGCGATGATGCGGTCGGCCAGGGCGTTGAGCAGCGGAATCACACGCTTGGGGGCGTAGTCGCGCGGCAGGTCGTTGCGCGGGCCGTGGTAGAGCAGGTCGCCCAGCAGAACGATGCGGTCGGGTTGCTCGGATTCGATGGCGGCGACCAGGCGCTCGGTCCAGTATGCCGAGCCGTGGATGTCGGAGGCGATGAGGTATTTCATGGGGAGTCCTTTCGAAGTGGGGTTGATGGGGGGGGTTGAATACGGGGTCCGCGGATGTGGAGCCCATCTACCGTGTTACTCGAATCGCAGCGCCGCGCTCTGAGCCGCCTGCATCACGCGTTGGAGCGGCACGCCATGTTCGCGGGCAAGACGGGCGCAATCCTCGTACTCGGGAGCCGCGCGCTCGCTGCCGTCGGGCAGGGTGGCCACCTTAACAGACACCTCGCCCCAAGGCGTCGCCACCTGCTCAAAGCGACGTGGCAAGCAAACGCGCTCCATCACCTGGCGACGAATGCCGTTGGTCGTGGTTTCCAAAAAAATGATCGTCTGCAGACGGTCGATGTCCTCGTGGGCGCAGATTACCTGCAGCTGCCAGCCGGGGCGACCTTTTTTGCAGTAGAGAGGCAACCAATGCACCTCGCGGGCGCCGGCCTTGCGCAGACTATCGGCAGCGTAAGCAAGCACCTCGGGCGACGCATCGTCGATGTCGCACTCCAGCTTGACGATGGTTTCGGGCGCATCGATTTCGCGTGACAGCGAGGATGTGCTATCGCATGGCATACGGTCCGGATCCTTTCCGCGCGGGCTCGTTTTGTTCACTCAAACGCTAGCACATCGCGAACGGTGTGGGGGCGGCATCATGGGATGGGCGGGACTTTTGCCCGTCGCGGACGTCGGCGTGCGCTGGGATCGTCCTCGCCCCTATCCAAACATGTACATCAGCCTCCAAATACGTCATTTTTTGTCGGTTTTGGAGGCTGACGTACATGTTTTGAAAGCAAGCGAGTCCGCACCGCGCGCCGCGCAGCCTTTCCAATCGATTTCGAGCTCCGGCGTGCGCGGCGTGTTGAGAGCTGCAACATTACAATGGAGCGGATTCGCCAAATGCAAAGGAGTCGCCATGCCCGCATGCCCGCTGGTCGATTGCCACACCCACACCTCGTTTTCGGACGGACATGCCTCGTTTGAGGACAACGTTCGCGCCGCTGCTGCGGCCGGCTGCCGCGTCATGGTCTCGACCGATCACCTCACCCTGCCCGTCAGCATGGACGCCAACTGCGAAGTACAGGTTGTCGAGAGTGACCTGACGGCACATCGTCTGGCCTTTGAGGACGCCCGCAAACTCGCCGCGCAGATCGCTCCGGAGCTCACCTTTATCTACGGTTTTGAATGCGATTGGTACGAGGGTTGCGAGCCCTTGGTAGAGCGCTGGTCCCAGGGCGCCGTCGTACGCCTTGGCAGCGTGCATTGGATTGGCAACCCAGGCGATATCATGACCGGTGCCGCGGGTACGGCGAAAACGGAAAACGTCGCTCGCCCCGATACACCCGATTCCCTTTGCGGTTGGATCGACGACGACACCGACCTGCACGTTTGGGAAAACCTGGGCGTGCGCGGCGTGTGGGAGCGCTACGTCGACGACTGGTGCCGTGCTTGCGAAAGCTCGCTCAACTTTGATGTAATGGCCCACCCCGACCTGGTCATGCGCTTTTCGAAGGACGGCTTTGCACCCGACTTTGACCCCGCGCCGTTTTGGGAGCAGATGGCCGAGTGCGCCCACGATACGGGCCGCCGTGTTGAGGTCTCGACCGCCGCACCGCGCAAGGGCCTGGACGGCTACTATCCCGCGACCGGGCTTTTGCGTCGCTTTGCCCATGCCGAGGTGCCGATTACTTTTGGCTCGGACGCGCACCGCGCCTGCGACATCTGCTGGAACATCCGCGAGGCCCAGGCACACGCCTACGACTGCGGCTACCGAGCCTTCGATATCCCCCACCCCACCGGCGAATGGGAACCCACACCCCTCGCCTAAGACTAGTGGCGGCGAGCGTTGAGTTCGCCGGCCAGCTCGTCGAGGGTGATGCCGTAGCGCTCGAGCGTCACGAGCAGGTGGTAGACCAGGTCGCCGGCCTCATAGCGAATGTGGTCATGGTCGTTATCCTTGCAGGCCATGATCACCTCGCTCGCCTCCTCGGCAAGCTTCTTGAGCAGCTCATCCTCGACGTCGGTCAACAGACGCGCGGTATAGCTCTCCTGCGGCGACGCGTCGCGACGACCGTGAATCACCTCGGCCAGCCCCGTCAGTGTCTCACCGATATTTCCCGGCTGCACGTTAGCTGTTCTGACTCCCATGGTTATTTCCTCTCGTTACTGCAGCGTAAAGTAGGTACCGGTCTCATCGAACCGAGGCTTTGCGCCCTTTTTCTCAAAGAACTCGACGATGACGGCATGGGCCTCATCGAGCCTTTCCTTCTCGGCCTCGAGCCAAAGCGACTGCGCCCCGCAGGCATCAGTCAGGTGCACGTGGCATGGCACGCCCGCGCGGAGGAGCTCGGTGTTGCAGTCGGCGACCTCGAACGGCGTCACGACTTTCATCGCACTCCCCCTTCCACGCGCTTAAAGAAGCAGGTACGGTTGCCGGTGTGGCAGGCCGGACCCGGCGAGTCGACCTTGACCAGTAGCGTATCGCTATCGCAATCGGCCCAGAGCTCCTTGACCTCCTGCATGTTGCCGCTCGTCGCACCCTTGTTCCAGAGCTCCTGGCGGCTGCGGCTCCAAAACCACGTGGTCCCGGTCTTGAGCGTCAGCCCCACCGACTCCTCGTTCATCCAAGCAACCATAAGCACCTCGCCGGTGTCATATTGCTGAACCACACAGGGAATCAGCCCGCGGGCGTCGTATTTAAGATCAGACGCTTCTATTACCTCAGTCATCATTTCTCCCAAGTAATTACCGTAAACCCCACAGGTCGGCGAGGGTTGTCCAGGTGCCGCAGGTTGCCGCGAAAGAGGAGCGACGCGTACTTTGGTACGCGAGCGACGGTTTGAGCGGCAAGATGCGGTGCCTGGGCAAGCCGCAGCATTAGAAGTCCAGCCTCACAGGAATACCTTGAGAGGCCATATACTCTTTGACTTCACGAATGCTGAAGGTTCCAAAGTGAAAGACGCTCGCCGCCAGCACGGCGTCGGCCTCGCCCTCGATCACGCCCTCGGCAAAATGCTCGAGTGTGCCCACGCCGCCGCTCGCGATGACGGGAATCGGCACCGCGCGCGCCACGGCGCGAGTGAGCGCCAAATCAAAGCCGGCCTTGGTGCCGTCGCGATCCATACTGGTCAGTAGGATCTCGCCGGCACCGCGACGAGCCGCCTCCTCGGCCCACGCCACCGCATCGATACCCGTAGCGTTGCGGCCGCCCGCCGTAAAAACCTCCCACTTATCGGCACCCGGCTCCCCAGGCAGCCCCACGCGCTTGGCATCGATCGCCACGACCACGGCCTGGCTACCAAACGCCGCGGCAGCCTGGCTGATCAGCGACGGGTCACGCACGGCGGCAGAGTTGAGCGACACCTTGTCGGCACCGGCGGCAACCATGGTGCGCATGCCCGCCAGGTCGCGAAAGCCGCCGCCCACGGTATAGGGAATGGCCAGCTCCTCGGCCGCATGCGCCGCCATCTCGATAGTCGTCGCACGGTTGTCGCTCGTGGCGGTAATGTCCAGGAAGACGACCTCGTCCGCACCCTCGCGGTCGTAGGCACGCGCCAGCTCCACCGGATCGCCCGCATCGCGTAAGCTCACAAAGTTGACGCCCTTGACCACACGGCCGTCCTTGACGTCCAGGCAGGGAATCACGCGCTTGGTAAGCATGGGCTACTCCTCCCCTCGGACGGCGGCCAGCGCCTGGGCCAGCGTAAAGTTGCCCTCATAGAGCGCGCGGCCGGTAATGGCGCCTTCAATCGCGCCCTCACCCACCGCGGCAAGCGCGCGGATATCGTCGAGCGTCGAGATGCCGCCCGAAGCCACGACGGGAAAGCCCGCGACCTCGGCCACATGGCGATACGCCGCCACATCGATGCCCGTCTGCATGCCATCGCGCGCGATGTCGGTATACACCAGATGCTTAAAGCCCAGCTCGGTAAGCTGCGCCACGGCATCGTCGAGCACCACGCCCGCGCCGTCGCGCCAGCCGTTCACCTTAACCTGGCCGTCGCGCGCGGCAATGTCGGCGACCAGCAGCTCGCCAAAGCCTTGGGCTGCCACCTCGGCAAAACCTGGCTCGGTCACCAGCACGGTGCCCAGCGCAATGCGGCGAGCACCATAGCCGGTCAGCTCGTCGATGCGTGCGAGCGAGCGGACGCCGCCGCCCACGTCCACGGACAGACCGGCGACGCCGCAGATGGCCTTAATCGCCGCCGAGTTGGCAGCGCATGTGTCCTCGTCCTCGCCAAAGGCAGCGGATAGGTCGACGACATGCACCCAGCTTGCGCCCTGCTCGGCAAACGAGCGGGTAACGGCCACGGGGTCGTCGGAATATACCTTGCAGCGGCTGCGGTCGCCGCGCTCCAGGCGCACGACCTTGCCGCCGATCAGATCGATTGCGGGAAACAGGATCATCGGCCAACCTCCTCGACGATGTTGACGAAGTTCTTAAGGATGCGCTGACCCAGCGCGGAGGATTTCTCGGGATGGAACTGGCAGCCCCACACGTTGCCATGGCGCACGATGCACGGGAAACTCCGTGTATAGTGCGTGCGCGCCAACACATCGGCGGCATCGGCGTCGTCGGTCACCGCGTAGCTGTGGGTGAAGTACATGTTGGCGCCCTCGGCAAAACCGGCAAGCAGCGGATCAGCCGCACCGGCGGACGTCATGTGCACCTGGTCCCAGCCCACGTGCGGCACCTTCAGGCGGCTCGACTCTAGGCGCGTGCACGAGCCGCGCATAATACCCAGGCCATCGACCCAGGGACCGCCAGCCTGCTCGGAGGCATCGTCGTCCGCGTCCGCACCCTCGTCCGCTGGCACGCCCTCGTTGCCGCGCTTAAAAAACAGCTGAAGGCCCAGGCAGATGCCGAGCAGCGGAGTTCCAGCGGCGACGGCATCGAGCACGGCCACCTCCTCGCCGCTCTGGCGCATAAAGGCAATCGCGTCATAGAACGCGCCCACGCCCGGGATGACCAGGCCGTCGGCGTTGCGGATCTGCTCCGGATTGTCCGACGTGCAGGCGGCGGCACCGGCGCGCGCAAGCCCGCGCACGACGCTCGACAAGTTGCCCTTGTGGTAGTCGACCACCACGATCTTCGGTTCGCCCACGCGACCCCTCCACTTCTCATCATCCAAAACCACCACAAAGGGGACAGGCACCTTCGTGGTGGTTTTACCCTTGTGACGGTTACAGTGAGCCCTTGGTGCTGGGGATGCCCTGCACGCGGGGATCGAGCTCGCAGGCGTGGCGCATCGTGCGGCCCACGGCCTTAAAGGCGGCCTCGATAATGTGATGCGAGTTGCCACCCGCCAGTTCGCGCACGTGCAGCGTGAGCTTGGCATCGCGTGCGAAGGCATAGAAGAACTCAACGGCCAGCTCGGTATCGAAGCTGCCCACGCGCTCGGTCGGCACGGGCAGCTCGCAGTAGGCCTGCCCGCGGCCCGAAATGTCCACGGCAGCCATCACGAGCGTCTCGTCCATGGCAATCGCCGCGTCGGCAAAGCGCGTAATGCCCGCCTTGTTGCCCAACGCTTGGCAAAACGCCTCGCCCAGCACAATGCCCGTGTCCTCGACGGTATGGTGCGCGTCGACCTCAACGTCGCCTACCGCATGCACCGTCAAATCGAACAGGCCATGGCGGCCAAAGGCGTTGAGCATGTGGTCGAAAAACGGCACGCCGGTCGAGATATCGCACATACCGGTTCCATCCAGGTCGAGCTTTACGACAATGTCAGTCTCTCCCGTCTTGCGGGTCACCTCGGCATAGCGGTCCATCTACATCTCCTCCTTCACCAGCGCGGCAAACGCAGCCAGCACCTCGTCGTTTTCCTGCGGGGTACCCACGGTAATGCGTAGGCAGTCCGCGAGCCCCGGCGCGTAGCTAAAGTCGCGCACCAAAATCGAATACTCGTCGCGCAGACGCTCGCGCACGCGCGTGGCATGCGGCGTGCGCACGAGCACAAAGTTCGCCGCGCTCGGCCACGCCTCCACGGGCAGACCCTCGGAAGCCATTGCGCGCAGGGCGCACAGCTCGCGCTCGCGCTCGGATGCGACCTGCGCCACCACAGGCGTGTACGCATCGCGGGCACGCACGCAGGCAAGTGCTGCCGCCTGACTCAGCACGTTGACCGAATAGATCTGGCGAATCGCCGCGAACACCTCGATAACCTCGGGTGCCGCGATCACATAACCCAGGCGCGTGCCGGCGGCGCCAAACGCCTTGGACAGCGTGTGCAGAATCACCAGGTTGGGATGCTCGGCGATAAGTCCCTGCGCCGTGGTGGCCGCGCCAAACGAATCGTCGGCAAACTCAACGTAGGCCTCGTCGACCATGACCATGCCGGGGCACGCATCGCACAGGGCCGCGACAAAGTCGAGCGGTGCCACGTCGCCCGTGGGGTTGTTGGGCGAAGTCACGATGGCCAGGCTGCACTCCGGCGCCGCGGCAAGCACGGCTGCCTGGTCGAGCTCAAAGCTCGCCGGGTCGCGCCACACGTCGCGCACCTCGGTCTGACAGAGCGATGCAAAGAACGCATACTCGCTAAAGCACGGCGGGCAGTTGAGCAGGGTCCGTCCCGCGCCGCCAAACGCCAGCAGGTAGTTATAGAGCAGCTCGTCGCCGCCGTTTCCCACGCAAGTATTCTCGCGCGTCACGCCATGCCAAGCAGCCAGCTCGTCGCGCAGCTCGTTGGACATGGGATCGGGATAGCGGTTGAGCGGTGTGGCAGCCAAGGCCGCGTCGATCGCCTCGCGCACGCCAGCGGGCACGGGATAGGTGTTCTCGTTGGCCGAAAGATTGATGCGCGTGGGCGTAAAGTTGGGATCGTAGGACTCAATACCGGCCAAGTAGGGCTGGACGAGCTCCTTCATGCGCGGCGTGAGTTCGGCCATGTTAAGCCTCCTCGCCGGTCGCGCCAGCGCCATCCGAGCCTGCAGCCGCCAGGTCCACGCCCTCGGCGACCGTCGCGGTCGTATCACCCGGCCAGGCGACCTTGGTCAGGTCGGCCGCAGCCAGCGACGCAGCGCTCACGGCATCCTCGCCCTGCTCCAACACGCGGCGACGCAAAGCGGCGGAAAGCGCGTGCGCCCACAGGCCCTCGGCCTCGGCCAGGCGCTGCGTCGCGGGAGCGTCCGAGAGCAGGCCCTCGGGTGTATAACAAATGACACTCGAGCGCTTAACGAACTCTTCGACCGAAAGCGGGTTGGAGAACATGGCCGTACCGCCGGTCGGCAGCGTGTGGTTCGGGCCGGCAACGTAATCGCCGAGCGGCTCGGAGCTCCACGCGCCCACAAAGATGGCGCCGGCGTTGCGAATGCCGCCGAGCAGGCCCATCGCATCCTTACAGTGCAGCTCAAGGTGCTCGGGCGCCACGGTGTTCACCGCCTCGACAGCGGCAGCCATATCGGCGGCCACCACGATGGTGCCCTCGTTATCGAGCGAGGCACGCGTGATCTCGGCACGCGGGGACTGCGCCACCAGAATATCGATACCCGCCTCGACCTCGCGCGCAAACTGCTCGTCGCAGGTCACCAAATAGCAGGCTGCCAGCGGATCGTGCTCGGCCTGAGCCATCAGGTCTGCCGCGACCACCATGGGCTTGGCCGTAGCATCGGCCAGCACGCAGACCTCGGACGGGCCGGCGACCATGTCGATTCCCACATCGCCCGAGACAATCTGCTTGGCCGCCGCAACAAAGGCGTTACCCGGGCCGGTGATTTTGTCGACGCGCGGAATGGTCTCGGTACCGTATGCCAGCGCGGCCACGGCCTGGGCGCCGCCCACCATATAAATTTCGTCCACGCCGCCGAGCTTTGCCGCGGCGAGCGTGTAGGGGCTGATGAGGCCGTCCTTTTGCGGCGGTGTCACCATAACCACGCGCTTGACGCCGGCAACCTTGGCGGGAATGGCGTTCATGAGCACCGTGGAGGGATACTGCGCGCGACCGCCCGGCACATAGATGCCAGCCGCCGCGAGCGGGGTCACCTTAACGCCGAGCATCGTGCCGTCCGCACGCGTGGTAAACCAGCTCTGCTCGATCTCGCGCTGGTGGAACTCGCGAATCTGGCGCGCGGCCTTCTCGAGCGCGGCGACAAAAGCGGGATCGAGGCCTTCGAGCGCGGCATCGATCTGCTCCTGCGGCAGGCGAAAACTCTGCAGTTCAACACCGTCAAAACGCTGGCAGTAATCGCGCACCGCGGCATCGCCGTTGGCACGCACGTTGGCCACGATATCGCGGGCGGCGTCAACAATGTTTTGCGGCAGCACGCCCTTACGGTTGAGCTGGTTGGTAACGAGTCGCTCACCGGGAGCAAGCTTGATGGTCTTCATTTCGGTATCTCCTATCGGTCGAGGTTGCGTTTGAAAAACGAGATGCCGGGCAGCGGCGCCAATCGGTCCGCAGCCCGGATATGGGGGTGCCCGTGCGTGCTCGCACTATTGTGCCGAGCCCGCGACGGGCTCAAAATGTTTGTCCTTCACGGCAGCAGCCAGGCGATCGGCCAAGTTGCGAACGCGCGGATCCAAGCGCGCGGCACCTGGGTTGACGAAGAAGCGGGCCGTGCAGTCCATAATGCGGCCGGTGATGACCAGGTCGTTGTCGCGCAGCGTGGCACCCGTGGCGGTAATGTCCACGATGCGGTCGGTCATGCCGACGATGGAGCCTAACTCGATATTGCCGTGCAGCGAGACGATGTCGGCATTCACGCCGCGCTCGGCATACCAGGCGCTCGCGATGCGCGGGTATTTGGTGGCCACGCGAAGCGACCCGCGACGGGCGTAGTTGCGCTCGGCCTGACCGGCGCGCCATGCGGGCTCCGCCTCAATGAAAGTGCACAGGCCGTAGCCCAGATCGACCATCTGCAGCAGGTTGAGGTCTGCCTCGATCAGCGAGTCCCAACCGCAGATGCCGCAGTCGGCACCGCCACAGCCCACAAAGGCGGGCGCGTCGCTGGGACGCACGATGACAAACTCGATATCGCCGACCGTGCCCTCGCCGGCACGCATGTCGCGACCGCGCACAATCAGGTGACGGCCGGGGTCACGCAGCTCAGAGACGTCCAGACCCGCGGCCTCGAGCACGTCGAGCGTATCGGCCTTAAGCGAGCCCTTGGGCACGGCAATGCGCAGCGGGCCCTCGGCGCCACGGCCCGCGGCGTGATCGCCATCGGAAGCGGCGTCCTCGACCGAGGTGCGCGCGGCCTCCAGACGCTCGAGCGAAAAGGCGAAGCCCGCCGCCGGCACCTCGATGCCGTCGCCGAACGCGCCGGTAAAGATGGAGTCGTAGCGACCGCCCGAGCCCACCGGATCGGGCAGGCCACCGGCATAGGCCTTAAAGACCAGGCCCGTGTAGTAATCAAACGAGTTCATGATGGAAAAGTCGAACGACAGCACCTGGGCGTCCTCGGGAGCCAGGCCCTCGACCAGGGCACGCAGCTCGCGCGTGAGCGGCGCGGCGATACCGGCGGCAGCCAGCAACGCGTCGACGCGGTCGAGCACCTCGGCACCACCGTGCAGACGCGGTAACTCGCTAATGGCGGCCTTGACGGCCTCGGACTCGGCACTTGCCGCCACACGGGCATCGAGGCCCACAAAGTCGTTGGCGTGCACGCAGCGCAGCGCCTCGGCAGCCAGCTCGCGATCTTCACACGCCGCAAGCAGCTCCTTAAACGGACGCACGCTACCTGCGATAATGCGTGCATCGGGCAGTGCGAGCTTACGCACAGCCTCGGCCACGAGCGAGACAATCTCAACATCGCCCGCGGTATCGCCCGCACCGATAAGCTCAAAGCCCAGCTGTGTAAACTGACGCGAGCCGCCGGCATTGCGCTGGCACTCGCGAACCACCGGTGCCTCGTAGCGAAGGCGCAGCGGCAGATCGGCCGCGCGCATGCGAGTCGAAACCAGGCGCACGATCGGCAGCGTGTTATCGGGACGAACCACCAGCAGACGGCCATCATCGTCAAAGAGCTTAAACGGCGTGTCCGCAATGCGACCGCCTTCCTCAAGAGAACCCTTGTCCTCGAGCAGCGGCGTCTCGACCGGCAGGTAATGATGCTCCCTGAAGCAGCCCTTCACCGTACATGCAATCTCCTCGCGCGCCTGAGCCTCCTCGGGCAATATGTCCCGGAATCCCCACGGTGTGGCCGTCATCTGGTGAGCCTCCTCATGCTGCGTTTCATATAGAACGAAAGACCGGCATAGCTCCGCCGGTCTTCTGGGTACTTTAGCATACTAGAGTGTTTGCGGGGAAAATCCGTCGTAGCCGCTCACACCGTATTCATTTGGAAACATAGGATAGGTTGCCGCAACCCAACCCCACCTAGGCGCCAATCGCACGACGATACTCTGCCATTACCTGCGCATCGGCAGCTGCGGGGTCGGCAAAATAGCGCCAGTCATAGGTCTCGGCCGAAACAACTCCGCGATAGCCGCGCGCCACCAGCCTATCCAGGTCGGCGCGCATATCGCGGTCGCCGTCACCCCAGGCAAGATGCGTCGTGCCGTCTGCCGCAACATCGACAAAATGCACGTGGGCGACATCATCGCCAAGCAGATCGAAATAATCGTCGATGGTATCCCCCGCCACCGCCATAGCGCCCAAATCCAGACACGCCTTAAGTGCCGGATGATCAACCGCCTCGATCATGCGCTTCGTGTCGGCCGCCGAGTTCACGATCATCGACTCAATCGGCTGTAGGGCCTCAAGCACCAGTCGCACGCCGCGCTCTCCCGCATGCTCGGCAATCGCACGCAGCATCGAGGCACTTCGACCCCACGCGTCCTCAATCGGCTCGTTCAAAAATGCCCAGCCGCTCGAGACCATGACCTGCTCGGCTCCAAGTTCCGCCGCGATATCTACAACGTTCTTAAAGTACGCGAGCGTGCGGGCACGCGCCTCATTCCCGCGCGCCGCGATATTCCACGGCTTGGGGTTGTTCTGTTCGGGACAAAGCCCCACAATCCGAACCCCATACTGCTGCGACAGCTCCCGCACCTGCTCGAGCGAATCGTATCCATGGCAATCGACATACAGATGCATCGCCCCGGTCCAAAGCTCGCAACACGTGTAGCCCGAGGCCGCTGCCGAGGAAAAGAATTCCTCAAGGTCAAAATAACGATGGCTGATATTCATGACGGCAAGCTGCGGATACTCCATCTTGTCCACCTTTCGGCAAAAGGGCGCCGCAGCACAGTGTGCGCGACGCCCCCTCTTACATTGTTCTCATTATGACGGATACTCTACTGGACACCAAGCACTCCAAAGAACGCGCCAGCGATACTCACGAGCAGGATCACGAGCATGATAAGCAGCGGATTCATCTTCTTCTTGAGCATGAGATAGACGATTCCAAACAGCCCCATCGTGACAAAGCCCGGGAAGATTCCGTTGAGCAGCTCGGCCAGCGTCTGAGCACCATCGCCCGCACCGACCATGAGCGGAATGTCCACGGTGACCATCTCCATGGTCATAGCGCCGATCACCATGGCGCCCATGATAGAGGCCATCTTGACGATCGTGTCCATAATGCCCGATTCCTGGACCTTGCTGATCATGTCCGAGCCAAAGCGATATCCCACAAACGTCAGCAGGTAACGGATGATGTAGTGGGGGACGTTGAACACGAGCAGGAACAAAATCGGGCCAAGAATAGAGCCCTGCAGCGCCAGCGACGTGCCGACACCCGTTGCCAAAATTCGCAGCGTGCCCCAGTAGAAGGCATCGCCCACGCCGGACAGCGGTCCCATCAAAGCAAGCTTGACATTTGAGATCGCGCTCGTGTCAAAGCTATCGTCAGTAGCGTTGACCTCTTCCATTGCAGCGGCGATGGACATGGGGAGCGTCGAGATGTACGGCGTGACGTTATAGAGCTCCATATGGCGCTTAAGGGCGGCCTTAAAGTCCGCATCCTGCGGATACAGCTTTCGAAGGATCGGCATAAGGGCCCACATAAAGCCAATATGGCCCATACGCTCGTAGTTCCAGGAATGCTCATAGGGAATCGAGCGCCAGAACAGCTTCTTAAGGTCTGCGCGGGAAATCAGCCCGTCGTAAGAAGACTCAAACTTAAAACTCATCGAACCCACTCCCAATCGCAGGATCCTCGGTTGCCACTGCGGGCTGCTCCGCTTTTTTCTTATCACCCAAAACCGTCATCGCGACGACGATGATCGCGGCAAAGATCGCCACGCCCGTCGTGCTAATGCCAAAGTAGGCGACGAGGAAGAAGCCAGCGAAGAAGAACGGAGCCACCGTTTTGTTCATAATCATCTGCGCCAGCATCGCAAAGCCGAGTGCGGGCAAGAAGGCGGCGGCGACATCCATGCCGGTCTGAACGAAATCGGGGATGATGTTGAGCAGGCTGGCGACGGCATCGGCGCCAAAGAAGAATGCCAGGGGAATAATCAGCAGGCCGCACCAGCTCTGCGCGTAACCGGCGATGAGCATGTTGCGCGTGATGGCCTTGGTGTCTCCGTCCTCGACGTTTTTGTCGATACGGTGCACCAGCAGCAGCATCACCGGCTGGCCCAGGGCAGTATCGAGCGCCAGGACGATCGTTGCGATGGGAATGCCCAGGGTCAGGGCCGCCGAAGCGTCCGCGCCGGCCTGCATGGCAAGAGATACACCCAGGATAGTGCCGGAAATCGTATCGGGCGGGTTATACGCACCGACCGAGATGGCGCCGACCATGGCAAGCTCCATCGTGGCGCCCATGATCGTGCCGGTCACCATGTCGCCCATGACAAGGCCAACCAGAGGTCCGAGCACAATCGGGCGCTGGAGGTAGCTCGTACCGGTCAGCCACTCGGAATAGCCCAAAAGGGCAATAAGGAAAATCAGGATTGTCTTGATAACCATGATGGCCCCTAACCGATGACCTTCGCGGCGTCAGTCTTCGCATCTGCCGGAATCATTTGAATGAACAGCTCGTAGCCCTCGCCGAGCAGCTCTTTGACGTATGCCTCGTTTTCGGGCGTAAGGAACACGCTCGTCGAGACCTGGCGGGCATCCTCGCTAAAGGCAACATTGCCGAGGTTGATCTTCTTGACGCCCATCGCCTTGGCGACGGCACCGGCCTGCTGGATCGTCTCGCAAACTACGAAGAGCTTGTACTTATCGGTCACACCGCTCTGGAGCGCCTTGACGGCATCCTCGGTGTTTTTGACGACAACCTTGCAGCCCTCCGGTTTTGCAAGGGACAGGGCCTGCAGACGAAGCTTGTCATTGAGGACCGTGTCGCTTACCAACAGGATGCAGTCGGCACCCAGAGCCGAAGTCCAGCTAACGGCAACCTGGCCGTGCAGCAGTCGATAGTCCACGCGAATCATCTGAATCATGATGTGCTCCCTAGCGATTAAAACTCATCGAGTTCGGCCTGCCCCAGCAGGTCGTTGACGTACTTGACCTTGGTGTCGTCCGCCTCGACGATCTGGCGAATGGCCTCATCAATTGGGGTGGAGTCGGGCACGAACAGCAGCTGAATAAGGAGCGGCAGGTTCATATTGGTCACCAGGTGCGTGTTGGGACGCGTCTGGACGATCTTGGTGAACTCGTTGTTGACGCTGCCGCCGAACAGGTCAGTGCACACGACAACCTCGTCGTCCGCAGCAAACCCATCGAGAACCGCTGCGGCCTCCTTGGTCAGGTCCTCGTTTCCGTCGACATACATAGACAGCGCATGGACGTTTTCGCGCTCACCGGAGAGCAGCCCAATGCTCTCGACGATTCCAGACGCAAAATGAGCATGGGATGCAACGATAAACTGCCTCATTCGATTCCCCTTTCTTGCGAATTTCGGCATAAAAATGCCCGGACGCATGCGCCCGGGCAGGGTGCTTCTTGATCAGTAGCTTATTTGTCACCGATTAGTAGTCGAACTGGTGATAGTAACGACGGTAGTTGAGGTTGTGCTTGGTGACCGTCTCGTAGTAGCGAGCCAGGCGGTCGGTCACGAGCACCGTCAGAATCCACGGGGAGACGATGACGCGGAACTCGTCGTCAAGGCCGGGGATCGCGAA
>CABUWV010000010.1 GCA_902495355.1 uncultured Collinsella sp.
ACCGGCTGCAACGGCCAGCTGGGCCATGCGGTGCGAGCACTCGCAGAGGAGCGCGGCGTCGCGAAGGACTTCGACTTCTGCGACATCGACACCTTCGACATGTCCGACCCGGCGGCCTACGCGCAGTACGACTGGTCGCTCTACGGCGCCGTGATCAACTGCGGCGCCTACACCGCGGTCGACCGGGCCGAGACCCCCGAGGGCCGCGTGGCCGCATGGAAGGCCAACGCCACCGGCCCGGCCCTGCTCGCCCGCACCTGCGCCGAGCACGGGATCACGCTGGTCCACGTGAGCTCCGACTACGTCTTCGACGGCACCGCCGAGGTGCACGACGAGGAGGAGCCCCTCAGCCCGCTGTCCGTCTACGGCCAGACCAAGGCCGCCGGCGACATCGCCGTGGCGGGCTGCCCGCGCCACTACATCATGCGCAGCTCCTGGGTCATCGGCGAGGGGCACAACTTCGTCAAGACCATGAGGGCGCTCTCCGACCGCGTCGCCGACCCGGAGGACAAGTTGGAGCAGGTCACCGTCGTGGACGACCAGCTGGGACGCCTGACCTTCACGCGCGACATGGCGCAGGCAATCTTCCACGTGCTGGGGAGCCGCGCCCCCTACGGCACCTACGACTGCACCGGTTCCGGCGCCGTCAAGTCCTGGGCCGACATCGCCCGCGCCGTCTTCGAGGCCGCCAACGGCAACGGCGACAGGGTCGTGCCGGTATCGACCGCCGACTACTACGCCGGCGCCGAGGGCCCCGTGGCCCCGCGCCCGGTCCACTCCGCGCTCGACCTTTCCAGGCTCGAGTCGGTCGGGTTCCACATGCCCGACTGGGAGGAAGAGCTTGGGGAGTACCTCAAGACGCTCTAGCCGCTATCAACTTTTCGAGAGTAAAAGCCGCCGTTCTTTAACGGCGGCTTTTCTTGTTGATGGCTATCTGCGCAGTGGTGCCAATAGTATTTTGCGGAAGATCTTTCACTCGCTTGGCGTGGTGGCGGACCTGCCGGGCTGGTCATCGTAGGCGTATTTGCTGTACACGTTGACCTCCCACTGCTTTTTTTCGACCTTTGCCACGGAATCGAGGATGAAGCCGGTCGCAAGGCTCAGACCGCACAGGAACATAAACGACGCGGCGAGCATGGCGGTGGGGAAGCGCGGAACGAGGCCGGTCTGGAAATACTCGACAACGATGGGCGTGCCCAAGGCGAGGCCGATCACCGCAAACAGAAGCGCGACGAGGCTGAAGAACTTCAGAGGGCGGTAGTCCTTGAACAGCGTGCCAATCATCGCAACGACTTTAATGCCGTCGCTTACGGTATTGAGCTTGGACTCGGAACCTTCCGGACGGTCGCGGTACTCGATGGGCACATCCTTGATGCGCCAGCGGTGGTCGACGGCGTGGATCGAGAGCTCGGTTTCGATCTGGAAGCCCTCGGAAAGCACAGGGAAGGTTTTAACGAACGGGCGGCTCATGGCACGGTAGCCGGTCATGACATCATCGAAGCTGTAGCCATAGATCCACTTGATCATGGCACGGACCAGATTGTTGCCAAAGCCGTGGAAGGCACGCTTGTTCTCCTCGGCGTAGGTGCCGTTGGAAAGGCGATCGCCTACGGTCATGTCGGCCGTGCCGTTAAGGATGGGCTCGCAGAGGGCCTTGGCCGCCTCGGCGGGGTAGGTGTCGTCTCCGTCGACCATCAGGTAGCAATCGGCGTCGATATCGCGAAACATCTGGCGGCACACGTTGCCCTTTCCCTGACGGGGCTCAAAGCGGACTGTGGCGCCGTGCTCGGTGGCAATGCGTGAGGTATCGTCCGACGAGTTGTTGTCATAGACATAGACCGTCGCCTGCGGAAGCTCGCGGTGAAAGTCATCGATGACTTTGCCGATCGTGAGCGCTTCGTTGTAGCAAGGGATGATGACGGCGATGGATTCAGAATTCACTTAATGCTCCTTATACATTCAATCCTAGAAAGTATAGCCGTTTGGGCCTGGCATCCTAAGATGTGGGTTAGTTCTCCAGTTTTGTTGCGCGAATCGTTTGCATGGCCGTCGGGTCTATACTGTTCGTTTGTCAACGATTACGAGTAAAGGAGTTGCATCCGTGTCGGATCAGACAAAGCAACAAGAAACTCGCAGTCTGCCTGCGACGTTTGCTAAGAACGAATTTGAGAAGGACGCGTTTATCCTTCGTCAGCTGGTTACCAAGGATTTTAAGATCAAGTATCGCCGTAGCGTTCTGGGCGTCGCATGGTCGGTGCTCAACCCGCTGCTGATGATGATCGTCATGGCCATCGTGTTCTCGACGATTTTTGGCCAGGGCCGCAATGGCTCAATGACGCCCGAGATGTACCCGCTGTACTTGATCGTGGGTAACATTACCTTTGCCGTCATGTCTGAGTCTACTAACCAGGCCCTGACGTCGATCGTGGGCGCTGCCCCTCTGCTCAAGAAGGTTAAGGTGCACCGCTGGGTTTTCCCGGTGCAGAAGGTGCTCTTCTCGCTGGTCAACTTTGCCTTCTCGCTGGTCGCCGTCGCCATCGTCATGCTGTGGTTCCGCGTTATGCCTTCTTGGCACCTTATTCTGCTGCCGGTTTGCCTGCTGCTGCTTATGTGCTTCTGCATGGGCCTGGGCATGATGCTCTCTGCCCTTACGGTCTTCTTCCGCGACGTTATGCATCTGTGGAGCGTCGTCATTACGGCGTGGACTTACATTACGCCCATCTTCTGGACGACTGACTATATTGCGCAAATGCCGCATCTCGTGCGTATCTTGATGTATGCGAACCCCATGTTCAACTACCTGCAGTTTATGCGCGATATCTTCCTGTTCCAGACTACGCCCTCGCTTATGACGTTTGGTATGTGCGTTGCCTGGGCGGTTCTTGCGCTTATTATTGGCTATACCGTGTTCCATAAGTCCGAGCGCAAGTTCATCCTCTACATCTAAGGAGTGCTGTGATGACTGAATCTGTTGTTGATTACAGCGAGCAGCCTCTGGCTGTCGAGGTCGACGACGTCACCATGATCTTTAACATGGCGTCCGAGTCGCTGACCAACCTCAAGGAGTACTTCATTAAGCTTGCCAAGCATGAGTTGTTCTTTGAGGAGTTTAGGGCGCTTAAGCATATCTCGTTTGATATTCATCGTGGCGAGGTCGTGGGTCTGGTCGGCACCAATGGCTCCGGCAAGTCTACGATGCTCAAGATTATCGCTGGCGTGCTTGAGCCAAGCGAGGGCAGCGTTAAGGTGCACGGTAACATCGCGCCGCTGATTGAGCTTGGTGCTGGTTTTGACCCCGAGCTGACCGCCCGCGAGAACATCTATCTGAACGGCGCCCTGCTCGGCTATACCAAGGAGTTCATCGATGCCAACTTTGACGGCATTATCGAATTCGCTGAGCTGCAGAACTTTGTCGATATGCCGCTTAAGAACTTCTCCTCGGGCATGGTGGCGCGTATCGCCTTTGCAATCGCGACGATTACCGAGCCCGATATTCTGATCGTTGACGAGACGTTGTCCGTCGGTGATGTGTTCTTCCAGCAGAAGTGCGAGGACCGTATCCAGCACTTTATCCAGAGCGGCGACGTGACGGTTCTGTTCGTTTCGCACTCTATGGAGCAGGTTGAGCGCATCTGCCAGCGTGCCGTTTGGATTGAGAAGGGTGACCTTCGCATGGACGGCCCGGTTGATGAGGTCTGCAAGGCGTATCGCGAGCAGTTCAACTAGGTTATAATTACTTGCGCCTGACAGGCTTGCGCTTGCTTGGGCGTGCGGCTATTTGCTCCATTAGCTCAGTTGGATAGAGCAGGGGACTTCTAATCCCAAGGTCGACGGTTCGAATCCGCCATGGAGCACCATCGTTTATTAAGCCCAGACCGCTTGGTGGTCTGGGCTTTTTTCATCTTGTGTGCTGCTGGAGCCGAGTGCGAGCAAGCCGCTGCTGTTTGTTGGGGTTGGCATTTTACTTTTCGAGATACTCCCTCAGCAGCTCCAGCGCGTGGGCGTAGCCCTGTAGGCCCTCGCCGGTGATGGTGGCGAAGCAGGCTAGGCGTGCATAGCTCACCTGGCGGAAGTCCTCGCGGGTCTCGACAGCGCTGATGTGGACCTCCACAGCCGGGATTGCGACGGCTTTGAGCGCGTCCAGGATGGCCACGCTCGTATGCGTGTAGGCGGCCGGGTTGATGACGATGCCGTCGACCTTGCCGTAGGCCTCCTGAATCTTGTCGACGATGTTGCCCTCGTGGTTGGACTGGAAGACCTCGACCTCGTCGAAGCCCTGTGCAGTGCTCGCTTCCTGGCAGATCTGCACTAAGCGGTCGTAGTTGTCGCTGCCATAGATGCCTGGCTCGCGAATGCCGAGCATGTTGAGGTTGGGGCCGTTAATGACGAGTGCTTTCATGGTTGCTTCCTTTGCGGTTGAAAAACCACCACAAAGGTGCCTGTCCCCTTTGTGGTGGTTTTGGTTAGAGAGCGGGTGGGAGGGTGTCGAGGAGGGCATGGGCGGTGTTGGCGGCGCAGTCGCGTGAGTCGATGATGTAGTCGGCCCAGGCGCGGTAGCGCGGCATACGCTGCTCGGCCAGCTTGGCGATGCCGTCGCGGGCGGTGATGGGGCGGCCCTTGTGGGCGAGTTCATCGAGCTTGCGGTTGAGCATCACGATTTGGCTGTTCTGGTGCAACAGCGGGTAGTTCTCGTCGCGCGTTACCACGCCGCCGCCGGTGGAGAGCGCCAGGCCGCTGCGCTTGGAGATGTCGGCCAGCGCCGCCGTCTCCTGCTCGCGGAAGGCGGCCTCGCCGCGCTTGACGATAAAGTCGGCACAGGGCATGCCCAGACGCTCCTCGAGGGCGCGATCCAGGTCGATGTGCTCGCGACCCGTGAGCAGGGCGATCTGCTCGCCCACGCGGGTCTTGCCCGAGCCCGGCATGCCGATCAGCGCGATGTTCTGTTCGCGGCGTGACAGGCGCTCCGTTACGTCCAGGATGCGCTCGCGCGGGGTGACTTGGCCGGTGTAGCGCTCGACAGCTTGTGCCGCCTGGGCAACAAGCATGAGCAGGCCACCGATGCAGGGGATGCCGCGGCGCTCGGCCTCGAGCATGAGTCCCGTGCGAGCGGGGTTGTAGACAATGTCGATAACGCCCTCGAGCGCATCGAGCCCTTCGAGTGTGCAAGGCGCGTCGGGGCAGTGGGGGAACATGCCGGCAGGCGTGCAGTTGACGAGCAGGGCGGCGTCGGACTGCTGCGCGATGTTGCTGTAGTTGACTTCGCTCGTGCGACCCACGGGTACGACGATGGCGCCCATGTCTCCCAGCACCATACTTGCCGTGGTGCCGGCGCCGCCGGTGGCACCGAGCACGAGGGCCTTCTTGCCGGCAACCTCAACGCCCAACTCCTCGACCAGGCACCGAAAACCAAAGTAGTCGGTGTTGTCGCCGCGCAGGCGACCGTCAGGTAGGCGTGTGATGGTGTTGACGTTGCCCATGCGCTCGGCCAGGGGACTCAACTCGTCCAGGTAGTCCATGACGGCGCGCTTGTAGGGGATGGTCACGTTGGTGCCCTCCCATTCGTCGCCGGTCATAAAGGCCTGGAGGTCCTCGGGCTCGCGCTCAAAGCGCACGTACTCAAGCCCCGCGAGCTCCTTGTAGATGGTCGGGGTGTAGCTGTGGCCCAGCACACGGCCCAGTACGCCGTAGGGACGGGTTGCGGCGGTATCGGTCATCTAGAGCACCTCCGTGTAGCTGCCAAAGTAGGTGAAGCTCTCGCACACGTCGTCGATGGAATCGAGCAGGTCGTCGAGGGCCTTGCTGCCAAAGGGGCAGTCCAGATCAAAGTAGAACATAAACTCAAAGTCGCGGCCGGGGATGGGGCGGCTCTCGAGCTTGATGAGGTTGATGCTGAGCGCGTAGAAGCGCTCGAGCACGCGATAGAGGGCACCCGGCTCATTGGCCGTGGTGATCATGAGCGAGGTGCGGTTGGCACCGGGATAGACGCGCGGCTCGCGGCTGATGACGACAAAGCGCGTGTAGTTGTTGTCAGAGTCCTGGATATTGGGTTCCAGCACCTCCAGGCCATAGAGTGCCGCGCAGCTACGCGATGCGATGGCGGCAACATCGGTGCGCTCGGAGCTGGCGATCATCTCGGCCGACATGGCGGTGTTGGGGTACTTGGTGGCGTGCAGACCGTGCGCCTCGATAAAGCTAGCGCACTGCGCGATGGCCTGACCGTGGCTGTAGACCTCGCGTATGTCCGCGAGCTTGGTGCCGGGCTTGACGAGCAAGTTGTGGTCGATCTTGAGGCGCAGCGAGCGCACGATATGGAAGTCGAACTGGGCGAGCAGGTCGTAGACGGCGTTGACCGAGCCGGCGGTTGAGTTTTCGATGGGCAGCACGCCAAACTCGCAGAAGCCGTCGCGTACGGCGCGCATGACGCCCTCAAAGGTCTCAAAGAAGGCGATATCCGGCACGTCGAAGAGCTTGCATGCGGCGATCTGGCTGTAGGCGCCTTCGACGCCCTGGCAGGCGACGGTGGCCGTCTGGGGGAAGGGTGTGTCAAAGGCTGCGGCCGTGGCATGGGCCTTTTGCGACACCGTGATGCCCTTGAGCTCGTTGATGTAGCGCTGCTGCTCGGCCTTGCTCATGCTCATGAGGAGGCGGAACAGGGTGATGGTCTGGGCCTCGTAGCGCTCGGGTGCGCGACTGGCGAGGTTGTTGAGTTTGGAGCGCTCGCGGGCGGGGTCGAAGACGGCCTTGCCCATCTCGATTTTTGACTTGGCGACCTCGGTGGCAATGTCCATGCGCTCGACAAAGCTGTTGAGGAGCGTGGTGTCGATGGCATCGATGGTCTGGCGAATATCGGCAAGGTCCATCTAGACCCCTTTCGTGAATGGTTGCCTGGGGTAGTTAATTTGGGACGGGGCTTTTTTAGCTACCCTTTGACTGTCGTCGAATCGATGGGTGCCAAGGCAAATATCAACTGGCATATGGGGGTAGCTAAAATAGCCCCGTCCCAAATTAACTACCCTTGGGGTGGGTGGACTAAAGCTGGCCTGCGTCCTCGAGGAGGGCGTCCCAAATCGCGAGGGCGGCGGCTGCCTCGGCTACGGGGACAGCGCGCGGGACGATGCAGGGATCGTGACGGCCGTGGACCGAGAGCTCGGCATTTTCCATGGCGTCCATGTCTACGGTCTGCTGCTCGCGGCCAATTGAGGGCGTCGGCTTTACGGCCATGCGCCACATGACGGGCGCGCCGGTCGAAATACCGCCCAGGATGCCGCCGGCGTTATTGGACTCGACTTCGATCTCGCCGGTCTCGGCATCGATGCGATACGGATCGTTGTTCTCGCTGCCGCGCATGGCGGCCACGGCAAAGCCCATGCCAAACTCCACGCCCTTTACGGCGGGAATGCCAAACGCGATTTGCGCGATGCGGTTCTCGATGCCGTCGAACATGGGGTCGCCGATGCCCGTGGGAAGCCCGTAAATGCCGCACTCCACGATGCCGCCGATGCTGTCGAGTTCATCGCGCGCGGCCAGAATCTCCTCGCGCATGCGGCCGGCTGCGGCGGCGTCAATGCACGGCAGGTCGTTCGTAAGGATCGCCTTGCGGTCGGCCTCTCGATAGACCATATCGTCCATCGGCAGGTCGGAGATGCCGCCGATCTGCGCGGCGTGCGCCATGACCTGAATGCCGCGGGCCTCGAGTGCCTGTAGCGCAATGCCGCCGGCGATGCATAAGGGTGCCGTTAGGCGGCCGGAAAAATGCCCGCCACCAGCAACATCGTGCATGTTGTGATACTTCACGCGCGCGGGGAAGTCCGCATGTCCGGGACGGGGCTTGCAGCGCAGCTCGGAGTAATCATTGGAGCGCGTGTTGGTGTTCTCGATAATCGCGGCAATGGGCGCGCCGGTGGTATGTCCATCGACCACGCCGGCAATGATATGCGCGGCGTCGGCCTCGTGGCGCTTGGTTGCGGTCTCGTCGCGACCGGGGGCACGACGGTCCAAAAAGGCCTGCAGCTGCTCCTGGTCAACGGCAATACCGGCAGGAATGCCGTCGAGTGAGCAGCCGATAGCGGGGGAGTGCGACTGGCCAAAGATACTCAGATGCAAGACGTTGCCAAAGGTCGAGGACATGCTATTCCTCCTCGAGCGTGACCTTGCCGCCCAGCAGGCGGTAGTGGTCAAAGAAATCGGGATAGGACTTGTTGACGGCCTCGGCGCCGTGGATCACAACTTCGCCAGTGGCGCGGCTCGCAGCGATGGCAGCCATCATGGCGATGCGGTGGTCGTTGTGCGAATCGACCTCGCCGCCGGTGAAGGCATCGACACCCTTGATGATGAGGTCGTCACCGGCGATGCGCACCTGTGCGCCCAGCGCGGTGAGCTCGCGGGTGGTGGTGACCAGACGGTCAGATTCCTTGATGCGCAGGCGCGCACAGTCACGGATGAACGTGCGGCCCTGAGCCAGCGAGGCCACGGCCGAGATAACGGGTACCAGGTCGGGAATGTCGTGGGCGCTCATCTCAAAGCCGGCGAGCTTGTCGGACTGCACGGTGGCGGCGTTGGTGGAGCGCACGATGCGGGCGCCAAAGCGCGAAAGCGCGGCAAGCACGTTGCGGTCGCCCTGCGCGGAGCTCAGCGACACGCCCTCCACGGTGATGGGGTCGGTGCCGATGGCGCCAGCGCACAACCAAAAGGCGGCGTTGGACCAGTCGCCCTCGACGGCCACGCTGCCGGGCGTGCGGTACGAGCCACTGCTCACGCGGAAGTTCGTGACCTCGGGCTGACCGTCCTTGGCGGGAATGCGCTCGACGTTGACCTCAACGCCAAAGGCCTTCATGGCCTGGATTGTTAGGTTGATGTAGGGGCGGCTCTCAATGAGGCCGGTCACCTGCACACAGGAGGGCTGGGCGAGCAACGGGGCCGCCAGCAGCAGGCCCGAGATATACTGCGAGCTCACGTTGCCCGGCAGCACAAAGGTGCCCGGGCGCATGCGGCCGCTTGTCTTGAGCGGAAAACCGCCCAGACCCTGCAGGTCGCAGCCGGCGGCGATGATCTCGTCCGAGAGCGGGGACAGCGGGCGGGCGCCCAAGCGTCCCTGACCCACAAAAGTTGCTTCTGCGCCCAGCGCGCAGGCGACGGGCAACATAAAGCGGAGCGTGGAGCCGCTTTCGCCGCAGTCAAGCGTTCCGCCGGCAAGTGCCTTGAGCAGGCCAAACTCAATGCTCTTCATAGTGGGGTGGACCTGGAAGCCGTCCTCGACGGTCTCGATGCGAGCACCCAGGGCCGTAAGGCAGCGCACCGTGGCCTCGATGTCGGCGCAGGTGGTGTTGCAGGTAACGTGCGTCTCGCCGTTGGCAAGCGCAGCGCAGATGATGAGGCGATGCGCCATCGACTTGGACGCGATCGCGGGAACGGTGCCCTTGAGCGGGGAGGGGGTGATGCGGGCTAGCATGCGGATGCGTCTCCCTTCTGGCCGAGGCCCTCGGCAATGAGTTCGTGGAAAGTGGAAAGCGGCGTGCGGTCGATGTAGCAGCGGCCAATGCCGTGCGGAATCACCAGGTCGATGGTGTCGCCCGCGCGCTTCTTGTCGTGGAGCGCCTCGGCAAAGACGGCATCGGCATCTAGGTCGCAGCGGGTCTTGAGGCCATGGCGGGCGCAGAGCTCCTCAATACGACCGGGCAGTGCAGCATCGCAAACGCCGTGCAGGGCCGCGGCGCGCGTGATAATGCCCATGCCGATCGACACGCAGTTGCCGTGTCCGAGCTCAAAGTGCTCGCAAGCCTCGACGGCGTGTCCGGCGCTGTGTCCAAAGTTGAGGAGCTTGCGCTGGTTGGTTTCGCGCTCGTCGGCGACGACCACGGCGCGCTTGATGTCAATATTGCGGGCGATGATGAGCGCTACGCGGGCTACATCGCGGTTGAGCAGCTCCAGCGTGAGCGGGGTCTTCTCCAGCTCGGCGAAAAGCTCTGGGTCGGCGATCACGGCGTGCTTGACGACCTCGCCGCAGCCGTCGGCGAACTGCTCGGGCGTAAGGGTGGCCAGGCACCCCACGTCGGCGATAACCACATTCGGCTGCCAAAAGGCGCCGGCCAGGTTCTTGCCGGCAGCCAGGTCGATGGCGGTCTTGCCGCCCACCGACGAATCCACCATTGCGAGCAGACTCGTGGGGATCTGCACAAACTTGCAGCCACGCATGTAGGTGGCGGCCACAAAGCCCGCCACGTCGCCCACGACGCCGCCGCCGAGTGCCACGATCACGTCGGAGCGCGAAAGCTCGTGCTCGGCCACAAACTCCAAAATGGCAACATAGGTCTCGGCGCGCTTATGGGCCTCGCCGGCCTCGAAGGTGCAGATGCTCACCTCGTAGCCTGATGCCTCCAGACTCTGCTTGACGGGCATCTGGTAGAGCGGACCCACGTTGGTGTCCGTCACGATGACGGCCTTGGTGCCGCCGGCAGTGGCGCGCACAAGCGGTCCCGCCTGCTCCAGCAAAAACGTGCCAACATGCACCTGGTAGGGGCGTGCGGTGTCGATATCGATGGTAATCGCCATAAGCTTCGGTCCTTTCGACCTGGCGTGATAGGTGGTCTAGTGGGAGGCCTCGTCGTCGAGCGCGCGCTTAATGCGGTCGCCCTCGGCAAGGAGATTCTCCAGATAGCGCTGGTCGCGGTCCTTGAGCGCACGGCTGTAGGCGCCAAGCGACTCGATCAGATGGTCAATCTCGAAGGCGAGCGCATCGGCGTCGTCGATCATAAGCTCGGACCACATCTGAGGATTGAGGTGCGCCACACGGGTGAGATCGCGGTAGCTACCGGCCGAAAAGCCGTGGTGGACCTGGGCAGTGGGGCTCTTGACGTAGGCGTTGGATACCACGTGCGCAAGCTGGCTCGTGAAGGCGATGACGCGGTCGTGCTCGGCGGCGCTGGTCACGCTGAACTTGCCAAAGCCCAAGGGGCGCACCATCTCGCGCACCTGGCCCAAAAGCTCCAGCTTAAGTGCGTCGTCCACCGCGGGCGGCACGAGCACGAGCGGCGCGCCCTGGAACAGGTCGGCGCGGGAGTGCGCATAGCCCGAGTACTGCGTGCCCGCCATGGGGTGCGCGCCCACAAAGTAAAAGCCGTGCTCGCGGGCAAGCTCAAAGGCGCGCTCGCACACGATGCCCTTGACGCCCACCGTGTCGATCACCACGGGACCCATGATGGCGTCGGTGTCGGTGGCGTCGGCGAGCGCCTTGGCGTGCGTCTCGAGCCACTCGATGCATGCCTCGGGGTAGCAAGCCAGGACGATGATGTCGCACTCGCCGAGTGTCTTGTCGTTGAGCTCTCCGGCGACAGTGCCCATGCTAGCGGCCGTCATGACATCGTCATCGGGGTCCCAGGCCAGCACGCGGACGCCCGCCTGCGCATAGCCGCGGGCAAAGCTGCCGCCGATGAGGCCCAGGCCCACGATGCCCGCGCATTTGGGGCCGCCCTGGTTAACGCGTGCGTTTCTCACCGTACCCATGGGCTACTCCATGGTCTCTTGGCAGACAACCTCGCGGATGGCTCGGATGCGGCGCATGGTGTCGTCGAACTGATCGGGGGTGAGGGCCTGGGCGCCGTCGGACCAGGCGCGGCTCGGTTCGTCGTGGACCTCGATCTCCAGACCGTTGGCGCCGCAGGCGGTCGCGGCGAGCGCCATGGGCTCAACGTAGCGGGTGTAGCCGGTGGCGTGGCTGGGGTCGGCGACGACGGGCAGGTGCGACAGGTGGTGCAGCACCGGCACGGCGTTGAGGTCGAAGGTATTGCGGGTACGGGTCTCGAAGGTGCGGATGCCGCGCTCGCACAGGATGACGTTGTCGTTGCCCTCGCTCATGATGTACTCGGCGGCCATGAGCAGCTCATCGATCGTGCCGGACATACCGCGCTTGAGCAGGACCGGAGTCTTGGTCTTGCCGACCTCCTTGAGCAGGGGGAAGTTCTGGGCGTTGCGGGCGCCGATCTGCATGACGTCGATCTTCTTGTCAAGGAAGACCTGCACGTCGCGTGGGTCCATGATCTCGGTGACGATCGGCATGTCGAGCTCGGCAGACGCCTCGCACAGCAGGTCGAGGCCGGCGGGGCCCATGCCCTGGTAGGCGTAGGGGGAGGTGCGGGGCTTGTAGGCACCGCCGCGCAGCATCGTGGCACCGGCGGCCTTCACGCGGCGGGCGATGCGGACGAGGTTCTCGCCCTCGACGGAGCACGGGCCGGCGATGACCTGGAACTGATCGCCGCCGATCTTGACGCCGTGGCCGCAGTCGATGACGGAGTCCTCGGGGTGGAACTTACGGTTGGCGCGCTTGAACGGCTCGGAGACGCGCTGCACGCGCTCGACGACATCCATGGACTCGAGCAGGAACGGGTCGATCTTGGTCGTATCGCCCACCAGGCCGATAATCGTCTCATTCTCGCCGCGCGAGACATCGGTCTTCAGGCCCTTTTTCTCAATCCAGCTGACGATATGGCCGACGGCCTCGTCGCTGGCGCTCTGCTTTAAAATTGCAATCATGGTGTGCCTCTCACCTCGATGGATAACTTTTGCAAAAACGGCCCGCATCGCGAGCCGTGTATATATGGTGCATGAGAGTTTATACTATCTGACTCGCTTTTGCCTTCTAAAGTGGGCCGTTGCGCCGCGTCTTCCTCGGAATTGCAAAGCTTTTTCTTTTATTTTGATAGCCTGTGGTGCACTTGGGTATAATGGCAAACGTTGGCCCTATTAGCTCAGGGGATTAGAGCGTCTGCCTCCGGAGCAGAAGGCCGTTGGTTCGAATCCAACATGGGGCACCATCGAACGTAAGACCGTCCGAACCTCGCATGGTCCGGGCGGTTTTTCTTATACCGACGCGACGTGATGGGACGTGGTATGGCAGCAACGGATATCGAGCGCGGACTCTCGACCGCCGAGGTCGAGGAGCGCATCGCCGCCGGTAAGATCAACCGCAACATGGAGCTCAAGACCAAGTCGGTCAAAGAGCTCATCATCGAGAACCTCTGCACGCTGTTCAATTTGATCAACGTGATCTTGGCGTTCCTGGTCATTTTGACCGGTTCGTTTAAGAACCTGACGTTCCTGTTTGTGGTGTTCCTCAATACCGCTATTGGCGTCATTCAATCCATGCGGTCCAAGAAGATGGTCGATAAGCTCACGCTGCTGACCTCTAAGAAGGCCATCGCGGTGCGCGACGGTGCCGAGGTGGAGCTCGACTTGGACCAGATCGTGCTCGACGACATCATCCGCCTGGGGCGCGGCGACCAGATTCCCGCTGACGCCGTGGTGGTTTCCGGCGAAGCGCTCGTGAACGAGAGCCTGCTGACGGGCGAGAGCGACCTTATCAAGAAACAGCCCGGTTCCGAGCTCATGAGCGGCAGCTTTATCGACTCGGGCCTGCTGCGCGCTCGCGTGATCCATGTCGGCGCCGACAACTACGTGGCTAAGATCAATAACGAGGCCAAATACGTCAAAAAGGTCAATTCCGAGATCATGAACGCGCTTAACGCCATCGTGCGCTTTGCGAGCATCATCATGATCCCGCTCGGTTTGGCGTTGTTTGCCTCGAGTGTGAGCGAGCTGTGGGATGCCGCGGGAACCCCGGGCGATAGCGCGCTTTCGTGGTGCTTCTCCGAGCTGTTGGCTGGTCATGTGCCTTCGTCGGCGCTGCTGTCCACGGTGGGTGCCCTGCTGGGCATGATCCCGCAAGGCCTGGTGCTGCTGACCTCGTCGGTGCTCGCCATCGCCACGGTGCGCCTGGCCCGCCGCAAGGTGCTGGCACAGCAGCTCTACTGCATCGAGACGCTCGCTCGCGTCGACGTGCTGTGCCTGGACAAGACGGGCACCATCACGTCGGGCCGTATGGAGGTCGAGGGCACGTATCCGCTGCCGGTTGAGGGCGTGAGCCTAGACGCCGGCTCGGACGAGGCGGCCGTTCCCGTCGATACCACGGTGCTCGATTTTGCGCTGGCTAACGTCGCGCGTGCGACTTCGGCCGATGCCAACGAGACCTGCCAGGCGCTGCTCAACTATTACGCCGATCGCCCGGTCGAGGTGTCTGAGCCGCTGTCGGTCATTCCGTTCTCGTCCTCCAAAAAGTGGAGCGGCGCGTCGTTTGCGCAGGGCTCCTATGTGATGGGTGCGGCGCAGTTTGTGCTCTCTGATCGTGCGTTCGTCCAGGTCGAGAACCGTGTCGCCGAGCTTGCCGATACCTGCCGCGTGCTCGTGGTGGCGCGCGTGGACGGCTTTACACCCGATGGCGATATGGTGGGCGAGGCCGAGCCCGTGGGCTTTGTGACCATCCGCGACGAGATTCGTACCTCGGCGGCCGAGACTATTGGCTACTTTAACGAGCAGGGCGTGACCCTCAACGTGATCAGTGGCGACGACCCGCGTACGGTGTCGTCGATCGCGCGCGTGGTGGGCGTGCCGGGGGCGGACGCTTATGTGGACGCCACGACGCTCGATACGCCGGCCAAGCTCGATGCCGCAGTGGACCGCTACCATGTCTTTGGTCGTGTGACCCCGCAGCAGAAGCGCGAGCTCGTGCAGGCGCTCAAGCGCCGCGAGCACACCGTGGCCATGACTGGCGACGGCGTCAACGACGTGCTGGCGCTCAAGGAGGCCGACTGCTCCGTGGCCATGGCGGCCGGCTCCGATGCCGCACGTAACGTGGCCGAGATCGTACTCGTCGACAACGACTTTGCCTCGATGCCCGCCGTGGTGGCCGAGGGCCGTCGCTCCATCAACAACCTGCAGCGTTCGGCCTCGCTGTTCCTGACCAAGACGCTGTTCTCGATGGGCCTGGCGGCGCTGTGCATCGCGCTGCCGCCGTACCCCTTCGAGCCAATCCAGATGACACTCATCAACTTTTTCTGCATCGGCGCGCCGGGCTTTGTGTTGGGCCTTGAGCCCAACAATGCTCGCGTGAAGGGTGCGTTTTTGACGAACGTACTCAAGCGTGCACTGCCGGCGTCGATTGCGGTCATTTTGGCTGCGGCGCTCGATATCTTTGTGGCGCGCGTGTTTGGCTTTAGCCAGCTCACGCTGTCTACGATGTGCCTGCTTACGTCGTGCGCGGCGAGCGTCAGCCTGATCTGGCGCATCTCGCAGCCTCTCACGCCCCTACGTGTGGTGCTTTTTGTGTTTGTAGTAGCCGGCATCCTGGTGGGCGTTATCGGATTCCCGGAGCTGCTGTCTATTGCCAACCTGTCGATGGGCCAGATGGTTATCTTGGCTGTCATCGTGGTCTTTACCTGCTCGGTGTTCTTTAAGCTCGCCACGATGATGGATTCGCTCAAGCCGCGTCGTCGTCGTGCCGCAACTGGTTTTGGCCGCGGTGTGCGCGTCCGCCTGGGTCGCGGTGGCGGCAAGGTGAGCTCGACGGGCTCGACGGCCGAACGTTTTGCCAAGCGCGTCGCCGCCGACATGGCGCAGCGCCGCGAAGATCGCACCGCTCGCGAGGCCGAGGCCCGTGCACTCGAGGGCGTGGCTCAGGCCCAGCCCAAGAAAAAGAAGGGTACCGGAGCCAAGCGCTCTCGCGTGACCAAGTCCGCCCAAGGCATCAAAGTCTCGATGCCAAGCAAAAAGAAGAAGTAGCTACGCGCCCTGCCGATGTTGAATTGGTGCCTTGTTCCTGTGGGGCCGTGGCGATGTTATGCTCTAACCTCGATTGTTTGAATTGCTTCGAAAAGAGGATGCCGTGATCTGCCCGCATTGCCTTAAGACTATCGAGGACGGCGCCTCGTTTTGCCCCTACTGCAACGCCTATGTGGGTCCGGGCGATGGTCCCGAGCACACCGAGTTCGTGTTCTGTGAGGGCTGCGGTGCCCGTCTTTCTCCGCATGATCGCACGTGCCCAAAATGCGGACGCCCTGCTCCGGGTATCCTCTCCGAGGACGCGGCCGCATCCGACCTGGCAGCGGGCCGCACAGCGGGCTTTCCGCGCCTAACGCAAGAGCAGATCGATACCGAGGTGCCTCATGCGCCCGCCTCGGCTGCCGCGGTTCTTTCGGACGCCGCCGATCCTAACGAGACCTGCGTGCTGCCGGCTTTCGATAAGGATTTCGGTATCCCCAAGGTCGATATTCCCACGCCCGTTTCCCTGCATGACGATGCTCAAAAACCCAAGCGCAAGGTGCATCCCGACGAGGACGCCTATCACAAGCACAAGCGTCATATCCCCAAGCCGCTCATCGTCATCGCGGTCCTTGCCGTCGTTTGCGGCGGTGCCTATTGGTTCGTGACGGCCGATCCCATGGGTGTCATGCCTGCCTTCTACGACCAGTTTGGCCAGGCTGCGCAGACGACCTTCCCCACGCGCCAAAAGGGCGAGGCGACTGAGGACGATACCAAGCAAGACGATTCTGCCGAGGTGGTCCAGGAAGAAACCGTGCTGACCGATGATCGGCTCTATACCAGGCTCGACGGTCTGTATCAGACCATCGTGTCCTACGGTGACGAGGACCAGATCGGCGAGGTCATCGATTCCTTTAACAACGGTTATCTCCGAACGCCGCTGTCCACCCGTCAGGAGCTGTCGCAGAGTGCCTACGCCCTGCGCGACCAGATCAAAAAGACGCAAGATGAGCTCAACAACCTTAAGTATCAGGACGATACGGTCTATGCGGACGACATCGCCCACTTAAAGCAGCTTGCCGAGTGGATGTACGAGCGTGTCGACGTGATCTGCCAGAGCTGGGATATCTCGCTGGCCATTCCTGATGGTGAGTCGATGAGTTCCCACCAAAGCGAGATCCTGGCGCCCATCGCGCAGAGCGGCAACAGCGCGCTGAACCAGTACGACGCCAATGTGGGCTCCTGGAAGCCGCAGCAGCGTTCCTAAAATTAGTTCGCCATAGTCGGCATAACCTACGTGCGCAATTGATGTAAGCGCATGCTTATTGCTACAATTCGTACAAATATGCTTTAAACGCACGAGGAAGGAACCACATGTTTGGTTTTAAGAAAGAGCTCTACACGCCCGAGTATCAGCTTGCCGGCGACGAGTGCGCCGTTATCGAGACGTCGAAGGGTACCATCAAGGTCAAGTTTGACGGTGAGGGCGCTCCCATTCATGTCGCGAACTTCTGCGAGCTTTCCACGATGGGTTTCTATGATGGCCTTAAGTTCCATCGCTATGTGCCCGGCTTTGTCATTCAGGGCGGCGACCCCAATACCCGCGATATGTCCGGCGCCGACGTCGCTGCCGGTCTTGAGGGCCCTGACGGCATGCCCGGTACCGGTGGTCCCGGCTACTGCATCAAGGGCGAGTTTGCCACCAATCCGCGCAACAGCCATGTCGATGGTGCCCTTGCCATGGCACGCTCCATGGACCCCGATTCCGCGGGTTCGCAGTTCTACTTCTGCCTGGGTGCCCAGCATAACCTCGATTCCGGTTACACCGTCTTTGGTACCACGGTCGAGGGTCTCGATGTGATTTCGCAGCTGCGTGCCGGCGACGAGATCGTCCATGTCGAGATCGTTCACGAGTAAAGGGGACTTCCTTGAATAGCCAGCTGATCCAACAGGGCCGCGCCGCTTACCGCGCGGGTGATTTTTCCGCTGCAGCCCAGATGCTTGGGGCGGCAAAAACTCCCGATGAGATTATGGGCGAGGCCGATCACCTTCGTGGCAACGCCTTGATGCACTTGGGCATGTATGCCGAGGCCGCCGAGGCCTACGCCGCTGCCCTCAATGACGGCACCTACGGCAAGCGCGGCGCGCTGCTCACCAACCGCGGCAAGGCACTCGCCGCCGTGGGCGACTACACGACGGCCGCCCAGGCGTTCTCTGCTGCTACGCAGGATGCTTCCTATGCCACGCCGTTCAAGGCCTATCTGGGCCTGGGTAACGCGCTGTTCCAGTCGGGCGACTATGCCAACGCGGGTACTGCCTTCCGTCAGGCTGCCATCGACGGCGCCAATCCGGCTCCTGCCGCCGCACTCGGCGAGCTCGGTCGTTGCTTCATTAAGCTCGGCCGTCCGGCGGATGCCGTGGAGACCTACCGCACGGCTATCGACTTTGCCGGCCCCCGCGACGACACGCGTGCGCTCAACGCCGGCATGGGTCAGGCGCTTTCTGCCGCCGGCCGTCCCTCCGACGCACTCGACGCCTTTAACGCCGCTACTGCCGATGGCATCTACCAGCTCACTTCCGAGCAGGCCGATGAGCTTGCCCGCGTGCATGATTCGCTTGCCGCGCTGTCTGCCCAGACGGCTATGGCCACGGCTCCGGCGCCCGCGATGGACGCTCCTGCCGTCGATCCGCTCGATCCTACGGGCGCGACCGGTCAGTTTATGCCCGATCCCTCGGACACCGGCTTCTTTACGCTGTCCGAGTCCGAGATGGTCCAGCAGGACCGTCAGGATCGTAAGCAGGCCAAGGTCCGTCGTCGCCATCGCCACACGGGTCTCAAAGTCTTCATCGTGCTGCTTCTGCTCATTTTGATTGCTGCGGGCGGTCTGGGCTTTGCCTACACGCGCGGCTTTGGCTTCCCCTCGCAGGAGTCGGTTATCACCGATCTGTTCCAGGCTGCCGGCGACGGTGACACCGCAAAGGCCGAGTCTTGCCTGGCCTCGAGCCTGTCCGAGGACGCCAAGTCGATGATCATCTCCTCGATTCCGCAGGGCGCCACCGTGTCCGTCGAGGGCATGGATCAGTCCATGACCGAGACGACCGCCAAGGTCAAGGCTTCGCTGTCCAAGGGCGGCGAGCAGGAGTACACCGTCAAATTCGTGCGCTCCGACAATCATATCGGCTGGGCCGTTTCCTCGCTCGATATGGATTTCTCGGCTGCTGACAACCAGTAGTGACCTTATGGGATTTAGCTTTGCCCGGCGCTTCACCGCAAGTGAGGTGCCGGGCTTGCGCTAGTATCATGAGCTAGTAGTTTTCCAGCAATCATCCAACACATCAGGAGTTGCGTTGTTTTCTTTGATGGATATGTTCTTCGGTAGCTATGCGGGCGATCTTGCCATCGACCTCGGCACCGCAAATACGCTTGTCTCCGTGCGCGGCAAGGGCATCGTCATCCGCGAGCCCTCTGTCGTCGCCATCGATAAGAACGACGAGCGCATCCTGGCGGTCGGTATCGAGGCAAAGCGCATGCTCGGCCGTACGCCCGGCAACATCGTGGCCGTTCGTCCCCTGAAGGACGGCGTCATCGCCGACTTCGATGTTACCGAGGCTATGCTTCGCTATTTTATCGACAAGGCGTCCGAGAAGCGCTATCCGTGGACCCCGCGTCCGCGCGTTGTCGTCTGCGTTCCCTCCGGCGTCACGTCGGTCGAGAAGCGTGCTGTCTTTGAGGCCACGATCCAGGCTGGCGCTCGCCAGGCCTACCTGATCGAGGAGCCCATGGCTGCCGCTATCGGCGCCGATCTGCCCGTCGAGGAACCCACCGGCTCCATGGTCATCGACATCGGTGGCGGTACCACCGAGGTTGCCGTTATCGCTATGGGTGGCATCGTCGTCTCGCAGTCCATCCGTATTGCCGGCGACGAGTTCGATCAGGCCATCCTCACGCACGTTCGCGATGCCTACAACTTGGCCATCGGCGAGCGTACGGCAGAGGACATCAAGATCAAGGTCGGCTCCGCCGTGCCGCTCAAGGACGAGCTCGACGTCGAGGTCAACGGCCGCGACGTGATCACCGGTCTGCCCAAGACCGTGCGCATCGAGAGCGAGGAGATTCGTCGCGCGCTCAACAAGCCGCTCGACGAGATGGCCAAGGCCGTCAAGGACGCACTCGACGCTACGCCTCCCGATCTTGCCTCGGACCTTATGTACTACGGTATTTTGCTGACTGGTGGCGGCGCGCTGCTGCGCGGTCTCGACGTGCGCCTGCGCGATGAGACCGGTGTTTCGGTCAACGTCAGCCCCACGGCGCTCGATAACGTCGTTAACGGCTGTGCCCGCGTGCTCGAGGCCAATGCGTTTGATGGCGGCTTCGTCCAGACCAATGCTTAATTTCCAAAAGGTGGATTCCATTTGGCACGATCTTCGGGTTTCTCCACAAATCTGAATACCAAGCGACAATCAACGGGTATGCGCCCGTTGATTGTTTTCAGCCTGATTTCGGTGTTGCTGCTCACGTTTTACATCCGCGAGGGCGAGGCAGGACCGATTCATGCCGTGCGTTCGGGCGTGACGACGATTACCTCGCCGGTGCGCTTTGTGGGCTCGGCTGTGGCGGCCCCCTTCAATGCGATCGGCAACGTGTTCTCTAACCTTACGGCGTCGCAGGACACGCTTGACGAGCTTAGGAAGCAAAACGAGGAGCTGACCTCTAAGGTTGCTGAGCTCTCCGAGGCTCAAAAGACCGCCGAGCGTCTGGAGGGGCTGGTCGGCCTGCAGTCGACCTACAACCTCAAATCGACCGCTGCTCGTATCGTTGGTGCCTCGGGCGATGCCTGGACCTCGACCGTAACCATCGACAAGGGCTCTGCCGACGGCCTTACCATCAACATGCCCGTGACGAGTTCTGCCGGTGTTATCGGTCAGATTATCGAGGTATCGGCCAAGACCTCTACCGTGCGCCTTATTGGCGACGAGAACTCGGGTGTGTCCGCCATGGTACAGGACACGCGCGCCCAGGGCATGCTGCAGGGTCAGGCTGACGGCACGCTGCGTCTTGAGTACGTGAGCGTCGACTCCGATGTTAAGGTTGGCGACATCATCGTGACCTCGGGCATTGGCGGTGTATTCCCCAAGGGTCTACCGCTCGGCACCGTCTCGTCGGTTGAGAAGTCGGCAAACGACGTGTACTACACCATTGTGGTGCGCGCTCAGACCACGGCCGAGAACAACGAGGAAGTGCTGGTCATCACCTCGCTGACCGACGAACAGTCGGCTTCGGATGAGGACGTGAGCACCGCTAATAGCACGCCGCAGGGAACGTCGCGCGACGCTGCGACCAAGACGAAGGACGAGAGTTCGGATGACAGTTCCGACGCGTCCGAGACGACCGATTCCGGCTCGAGCGAATAGGGGGCATGTCCATGGATCTACACGAGCAGGGGATGAGCTCCCGTACGTTTGTAATCGCCGCCATCGTGTGCGTGCTGCTGCAGGCAGGCCTGGCACCGCAGGTCTCCATTGCGGGCGGTCGCGTCAACTTCATGATTATCCTGGTGTGCCTAAGCGTGTTCTCGGGCGACCCGACCCGTGCCGTCGTGTGCGGTTTTTGCAGCGGCTTGTTCTATGACCTGTCCGCTGCCGTGCCGGTGGGCGTTATGTCGCTCCTGCTGACCGTGGGTTCTTTTGCCCTGGTGCACAGCGCCGTCGGTCAGACGGGCGGTACCCCGAGTGCGCGCGGCGTCACTGTGGGCGCCTTCGCGCTCGTCATTAATGTGATCTACAGCATCGTCTTGCTGTTTATGGGTTTGGAGACGAGCTTTGTCGTGGCGATCTTCGGCCATGCGCTGCCGTCCTCGATCCTGACGGGTCTGGTTGCCATTCCGTTTTTGATGTCCGGCGTCGTGCCGCAGTCCGGCTATGGATTCTCCGCACGTGGCGGACGCCAGACGGGTATGCGCTTTAAGCCCAAGACCCGTAAGCTCAAATAGGGGAGGCCCGTAGATGTCTTCCCAGATGACGGTTATTATCGCCGGTATCGTGCTGGTTGTGGCCATCGTGGTCGCGCTGGTCATCATGCGTCGTGGCGATTCCCGTTTTACCTACGATACGCAGCATGGAACGGCCCCGCGCGCCACCGAGGGCGAGGGCAATACCGCGGTGACCGCCTTTAAGGGCCGCTTTTCCATCCTCACCACGGGTGTGGGCGCGATGTTTGCGGCGCTCGCCGTCAAGCTGTGGGGCATGCAGATGGTCTCATCGGACTATTACGAGAAGCAGGCCAATAGTAATCAGACTCGCACCGTTACAACACCCGCTGTGCGCGGTCGCATCCTCGACCGCAATGGCGTGGCGCTTGTCCAGAACCGTCCCTCACTTGCTGTCGTGGCCTACCGCGACCTTGCCGAGGATGAGGTTCTGGTTCGCCATCTTGCCAACGTGCTTGGAATGCCTTACGTGGCGGTCCTTCGCAATATTCAGGACAATACAGAGGGCGCTCAGAGCCTGCATACCATCGCGACGGACGTCCGTCGCTCCACGGTTGCCTATATCAAGGAACACGCCGGCGAGTTCCCGGGCGTCAAGATTGCCGAGCGTACCGAGCGTCAGTATCCATATGGCGAGACGGCATGCCATATCTTGGGCTATACCGGCACCATTACCTCCGAGCAGCTCGAGGCCCAGAATAAGAAAACCTCTGGCGATGATGATGCTTCTGCTGGCAAGATTACGTACCAGTCGGGCGATATCGTGGGCCAGGCGGGCGTTGAGAGCTACTACGAAAACCTGCTGCAGGGCATTCGTGGCGAGCAGACCGTCAAGGTCGATGCCTCGGGCAATGTGACCGGTCAGGCCGGCGCCGTGCCCGCGAAGGCCGGCTCCGACATTAAGCTCACGCTCGACCTTAAGATTCAGCAGGCCTGTGAGACGGCGCTGGCGAGCGCTATCGAGCTTGCCAAGACCACTGGCTACAGCAATGCCGGCAACGGCGCAGTGGTGTGTCTCGATCCCAACAATGGCGAGATCCTGGGCATGGCGAGCGAGCCCAAGTTCGATCCGTCCGTCTTTATCGGCGGTGTCTCAAATGACGTGTGGACCGAGCTCAATGATGACAAGGGTTCGCACCCGCTGCTCAACCGCGCCATTAGCGGACAGTACATGTCGGCCTCGACCATCAAGCCGCTCTCGGCACTGGCCGGTCTTGAGTTTGGAACCTACACGTCGGGGCAGACGACCAACTGCACGGGTTATTGGACGGGTCTGGGCAAGTCGTGGGGCAAGTACTGCTGGCTGCATTCCGGCCACGGCACCATGACGCTGCAGTCGGGTATCGCCAACTCGTGCGACCCCGTCTTCTACGACATGGGCAAGGCGTTCTTTTATGACGAGAAACATTCCGAGGGCCTGCAGGAGGTCTTTCGTCGCTGGGGTCTAGGCAAGACCTGCGGTATCGATCTGCCGAGTGAGGGCGCGGGCCGTATTCCCGATGCCGAGTGGAAAGAGTCGTACTTCACCGACGCATCTGCCGAGGACCGCAAGTGGAATGCCGGCGATATGACCAACATTGCCATCGGTCAGGGCGACATCCTGGTGACGCCCCTGCAGATGGCGTGTGCCTATATGGGTCTTGCCAACGGCGGCAAACAGTACGTGCCTCACGTGTTTTTGTCTGCCGTGTCGCGCGATGGCGACGGCGATGCCTATAAGTACAACGGCAAGGGCAAGAAGAAGCGCCTGGAGGCCAAGATCAACAGTGATTCGGATTTGGCTCTTGTTCGCAACGGCATGCACGACGTGATTTACACGGCATCGACGTCCCTGGCGGCGCACTTTGGTACCCTGACGCCGCAGGTATACGGCAAGTCGGGCACGGGCGAGAAAAGCGGCGAGGACGAATACGCTTGGTTCTGCGCCTATGCACCGGCCGATAATCCCAAGTATGTCATCGCTACTGTCCTGGAGCAGGGCGGCGGCGGCTCAGATACCGCGATGCATGTCGTGCGCGACGTGCTCGGTGTGATTTATGACGAGCCCGATACCTCTTCGGCCTCGGGCGATTCTTCGGTTCGATAGGAGGTTGCGATGGATTTTTCTCCGGCGGATCTGTTCCGTTCAACCAAGACCGGCTCTCGTAGCAGCCTGGACCGCGTCAACAAGCAACTTTCGGCCTCGCGCGGCACGTTTCGCCAAAAGGTCCATATCGGTGTGCTCGTGGCTACAGTGGCGCTCGTCGCCTACGGTGCCATCATTATCTGGTCGGCTTCGCAGTTTAAGGCCGATGCTTCGTTCTCACGCCATCTGCTGGGAATTGGCATCGGCACGGTGCTGGCGGTGCTGGTCTGGCGCTCCGACCTGCGCGGTATTTCCAATTTCTCGACGGCGTTGCTCGTCATCGACCTGATCGTGATCCTCTCGCCCAAGATTCCGGGTCTGTCCTATACGGGCGGTCTGGGCATGACGGGCTGGATCAAGATTCCCGGTATCGGCTTGACATTCCAGCCGGTTGAGCTTGCCAAGCTCATCACCATCTTCTTTATTGCTACGCTTGGCTCGCAGTATAACGGTCGCATCGATACCGTTCGCGACTACGTCAAGCTCTGCGGCATGTTGTCCATTCCGTTTTTGGCCGTCGTCGCCATGGGCGACCTGGGCTCGGGCCTTGTTGTGCTGGTTTCGGGCGCCATCGTCATTTGTATGAGTGGTGCACGCCGCGAATGGGTGCTGTCGACCCTGGCCCTGCTCGTGGGCCTGGTGGCCCTCGTCCTGGCGCTCGATTCGGTCTTTGATTCGTTGCTCGGCCACGATGTGCTTATCAAGCAGTATCAGATGAACCGTCTGACGGTCTTTATCGACCCCGATAATGCCGATTCGGACGATGCCTACAACCTGCAGCAGTCGCTTATCGCCGTTGGCTCGGGCGGCTTCTTTGGTAAGGGTTTGGGCCATGCGACGCAGTCGGCCGGCGGCTTTCTGCCTGAGTTCCACACCGACTTCGTCTTCGCCTTTCTGTCCGAGACCTTTGGCTTTTGCGGCTCCTTTTTGCTGCTGTGCTTGTACGTACTGCTCATCTTCTCGACGATCCGCGTTGCTTTTAAGTGTGAGTCCCTGTTTTTGCGTCTTTCGTGTGTTGGCATCGTTGGCATGTGGGCGTTCCAGACCTTCGAAAACATCGGCATGTGCATCGGCATGATGCCGATTACCGGTATTCCGCTACCGTTTATTAGCTTCGGTTCGTCTTCGATGATGATTCAGCTGCTGACGGTGGGTATCGTACAATCCATATGGCGGCATCGTTCGGGCGCCGCGTAACCGCTGGAGGGGTTTGCTATGAAAATTCCCGTAGATAAGCTGACCCGCGCTTTTAAGATGGGCGCGTCCGTTAAGAAGGATTCCGATACGCCGGTGCGCGTCTCGGTCTATCTGGATTCGTCCGCCTCGCGCTTTCTGGCCGAGACGGTGCGTGACGCCTTTGTGCCGCAGACGACCTCGGGCATTGTGCGCGTCGAGCGTCTGGGGGAGGAGCGAATTGCTCCAAAGACCGATACCGATGTGGTGCTGGTGCTCTCGTGTGGTTCCGACCGCTTGGAGAGTGCCGTGCAGGAGCTCGTGATCGCCGGCGCGCCCGTGTGCGTGCTTGCCGAGTCTGCTGTGGAGGTGCCGTTTATCGAGGAGTCCACGCCCATGCTCGGCGTGGTAGCGGCAACCGATAAGACGTATCTGCTCGAGACGCTTGCCCGCTGGATTCTCGATCGCACCGACAAGGAAACGGCTTTTGCGGCGAACTTTGCCTTCATGCGCATCGCGGCGGCCAACCGTATCATCACCTCGTGCGCGCTCACCAATATGACGACCGGTGCACTGGTGTTTTTGCCGGGCGCCGATTATCCCGTTATGGCGCTGGCGCAGGTGGGCATGCTCTTTGAGCTCGCTGCCGTCTTTGGACGCGGCATTAAGCCTGAGCGCGGCTACGAGGTCGCCGGCGTGCTTGCCGGCGGTCTTGTGATCCGCGCGGTCACCCGCGCGCTCGTCAAGCAGACGCCGCATATTGGGTTTGCCGTCAAGGCGCTCACTGCTGCCGCGGGCACCTATGGCATGGGCCGTGCGCTCGTTTCGCTCTACGAGCGCGATGTCGACTACAGCCGTGCCAACGAGGTGGTCACTGCCACGTTCTCCCGCGTTCGCGATCTGGTGACCACGGTCGCGGGCGCTACTCGTCCCATGGCGTCCTATCAGGACGCATCAGATCTCGCTGCTTAGGGGTTTTCCGTTGCGCGTTGCATACCAAGACTGTTTTCATTTAATTGAGCCGCTGCTCGCCAAGGTCGAGAAGCCGAGCCGCTATATCGATCACGAGTGGGGTACGCTTTCCAAGGCCGATGCCGACTACCGTTGCTGCCTGATCTACCCGGATGTGTACGAGGTTGGTCTGCCCAACCAGGGCATCGCCATCCTCTACAACATCCTTAACCAGGCCGAGGGCATCTCCTGCGAGCGCGGCTATGTGCCGTGGCCAGATATGGGTGACGCCATGCGCGAGGCGGGCATTCCGCTGCTGTCGCTCGAGGGTGCAGCGCCGGTCGCTTCGTTTGATATCGTCGGTCTGCATGTGCCGCACGAGATGGCGGTGACGAACTTCCTCGAGGCACTCGACCTCGCTGGTATTCCGCTGTTAGCGGCCGACCGAGGCGAAGACGACCCCATCATCATCGCCGGCGGTCCCTCGGTGTACAACCCCGAGCCGTACGCGGCCTTCTTCGATGCCGTCCTCATCGGTGAGGGAGAGGAATCGCTGCTCGAGACCTGCCAGCTGCATCGCCGCCTGCGTGACGAAGGAGTCCCGCGCGCGCAGATTGTCGAGCAGCTTGCATCCATTGCCGGCAACTACGTGCCGTCGCTCTATGAGGTGCGTCACGACGTGCCCTGCTCGCCGCACGGCTACACCGTGCCGCGTGAGGGTAAGGATGCGCCGACTGTGGTCTACAAGCGCGTCGTCGAGGATTTCGGCGCCACGAATCCGCTGTCGCAGTCGTGCGTGCCCTATGCGCAGCTGGTTCACGACCGCCTGTCTATCGAGATCCTGCGCGGCTGTGCCCGCGGCTGTCGTTTTTGCCAGGCTGGCTTGACGTATCGCCCGGTGCGCGAGCGCTCGGCCGACCAGATCGTCTCGTCGGTGATTCAGGGTCTGGAAAAGACTGGCTATGACGAGGTGTCGCTGACCTCGCTCTCCACGACCGACCACTCCTGCATTCGCGACGTGCTCGGCAGGCTCAACCGTCGCCTGGAGGATACGGGTATTCGCGTGTCTATTCCGTCGCAGCGCCTGGATTCGTTTGGCGTGGATATGGCCGAGTCGGTTGCCGGCGAAAAGAAGGGCGGCCTGACGTTCGCGCCCGAGGCCGGCAGCCAGCGCATGCGCGACATCATTAACAAAAACGTGACCGAGGAGGACCTGGACCGTGCGGCCAAGGCGGCCTTCGAGGCCGGCTGGAACCGCATGAAGCTCTACTTTATGATGGGCCTTCCCGGCGAGCGCGACGAGGACATCGTGGCCATCGCCAATCTGGCCGATCACGTGCTGGAGCTCGGTCGTTCCGTGGTGCCCAAGGCTCGTCGCGGCTCGATCTCGGTGTCCATCTCGGTCTCGGTCTTTATCCCCAAGGCTGCCACGCCGTTCCAGTGGTGCCCGCAGCTCGACTACGACGACGTCAAGCGTCGCCAGAAGCTGCTCATCACGAGCGTTCGCAACCGTGCCGTCCGCGTGCATTACCACGATGCCGAGACCTCGCTCATCGAGGCCGCGCTTTCCCGCGCCGGTCGTGACATGACGCCCGTCATCATCGATGCTTGGCGCTCGGGTTCTCGCTTTGACGCCTGGGTAGAGCATTTCTCGCTCGATAACTGGAAGGAAGCTGCTGCCAAAAACGGCATCGACCTCAATGAACTCGTGCACCTGCCCTACGAGTTGGATTGGCGTTTGCCGTGGGAGCATGTGAGCCCCGGCTGCACGCGCGGTTTCCTCGAGCGCGAGTACCGTCGCTCGCTCGAGGGCGTCACGACTCCCGACTGCACCCGTACGTCGTGCACCGGCTGCGGGATCTGCCCCACGCTCCACGCCAAGAATGTATTGATGGGTGATCGCGCATGAGTGAGCGCCTGACCGACAACCCCACGCTCTTTAGACTTCGTGTTCGCTATGGCAAGCGCGATCGCCTTAAGTACCTGGGCCATCTCGAAGTGATCCATACCATTGAGCGCATCGTGCGCCGTGCGGGACTTCCCTATGCCGTCACGCAGGGCTTCTCCCCGCACATGCGCGTGGGCTTCTCTTCGGCGCTACCGGTGGGTACGTCGTCGACCTGCGAGTGGTATGACCTGTTTATGACCGAGTTCGTGGCGCTCGACGAGGCGTTTGAGCGCCTGGCTGCGGCGTCTCCGGCCGATCTGGCGCCCATCGAGGCGGCGTACATCGACGTGCGCACGCCGGCCTTGACGGCGCAGCTCACGCGCCTGTCGTATCGCATCGATCTGCACTTGGATCCCGAGGCGCCCGTAAGCGCCGACGAGGTGCGTCGTGCGATCGACACGCTGCGCGCGGACCATGGCATCGACTACGCACGCGGCAAAAAGAGCAAGCGCTTGGATTTGGATCACACGCTCGTGGGCTATGAACTCACGGCGGGGGAGCGCCCGGACCATTTAGTGCTCATGCTCGACACCCATGCCGACAACGAGGGCTCCATGCGTCCGGAAATTTTGCTTTCTGCTGCTGATGTTTTGTTGCAGGGCTTGACCCCGGGCGTGGATGCACCTATTGTTTCCACCGGTATGCAAGACCTCGTGACCATCTGCTCCTACGATGTCGAGCGTCAGAATCAAGCATGCGAGGACGACGAGGGCCGACTCGTCAGCCCCATACCTGTGCGAACTTGTGGATTTGCTCCACATACTCGTTGACGGGGGTATTTTCGCCTGCTACTATATTCGGCTGTTGCACTAACTGATGCATGAAGGGCAAGTAAACATGTACGCAATCGTTAACACGGGCGGCAAGCAGTACAAGGTCGCCACCGACGATGTCATCACCGTCGAGAAGATCGAGGGCAATGAGGGCGACAAGGTCACCCTGCCGGTTATCTTCCTCAACGATGGTAAGAAGATTGTCACCGATCCCGACAAGCTGGCCAAGGCCAAGGTTACCGCTCAGATCGTTGAGCAGTTCAAGGGCGAGAAGCAGCTGGTCTTCAAGTTCCACAAGCGTAAGCGCTATCGTCGTCTGAAGGGTCATCGTCAGCAGCTCACCAAGCTGAAGATCGTGAAGGTCCAGGCTACGTCCCGCGCCAAGAAGGCTGTCAAGGCAGAGGCCGAGGCTGTTGCCGAGGCTCCCGTCGCCGAGTAGATTACACTCGTAACGAAAGAGTAGGTATACACAATGGCACACAAAAAAGGACTCGGTTCCTCCCGTAATGGCCGTGACTCCCGCGGTCAGCGCCTTGGCACGAAGCGCTATGCCGGCCAGACGGTAACCACGGGCACGATTCTCGTCCGTCAGCACGGCACGCACATCCACCCGGGTGAGAACGTTGGCCGTGGTAAGGACGACACGCTGTTCGCGCTGGTCGACGGTACCGTTGAGTTCCACAAGGGTATCAAGCACAGGGTCAGCGTACGCCCGCTCGCGAACGCGTAATTCACCCTTCATAGAGCACATATGTGGGAGGCACTTGAGTTTTAGGATTCAAGGGTCTCCCTCTTTTTGTAGGAGGCGATTCTGTTGTCACAGTTCACCGATATCAGCCGCATTAACGTGTGCGGCGGCGACGGCGGAGCCGGATGCATGTCGTTTAGGCGCGAGGCATTTGTCCCCAAGGGCGGCCCCGATGGCGGCGACGGCGGTCGTGGCGGCAACGTCGTCATCCAGGCCGATGCTCAGCTGTCTTCGCTGATCGATTACCGCTTTAAGCATCACTTCCGCGCCGAGCGCGGCACGCACGGGCAGGGCGCCCGTCGTAACGGCAAGAGCGGCGAGGACCTGATTCTCAAGGTCCCTATGGGTACCGTGGTGCGCGAGCTCGACCCCGAGACGCAGACCCCGATGTTCGAGATTGCCGATCTGGTGCACGATGGCGAGCGCGTTGTCGTGGCTCCTGGTGGCGCCGGCGGCCTGGGCAACACGCACTTTGTGACGTCGGTGCGCCGCGCGCCCGCTTTCGCTCAGCTGGGCGAGCCGGCCGAGGAACACTGGATCGAGCTCGAGATGAAGCTTATGGCCGATGCCGCGCTCGTGGGCTTCCCCTCGGTGGGTAAGTCATCGCTCATCGCTCGCATGAGTGCCGCCCGTCCCAAGATCGCGGACTACCCGTTTACCACGCTCGTGCCGAACCTCGGCATGGTGCGTGCCGGCGAATATTCTTACGTCGTTGCCGACGTTCCCGGTTTGATCGAGGGCGCGAGCGAGGGCAAGGGCCTGGGTCACCAGTTCCTGCGCCACATTGAGCGTACGGCCTTGATCATGCACGTCGTCGACATGACGGGCGGTTTTGAGGATCGCGATCCGGTTGAGGACTATCGCATCATCAACCGCGAGCTCGAGCAGTATGGCGCCGAGCTTTCGGAGCGTCCGCAGATCGTCGTTGCCAACAAGTGCGACGCGCCGGGCACGGCCGACAAGATTGCCGACCTCAAGCGCGCAGCGCTCGACGATGGACATATGTTCTTTGCCGTGTCTGCTGTTACGGGCGCCGGCCTCAACACGCTGATGCTTGCCGTGGGCGAGCAGGTGGCTAAGCTGCGCGCCGAGCTGTCGGTCTCCGATGAGCCGGTCGTTCTGCGCGACGATGAGTGGGAGCGCCGTCGCCTGCAGCGTGAGAAGCGTTTCCGCATTGTCCAGGAGGAGCCCGGTGCCTTCCGCGTGGTCGGTCGTGCCATCGAGCGCATGGTCATCCAGACCGACTGGGAAAATGAGGAAGCCGTCATTTACCTGCAGCATAAGTTTGCGCGTATGGGTGTTGACGACGCGCTCGAGAAGGCCGGTTGCCGTGCGGGCGACGAGGTCCGCATTTGCCAGCGCGCCTTTGACTTTGAGGGCGCTGAGGACTTCTCGGAGTACGAAGAGCTCGAGGATGCTGACGAGGACGTTGCCGTTGAAGCCATTGACGTGGCCGATGCTGCGGATGAGAGCGTCGAGGTTGTCGATGCGGCGGATGCCGCGGACGATGCCGAGACCTCGGAGGGCGAGTAGGCCATGTCGCTGCGCGGTGGAATCGGTCTGCCCGAGCTTCCTCTAGAGGACGGGCAGGAGTTTAGGCTCGGCATTATGGGTGGCACCTTTGATCCCATCCATTACGGGCACCTGGTGACCGCCGAGCAGGCGCGCGAGTCGCTCGACTTGGATGCTGTGCTCTTTATGCCGGCGGGCTCTCCTGCCTTTAAGCTTGACAAGCCGGTGACGCCTGCCGAGGACCGTTATGCTATGACGGTCCTCGCCACCGCCGCGAACCCGGCCTTTTTGGCGAGCCGGTTCGAGATCGACCGCCCGGGCGTAACCTATACGGCCGATACGCTTCATGCCCTTCGCGACTTTTACCCGCCGCAGGTAAAGCTCTACTTTATTACGGGCGCCGACGCGATTATCGATATCGTGACCTGGCATGATGCCGAACGAATCGCTGAGCTTGCTACCTTTATTGCGGCGACGCGACCGGGCTTTGATATCGATACGGCGCGTGCCCGAATCAAAGAGTCGGGGCTGCCGTTCGACGTGCGCTATATTCAGATTCCGGCGCTGGCGATCAGCTCGACGAACATTCGTAAGCGAGTTGCCCGCGGCATGAGCGTGCGCTATCTTACGAGCGAGTCCGTGCTCGGCTACATTCGCAAACGCAGACTATATGCCGATTTGAGCCAAGAAGATTTTGAGTGATGGGGGGTCTACGTTGTCGGTAGAGGATCAGTTTGAGGGCGATGAACGCGCGCTGCTCAAGCGCATTCAAGAGCTGCTCGATGTTCGCATGAAGGATAAGCGCAAGCGCTATGTGCATTCGCTGGGTGTTGCCGAGACCGCACTTCATCTGGCCGAGGTCTACGGCGTTGACCGCTTTGATGCCGCTGCCGCCGGCCTGATCCATGACTGGGACAAAGTGCTCTCCGACGACGAGCTCGTGGCCCGCGCGCTTCACTATGGCATCAAGGTTGCCGGTTCTCCTTCTGCCGCGACGCCGCTTTTGCATGGCCCTGTTGCCGCCTATGAGCTTCCGCAGCTTTTTCCCGAGCTGTCGCCGGCCGTTTTCCAGGCTGTCGACCGTCACACCGTGGGTGCCTGCGACATGACGCCGCTCGATATGGTGGTCTTTGTGGCCGATGCCATCGAGCCCAACCGCCACGGCGACTATGCGCATGCGCTGCGCAAGATGGTGGGGGAGTCGACGCTCGATGAGTTGTTCTTCTCCTGTTTTGCGCAGGGTCTGGTCTATGTGATCCAGTCCGGGCGCTATCTTTATCCCACGGCTATTACGATTTACAACCATTACGCCCAGCTGCGCTAGCTCGGGCTGTCTAGAAAGAGGTATTCCATGGCCGACGAGACCATGACCGACGAGCAGATTCTTGAAGGCGTGGAGCACAAGAGCTTCGCCGCCACGTCCGACCGCACTGCCGCCTCGCTGTCCGCGAGCGGTGTCGCCGCCGAGGATGTCGCCCGCGCCGCCGCGCAGGCCGCCTACGACAAGAAGGGCGAGGACGTTCAGGTGCTCGACCTGACCGAGCTTTCCGATGTGTGCGACTACTTTGTGCTTGCCACCGGTGCCAACAACCGCCAGGTCGATTCAATTGTCGACGAGATCGAGGAGAAGGTCGCCGAGGCTTGCGGCGAGCATCCGTTCTCCATCGAGGGCCGCGAGCAGAAGACTTGGATGCTCATGGACTACGGTTCGGTTGTCGTCCACGTCTTCACTCCCGAAGCCCGCGACTTCTACCGCCTCGAGAAACTCTGGGGAGACGCCCCCCAGCTCCCCCTCAATCTCCTCTAGTAGCTCATTTGAGACGGGGTTTAGCTACCCTCACGCATATCGCCGGGCAGTTGCGGTTTTCCGCAGCTACCCGGCTTTCTTTTTGCCCAAAGGCGGTTAATCGTTGAAGCGGGATTGGCGGCCGAAGGAAAGGGCGGTGTCGCCGAATTTGTCTCGGACGGCGTCGATGGCGACGGAGAGGTCGCGGCGGTCGCTGGATTGGGCTCCGCGGTCATCGATCTCGCAGAACAGGTCGGTCTGGATGCCGCCTTGGTGGTCGAAGTCGCTCATGCCGATGCCCGCTAAGCGAACATGCATGCCTTCCTGCCAGATGTTGTCGAGCAGTTCGAGTGCAACCGCCACGAAGATGTTCTCATCGTCGGTCGGATGAGGCAGCCGGCGCTGTGCCGTACGCCCGCTGCCATACGAATACTTAAGCTTGAGCGTTACCGTGGCACCCGTCAGCCCCTGACGGCGCAGACGGCGCCCCACTGACTCTCCCAACAGAGCAATCGCTGCCTCAATATCCCCACGCTCAGTCAAATCTTTCGCAAAGGTGCGTTCATTGCTGACCGACTTGACCTCGCGCTCTTCATCGAGGCTCGTGACTTCAGAGATTTCGAGTCCCAGCGCACGCTGACGCATGCGCACGCCGTTGACGCCAAAAATAGAGGCCAAGGTGGATTCCGGTGCACGTGATAGCTCGCCGAGGGTGTAGATGCGCATGCGGCGCAGTCGCTCCTCGGCCGAGCGCCCGATGCCGCTCATGGCAGACACTGGTAGCGCGGCCAAAAAGCGCTGTTCCGTCCCGGGGCGCACGATGGTCAGCCCAAACGGCTTATCCCGCTCGCTTGCGATCTTTGCGACCGTCTTGTTGCAGCCCACGCCAATGGAGCAGGTCACTCCCAGCGCTGCCACGCGGTCGCTTATACGCCGCGCAACCAGCAGCGGGTCTTCGGGCGCAAAGCGACCCGGTGTGATATCGATAAAGGCTTCGTCGATGGATACGCGCTCCACGCGCGGCGTCTCGTCGGCGAGAATCGCCATGACCTGCGCGCTCACCTCGCGGTAGCGATCAAAATGCCCATGCGTCCAAATGGCCTGCGGGCACAGGCTCCGTGCCTCGGCCGAGGCCATGGCAGAGTGCACGCCAAAGCGACGCGCCTCATACGAACACGTGGACACGACGCCACGCGAATCGGCGTCTCCGCCCACGATGAGCGGCTTTCCGCGCCATTCGGGATGATCGAGCATCTCCACGCTCGCAAAAAACGCATCAAGGTCCATCAGACCCACCGCCGGACCCGTCCAGGGAGGCGGCGTGACGCCCATGGCATCCTCATAACCGTATGTATGTTCGCGTCTTTCCATGTCATGAGTATACCGCGCAGCTCATGTGGGGTGCGTGTATGTGCTTGCAAATCCCGAATTCTTGTCTAAGATATGGATTTGCCCTCGACTACACCGAAGAAGTTGGTCTCACGGACTTCACCTGCCCGCGTCGATGGCGTATTATGTTCAACTGTTTGTTTGTAGTTGCAGCCTAAAGCTGCTTGGTTGGAGGAGTTTCCTTTGGCAGTCAAGATTCGCCTTGCTCGTCACGGCGCTAAGAAGCGTCCGTACTACCGTGTCGTCGTCGCCGATTCCCGCGCCCCGCGTGACGGTCGTATCATCGAGGAGGTTGGCCGCTACAACCCGATGACCGCCCCCAAGACCATCAACCTTGACCTCGAGAAGATCGCCGACTGGCAGTCCAAGGGCGCTCAGCTCACCGACGCCGTCGCCGCTCTGGTCAAGGCCGCCAACGAGGGCGAGAAGACCGAGACCGTCGTCAAGAAGTCCAAGAAGCAGCTCGCCAAAGAGGCCGAGGCCGCTAAGGCTGCCGCTGAGGCCGCTGAGGGCGCCGAGGAGTAAATCGTGCCTGAGGTTGACGCTGCACAGCTCGAGGGTGAGGCAATGCTCTCAGATCGCATCGCCGATCTCGTCGAATATCTCGTTGTTCAGATCGTCGACGACCCGGATTCCGTGAGCCTTGAGGTCATCGATGGTGATGACGCCTCTACGATTGAGGTTTCGGTCGCCGAGGATGACGTCGCTAAGGTCATCGGCCGTCGTGGCCGTACCATCAAGGCCATTCGCACGCTCGCCCGTGCACTGGCCGCTCGCCTCGACACTGCTGTCGAGGTAGAGGTTCTGGGCTAGGACCTTGAGGTCCCAGTACAAAAACATCGCCCGTGTGGTCAAGCCGCACGGAAGGAAGGGGGAGGTCCTCGCGCAGCCGCTGCGGGGGCTTCCTTCTGTATTAGAGCCGGGCATGCGCGTCGCCCTGACGCCGCCGGCGCTCAAGCGCGACCGCTTTTGCACGGTCGTGTCCGTCACCGATACGGGCGATGGCGATCTGGTCTCGTTTGAGGGCATTGACGACTTGACGGCCGCCGAGGGCATCACGGGATGCTATGTGCTGGCAAATCGCGATGACTTTGAGCTCGATTCGCTCGACGCTGCCTATACCGACCTGATGGGTCGCGAGGTGGTCGACGAGCGCTTCGGTTCGCTCGGCATGATCGTCGAGATCATGTCGACGCCCGCGAACGATGTTTGGGTTGTCGAGGGCGATCGGTACGGCGAGGTACTGATTCCCGTGATCGAGCAGGTTGTGCTCGATCTTCCCGACACAGGAACAATTTCCGTCCACGTTATGGACGGCCTGATCGATATGGACAAGTAGGGAGGACAACATGCTGATCGAGACCCTTTCGGTCTTTCCCGAGATGTTTGAGCCCGTTATGTCCACATCGATTTTGGGCCGCGCCCGCAAGGCCGGCCTTTTTGATTTTAAGGCGTATAACCTGCGCGACTGGACGCACGACCGCCATCGTACCGTCGATGACGAGCCTTACGGCGGCGGGCAGGGCATGCTCATGAAGGTCGAGCCTATTGCCGAGGCCATCGAGGCCATCAGCTCCGAGGGTCCCAAGCCCACCGTAGTGTTCTTCACCCCCTGTGGCGAGCCCTTTACGCAACATGTGGCCGAGCGCCTGCTCAAAAGTGAGCGCCTGCTGTTTGTGTGCAGCCGCTACGAGGGCGTCGACGAGCGTGCGTATGCGTATGCCGATGAGCGTCTGTCGATCGGCGACTACGTGCTTACGGGTGGCGAACTTCCCGCTATGGTCGTTGCCGATGCCGTCGTACGCCTGATTCCCGGCGCCCTGGGCGACGAGATGAGCAATGTGGACGAGTCGTTCTCGACCGCCGAGGACGGAGGCCTGCTCGAGTACGCGCAGTACACCCGTCCCGCCGAGTTCAACGGCGAGGGCGTGCCGCCGGTGCTCGTGAGTGGCGATCACGCCAAGGTCGATGCCTGGCGTCGCAAGAACGCCATCGAGCGCACCTGCCGCTGGCGTCCCGATCTGATCGAGACGGCGCGCCTTACGCCCCAAGAGCGTGCGTACGCGCAGGAGATTTTGGACGCTTCGTATTCGCAGAGCGAGGAGTGAGAATGGTTCCATCGCAGCATTCCGCGTTGAGGGGCGCTTTTGAGTGGATTGCGGTCATCGCGATCGCATTGGTCGCCACCTTCTTGATTCGCTCGTTTGTGGTCGAGCCCTTTGTGGTGCCCACCGGCTCCATGGAGTCCACGATCGAGATTGGCGACCAGATCCTGGCACAAAAGGTGAGCCTCGAGCTCGGTCAGCCCGTCAAGCAGGGCGATATCGTGGTGTTTCACAACCCCGATGGCACCTCCGAGCATGATGTTCTTGTCAAGCGTGTTATTGCCACGGCCGGCCAGACGGTCGACCTGCAGGATGGCAAGGTGGTCGTTGACGGCCAAGCGCTCGACGAGGACTATACGATGGGCATGAGCTGGCCGCTTTCGGTCCAAGCGCCCGGCGCTCAGGTAAGCTATCCCTACACGGTTCCCGACGGGTGCGTGTGGGTGATGGGCGACAACCGCGAAAACTCTGCCGACTCACGCTACTTTGGTCCCGTCGATCGCTCTGATTTGATCGCTGTGGCGCTTGTGCGCTACTGGCCGCTCAACCGCATCGGCGCTATTGACTAAAAACCGCTATAGTACAGTACCTAACCGTGTAATCGTTTCGACGAGGGGATATTAGAGGCATGAACGCTTCATCGCTTTCCTTCCAAGACATCATCCTGCGCCTCCAGCAGTACTGGGGCGAGCAGGGCTGCGTCATTATGCAGCCCTATGACTCCGAGGTCGGTGCCGGTACCTTCCATACCGCGACCACGCTGCGCTCGCTCGGTCCCGCCGAGTGGCGCACCTGCTATGCGCAGCCTTGCCGCCGTCCTGCCGACGGCCGCTACGGCGAGAATCCCAACCGCATGCAGCACTACTATCAGTTCCAGGTGCTCATTAAGCCCTCGCCGGTCAACGCCCAGGAGCTTTACCTGGGGTCTCTTGCCGCTATCGGTCTGGACCCCAACGACCATGACGTCCGTTTTGTCGAGGACGACTGGGAGAGCCCGACGCTGGGCGCCTGGGGCCTTGGCTGGGAGGTCTGGCTCAACGGCATGGAGGTCACGCAGTTTACGTACTTCCAGCAGGTGGGCGGCATCGAGGTCGACCCTGTGCCCGTCGAGATTACCTATGGTCTGGAGCGCATCGCCATGTACGCTCAGGGCGTCAACTCCGTCTACGATCTGGTGTGGAGCTATCTGCCCGATGGCACGCCGATGACCTATGGCGACGTGTTCCTGGAGAACGAGCGCGAGTTTAGCGCCTACAACTTTGAGGTCGCCAACGTCGAGATGATGCGTCAGAAGTTTGACGACTACGAGGCCGAGTGCCACTCCTGCCTTGAGCGCAAGCTGCCGCTGCCCGCTTACGACTGCGTCATGAAGTGCAGCCATGCCTTCAACCTGCTCGATGCCCGCGGTGCGCTGTCCGCGGTCGAGCGCGCCAACTACATTCTGCGCGTCCGCGCCGTCGCCAAGGCGTGCTGCGAGGCCTATATGGCCGAGGTCGCCGGAGTCAACGAGAATGCCGACCAGGAAGGCGAGGTGGCGTAAGCCATGGCAGACGCTAAGGATTTCCTGTTTGAAATCGGTACGGAGGAAATGCCCTCCGCACCGCTGAACAATGCCGTCAAGCAGCTTGGCACCATGATCGCCAAGGGTCTCGACGAGGCCGGTCTGGCCCACGGCGAGGTCCGCGTGATCTCGAGCCCGCGCCGCCTGGCTGCGCTCGTTGCCGACGTCGCCACCGCGACCGATGAGGTCCATGAGGTCAAGCGCGGCCCCGCGGCAAGCATTGCCTTTGATGCCGACGGTAACGCCACCAAGGCCGCCCAGGGCTTTGCCCGCAAGTGCGGTGTGGCTGCCGAGGACCTGGTCCGTCGCGAGGACACCGACGGCCGCGAGTACGTGTTCGCCGAGAAGAACATTCCCTCCGCTCCGGCTACGCCGATCCTGACGGCTCTGTGCGAGAAGACCATCGCCGGCCTGCAGTGGCCCAACTACCGCAGCCAGCGCTGGGGCCACGAGCACGCGACTTTTGTTCGTCCGGTCCGTTGGATTTGCTGTCTTTTGGGTGAGGACGTCGTGCCCGTGTCGTTTGCCGACGTGACGAGCGGCAACACCACGCGCGGTCATCGCGTGCTTGGCCCCGGTGACCATGTGGTCGCTAGCCCCGCCGTCTACGAGCAGGTGCTCGAGGACGCTGGCGTGCTCTCTGCCGAGCGCCGTCGTGAGGCCATCCTTGCCGGTATCGCCGAGGTCGAGGCCGCTCGCCCCGGTTGCCATGTCGACACGCCTAAGAAGGTCTTTGAGGAGGTCATTAACCTCTGCGAGTGGCCGACGGTGCTCGTCGGTACCTTCGACGAGGAGTTCCTCAAGGTCCCGCACGAGATCATCTGCGAGTCCATGCTCACCAACCAGCGCTACTTCCCGATCTATGACGGCGAGGGCAAGCTCACGCGTGAGTTCGTGGTCGTTTCCAACAGCAAGCCCGAGAACGCCGAGCGCGTGATCGACGGCAACGAGCGCGTCGTGCGCGCCCGTCTGGACGACGCAAAGTTCTTCTACGAGGAGGACCTGAAGATCTCCCTCGATGAGTTCCGTGAGCGTCTGGCCAAGGTTGCCTTCCAGGAGAAGCTCGGTAGCGTGCTCGCCAAGTCCGAGCGCATCGAGCAGCTCGCGCTTGCTATCGCCCGCGAGGCTCACCTGGGCGCTCATCTTGCCGCCGACGCTGCTCGCGCCGCGCACCTGTGCAAGGCAGACCTGGTGTCCAACGCCGTCGTCGAGTTCACGAGCCAGCAGGGCGTGATGGGCGGCTACTACGCCACCGCGATGGGGGAGAACGACGAGGTCGCTCATGCTATTCGCGATCACTATCGTCCTCGCTTTGCCGGTGACGAGCTGCCCGAGGGCACCGCTGGCTGCATCGTGGCCTGCGCCGACAAGCTCGATACCATTGCCGGTATCTTTGCCATCGGCGAGCCCCCGACCGGCTCCTCCGACCCGTACGCGCTGCGTCGCGCCGCCATCGGCATCATCAACATCCTGCGCGATCGCCTGCCGATTGACCCCACGTCGCTCATCGACTTCGCGCTTGAGCTCTATAGCGAGCAGGGTATCGAGTTCGAAGCCGCCGAGGTCGCCCAGCAGGTTCGTGACTTCTTCCACGGCCGCCTGGTGAGCATGGCCCGCGACGAGAAGATTCCGGCCGATACCGTCGCCGCCGTCTCCGCGGTGCACATCATCGCCCCGTCCGTCTTCTTCGCCCGCTGTGCCGCGCTCGACGAGGCCCGCAAGAACGATGCCGAGACCTTCGACAACCTGGCTACCGCCTATGCCCGCGCTGCGCACATCTCCAAGCCCGAGCTGGGTGCGGAGTACGACCGCAGCCTGATGGGCGAGGCCGAGCTCGCGCTCGCCGACGCCTCCGAGGCTGCTCAGGACGCTGTCGATGCCGCCCTTGCTGCCGAGGATTGCCCGGCCGCATTTGCTGCCCTTGCCGCCCTGCGTGCCCCCATCGACCGCTTCTTCGACGAGGTTATGGTCATGGACAAGGACGAGCAGCTTCGCGATAATCGCCTTAAGCTGCTCAACCGCTTCGAGGCCGTTTTCTCCGGCATCGCAAACATCGGTGAGCTTGCTCGCAAAAAGTAAGCCAGCCTGCGCATAAGCGCAAAAGGAGCCCCGCATGGATTGCCCGGTCACCGCTCGTCCCACCGTTATCGTTATCTCCGACTCGCTCGGTGATACCGCTTGTGAGGTGGTGCTTGCGGCGTCCGGGCAATTTGATGAAGGGGCTTTTCGTTTGTTGCGCCTGCCCAAGGTGAACTCGGTGGAGCAGGTCAAGTCGTTTGTGGGCCCGCGCGTTGATGCGGACCATCGCGATATTGCCGTGTTCCACACCATTGTCGATCCGGCGCTTCGCGCCCGCGTGCTCGATTACCTGGGCATACTGCATATTCGTTCGGTTGACCTGATCGGCCCAGCGCTCGCCGTGCTGTCGTCGCTCATTGGTGTGCCGCCCAAGGGCGTCGCGGGTGTGATTCACAAGACCGATGACCGCTATTTCCATCGTATCGAGGCCATGGAGTATTTTGTTGAGCACGATGACGGGCGCGGCTGCGACGACCTGTCGGGGGCCGATATCGTGCTGCTGGGTGTATCTCGCACGTCCAAGACGCCGCTGTCGATGTATTTGGCCTATCAGGGCTACAAGGTCGCCAATGTCCCACTGGCGCATGGCATGGAGCCGCCGAAGTCTATTTACGAGATTGACCCGATGCGGTTGTTTGGTCTGATTTCGACCGTCGACGTTATTTCTGAGATTCGCGATAGCCGCTTGGGCGATGACTACGCCCGTGCCGTCGCCGGCTCCTATGCCGAGCCCGAGAGCGTGCGCAGTGAGCTTGAGGAGGCCCGCGCCCTTATGAAGCGCCTGGGCTGCTTTGTGGTGCGCACCGACGGCAAGGCGATCGAGGAGAGCGCTGCCGAGATCATTGGCCACTTGGAGGAAATCCAAGAAGCCCGTGCCCGCCGCGCCGCTCGCCGAGTTCAACAGCAGTAGTCCTTCCTGGGATGATTTTTCTGGGACGGGGATTAAAAAATCATTGTGTACCTAATGATTTTTTTATCCCCGTCCCAGAAAAATCATCCCAGATGACTAGGTGGATAAAATTGCCCTGTCTCAAATTGACTAGTATTGCTAAAGCGATTTAGCAAAGAACTTGCATTTGACCTGCAATTTTCTTGCAGTGGTATCTTCATAAGGTAACCACCTTTACCTACCGTTTACCGCCGCATTTATCACGTTTACCAAACCCCTCGCCCTCTACGCAAGCCCGCTCAACGTCCGCCGTATAGTTCCCTCACGGCCCGCATCCGGCGGGTCGATTCGTCACCACGGTCGTGCGCGAGAGCGCATGGAAGGGGAAGTATCGTGAGCGATTGCAAGAGGGTTTATCGTTTTGGAACCGACGCCCAGGGCACCTGTGTCACTGAGGGCGACAAGTCCATGAACTTCGTGCTTGGCGGCAAGGGCGCAAACCTTGCCGAGATGAGCCGCATCGGCCTGCCGGTTCCCGGTGGCTTTACCATTACCTGCCAGACCTGTGTCGAGTACTCCGGCGCCGGCAACGTCTGGCCCGAAGGCGCACTCGATGAGATCGTTGCCGCCGAGGCCGACCTCGAGGCCCGCTGCGGCAAGAAGCTCGGCGACGCCTCCGACCCGCTGCTCGTGTCGGTTCGCTCGGGCGCTCCGTTCTCCATGCCCGGCATGATGGACACGGTCCTCAACTTGGGCCTCAACGACGACTCCGTTCAGGGTCTCATCGCCCAGACGCAAAACCCGCGTTTTGCCTGGGATAGCTACCGCCGCTTTATCCAGATGTTCTCCAACGTCGTTATGGGTGTCGATGCCGACCTGTTCGAGAACGCGCTGACCCAGGCACGCCTGGTCGCAGGCGCTCGCGTCGATTCCGAGCTTTCGGCCGAGGACCTGCAGGAGCTCGTGGAGACCTTTAAGGGCATCTTCTCCGAGAACGTCGAGGCCGCCCTGTATCCCGAGCTCGAGGTCGCCGACGGCAAGCCCGTCTTCCCGCACAATCCGGAGCTCCAGCTGCGCCTTGCCATCCAGGCCGTCTTTGGCAGCTGGATGAACGAGCGCGCCTGCATCTACCGCAAGCAGCATGGCATTTCTGACGAGCTCGGCACCGCCGTCAACGTGCAGGCTATGGCCTTTGGCAACAAGGGCGAGACCTCTGCGACCGGCGTCGCCTTTACGCGCAACCCGGCCGATGGCACTAAGGAGTTCTACGGTGACTTTTTGGTTAACGCCCAGGGCGAGGATGTCGTCGCCGGCATCCGCAACACCGAGCCCATCGCCGACCTCAAGACCACCCCGGGCCTCGAGTCTGCAGGTGAGGAGCTCGAGCGCGTGTTCCTGACGCTCGAGGACCATTACCGCGATATGTGCGATATCGAGTTCACCATCGAGCAGGGCAAGCTCTGGATGCTCCAGACCCGCGTGGGCAAGCGCACTGCCACCGCCGCCTTGCGCATTGCCATCGAAATGGTCGAGGAGGGCCTGATCACCCGCGAGGAGGCCGTCAGCCGCATCGACCCAGCACAACTCGACCAGCTCCTGCATCCGCAGTTCGACGCCTCTAAGAAGTACGAGGCACTTGCTACCGGCCTTAATGCCAGCCCTGGTGCCGCCGTGGGCGAGGTCGTGTTCTCGAGCGACGATGCCGTCGCGCGTGCCAAAGAGGGTCACAAGGTCATTTTGGTTCGCTGGGAGACCAACCCCGATGACCTGAAGGGCATGGTTGCCGCCGAGGGCATCCTGACCAGCCACGGTGGCAAGACGAGCCATGCCGCCGTTATCGCTCGCGGTATGGGCACACCCTGCGTCTGTGGCGTCGAGCGCTTCCACATTGACGCGGCTGAGAAGGTCGTACGCATCGAAGGCAGCGATCGTGTGCTGCACGAGGGCGATGTCATCTCCATCGACGGCACCCAGGGTATCGTCGTCGACGGCGCCGTTGATCTGGTTTCGGCCGAGCTCACCGGCGACCTGGACACCATCTTGTCCTGGGCCGACGAGATTCGTCTGGACGAGACCTGTGGCCACGCCAACCATGTGCGCGTCAACGCCGACAACCCCGAGGATGCCGCGCTCGCCCTCGAGTTTGGCGCCGAGGCCATCGGCCTGTGCCGTACTGAGCATATGTTCCTTGGCGACCGTAAGAACATCATCCAGAGCTTTATCCTGTCTGACGATGAGGTCGTGAAGCGGCAGGCCCTGGCCGACCTGCTCAAGGTTCAGACCGAGGACTTCCTGGCGATGTTCAAGACCATGTCCGGTCGCGATGTGGTCGTTCGCCTGCTCGATCCGCCGCTGCACGAGTTCCTGGATAATCCGCGTGAGCTCGAGGTCGCCATCACCAAGAAGGAAGCCGCTGGCGCCAACGAGGAAGAGCTTGCCGCTCTGCGCACCCGCCTGCGTCGTATCGACGGCATGGTCGAGTCCAACCCGATGCTCGGCCTGCGCGGTGTGCGCCTGTCCGTTGTCTTTGACGACCTGCCACTCATGCAAGTTCGCGCCGTGGCCACGGCTGCTGCCCGCCTTATCAAGGAGGGCGTCGACCCGCGCCCCGAGATCATGGTTCCGCTCGTTTCCATTACGGCCGAGCACGTTCAGACTCGCGAAGTCATCGAGCGCGTGATCGCCGAGGTTTCCGCCGAGGAGGGCGTCGAGCTCAATATTCCCGTGGGCACGATGCTCGAGCTGCCGCGTGCCTGCATGGTTGCCGACGAGATCGCGCAGCACGCCGACTTCTTCTGCTTTGGCACCAACGACCTCACGCAGACGACCTTCGGCTTCTCTCGAGACGATGCCGAGGCCAAGTTCATCCCGCTGTACATGCACAAGAAGATCTTGAAGGACAACCCCTTCGAGACCATCGACTCGGCGGTACTCGAGCTAGTGCGCATGGCCGTCGAGAAAGGTCGCGCCACCAACCCCGACATGCACTTTGGCGTGTGCGGCGAGCACGGCGGCGACCCCAAATCCATTAAGGTCCTGTTCAACGTGGCCGATGTGGACTACGTGTCCTGCTCGCCCTATCGCGTGCCCCTTGCGCGCCTGGCTGCCGCCCAGGCCAAGCTCGAGGCCAAGCGTTCCGCCTAACGTTTTGGGCTTAGGCGCATACCGTAGCCCCCTTCACGCCGCCCGTCTCATTCGTGAGGCGGGCGGTTATCATGTGCGGGTTTTGTCTTTTTGTCTGCGTAAAAAATTGTTCTTGCAGCAGAAACCCGCGCGTGTATACTCGAATACGTTTGTTCAACTACGTGCCGGCCAAGGTGGTACGGCACCTCTAGAAGAGTAAGGAATTGCACATGGATTACATCCGCGCAATCGAGCGTCAGCAGATCCGCGAGGACATCCCTCAGGTCCGCGTCGCCGACAACGTCAAGGTTCACTACCGCATTAAGGAAGGTGACCGCGAGCGCATCCAGGTCTTCCAGGGCGACGTCATCCGCATGGCCGGCGCCGGTGCCCGTGAGACCTTCACCGTCCGCAAGATTTCCTTCGGTGTCGGTGTTGAGCGTACCTTCCCGCTTCACAGCCCCAAGATCGCCAAGCTCGAGGTCGTCCGTCATGGTCGCGTCCGTCGCGCCAAGCTGTACTACCTCCGCGACAAGGTGGGCAAGGCTGCTCGCATCCCCGAGAAGCGCTAAGAAGATCGCAGCGTCTGTCCACTCATTTGGACACAAGGGTCACCTTCGGGTGGCCCTTCTTTTTATCTGATTTGCATGCAAGGAGGGCCTGGTATGGCCAACATGACGAGCTCGGTTTCGGCGTCGCAGGTTGCCGGCGAGCTGGCGAGCGCCACGTTTGAGGAGATTCCCGCCCTCGTGGAGCATTATCGCGAGGATCCGCGCCAGCAGGTGATCAAGGCTTGCGAGCGTGCCCTAAAGCGCCATGCCAAGGAGCTTGCCGAGCGCGAGCGCGTCAACGGCATGTACGAGCTTATGCATGAGCTCGGCGGTGATGGTGTGGTCGTGGGCGTCGACGAGGTGGGCCGTGGCTCGGTAGCGGGTCCTTTGACGGTGTGCGCCGTGTGCCTTCCGATGGAGCCGCGCATCTGGGGCATCAACGATTCCAAAAAGCTCACGCCGGCGCGCCGCGAGCTGCTATCGGTGAAGATTGCCGAGGTGGCGACCGCTATCGGCTTTTGCCATATCCCTCCTGCGGATATCGACGAGATGGGCATGGCCCGCGCCATTCGAGCCGCTGTCGCGGGTGCGGTGGCCGATACGGGGCTTGAGCCCGATTGCGTGCTTATGGACGGCAACCCCCTGGGCGCCGTGCCCCATGAGCGCGACGTGGTCAAGGGCGATGCCAAGATCGCCTGTATCGCCGCGGCATCTATCATGGCAAAGGTCACGCGTGACGAGATGATGGTCGAGTACGACGCCGAGTATTCCGAGTACCATTTGGCCGAATCGAAAGGCTATGCGAGCCCCGAGCACATCGAGGCCATTCGCAAACATGGTCTTTCTCCGCTGCACCGTGTGAGCTTTTGCGGAAACTTTCTGCAGACTGAGCGCCTTTTTTAGGCCAATTGTGGAGACTGGGACCTTAAGGGTTCTATAAACCTGCTGGTAGGGGCCGTGTGCAACGCTATTGTTGCGCGCGGCCCCTCATTTGTCGGCATTTGGTTGGTTTTCGGTTTGCTTCCGGTACTTACCCGCATGAAACCTGCCCTCATTATCGAGGCAATGCAGGGAGTGGGAAAGGAGACCCCATGTGTGCCGCAGCCAAAATGAGCAAGACGCAGCAGCTCAAGGAACGTTGGGAAGAGGGGGAGCTCGATTGCGGGTCGATCACCCCTGAGTTTATCAAGGGGCTCAGTCCTCGCGAGCTCGGTATGCTGGGCGAGCTTATCGCAATCGATTACTTTAACGAGCGCGGCTATGCATTGCTGGAACAAGGCTATCGATGCTCGGAGGGCGAGGCCGACCTGGTGCTGCTTGACGAGCTCGACGATGTGGTGGTGATGGCCGAGGTCAAGACCAGGCGTGTTGCGCTGGATTGCGATACGCGGGTGTTTCCCGAGGAAGCGGTGAACGCCCAAAAGCAGCGGCGCTATCGTCGCATCGCGAGTTGTTATCTCATGGAGCATTATCCGCTCAAGGCGATCCGCTTCGATGCCGTGGGCGTCACCATTCGCGGCGGGCATATCGCCGAGATCGAGCACCAGTACAATGCATTCGATTGGCAGGTGTCGTGATGGCGTTCGAAACTTTTGCCGTTCACGCAGCCTGTATCCGCGGCGTCGAGGCGATTCCCGTTACGGTCGAGGTTTCGCTCGCGGGCGGCATCCCGGGCATCCAGATGCTCGGCATCCCGAGTATGGAGGTCATGGAGTCTCGCGGGCGCATTCGCTGTGCGATGCGCTCTGCCGGATTCGAGATTCCGCGCTCGGGCATTACGGTCAATCTGGCACCGGGCGATATCCGAAAGACCGGTAGCGGCTTTGACCTGCCGATAGCCATTGCGGTGCTTGCGGCCGATGGGCAGATTCCCCGCGACAATCTCGACCACTGCCTCATTGCCGGCGAGCTCGGCTTGGATGGCACGGTGCTTCCCGTCAAGGGCGAAGTAGCGTTTCAGCTGCTGGCTCGCGACATGGGGTTGTCTTTTATCGCCGGTAGGTCCGACCAGCATGTTCCGCTTTCGGGGGTCGACTGCGGTTTTATCGACCATCTGTCGCAGCTTGCTCACGGTATGGGCGAGGCAGCTCGGCACTATCTGGATTCTGAAGTGCCCGAGGCCACCTTTGAGCCCGAGCTCGATTATGCCGACGTGTTGGGGCAGGAGGTCGCCAAGCGCGGCATAGCGCTTGCGGCGGCAGGGGAGCTGGGCTTGCTTATGATCGGGTCTCCGGGATCGGGCAAGACCATGCTTGCGCGCCGCATGACGGGTATCTTGCCCGAGCTTTCCGTCGAGGATCAGCAAGAGGCGCTGTGTATCCATTCGGTCTTGGGTGAAAATATCGATGGCCTGCTTGCGGGGCATCGGCCGTTTCGAAGTCCCCATCACAGCATTTCGACAGCGGGCCTTATTGGCGGGGGGCGCCCAGTGCATCCGGGCGAGATCAGCCTTGCCCATGGCGGCGTGCTCTTTTTGGACGAGCTTGCCGAGTTTCCCACCGGTGTGCTGCAGACGCTTCGTCAGCCAATCGAGCGCGGCTATGTCAGGATCGTGCGCGTCGATGGCGCCTTTACGTTTCCCTCGCGCTTTCAGCTGCTTGCGGCGAGCAATCCCTGTCCCTGCGGCTTTTTGGGCGATCGCGAGGTCCCGTGTCGCTGTTCGGCATCGATGGTCGAGCGCTATCGGTCCAAGTTGCGCGGTCCTTTGGCCGACCGCATCGACCTGATGCTCGATGTGACCCGCCCCGATCCGCAGGTGATTATCGAGGGCGCCGAGGGCATGTCGTCGGCCGAGCTGCGCGACTACGTTGTCCGCGGTCGGGCTTTTCGTGCCTGGCGCGAGTCCCGTATGGATGATGCGGATGCCGAGGTTGAGGGTGCCGAGCCCCGCTCTATCGATGGTGTTGTATCGACCTTTGCGCTTGATCAGGCGGCGGAAACGTGCGTGCTCGGCCTGTCGAAGCGCACGCATCTCACGGGACGCGGCATCGTGCGTCTGGTTCGCATCGCGCGCACGATTGCCGATGTCGCAGAAAGCGAGCGGGTGACGCAAGACCACGTGCTCGAGGCGGCGATGTACCAGGGAAGGAGGGATCAGTGATGGGTGAGGAGACTTTTGAGCTGCATCCCGGTGATGCGTTGTATCCAGATACCGTTTTGGAGCTCTCTGATGTACCCCAGACGCTGTTCGTGCGTGGCGACCCGGAGGTGCTTTCGACGCCGGCGCTCTCCATCATCGGCGCTCGCAAGGCCTCGCCGTACGGCCTGGCCGTGGCAGAACTGGCCGCGAAAGTTGCGGTCGAGGCGGGGGTGACGGTGGTCTCGGGCGGTGCGGTCGGCTGCGACCAGGCCTCGGGTTGGGCCGCGGTCAACGCCGGTGGCAGGCACGTCGTGGTGTTGGGTACGGGCGCCGATGTGGTCTACCCGCGCTCGAGTGCGGGGCTCATCGCGCGCACGATCGATACGGGCGGCGCGGTCGTGTCCATCTCGCCTTGGGGTATGGGGCCACGTAAGTTTGCCTTCCCGCGGCGTAACCGGGTGATTGCCGCGCTTTCGCAGGCGCTCTTCGTGTCGGAGGCTGGCATGCCATCTGGGACGTTTTCTACCGCCGAGACCGCCATGGACCTGGGGCGCGAGCTGCTTGCGGTACCGGGCTCCATTTTGTCACCCGAATCGCGCGGGACCAACTACCTCATTGCCAACGGGGCCTGCTGCATTATTGACGAGGAGTCCATCGAGATGGCCATCTCGCGAATCTACGGTACCCTGCGCTATTCGCGTCCCGATGCGCCCGGTATCGCAGATCTGGACCCCACGCAGCAGGCCGTGATGCATGCGCTCATCGCCTCGCCGCTGAAGGTCGACGACATCGCGGCTCTCGTCTCGCTCGATGCCGTCGGAGTGCTCAAGCTCCTGGGCTCGCTCGAGCTTGGGGGCCTCATCGAACGCATGATGGATGGAAGGTATGCGCCCTCCAAGTTTGCCCTTCACGCCCAGACGCCCTTCGGTCACAATGGAAAACGTGTCAATTAGAAAGGTGTTTGCAGATGCTGTTTGATCAGGTGACGGTTATCGGTGGCGGTCTGGCGGGATCGGAATGTGCGATTCAGCTGGCAGATCGCGGGTTCGCCGTAAAGCTGTGCGAGATGCGCCCGCAGGTGAGCTCTCCTGCCCACCATACCGATCATCTGGCCGAGCTCGTCTGCTCCAATTCGTTTAAGTCGACTCGTCCCGATTCCGCCGCCGGCCTGCTGAAGGCCGAGCTTGAGCGTATGGGCTCGGTGCTGCTCGACTGCGCTCATCGCGCAGCCGTTCCTGCCGGCGGCGCCCTGGCGGTCGACCGTGTTACATTCTCCGAGCTCGTCGAGGCCGAGGTTGCCGCCCGCCCCAATATCGAGGTCGTCCACGGTGAGGTCACCCAGATCCCCGAGGGTCATGTGGTTATCGCCGCGGGCCCCTTGTGCTCGCCGGCATTGAGCGAGGAAGTCATGAAGCTTGTCGGCGGTGACGCCCTGGCTTTCTTTGACGCGGCCGCCCCGATTGTCGATGCCTCGACGCTCGATATGGACGCGCTGTTCTCGCAGTCGCGCTACGAGGAACAGGGGAGTGGCGACTATCTCAATGCCCCGCTCAACAAGGAAGAGTACGAGGCCTTTATCGAGGCGCTCACCACGGCCGATCGCGTGGTGCTCAAGGATTTTGAGGGCGGGGACCTGTTCCAGGCCTGCCAGCCTGCCGAGGAGGTCGCGCGCACGGGCAAGGACGCCATCCGCTTTGGTGCCATGAAGCCCGTCGGGCTCACCGACCCGCGCACCGGTCGCCGTCCCTGGGCGGCGATTCAGCTGCGCGCCGAGAACAAGGAGAAGACCGCCTATAACCTGGTTGGCTTCCAGACCAACCTGACCTTCGGCGAACAGAAGCGCGTCTTCCATATGGTTCCCGGCCTGGAGAACGCCGAGTTCTTCCGCTACGGCGTCATGCACCGCAACACCTTTGTCGATGCTCCGCACGTGCTCGACGGCACCTTTGCCGTTCCCGGCACGAGCGTGCGTCTTGCCGGCCAGATTACCGGTACCGAGGGGTACATGGAGGCCGTGGCGACGGGTCTGCTCGCCGCGCTCAACACCTATGCCGAGGCTATCGGTGCCGCGGGAGTCGAGCTGCCGCGCGTGGGCGCCCTGGGCGCGCTCGTGGGGTATGCGACCGATCCGGCTACGGTGGGCTACCAGCCCATGCACGTCAACTTTGGGCTCGTTCCGCCGCTCGAGGACGGTAAGCGTCGCAGCAAGCGCGATCGTTACCAGGCCTATGCTGATCGCGCCCTCAAGGCCCTGGATGCTTATCTGGAATCGCGCTCCGATCTGTTTGGAGGCGAGAGGTCATAGCTTTTGACCTGTACGATGCCGTCGACTCGTTCATTGCCTACATTGCACGCGTCGAAGGGCTCGCTCCCAATACGGTAACCGCCTACGCCTCGCGCCTCGAGCGCTTCGCCGCGTGGTGCGACCGCGAGGGCATCGACGCTCGCGTCGCCGACGTACGGACCGTTCGCTCCTATTTGGCCGAGCTGTCGCGTGGCCAGGTGGTGGCTCGGACCCTTGCGGCGCATCTGTCTGCCATTCGCTCGCTCTATCGGTGGATGGCTGCCGAGGGAATCGTCGAGGGCGATGCGGTCTCGGCGATATCCTCGCCCAAACTGCCGCGCGATCTTCCCGGTGTGCTGACGACCCGGCAAGTCGAGGCGTTGCTCAAGGCCCCCGACACCTCGACGCCTTCGGGACTGCGTGATGCAGCGATGCTCGAGCTGCTCTATGCCTCCGGCGCGCGAATCTCGGAGCTCGCGGCGCTCAACGTGGAGTCCATTGCTTGGTCAGAGCGAACGCTGCGACTTTGGGGCAAGGGGAGCAAGGAGCGTATCGTGCCCCTCTATCGGCGCGCTCTCGAGGCGACTCGCCGCTATATTGAGGAGGGGAGGCCACATCTCCTTGTGCAGGCAAAGCGTGTCGATAGTGCGAACGGCGTGCATCCGCTGTTTATCTCGGCGCGCGGAAACCGCATGAGTGCCGCCATGCTGAGGAGGCGTTTCCACATGCTTGCGGCACTTGCCGGCATTCCTGCCGACATCGCCCCGCATGCGATGCGCCACACCTTTGCGACCGACCTGCTCGAGGGCGGCGCGGATCTGCGCTCGGTTCAGGAGCTGCTGGGGCATGCGAGCTTGTCCACGACGCAGATCTATACGCACCTCACGCCCGACCGACTCAAGCGTGCCGTGAGACAGGCACACCCCCGCGGCGAGTAGGAGAAGGGCCTCCCGCGCCGCACCGAGGTGTGTGGTTTTGATTGCGGGTTGGCAGGAAGAGGCAATCCTGCTATCATTCATCGGGTTGCTTCACGGCAACAGGTTTTTATCACGCACGCGCGGCTACTTCATACCGTGGTGCCCGGGCTTTGGTAGCACATGTCCGGGTTGGTTTTGGAGGATGACCCCGCGCGGAGGCAAACCACAGGAGGTTTAATATGGCTACCAAGATTAATATCCGCACCCTGCTCGAGGCCGGCTGCCACTTCGGTCACCAGACCCGTCGCTGGAACCCCAAGATGAAGCCGTTCATCTTCGGTGAGCGCAACGGCATCTACATCCTCGACCTCAAGCAGACCATCCTTGACGCCGATCAGGCCTACACCTTCGTCAAGAACGTCGCCAAGGGCGGCAACGTGCTGTTCGTCGGCACCAAGAAGCAGGCTCAGGAGGCCGTTAAGAACGCCGCTGAGCGCGCCAACATGCCTTACATCAACCAGCGTTGGCTCGGCGGCATGCTGACCAACTTCGTCACCATCCGCTCCCGCATCAACCGCATGGAGGAGCTCGAGGCCATGGTCGAGGACGGCCGCATGGCAGTGCTGCCCAAGAAGGAGCAGGCAGTGCTCGGCAAGGAGCTCGCTAAGCTCCAGACCAACCTCGGTGGCGCCCGCGACATGAAGGGTCTGCCCCAGGCTCTCTTCGTCATCGACACCAAGCGCGAGGAGAACGCCATCAAGGAGGCCCAGCGCCTGAACATCCCCGTCGTCGCTCTGATCGACACCAACTCCGATCCCGACGAGGTCGAGTACGGCATCCCCTGCAACGATGACGCCATCTCCGCTGTTACCCTTATGTGCGAGCTCATGGCCGACGCCTGCCTCGCTGGCTCCGGTAAGGAGCAGGTCTCCGAGGCCGAGATGGCCGCCGAGCCCAAGGCCGAGTAAATCAGTCCTATTTAAGTCTTTTTCATCTCTTTGAAAGGAACCACAATGGCCCAGATTACTGCCGCTATGGTCAAGCAGCTCCGCGAGATGACCGACTCCCCGATGATGGAGTGCAAGAAGGCTCTCGTCGAGGCTGACGGCGACATGGACGCCGCCGTCGACGTTCTGCGCAAGAACGGCCTCGCCAAGGCTGCCAAGAAGGCTGGCCGTGAGACCAACGAGGGCGCTGTCGCCGCGTTCGTCTCCGAGGATGGCAAGACCGGCGCTCTGCTCGAGCTCTCCTGCGAGACCGACTTCGTTGGCTCCAACGCAAAGTTCACCGGCTTTGCTTCCAAGGTCGCCGAGGTTGTCGCTACCACCGAGCCGGCCGATGTCGATGCTCTGCTCGAGAAGCCGATGGGCGAGGAGACCGTTTCCTCCGAGCTCACCGAGATGATTCACATCATGGGCGAGAACATGAAGATCTCTCGTTTCGCCGCCCGCAAGGCCGAGAACGGCGCTCTCGCTTCTTACATCCACATGGGTGGTAAGATTGGCGTCCTCGTCGAGTTCGCCTTCGAGAAGGCCGAGACCGCTCAGGCCGACTCCTTTAAGACCTTCGCTCACGACGTTGCCCTTCAGGTTGCCGCCGTCGCCCCGATCTGCGCTACCCGCGATCAGGTTCCGGCTGAGACCGTCGAGCACGAGAAGCAGATCTACATGGCTCAGGCTGCCGAGTCCGGCAAGCCCGAGGCCATTCAGGAGAAGATGGCTGTTGGCCGTCTGGAGAAGTTCTACAAGCAGTCCGTGCTCACTGAGCAGGAGTTCATCAAGGACAGCTCCCTCACCATCAAGAAGTACGCTGAGCAGGTCTCCAAGGAGCTCGGCGATACCATTACCGTCGTTGCCTTCGACCGTCTGGTCCGTGGCGAGTAAATAAGCTCTTGTAGCTGGTAATGAGCAGGCTGTGGGTTTTACTCACAGCCTGCTTTTTCATGGCTCTTATCAGAGCCTTTGCTATCATATTGAGAGTCTAATTAAAGGAGGATCGCTTTGTCCGACATCCGATATAAACGCGTGCTTCTGAAGCTTTCCGGCGAAGCACTGATGGGCGACGGCCAATATGGCATCGACCCCAAGATTACCGACCATCTTGCCAAGCAGGTCAAGGAGCTGCTCGCCGTTGGCCATGAGGTCGGCGTTGTTGTCGGCGGCGGCAACATTTTCCGCGGCATGGCCGGCGCTGCCGGTGGCATGGAGCGCGCCCAGGCCGACTACATGGGCATGCTGGCAACCGTTATGAACGCGCTTGCCCTGCAGGATGCCTTTGAGCACAACGATGTTCCCTGCCGCGTGATGAGCGCTATCCAGATGAACGAGATCTGCGAGCCCTATATTCGCCGTCGCGCCATCAACCACCTTTCCAAGGGTAATGTCGTTATTTTTGCCGCCGGTTCGGGCAATCCGTACTTTACGACCGACACCGCCGCGGCTCTTCGTGCCTGCGAGATCGGTGCCGAGATTCTGATTAAGGCCACCAAGGTTGACGGCATCTACGACAAGGATCCTGTCAAGTATTCCGATGCCGTCCGTTTTGACAAGATTACCTATCACGAGGTTCTCGTCCGCGGTCTGCAGGTTATGGATTCCACGGCCACGGCGCTGTGCCAGGATAACCGTATGCCGATTTTGGTCCTCAACATCGATGGCGAGGACACCGTCAAACGCGCGCTTTCGGGTGAGCCCGTTGGCACGCTCGTCTATCAGGAGGATTAAGCATGGCAGAGAACATCACCGCCCACATGGACAAGTCGCTCGAGTCCCTCAAGCACAACTTCTCCAAGGTTCGCACGGGCCGCGCCAACGCTAACATTCTGTCCGACATTTCGGTCGATTACTACGGTGTTCCCACGCCGGTTACCCAGGTTGCCGCCGTTAAGACCCCCGAGGCTCACATGCTGCTTATCGAGCCCTGGGACAAGGCGCTCGTCAACGCAATCGTGAAGGCTATCAGCGCTTCCGATCTGGGCATTACTCCCAACTCTGACGGTACCGTCGTGCGCCTGCCGTTCCCGGCTCCCACCGAGGAGCGTCGTCGCGAGCTCGTCAAGGAGTGCCGCGAGTATGCCGAGCAGGCCAAGGTCTCCATTCGCAACATCCGTCGCGACTTTAACAACAAGCTCGAGCGCGACGAAGAGCTCACCGAGGATGATGTTCGTCGCGAGCAGGCCAAGGTCCAGAAGTATACCGATGAGTATGTTGCCAAGGTTGAGGAGCTTCTGAAGGAAAAAGAAGCTGAGGTCATGGAGATCTAAGGTGCAATACGACGAGAACAAACTGGTCGAGTACTTTGCCGACGCCCCTGCGGGCGTCGGTTTTTCCGACCTTGACCTCAATAAGATTCCGCATCATATTTCGTGCATCATGGACGGTAACGGTCGTTGGGCCACGGCGCGCGGTCTTGCCCGCACCGAGGGCCACAAGGCCGGTATTGTCTCCCTGCGCGAGATTATTACCGCATGCGTGCGCTTGGGCGTCGATGTCCTTTCGGCCTATGCGTTTTCCACCGAAAACTGGAATCGTCCGCAGCATGAGGTCAACGTTTTAATGCATCTGTTTGCTAAGACGTTTATCGATGAGCTGCCGCTGCTTAAGCGCGAAAACGTGCGCGTTGTCTTTTTGGGCGATATTTCCGCACTGCCCAAGAAGACCCGCGATGTCTTTGAGCGAGGTCTTGCCGAGTGTGCCGACCATACCGGCATGACGCTGGCACTTGCCGTCAACTACGGAGCCCGTGCCGAGATCACCCGTGCTGTCCGTCAGATCGCTCTCGATGCCGCTGCCGGAAAGATCGATCCGGCCGCTATCGATGATGATATGGTTGCTTCGCACCTGTACACCGCTGGGCTACCCGATCCTGAGCTTGTGATTCGAACCTCCGGCGAGCTTCGCCTTTCGAACTATCTGCTGTGGCAGGTTGCCTATTCCGAGTTTTATGTCACCGATACCTATTGGCCCGACTTTGATCGTTGGGGTCTTGTCAACGCCATTTTGGCCTATCAGGGCCGCGACCGTAGGTTTGGTGGACTGAGCAAGACCGAGGAGGCTTAAACGTGTCCGATCGTCCCAAGGCAACTGCTCCCAAGACATCTGAGCGCAAGGCTGTCGCTGCGGGAGCGCCCGCAGCGAAGAATGGCACCGGTTCGTGGCTTGCGGGCTTTATCACCCGTGCCGCCGCCGGTATCGTTTACGCCGTTGTCTTTATCCTGTGCCTGGTTTTGGGTATCGTGCCCACGGCCATCTTTGTTTCTGTCATGAGCGGTCTGTGCTGCTATGAGTTTTTCCGTATGACGAGGCTCGATGGCAAGATGGCTAACGAGCGCATGGGTATCGCTGCCGCCGTACTCTTTCCGCTGTCGGCGTTGGGCGATTCGATGTTGCTGAATGCCCTGCTTTTTGCCCTGATGCTCGCTGTGGGCATTTGGTATGTCTGGTCGCCGCGTACCCGCATCTCTGATGTGGCCGTGACGCTCATGGGTCCCATCTACACTGGCTTTATGCTGTCGGCTATCGTGCTGCTGCGCGATGCCGTGCCCGGTTTTGCCGGCGCCTTGCTTTCGGTGGGCGTTTGCGCGTCCCTTTGGGTCTCCGATTCGTTTGCCTACATCGTGGGCAGCCGTATCGGTAAGCACAAGATGGTTCCCAAGATCTCTCCCAAAAAGAGCTGGGAGGGGTTCGTCGGCGGCATCCTGGGCTCGGTTTTGATTTGGCTCATCCTGTGGGCGACGCACTTCTACAAGCTCAGCCTGCCCTATGCGCTGCTGTGCGGCGTGGTCGTGTCCGTTCTGGGCGTTATCGGCGACCTCATCGAGTCGCGCATCAAGCGCGGTGTGGGCGTCAAGGATTCCGGCAACCTTATCCCGGGCCACGGCGGCATGCTCGATCGTAGCGATTCGCTTATCTTCGGCTGCATCACCGCGCAGCTGATGCTGATGATCGGAGGCGTGCTGTAATGTCATTCCAGACGACGTATGGCCCCGATGGACGCCTCCGTGTTGCCATCCTGGGTTGCACGGGCTCCATCGGCACCCAGGCGCTCGATGTGTGCCGCCAGCATGCCGATCGCCTGCAGGTGACGGCGCTGTCCGTTAACTCCAGCACCTCCGAGCTTGTTGCCGCTGCCCGCGAGTTCTCGGTTCCGGCGGTTGCCGTGGCCGATGTCGCTCATGGCGATGACGCCGTGCTGCAGGAGTTGCCCGAGGGAACGAAGCTTGGCCTTGGCGCGCAGGCGGTTTGCGAGCTCGCGCGTCGCGACGATGTCGACTGCGTGCTCGTTGCTATTGTGGGCGCCGCTGGTCTCGAGGCGAGCCATGCGGCCTTGACCTCAAATAAGCGCCTTGCTCTTGCCAACAAGGAGTCCCTCGTCGTCGGTGGCGACTTGCTTATGCCGTTGGCGCAACCGGGCCAGCTTATTCCAGTCGACTCTGAGCACTCCGCCATCTACCAGTGCTATCTGGGGGAGGACCCGCGCGAGGCTCATTGTATTTGGCTCACCTGCTCGGGCGGTCCGTTCTTTGGCCGCACGCGCGACGAGCTCAATCGCGTGACGCGTGCCGATGCCCTCGCACATCCCACGTGGGCCATGGGCGCCAAGATCACCATCGACTCCGCCACCCTCATGAACAAGGGCCTGGAGCGCATTGAGGCCATGCATCTGTTTAACTGCGACCTCGATTTCATTAACGTGGTCGTGCAGCGTCAGTCCAAGATTCACTCTATGGTCGAGTTTGCCGACGGCTCCGTGATGGCGCATCTCGGTGCTTCCGACATGCGTATTCCCATCCAGTTCGCGTTCTCGTATCCCGAGCGTTGGGATACCCCGGCGCCTCGTATCGATTTCCGCGAGCTGGGGCAGCTCACGTTTGATGCTGCCGACATGGATACCTTCCGCTGTCTGGCACTGGCCGAACGTGCCGGCAAGACGGGTGGCACCATGCCGTGCGTGCTCAATGCCGCCAACGAGGTCGCCGTCGATGCCTTCCTGCACGATGGCTGCAGCTTTACCGATATCGATCGCATTGTGGAATCCTGCATGGATGCCCACGATATGCAGGCGGTCGATTCGTTTGAGCAGCTTCGCGACATCGATGCGTGGGCGCGTGAAAAGGCTGCGCAGGTGCTCGCCGCAACCCGTTCCTAACCCATAAGGATTGCTTTTTCGTTTTATGGATACTGTTCTGAGCGTTCTCTCATCGGTCTTTTGGGGCCTGCTGATGCTTTCCGTCCTCGTGTTTTTGCACGAGGGCGGCCACTTTTTGGCGGCGCGTGCCTGCGGCGTCCGTGTGACCGAGTTCTTTTTGGGCCTGCCGTGCCGCTTTGACATCCATTACACGTCACGTCGCATTGGAACCAAGTTTGGCGTGACCCCGCTGCTGCTGGGTGGCTACGCTGCCATCTGCGGTATGGATCCGACCGACGTCTCGTGCGCCGATCGCGTGCTCGCGGCTATCTATCGTCATGGTCGCGTGACCGTGGCCGACCTTGCCGCCGAGCTCGAGCTATCCGAGGAGGTTGTGCTCGAGGCATGCGTCTTGCTCTTGGGTTGGGGCTCTATCGCGCCTTGGTATGAGGAAGGGGAGAAGCCCTCGCCGAGCTACTATCCCACCAAGTATCAGACGCTGCCGCGAGACGCGGCGGGTTACACCACCTTTGACGGCCGCCGTTTCGATCGAGAGCATGCGACTACCGAGGGCGATGTGTGGGAGCTGCCGTGCGGCGAAGCCGAGTTCCTTGCGCAAGAGCGTTCGCATACCTATCTGGGCCAGAGTTTTCTCAAGCGCGCCTTTATGCTGCTCGCGGGCATTCTCGTCAATATCCTGACGGGCTTTTTGCTGCTTATGAGCATCTACTCTATTGCGGGTGTCACCGTGCCGATGGATACCAACGTGATCGGTCAGGTTGACGAGGGGTCTATTGCCGCCAAGGCAGGTATCGAGGCTGGTGATGCGATCCTTTCGGTTGACGGTGTATCGTGCTCCACATGGATGAACGTTTACGATGCTATCGGCAAGGCCGCCGGTAAGGACGATATCGCCATCGAGTACGAGCGTGACGGCAAGCAGCATTCGACCACGGTTGCGCTCAAAGAGGACGAGCGGTTAGGTGTGTATGCTTCTACGGAGGTAGTCCGTTTGGACCCCATCACCTCGGCGCGTCTGTCATTCTCCTATGTTGTGCAGACCGCGGAGGGCGTGATGCGCCTGCTCCAGCCGCAGCATACGATGGAGATTCTCGATCAGTCTTCTTCGATCGTGGGTATTAGCGTTATGTCCTCACAGGCTGCTGCTGCCGGTCCTGCCACGTTCCTTTCGTTTGCCGCCCTCATTTCGTTCTCGCTTGGCTTTATGAACCTGCTGCCCATCCCACCACTCGATGGCGGCAAGCTGGTCATCGAGATCATTCAAAAGATTGTGGGCCGCGAGCTTCCGCTCAAGGTCCAGACGATTGTGAGCTATGTGGGCATCGCGCTCTTTGCGCTGCTGTTTGTCTATATGCTTCGTTCCGACATCCTTCGATTTATTCTGTAGGGGAGTGTTTGGATTGTCTTTATCCCATCCTTTGCCTCGCGATTTGACGCGCCCCGTGCATGTGGGCGGCGTGCAGATCGGTGGCGGTGCGCCGGTGGTGGTCCAATCCATGACCTGCACCGATACCGCTGATGCCCAGGCAACACTTGCGCAAGTGTGCGCGTTGGCGCAGGCTGGCTGCGATATCGTGCGTGTGAGCGTGCCCACTGAGGCCGCGCTTGAGGGTTTCCGCACCATCTGTGCCGAGTCTCTGGTGCCAATCGTTGCCGATATCCACTTTAACCACAAGCTGGCCATTGGCGCTGTGGAGGCCGGTGCCGCCAAGCTCCGCATCAATCCCGGCAACATTGGCGATTGGGCCAAGGTCGATGCCGTGATCGATGCCGCGGGCGCCGCTGGGTGCGCGATTCGCATTGGCGTGAACGCGGGCTCGCTTGAGCAGGATATCGCCGAGCGCGAAGACCTCACGCAGCCCGAAAAGCTCGTGATGTCGAGCGAGCGCTTCGTCAAGCACTTTGAGGACCGCGGCTTTACGAACATTGTGCTTTCGGCCAAGGCCCATAGCGTGCAAACGACGCTCGATACCTATCGAGCCCTGTCGCGTGAGATTCCCCACGTTCCGCTTCACCTGGGCGTTACCGAGGCGGGTACCAAGCTTCAGGGCACCATTAAGAGCTCGGTGGGCCTTGGTATTCTGCTGTCTGAGGGTATCGGTGACACCATGCGCGTCTCTCTCACGGCCGATCCGGTTGAGGAGCCGCCGGTCGCCTGGGGAATTTTGCAGTCGCTGGGCCTGCGTCGCCGTGGTCCCGAGATTGTCTCGTGCCCCACGTGCGCCCGCTGCCAGGTTAACCTCATTCCCATCGCCGAGGAGGTCACCGAGCGGCTTAAGAACTACTCCGCGCCGCTTTCGATCGCCGTTATGGGATGCGCGGTCAATGGCCCCGGCGAGGCCTCTGACGCCGACTTGGGCGTTGCCTGCGGACGAGGTCAGGGCCTGCTCTTTTCGCATGGCCAGATCATTGGTAAAGTAGCTGAGGATCAAATTGTCGACGCGCTGATGGCCGAGGTCGACAAACTTATTGAGGAGAAGTAAATGACTCGAGCAATGTATATGTCTAAGCTCTATGCGCCGACGCTTAAAGAGGATCCGGCGGACGCTGAGCTCGCCAGCCACCGCCTGCTGCTCCGTGCCGGCATGATCCGCAAGGAGGCCGCCGGTCTGTATTCTTATCTGCCGCTCGCATGGCGCTCGATCCGCAAGATCGAGAACATCGTGCGCGACGAGATGGATGCTGCCGGCGCCCAGGAGCTCATGATGCCCATCATGGTCGATGCCGAGCTGTGGCGTGAGTCCGGTCGTATCGATGCCTATGGCAAAGAGCTCGTGCGCTTTGATGACCGTCACGGCCGTGAGTTCGTGCTGGGCCCCACCCACGAGGAGACTGTCACCGCCCTGGTGCGCAATGAACTGCGCTCTTATAAGCAGCTGCCCGTCAACCTCTATCACATCCAGGATAAGTTCCGCGATGAGTTCCGCCCCCGCTTTGGTCTGATGCGCGGTCGTGAGTTCATCATGAAGGACGCCTACAGCTTCTCCGCCACGCAGGAGAGCCTGCAGGAGGAGTACGACAAGATGAAGCAGGCCTACGCTAACATCTGCGAGCGCTGCTACATCAAGGCCCTGCCCGTCGTTGCCGACTCCGGCGAGATCGGTGGCGATACCTCCGTCGAGTACATGGCTTTGGCCGACGCCGGCGAGGCTTCGCTGGTCTACTGCGACGATTGCGGCTTTGCTGCCGATGACGAGGCGGCAAGCACCAAGGTCGTCGTGACTGAGGGCCCCGGCGACGGTACGCTCACCAAGGTCGAGACTCCGGGCATGGGCACTATCGAGGCCGTCGCCAAGTTCTTCGGCTTCCCCGAGAACGGCACGCGCAAGTCCCTGGCGTTGATCGATGCCGAGGGTAAGCCCGTCGTGGCCATCGTCCCGGGCGATCATGAGCTCAACGACTGCAAGGCCGAGCATGTCTTTGGCAAGGGCTATCGCATGATGACCGACGAGGAGCTCCAGACTTACGGTCTGCATAAGGGCTTTATCGGACCGGTTAACCTGCCCGATGGTATTCGTCTGGTCTGCGACGAGAGCCTGCGCGAGTCCAAGCAGTGGGCTTGCGGTGCCAACGAGGTCGATTATCACTTTACCGGCGCCTGCCCCGAGCGCGACTTTACCGTCGATGAGTGGGCCGACCTGGTCACCGTCGTTGCCGGCGATCCCTGCCCGCACTGCGGCAAGCCGCTCTCTGCTGCCCGCGGCATCGAGGTCTCTCAGGTCTTCCAACTGGGTACCAAGTATTCCGAGGCCATGGGTGCCACCTTTATGGATGAGGACGGCAAGGAAAAACCGCTGATCATGGGTTGCTACGGCGTGGGCGTGTCCCGCTCGCTCGCTGCCGTCGTGGAGCAGCACAATGACGAGCACGGCATCGTCTGGCCGGTCTCTGTCGCTCCGTACGAGGTCGCGGTGATTCCGCTCGATCCCAAGAAGGAGGAGTGCGCGACCGTCTGCGACCAAATCGTCGAGGGCTTGTGTGCCGAGGGTATCGAGGTTGTCGTGGATGACCGCGACGAGCGCCCCGGCTTTAAGTTTGCGGACAACGACCTTATGGGCTTCCCGTATCAGGTCGTTCTGGGCAAGCGCGGCCTCAAGAATGGCACGGTGGAGCTCAAGGACCGTGCTACCGGCGAGCGTGAGGACGTGGCGATTGACGAGGTCGTCGCCAAGGTTGCCGAGCTGGTGAAGGCTGCCCGTCGCTAATCGACGTTTCTGCTATTAGATGCAATTACAGGACTGCCCCGTATCTCTCTTAGGATGAGAAGCGGGGCAGTCCTTTTTGTTGCGTGAATCAGCTCGACGGGTAACAGAAAACCCCACAGCCCAAATGAGCTGCGGGGTTTTCTTTGTGCCTCCGATGCGAAGCGAATCGCTCAGATATTACTGATAATCGACGACGTCGATCCAGTTCTTCAGGAACTCATCGTTCACGTTGCGCTTACGAGCGAGCTCGGATGCGGCGACGATGCTCGTCCACTGACGCACGACCTGCATGGGCATGTCGGCGCGGTCGCAGTAGAGCTCCAGGTAGGCCTCGGCCTGATCCTTGCTGTTGAGGGCAAAGAGCAGGTAGGTGGTGGCAACGTCGGCAGCAGGGGAGCCCTGGGTGGCGTGTGCCCAGTCGCAGACGTACAGCTGGCCATCGTCGCCGACGATGACGTTGGAAGGGTTGAAGTCGCCGTGGCAGACCTTGAACTCCTTGGTCATGCCGTCCAGACGCTCCTGAAGGTTGTAGCGCGTGGTGGCATTGAGCTGATCAAGGCTGTCGATCATGCGGGCGAACTTGTCGCGCTGACGGTTAAGCAGCGGGGAGGTGTAGCCGTGGATCTCGATCTGGAGGTCGACGAACATCTCGAGGTACTCACCAAAGCGCTGGGGCTCGGCAGTCATCTTCTCGGCAAGGGTAGTGCCCGGAACCTTCTCGGTCACGAGCGCCCAGCCGTTGGCGTTCTCGAGCTGGGAAACCTCGAGAGCCTTGGGGCTGCGGATGCCGCACTCATTGATGCGGGCAAGATTCAAAGCCTCGTTGAACACGTCGGAGACGGGCTTGGTCTCGTTAAAGACCTTGACGATCTTGTCGCCCAGGTCGTAAACGACCTTGTTGCCACGGCGGACGAGCTCGGTCTTGGAATCGGGTAGCAGCATGGTTGCATCCTTTCAACGATGCGATAGAAGCGACGGCGGGGGTGTGTGAAACACCCGTGCACCCCCGCCGTTAAAAACCGTGCTAGAACTAGCAGACGGCGTAATCCTGAGGCTCTCGGCCGTAGTAGGCGTCCAGGTAGAGCTCCTTGATCTCGCTCATGAGCGGGTAGCGCGGGTTAGCGCCGGTGCACTGGTCGTTGAATGCCTGCTCGGTCATCTCGTCGAGGGTGTCGAGGAAGTACTTCTCGTCAACGCCGTACTCAGCGATGGTGTGCTTGACACCGATGAAGTCGCAGAGCTCGGTGAGCTTGGTGATGAAGTTCTCGAAGACCTCACGGTCGTCCTTGCCGTCGATGCCGCAGTAACGAGCCATCTCGGCGTAGTTGTGCAGCGCGTTGGGGTAAGGATACTGAGAGAAGGTTCCCATCTTGACAGGAGCCTCGGCGGCGTTGTAACGCATGACGCGGGTCAGGATGACTGCGTTTGCGAGGCCGTGGGGCAGATGGTGGAAAGCGCCGAGCTTGTGGGCCATGGAGTGGTTGAGGCCCAGGAAGGCGTTACCGAATGCCATACCGGCCATGCAGGATGCGTTGTGCATCTCCTCGCGAGCGTGCGGATCCTTGGCACCGTTGGTGAAGGAGCTCGGGAGGTTCTCGAAGACGAGCTTTGCGGCGCGCTCGGAGAGGCCCTTGGTGTAATCGGAAGCCATGATGGAGACGTAGGACTCGATGGCGTGGGTCATGACGTCAATACCGGAAGCTGCGGTGAGGCCCTTCGGGGCGGTCATGCAGTTGTCGGCGTCGACGATAGCCATGTTGGGGAGCAGCGCGTAGTCGGCGAGCGGCCACTTGATGCCGGTCTCCTTGTCGGTGATGATGGCGAACGGCGTGCACTCGGAGCCAGTGCCCGAAGAGGTCGGGACGGCGACGAAGTAAGCCTTCTTGCCCATCTCGGGGAAGGTGAAGATACGCTTGCGGATGTCCATGAAGTCCATGGCCATGTCCTCGAAGTTCGCCTCGGGGTGCTCGTACATCATCCACATGATCTTGCCGGCGTCCATTGCGGAACCGCCGCCGACGGCGATGATGACATCCGGCTCGAAGAGCGTCATCTGCTTGGCGCCGCGACGTGCGCACTGCAGGGAGGGATCGGGCTCAACGTCGTAGAAGCAGTCGTGAGCGATGCCCATCTCATCGAGCTTGGCCTCGATGGCACGCGTGTTGCCATTCTTGAAGAGGAACTGGTCGGTAACGATGAAGGCGCGCTTCTTGCCCATTACGGTGCCGAGCTCGTCGAGTGCGACGGGCGTGCAGCCCTTCTTGAAGTAGACCTTCTCGGGTGCGCGGAACCACAGCATGTTCTCGCGGCGCTCTGCCACGGTCTTGACGTTGATCAAGTGCTTCACCCCAACGTTCTCGGAGACGGAGTTGCCACCCCAGGAGCCGCAGCCCAGGGTTAGAGACGGCTTCATGCCGAAGTTGTAGAGGTCACCGATGCCGCCGTGCGAGGACGGGGTGTTGATGACGATGCGGCAGGCCTTCATGACGTGCTGGAACTTAGCGATCTTCTCGCTCTGTGCCGGGTGCACGTAGAGAGAGGCGGTGTGGCCCGGGCCACCTGCGAGGACGAGGTGCTCTGCCTTGTCAACGGCCTCCTGGAAGTCCTTGGCGTGATACATAGCGAGGACCGGGGAGAGCTTCTCGTGGGAGAACTCTTCCTTCTCGGGATCGGTGGAGGTGACCTCGGCGATCAGGATCTTGGTCTTGGCGGGAACCTCGATGCCGGCGAGCTCGGCGATCTTGGCGGCAGCCATGCCGGGGATGCGGTGATCGAGTGCGCCGTTCTTGAACATGGCGGCACGCAGGGCGTCCATCTCGGCACCCTGCTTGACGAAGTAGCAGCCGCGACGCTGGAACTCAGCCTTGACATCCTTGTAGATGGAGTCGAGGACGGTGACGGACTGCTCGGAAGCGCAGATCATGCCGTTGTCGAACGTCTTGGAGTGGATGATGGAGTTGACGGCGAGCTTGATGTCCGCGGTATCGTCGATGATGACCGGGGTGTTGCCGGCGCCGACGCCGAGTGCGGGCTTACCGGAGGAGTAAGCAGCCTTGACCATGCCCGGGCCACCGGTTGCGAGAATGATGTCGACGTCGCGCATGACCATGTTGGTCAGCTCGATGGACGGCTTGTCGACCCAGCCGATGATGCCCTCAGGAGCACCGGCCTTGACAGCTGCGTCGAGAACGAGCTTGGCGGCGGCGATGGTGCACTTGGCGGCTGCCGGGTGCGGGGAGATGATGATGGCGTTACGGGTCTTCAGGCAGATGAGCGTCTTGAAGATGGCCGTGGAGGTCGGGTTGGTGGTCGGGATGACAGCGCCAACGATACCGATCGGCTCGGCGACCTTGGTGATGCCGTAAGCGTCGTCGCGCTCGATGACACCGCAGGTCTTGGTGTTCTTGTAAGCGTTGTAGATGTACTCAGCGGCGTAGTGGTTCTTGATGACCTTGTCCTCGAGAACGCCACGGCCTGTCTCCTCGATGGCGAGCTTGGCCAAAGGAATACGAGCCTTGTTGGCGGCCATAGCAGCCTCGTAGAAGATCTTGTCTACCTGCTCCTGAGTGTACTCAGCGAATTTAGCCTGGGCCTCACGCATAGATTTGAGTTTGGCCTCAAGCGCCTCCACGTTGTCCACGATGGCGGGAGTAGTGTTTTCCGGTGACTTTTTCACCATTTGTGTCTCCTTGCGATCGGAGATTTACCCTACGCCTTGCATGATAGCAAGAAATTATTCGGCGAACGGTAAGATTCCCGTAAAAGGCACACTAAAACGCTTCAATAAACTGAAACGCTTTAACTAAAACTATCTGCCTGCTGCATCGCCCCACTCATTGGGGACAGACTTACATGAGTGCTTTCACTCATTGGGGACAGACATCGATTTGCCATTTTGCCGTTCTTGACCTATTTTTGCCGCTCATTGGATATAAATAGGTCACAGGCTCAGCATTTCGCGTTCCTTCTCTCCTTTTAGGTGTTGCCTGTTCAGTTTTTGAAAGGAGAGATTATGCCCCGATGCGCCCGCGCCGTTTCGCTCACCGGCTATTACCACGTCTTTGACCGTGGTAACTCTAAACAGATTATTTTTGAAGATGACTCCGACCGCTATCGTTTCCTATCGGATATCTCGGACAGGTTTGCGCGCCATGAAGTGACGGTTTTGGCTTGGTGCCTTATGGACAACCACTTTCATTTGATGGTTGATGATCCGTTCGACAATCTTTCAAAGGCGATGCAGTGCGCATTGACGGCATATGCTAAGTATTTCAATGGGAAAACGGGGAGAACGGGGCATTTGTTTGACAATCGCTATTCGCGGGTCGCGGTCGAGTCGGACACACAGGCGGTGCAGCTACTCGATTATATCCATCTCAATCCTGTGAAGGGTGCAATTAACTCACTCGAAGCATACCGCTGGTCAAGCTACAAGGCATATCAGCTGGGCTATGATCCCTTTGACATCTGTGATGCGGCCCCTATGCTCGATATTGTCGGAGGCTCCCGTTGCTATTGCAAGCATCTCGAGAAAGTTGCCGGGCGCATCTGGTCAGTAGAGGTTCTTCCACGCCGGCGGATCCCCGATGAGGAGGCCCTTTCCGTTGCGCACGAAGTCCTGCCGAGCATAGATCCTGCGCTGCTCAAGGCCCTGCCGCGACTCGAGCGTGATGCGTGTCTGCTGAGGCTCAGGCGGGCACATCTCACGGTCAAGCAAATTGCCCGTATCACCGGTATCGGCGCTACAAGCGTGACCAAGGCCACTGCAGGCTGGAAGGAGGCTGCGTGAGGCTGGGCAGGACCTGATCATGGCGCCGCATGTGTACGTCATGTCTGTCCCCAATGCGTGAAAGCACTCATCTAAGTCTGTCCCCAATGAGCGCCCAATGAGCACAAAAAAGCGCCCTCCGTAGGGGAGGACGCCTTTGGTAAGTTCTATATGAACGCGAGGTCTTTGACCCGGAGAGTCCGAGGTACTTGTTGGTAAGACCTTATTTAGGAGCGCGCAACCTTGCCAGACTTGAGGCAGGTGGAGCAAACGTTCATCTTGCGACGGTGACCATCGACGACAACGTAGACGCGCTGGATGTTGGGGCGGAACTTACGGTTGGTGACGCGGTGAGAGTGGCTGATGGAGCGACCGGCAACGGGGTGCTTACCGCAAACTTCGCAAACTTTGGACATAACTGACCCTCCTTGGGCGACAAACGAACATGTCGCGTTAACAAACAAGCCTGAACTATAGCACAGAAGTCGCTCCCTGTGCGCAATCTACACAGAGATATTCCTCTTTTGGCGATAGTGCCCACGCCACGGCCCTGGACGTAGATCCGATTTGCGTGCAGCAGAGGGGATTATGCCAGCTCGTGCGTGCGTTTTCAAGCTCGTCCCACAAATATATATAGGTTTATGGAGCATTGGGCTCCGTTTACGGATTGCTCTGTATTTATGCTCGCAATTAAGCTCGAGGTTGGCTACACTATCCCTTGACCATTAAAGGGGTACGAGATACCCACATGGAATTACATAGCTGCCATGCGAGCAGCCTTTCCTGTGGGTGTCTGGTCCGCTTTAAGCGGTCGGGCATCTATTTTTTTGACTGTGTCAGCAGTCAAGACATGTGAGGAAGGAGATCGATGGGCACGACTTCCCCCAAGGCGGTCATCATGGACGAGACCGCCGTCAATCGAGCGATGACCCGCATCGCGCACGAGATTCTCGAGCGCAACGAGGGCTGTGAAGACCTCGCTCTGGTCGGCATCGTCACGCGCGGCGACCTTCTGGCAAAGAAGCTCGCCGAGGAGATCAAGGAGATCGAGGGCGTCGAAGTTCCGCTCGGCAGCCTCGACATCAGCTTCTACCGCGATGACTATGCGACCAATTTCGCTCCCGCGATCCACGCCACCAACATTCCCTTTAGCGTCGACGGCAAGCGCGTCGTGCTGGTGGACGACATCCTGTATACGGGCCGTACCATTCGCGCCGCTCTCGACGCCGTCATGGACCTGGGCCGTCCGAACCGCATTGAGCTGGCTGTCCTCGTTGACCGCGGCCACCGCGAGCTCCCCATCTCGCCGGACTTTGTCGGCAAGAACGTTCCCTCGTCGCATGAGGAGAACGTGCACCTATATATGAAGGAAGTCGACGGCCACACCGCCGTCGAGATTAACGACGTCGCGCCGGGTTCCCACGTGGGCTCCGCGCCGCTGGGAGGTGAGTAGTACCGTGGCGTTCAACCATAAGCACCTGATCGACATTACCGAGTACTCCGAAGAGGACATCAAGCTCATCCTCGAGACCGCCAAGGCGTTCTCCGAGGTTAACGAGCGTGCGATCAAGAAGGTCCCCACGCTCAAGGGCAAGACCATCGTCAACATGTTCAACGAGCCCTCGACGCGCACCCGTAGCTCCTTCGAGCTCGCCGAGAAGCGTCTTTCGGCCGACAGCCTCAACTTTGGCGGCTCCTCGACCTCCACGGTCAAGGGCGAGAGCCTCGTCGATACCGTCGAGACCCTCAACGCCTATAAGATCGACTGCATCGTTGTGCGCGACAAGCACGCCGGCGCTCCCTACATCGTCACGCAGAACTCGCCCGCGAGCGTCATCTGCGCCGGTGACGGCAAGCACAACCACCCCACGCAGGCCCTGCTCGACCTGTACACCATCTGGGAGCACAAGGGTGACTTCCACGGTCTGAAGGTCGCCGTCGTCGGCGATATCGCGCACTCCCGCGTCTGCGGCTCGCTGATCCCCGCCCTTAAGATCATGGGCTGCGAGACCTACGCCGTCGCCCCCGGCACGCTGCTGCCGCCGGCGCCCGAGGTCCTGGGCTGCGACCACGTGACGAGCGACCTCGATTCCGTCCTGCCCGAGCTGGACGTCGTCTACATGCTGCGCGTGCAGCAGGAGCGCCTCGAGGGTGCCCCGTTCCCCACGATTCGCGAGTACCACAAGCTCTTCGGCCTGACCAAGGACCGCGAGAAGCTCATGAAGCCCGACGCGATCATCTGCCACCCGGGCCCCATCAACCGCGGTGTCGAGTTCGACTCCTATATGGCCGACCACCCGCAACGCTCCGTCATCCTGGAGCAGGTCTACGCCGGTATCTGCGTGCGTATGGCTATCCTGTATCTGCTGCTTGGAGGTGCCGATAATGGCCTTGCTTCTTAAGAATGCCCACGTCGTCGACCCGTCCGTCGAGCTTGACGGTGTCGTTGACGTCCTGATTGACGGCGACAAGATCGCCGAGGTCGGCGAGAATCTCGCCGTCGAGGGAGCCGAGGTCCGCGATCTTTCCGGCAAGTACCTCGTCCCTGGCCTGGTGGATATGCACGTTCACCTTCGCGAGCCCGGCTACGAGGTCAAAGAGGACATCGAGAGCGGCACCCGCGCAGCTGCCAAGGGCGGCTTTACCGGCGTGTGCGCCATGCCCAACACCGATCCCGTCACCGATAACGGCACCGTCGTGGAGTTCGTCAAGTCCCGTGCTGCCGAGGTCGGTCACTGCCGCGTCTATCCGTCGGGCGCCATGACCCGCGGTCTTAAGGGCGAGGCCATGTCCGAGATGGGCGATATGGTCGCCCACGGCGCCGTCGCCTTCACCGACGACGGTCGCGGCGTGCAGGGCGCGGGCATGCTCCGTCGTTGCATGGACTACGGCAAGATGTTCGGCAAGGTCTTTATGAGCCATTGCCAGGACGAGGACCTGGTCGGCCACGGCCAGATCAACGAGGGCAAGGTCTCGACCCGTCTGGCTCTCGAGGGCTGGCCGGCTGCCGGCGAGGAGCTCCAGATCGCCCGCGACATCGAGATCGCCAAGCTGACCGGTGCCAAGCTGCACATCCAGCACATCTCCACCGCTCACGGTCTCGAGCTCGTGCGTGCCGGTAAGGCCGCTGGCGTCCAGGTGACCTGCGAGGCCACCCCGCACCACATGTTTCTGACCGAGAACGACTTGGACGAGACCTACAACACCTCGCTCAAGGTCAATCCGCCGCTGCGCACCGAGGAGGATGCCGAGGCCATCCGTCAGGGCGTCATCGACGGCACCGTCGACGTTATCGTCACCGATCACGCTCCTCACACCCCGTGGGAGAAGGCCCGTGAGTTCGAGCTTGCGCCCTTTGGTATGATCGGCCTCGAGACCTCGCTGTCGCTCGTACTCACCGAGCTGGTCAACACGGGCAAGATGAGCATGGGCCGCATGGTCGAGCTCATGGCCATCAAGCCGCGTGAGATCCTGGGTCTCGACCAGGTTCAGGTCAAGGCGGGCTCCGTTGCCGACCTGACCGTGTTCGACGCGTCCGCCACCTGGACGGTTGGCGAGGACGGTTACGAGTCGCGCGCCGAGAACTCCGGTTTTGCCGGCCGCACGCTCACCGGTCGTGCCACCGATGTGTTTGTCGGCGGTAAGCAGACGCTTGCCGACGGCTGCATCTGCTAGCATAGCCTTATCGCTTTTGTGCGCGGCGCCCTTGCGGTGCCGCGCTTTCTGTTCGTTTGGACCATGCAACCGCATGGGGGATTGGAGCGTCTATGCCCACACCTTCCACTGCACGCATGCACGACTTCGAGGTCGTCTCGAACCGGGAGATTGCCGACGGCATCTTCTCGCTCGTCATCTCGGCCCCCAAGCTTGCAAGTGCGCTCAAGCCCGGTCAGTTTGTGAACATCGCCGTACCCGGCGATGCATCCTCGCTGCTTCGCGTGCCCCTGAGCTACTACCGCGCCGACGCCGAGGCTGGCACCGTCGAGCTGTGGTACGCCGTCGTGGGCGACGATACCCGTCGTTTGTCCCAGATGGGCCCTGGCTCCACCTCTAATCTGCTGGGCCCCGGTGGCCGTGGCTGGATGGTACCCGAGGGCACCAGGAAGGCCCTGCTCGTCGCCGGTGGCATCGGTGTTCCGCCCGTGCTGTGCCTTGCCGACAAGCTTGCCGAGCAGGGTGTAGCCGTCGACGTGTGCCTGGGCTTTGGCACCGCGTCCAAGGCCGTGGGCGTCGATGAGTTCCGCGCGCTGTGCGATACGGTTAACGTGTGCACCGATGATGGCACGCTGGGCACGCACGGTTTTTGCACCGACCCGGCAGCCGAGCTGCTCGGCGAGGGCGGCTACGACTATGTGGCCAGCTGCGGCCCCGCCGTCATGATGAAGAAGGTCGCCGCCGCTGCCGCCGAGGCCGGCGCGTACTGCGAGGTGTCGCTCGAGCGCATGATGAGCTGTGGCTTTGGCGCCTGCAACACCTGCAATGTCGAGACGGTCGACGGTATGAAGGGTGCTTGCATGTGCGGCCCCGTGTTCGATGCTTCCAAGGTGGTGGTCTTCTAGTGGGTACCGTGAACATGGCCGTCGATTTCGGCGGCGTCAAGATGCAGAACCCCATCAACACCGCAGCCGGTACTTTTGGTTACGGTTGGCAGTTCCAGAACTTCTTTGATGTTTCCCAGCTGGGCGCCATCACCACCAAGGGTTGCGCAGCCGAGCCCTGGCCCGGCAACCCCGCGCCCCGCATGGCCGAGATCCCCGGCGGTATGATCAACTCCGTGGGCCTTCAGAACCCCGGCGTGGCCGCCTTTGCCCGCGAGTCCGGCCCGTGGCTCGAGCAACTGTCCAAGGACGGTTGCCAGGTCATCTGTCAGGTTGCCGGCCACTCCGTTGACGAGTTTGTCCGCGCACTCGAGATGTATGTCGAGCTGTGCCCCTGGGCTGCCGGCTACGAGATCAACGTGAGCTGCCCCAATATCGCCGCCGGCGGTGCCGCCATGGGCTCCACGCCCGAGGGCGCCTCTTCCGTTATGGCTGCCTGCCGCAAGGTGACCGATAAGCCGCTGTTCGTGAAGATGGCGCCGGTCAACGTCGCCGAGATCGCCAAGGCCCTCGAGGCTGCCGGCGCCGACGGCCTTTCGGTCATCAACTCCATTCAGGGCATGGCCATCGACGTCCATACCCGCAAGTCCCGCGTGGCAAAGCCCAAGGGCGGCCTTTCGGGCCCGCTGTGCCACCACATCGCCGTGCGCATGGTCTGGGAGGTTGCCCAGGCCGTTGATATCCCCATCAACGGTGTCGGTGGTGTCATGACCGGCGAGGATGCGGCTGAGTTTATCCTGGCCGGTGCCACCTGCGTGTCGGTCGGCATGGCCAACTTCGTCGATCCGTGCGCTTCGCTCAAGATCGCGCATGAGCTCGAGGCCTGGGCTGAGTCCCAAGGCGTAAAGGACATCAACGAACTGGTAGGTGCTTTCGAATGCTAGAGACCGATGCCCGCGACCGCGTAATCGTCGCCCTCGACTGCGACCGTGAGCGTGCGCTCGAGCTTGCCCACGAGCTTTCGGGCCATGCCGCTTGGCTCAAAGTTGGCATGACGCTCTATTACGCTGAGGGTCCCCAGATCGTCAAGACCTTTAAGGACCTGGGCTTTAAGGTCTTCCTTGACCTTAAGTTCCATGATATTCCGCATCAGGTTCGCGGTGCCGCCCGCTCGGCCTCGCTTGCTGGTGCCGATCTGCTTTCGGTCCACGGTTTGGGTTCGGGCGCCATGCTCGCTGCCTGCCGCGAGGGTGCCGAGGAGGTGCGCGAGGACCGCGCCAAGCTCGTCGCCATCACCGTTCTTACGAGCATGAATCAGGATGCCTTGAGCGAGATCGGCGTCGAGTCGCCCGTGGCTGAGGAGGCCGCCCGCCTGGCAAAGCTCGCTCAGGCCAACGGCATCGACGGTATCGTGTGCTCGCCGATGGAGGCTCACGACATGCGTGAGCTGTTGGGTCCCGATGCCCTGATCGTGACTCCGGGTGTGCGTCCGGTTGGTGCCGCCCTTGGTGACCAGTCCCGTGTGGCGACGCCTTCCCAGGCTATCGAGCGAGGCGCAAGCCACATTGTGGTGGGCCGTCCCATCACCGGCGCCGACGATCCGGTCGCCGCCTTTGACGCCATCGTCGCCGAGCTGGTCGAAAACGTCGCGTAAAAGATTCCCCTAAGTCACCACTTTTGGGTCTCATTAGCACAAAATAGCCCCTGTGCCTGCGTAAACTTTCCCATCCTTTGTGTGGAATCGCAGGTCAGGGGCTTAACTTTGGGCGCAGTATATTGCACTTTTTGCGGGTATCGTCTAACCTATGGACCCGCGATTGGGTATTTTGTACGTTCTACGTGCTAAAATGCCAATTATTGAATCAGATATAACCCAACTATTTGGAGGTACGAATGGCACTCCCTCAGCTTACCGATGAGCAGCGTAAGCAGGCTCTTGAGAAGGCTGCTGCCGCACGTCACGCCCGCGCTGAGCTTCGCGAGCAGATCAAGAAGGGCGAGAAGTCCCTCGAGTCCGTGCTCAACTCCGATGACCCCATCGCTTCCCGCATGAAGGTTTCCACCCTCATCGAGTCTCTCCCTGGTTATGGTAAGGCCAAGGCCGCCAAGATCATGGAGGAGCTCGGCATCTCCGCTACCCGTCGCGTTCAGGGCCTTGGCGTCCGTCAGCGCGAGCAGCTCCTCGAGCAGCTGACCAAATAAGTGAGCGCTCAGGATTCAAAGCTCTTTGTGATTTCTGGACCGTCAGGCGCGGGCAAGGGCACGCTCGTCACTCGTGTGCGCGAGCGTCGCTCTAACCTGGGCCTGACGGTTTCGGCTACCACGCGAGCCCCACGCAAAGGCGAGGTCGATGGCGTCAATTACTTTTTCCTGACGCGTGAGGAGTTCGACCGCCGCGTGGCAAACGGTGAGTTTGTTGAGTGGGCCGAGGTCCACGGTAACTGCTACGGCACGTTGGTGAGCGAGGTTCAGTCCAAGCTCGCCTCTGGTTCGTCTCTCATCTTGGAGATCGATGTCCAGGGTGCCCTGCAGGTGAAGGAGCGTTTCCCCGAGGCCGTGCTGATCTTTATCAAGCCACCTTCGCTCGAGGTGCTTCGCGAGCGTCTAGTCGGTCGCGGTACCGAGACGCCCGAGACGATTGAGCTGCGTATGGCAAACGCCGCCGATGAGCTTGCCCTTGCCGACCGCTACGACGACGTCGTGGTTAATGACGATCTCGACCGCGCGACCGATGAGCTCGTTCGCGTTCTCGATATGCATGAAAGGATCTGAGGTCCGTGTCCGTTGTAAAGCCTTGCATTGACGATCTTCTGGAGAAGACCGATCACAACCGCTTCCTGCTCGCTTCGCTTGCCTCCAAGCGCGCCTGCGACATCAATAGCATGCTGCGTGGCCAGCACAACCGCGTGCTTGCCGTCCAGGATGTCGATGACATCACCATCGGGCTTTCCGGTGCCGATACCATTTCGATGGCTATGGATGAGATTGTCGACGGCGACATCTCTTACGACGAGGCCCGTTATGAGAAGGCGCTCGGCCACAAGGTTGCTGAAGCCTAAATGGCGGCTCGCGTCTGCCTGGTCCACTATCACGAGGTTGGACTGAAGGGTAAGAACCGTGCACATTTTGAGCATATCCTCATGGATAACATCAAGGCGGCCTTGGCCGCCTTTTCCGTGAATGCCGTGTCTCGAATTTCCGGTTATATCCTCGTGACCTTTAACGAGCATCAGGCCGACGAGGCGGCGCGTGTCATTCGCACCGTACCCGGCGTTGCTCGTGTGTCTTTGGCGTATCACACCAATCGCGACCCTCAGGAGTACTGTGCTGCCGCCGTGAAGGCGCTGCGTGAGTTTGGTTCCTTCGATTCGTTTAAGGTGCACGCCAAGCGCTCCAATACTGACTATGAGCTCACCTCGATTGACATCAATCGTCAGGTGGGCGAGGTGCTGTGTGAGGCCTTCCCCGATAAAAAGGTTCAAATGCACGACCCCGATGCGATGGTGCACGTACTGGTGGTCCAGGGTAGCGTTTATGTGTATGCGCGCTCCGAGCGCGGCGTGGGCGGTCTGCCGGTTGGTTCTGCCGGCAAGGTCGTGACGCTGCTGTCGTCGGGTATCGATTCTCCGGTGGCGACCTGGATGCTCGCGCGTCGCGGCGCGGTGTGCGTGCCGGTGCATTTCTCTGGTCGTCCGCAGACGCCCGATACGAGCGAGTATTTGGTGCAGGACATCATCCGTGCGCTTGAGCCGGGTGTCCAGATCGGCCGCCTGTACGTGGTGCCGTTTGGCGACTGCCAGCGTGAGATTTCGGTCACCTGTCCCAGCAACCTGCGCGTGATCATGTATCGCCGCATTATGTATTCGGTTGCCGAGCGCATTGCACACATCGAGGGCGCCAAGGCCATCGTGACGGGCGAATCGCTTGGGCAGGTTGCCTCCCAAACGCTTGAGAATATCATGGCCGTTAACGAGGCCGTGAAGATCCCCGTGTTCCGTCCGCTCATCGGTTCGGACAAGCAGGAGATCATCGCGCGCGCTGAGGAGATCGGTACGTTCGATATCTCGACCGAGGCTGCTCCCGACTGCTGCACGCTGTTTATGCCGCGCCGTCCCGAGACGCACGCTAAACTCGATGCCGTGCATGAGGCCTGGGAGTTGTTCGATCACGAGGAGATGATCGAGCGCCTGCTCAAGCAGACCGAGTACATCGACTTCGAAAGCAACACGTATAAGGCCCCTAAGACCTTAAAGCGCAAACATTCGGAGCTTGCTCCGCGTGAGATTTACCAAGATCACGAGTAAATTTGTGCATAGACCGACGATGCGCTTGCATCGTCGGTCTTTTGCTATCTGGGCATTTTGCGGCTAAGTGTTCATTTGCTGACGTGTGCCTGAATAAATGGACAGATTTGTGCAAGGTTTTGGTCGGTTTTTGGTTTGACCGCTAAAACCGGTTTTGGAGCGTGGCTGTTGCAGGGCTCCTTTCCTGACACGATGGTGTTGGGAGGTTTTGCTATGGCGCAGCGCGAACAACACGAACGGGTCAAACGGATGGACCGCTTGGCGGACAAGCTGCTCGGTCATAAGGCAGTGGTGATGGCGATACTGGTCGTCATTGCGATGGCGAGCGGCTTGGCGATGGCGAACCTTGGCGGCGGTGCCGGTGGTGTGTCGTTTGAGCGCACTGACGGTACGGGCTCGTTGGTGGAGCCGGGATCCGGTGATGCCTCGAGCGGAAAGACATCCGAAGGTTCTTCGACTAAGGCTTCTGCCGCGGCAGAGGTCTATGTCGATGTCGATGGCGCCGTTGTGTCGCCCGGTGTATATCGCCTCAAGGATGGCGCGCGGGTGGCTCAGGCGATTGATGCCGCCGGCGGGCTGGCGCCCGAGGCAGACGTTACGGGGCTCAATCGGGCATCTAAGGTCGTCGATGGACAGAAGATTCACGTTCCAACGGTAGGGGAGCAGCAGGCGTCCATTGCGGAAGCCGGTGTTGTTGGTGGGGCTTCCGCATCATCGGGTGTGAGTGGCGCAACAGGCCTAGTAAATATCAATACGGCAAGCGCGGCAGAGCTACAGACGCTCTCGGGCATCGGTCCCTCCATGGCCCAGTCGATTATCGATGAGCGGACAAAGAACGGTGCTTTTGCTTCGGTTGACGATCTGATGCGTGTGTCGGGAATCGGCGAGAAGAAGCTTGCCAAAATCAAAGATTGCATCTGCGTATGAGTGCGACCGAGCGCGAGCATGTGATGCCTCCGCGGCCCCTGATGCCGTGGACGATGGCCCTGTGTGCCGGCATGTGCATGAGCTGCGCCTTGGTGCTCAACGTGACCGCTGATGCGCTGCTGAGGGAGCAGGCGCCGGCGGTCGGGCCGCTATGGGCCATTCCCGTCGCGGCGGCGGTATTCGTTGTGCTGGCTCAATCTTGTGCGCGGCTTGCCCCTTGGAAGCGGTGGCTGTATGCCGCGTCCGTCGGTCTCGTGGCGGGAGCGGTCGTCTCGGCGTGGTGGGCTGTGGGCGCGCTAAGCGCCTCGAAGGCGCTCGACGCTCGAGCGGCAAGCAGCCTCGAGTTTGTCGTGCAGGGTGATCCATCCATAAACGACGACGTGTATTCCTATACCTGCGAGGCACGCGCGGACGGCAAGAACTTGGCAACGGTTCGCCTATCGTGTGACCGCGAGCTCAGGGTCGGGGCGCACATGCGTGTTATCGGTCGCGTTTCACGTTTTGAGAACGATGCGTATGGACGATCGCGTGTGCTCCGAGGCGAGGTATGCAAGGTAAAAGCCGTTCGGATTTTATCGGTCGATGAGGGCTCTCCGGGGCCGCTGCTTCGGCTGCGAAATGGGCTGCTTGCGTCCATCGCGCCTGCGACCGACCCGGCGCGTGCGTTCATAGCCGGTGTCGTCTGCGGTCGTTCGGCCGAGCTGCACGCCCAACCGGCGGGCGACTGGTTTTCGGTGACGGGAACGGCGCATCTAATCGCCGTCTCGGGCAGCCATTTGGCTATCGTGGGGTTTGTAATCGAGGGTGTGTTGCAAAAGACTCGGTGCTCACGTGGTCTTCAGCGGGCGATATTGGCGATAACGCTTGTGGGCTACGCTGCTTTTACGGGCGCGTCTCCCTCGGCCGTGCGCGCGTGCTGCATGGTGTTCACGACGCTTGTCGTAAACGGCGCGGGGCGTCGCCGGCACGGCGCATCGGCACTCTTCGCAACCATGTCCATCTTTGTGCTACTGCGGCCGACGGTGCTGTTCGAGATAGGCTTTCAGCTTTCATGTGCCAGCGTCTTTGCCATCCTGTGCTTTTGCCCGTACGCCTCCTACGCTTTGGGTGAGCTGGGTGTGCCATCGGGCATTGCCAGTATGCTTTCCGTCACACTGTGCTCGCAGTTGGCGACGCTCCCCATTACCATTCCTGCCTTCGGTACGTTCTCGCTCATTGCTCCGTTGGCAAATGCGGTCATTGGTCCGGTGGTGAGCGTACTGCTTGCTGTGTCGATCGTGCTGGTTCCCTTTTCGCTCGTGGGACCGTTGCGGGCTTGGGCGCTCGTTGTGCCCATGATTGCCGCCCGTTGCGCGCTGTTCTTCGAGCAGCTGTTTGCCGCCGTGCCGGGTGCATCCGTGAGCGTGCCGCCCGATAGCGTGTGGATTTACCTAGTGCCGTGTTTGCTGGCGGTTCTGCTGGTCTGGTGGCCGCGTCCCCGTGCACGTCCTATGGCGGTGGGGCTTGCATGCCTGGTGCTCTTGGCTGCGATTCCGTACGCTTACTGGGATCGATTCGCTCCGCCTTCGGTGACGGTGCTCGATGTGGGCCAGGCCGATGCGATTCTTATTCGCCAGGGCGGCGCAGTGGCGCTCGTCGACTGCGGGCTCGACGAGCGCGTGGTGGCGGCGTTGGTTCGCAATAACGTGCACCATATCGATGCCGTCTTTGTGACGCATTGGGATGAGGACCACTGGGGTGGTCTGCCTGCCGTGCTCGAACAGTTTTCGGTCGAAACGATTGCCGTGGCGGCGGATGCGCTGGAGGATGCTCCTGCCGAGGTATTGAACCGACCTGGCGTGGAGTATCGGCAGGTGTGCCGTGGGGATACGGTCGACATCGGCTCTTTTTGCGCCCGCGTGGTGTGGCCATTCGAGTCCGTGGATGGCGAGGGAAATGAGGACTCGCTTGTCCTGTTGCTCTCTTATGTTCAGGAAGGCAAGGGCCTGCGCATACTCCTCACCGGTGATGCCGAGCTTGACCAAGAACGGGAATTCGTGCAGGAGGTGGGGGTTATCGATGTCCTTAAACTTGGGCATCACGGCTCTAAGGTTTCAGTTGATGGTGAGTTGCTGGACGTCCTGAAGCCCGAGCTTTCCCTCGCGAGCGCGGGCGAGGGGAATCGATACGGCCATCCGTCCGATGCCTGCATCGATGCCGTTAAGGAAGCGGGCGGCGTGTTCGCGTGCACCATCGAACACGGCGACATTACCGTCACGCCGACTGCGAATGGCTTTGCGATGCGATGCCAGCGACCGTGACGACGTCGTTGGCGTGTGGTGGGCCCTTGGGCTAGAATGGCACGGAACGAATACGAAGGCCTGCGGGAGGGGAGCGCAATGTCCGAAACCGGTCTGCTGCCGGCATATCTGATTGTCGGTACCGACGGAGTCAAGCGCGATCACGCCGTCTCGCGTATGAAAGCGCGTCTGGAAAAGTCGGGTATGGTTGAGTTCAACCTCGACGAGCGCGACATGACCAAGGACCCCGATATCGAGTCCATTATCGGATCGCTTAACACCTTTCCGATGGGCAGCGAGTTTCGCCTGGTAATCCTTGACGGCTGCTCAAAGCTCGCCAAGGCGGTCTCGGAGCCGCTCGTCGAGTATCTGGCGAGTCCCAGCCCCACAACGGTCTGCCTCATCATCGCCGACTCGCTTGCCAAGAACACGCGCCTATATAAGGCGATCGCCAAGATCGACAAGAAGGCCGTGATCGATTGCTCCGGCACCAAGCGCTGGGAGCTACCGCGCCGCGTGCAGCAGATGGCGACGCAGCACGGCAAGTCGATCTCGACGGCGGCCGCCGAGGAACTCGTCTCGCGTTCGGGTGAAAACACTCGCATGCTCGATAACGACTTGGCTAAGCTCGCCCAGATGGTCGAGGCGCCCCAGATTGAGCTTGCCGATGTGGAGCGCTGGATTGTGCGCACGGCCGAAGTCCAGCCCTGGGACTTTCTCAATGCGGTTTCGGCCCGTGACATGCGACGCTCGCTCGAGCTCTTCAATTTACTGCCCGCCAAGAGCTACGTGTGGACTTACACGTTGCTGTGCGGCCGCATCCGCGAGCTTATCGTCGCCAAGGCGCTCGATGCGCGCGGACAGGGTCGTGAACTGGCCGCAACGCTCAAGCTCCAGTCCTGGCAGGTCAAGAATCACCTGACCTGGGCACGTCGCTTTTCGATGGCAGAGCTCGTCGCAGCGCTCGAGGGTGCGGTCGACGTGGAGCTCGCGCTCAAGGGTTCGGCCGATTCTCAGACCGCGCTTTTGCTCTGGATTACGAACATCTTGAGAAAATCGTGATGATACCTGCCTATTTGACAAATTCGTTCTATCCCTTTGAGGGGGAGCGTGCTATAGTAGGCGCTTGCATGACCTCACCGTGTCTCAGAGGTGTCATACATTTTTTGCAAGGAACTCGAAAGGAACTCCAGAAGTGGCAAACATCAAGTCTCAGAAGAAGCGTATCCGCACCAATGAGGCAGCTCGCATGCGTAACAAGGCTGTCAAGTCCGAGCTCAAGACGCTGACCAAGCACGTCCAGTCCGCCGTCGCCGAGGGCGACGCCGAGAAGGCCCAGGCTGCCCTCAAGACCGTCACCAAGCGTCTCGACATGGCTGCTGCCAAGCATGTTATCCACAAGAACCAGGCTTCCAACCGCAAGTCCGGTCTTGCCAAGCTCGTGAACAGCATCAACGCCTAAGTTGTAAATTTCACACCACACAGATTACGCGCATAAATGGAGCCTGTTTTATGGAACAGGCTCCATTTTTTGTATCGCTCGGGTAAGATAGTCCGCATGAATACTTCAATTGACATTTCCCACATCCGCAACTTCTCAATCGTTGCGCACATCGACCATGGCAAGTCCACGATCAGTGACCGCATCCTCGAGCTCACCCATACCGTCGACGAACGCGACATGGAGTCGCAGCTGCTCGACACCATGGATATCGAGCGCGAGCGCGGCATCACGATCAAGTCCAATGCCGTTCGCGTGTCCTATGACGCCGATGATGGCGAGACGTATCAGTTCAACCTGATCGATACGCCGGGCCACGTTGACTTTACCTACGAGGTCTCGCGTTCGCTGGCCGCCTGCGAGGGCGCGGTGCTCGTCGTCGATGCCACGCAGGGCGTCGAGGCGCAGACCGTCTCCAATGCGACGCTCGCCATGAACGCCAATCTGGACATTGTGCCGGCCATCAACAAGATCGACCTGCCCTCGGCCCATCCCGATGAGGTCAAGACCGAGATCGAGGATGACCTGGCGATCCCTGCCGATGATGCCGTGTGTGTCTCGGGCAAGACCGGCGAGGGCATCCACGATCTGCTGGAGTCCATTGTCTTTTTGATCTCTCCGCCCAAGGGCGACGCGAACGCGCCGCTCAAGGCACTCATCTTGGATTCGTACTTCGACGAGTATCGCGGTGTGGTGGCCACGGTGCGCGTTTTTGACGGCTCCATCAAAAAGGGCGATACCCTGCGCATGATGCAGACAGAGGGCGACTTTTTGGTCGACGGCGTGGGTGTCAAGCGTCCTGCCGAGACCCCGGTTGACGCGCTGACGGTCGGCGAGGTCGGCTACGTGGTCACGGGCCTGAAGGACCCCGAGGCCGTTCGCGTGGGCGATACCCTCACGTGGGCGTCGAATCCCTGCCCCGAGCCGCTTCCCGGCTACCGCGAGGCTAAGCCCATGGTCTATACGGGCCTGTTCCCGATCGATAACAAGGACTACGAGAACCTGCGTGACGCGCTCGATAAGCTGCACGTCAACGACCCGTCGTTGGTGTGGGAGCCCGAGACCTCGGTGGCGCTCGGCTTTGGCTTCCGCGTGGGCTTCCTGGGCCTGCTGCACATGGAAGTCGTCAAGGAACGCCTGGAGCGCGAGTTCAACCTGGACCTCATTGCCACGAGTCCCTCGGTCGACTATCACGTCTACAAGACCGACGGCGAGATGATTGATGTCCGTAGCCCGCAGGATCTTCCCGAGGCCACGCGCATCGAGCGTATCGAGGAACCCTACCTCAAGGCTAAGATCATCTGCCCGCCCGAGTATACGGGTGCCGTCATGCAGCTCGCTATCGAGCACCGTGGCATTACAACCGACATGATCCATCTCACGAGCAAATCGGTCGAGATGCGCTTTGACATGCCGCTCGCCGAGCTCATCCTGGACTTCTTTGACCAGCTCAAGAGTCGTACCAAGGGCTATGCCTCGCTCGACTACGAGTTCAACGAGTACCGTCCCTCCGAGCTCGTTAAGCTCGATATCTTGCTTTCGGGCGACGAGGTGGACGCGCTGTCGTTTATCGTCCACAAGGACAAGGCCTATGGTCTGGCCCGTGGCCTGTGCGACAAGCTTAAGGAGATCATCCCGCGTCAGCTGTTCGAGGTGCCCATCCAGGGTGCTATCGGCAATAAGATCATTGCCCGCTCCACCGTCAAGGCGCGTCGCAAGGACGTGCTTGCCAAGTGCTACGGCGGCGATATCTCGCGTAAGCGCAAGCTGCTCGAGAAGCAGAAAGAGGGCAAGAAGCGCATGAAGGCCATCGGATCGGTCGAGGTCCCGCAGGAGGCCTTTATGGCGATCCTCAAGGTGGACGAGTAGGTCTATGGCGCTTTCTGAATACAGCAAGCGGCTGCTGGGCGCCTATGCCGAGCAGCCGTTCCTTATGGCTCCCATGGCGGGCGTGACCGACCCTGCCTACCGCATCATGTGCCGCCGTCGCGGTGCCAACCTTGCCTACAGCGAGATGGTGAGCGTGGCGGGCCTTGCCTATGCCAGCAACAAGACCTGGCGCCTGGTGCTACCGGCCGACGAGGAGCAGCAGATTTGCGTGCAGCTCTTTGGCTCCAAGCCCGATCAGTTTGCGAGCGCCGTCGCTGCCGTCGAGGAGCGCGTTGGCGATCGCCTGTCGCTCATCGATATCAATATGGCATGCCCCGCCCGCAAGGTTGTTACCAAGGGCGAGGGCTCGGCGCTCATGCGCACGCCCGACCTGGCGGAGAAGATCGTCGAGGCCACGGTGGGCGCGGCGCACGTGCCCGTGACCGTGAAGATCCGCAAGGGTTTTTATGCCGAGGACCGCAATGCCGCGACATTTGCCCAGATGCTTGAGGGCGCAGGGGCTGCCGCAGTCGCCGTGCATGGTCGTTGCGCCACGCAGCTCTATACGGGCCAGGCCGATTGGTCGGTCGTCGATGAGGTTGCCGACGCCGTTGAGATTCCCGTGATTGGTTCGGGCGACGTGTTCTGTGCCGAGGATGCCGCGGAGCATCTGCGCAACTCGGGTGCCAGCGCGGTGTTTATCGCGCGCGGTATCTACGGTAATCCCTGGGTCTTTGGTGATGCTCGCGCTCTTGCGCTCGATGGCATACCGGTGCCGCCGCGCAGCTCGGTCGAGCGGCTGGACGCCCTGCGTGAGCACCTAACGCTGACGCATGAGCTCCTGCCGCTCATGTCGCGTGCCCGCACGTATGCAAGCTGGTACTTAAAAGGCATGCCCCATGCCGCCGCTTGGCGTGCCCATGTGGTGCGCTGTTCCACTTACGAGGAGTTCATGGCGCTGGTCGATGAGATCGAGCGCGATGTGGTGGCCTGCGAGGCTGCCCTTGCCGCCGGCGAATCGGTGCCCCCTCATCCGCTGGAGGCTTAAGGGTGGCCGTTACCGCGCTGTACGTGCACGTGCCGTTCTGTGCCCAAAAGTGCCGCTACTGCGACTTCGACTCGCGCAGCTTTGCTTCGTGTGATTTGGATGCCGCGCTCGATTCCTATTTTGAGCAGTTGTACGCGCGCCTCGATGCTTTTGGCAAGGCTGGGGCCCTCGACCAGATTCGCACCGTCTATGTTGGCGGCGGTACGCCGTCGCTGGCGGGGGAGCGCCTGGTGGAGCTGGCGCGGCGTATTCGTGCGTGGTGTGCCCCCGTTGAGTTTACCTGCGAGGCCAATCCCGAATCGCTGGCCGCCGAGCTTGCCACTGCGCTTGCCAAGGTTGGTGTCACACGCGTCTCTCTGGGCGTGCAAACGCTCGATAACGCCGAACTTACCGCCATCGGCCGCATTCACGATGCCGATCGGGCGCTCTCCGCCATCGCGACGGTCAAGAACGCTGGGCTCGACGTGTCGTGCGACCTTATGTGCGGACTTCCCGGGCAGACCGCAGCGAGTTGGAAGCGCACGCTCGATGGCGTGCTGGCGGCGGCTCCGCATCATGTGTCGGTCTACCCGCTCACGCTTGAGGAGGGGACGCCCCTTTATCGCATGGCGTGCCGTGACGAGTCGCTCGAGCCTGATGAGGATTTTCAGGCCGCATGCATGGACGTGGCACGCGAGCTCCTGGGTGCCGCCGGCTATCACCCGTATGAGGTGGCGAGCTACGCGCTCGACGGCCATGAGTGCGCCCATAACATTGCCTACTGGACCGGACGGGGCTACCTGGGCCTGGGGCGTTCTGCCGCGGGCATGCTCGACGCCGCGGATTTCGACCGTCTTGCAGGTTTGTTCCCCGGTGTTTCTTCTCGAGGCGATGCGTACCGCGTGCGTCTGGTGCAACGCGACGATGACGCGACGGCGTTCGAGGCCGAACATCTGTCGCAGCGCGAGGCTGCGGCCGAAGACCTGATGCTCGCCTGTCGCATGACGCGCGGTGTCGCGTCCGACCTGTTGGTTCGCGCGGCTCGTGTCATCCCGGCCGATGAGCTGGCAGCTGCCTGCGATCGCGCACTCGAATTGGGTCTTGCCACTTGGGTGCCTGAGACACTCGGGGTCCATGAGGGACCCTTCACTTCGGCAGATGTCGTCGCGGGCCATGTTCGAGCTCGTTTAGCGCCGACACACCTGGGCTGGCTCGATGGAAATGTTCTGTTCGAGCTGTTTTGGGATCTAGCTTAGGCCGCTCGGGTAGAATTACCGGAATATATACGCTGCTGTGAGCAGGAGGTTGCCGCGCATGGCGACGATGAACGAAAAAGATTACTACGAGATACTGGGTGTCTCCAAAGACGCTACCTCGCGTGATATTCAAAAGGCCTTCCAGCAAAAGGCCCGCAAGCTCCATCCGGACGTCAACAAAGAGCCGGATGCCGAGGAAAAGTTTAAAGAGGTTTCCGAGGCCTACGCCGTGCTTTCGGATGAGCAAAAACGTGCGCGCTACGACGCCATGCGTTCTGGCAATCCCTTCGCCGGTGCTCCTACGGCTTCGCCCTATGGTGGCGGCTACGCCGGCAACACAGGCTATGGTAATCCCTTTGAGGGCGGCTTTCCCTTTGGTGGCGCCTGGGGCCAGCAGCGTCGTGGGCAGGCTGCCTACAATCCCGAGAACGGCGCCAATGTGGTCGTCGATATCAAACTCGACGCCAAGGAGGCCAAGGGCGGTGCCCGCAAGACCGTCCGCTACACGCGTTTCGATACGTGCGGACATTGCGGCGGCTCGGGTTCTGTCTCCTCCGAGCATGCCCATACCTGCCCAAGCTGTGGCGGCCGCGGTCACATCGACGTCGACCTGTCCTTCCTGTTTGGTGCGGGCACGTTCCAGTCGGTCTGCCCCGAGTGCGGCGGTTCCGGTAAGGTCGTGGCAGACCCCTGCCCTGATTGCGGTGGCAGCGGTCGTACTCGCGTAACCTCCGAGCAGACAATTGAGTTTCCTGCCGGCACGCACGATGGCGACGAGGTCCGCATTAGCGGCATGGGGCATGCTGGCACCAACGGTGCCGCGGGCGGCGACCTGGTCGGCCGCGCCCATGTTGAAGACGAGCGCTTGGAAGGCAAAGCTCGTACCGGTTTTTACCTGATGGGCATCGTGGCGCCGTTTTTGGTGCTGTCGGCCATTTCGGGCGTGTTCTCGGCCTTTGCCGTGATGTGCTTTATTCCGTTTACCATGGGCCTGTTTATGGTGCTTTCGGACGGTGTGCTTCATCGTAGTCTGCTGTGGTGGAAGCGCGGTGCGATGCAGTTTGCCAACGGTTTTGCCAACGGCTTCATGTTCGCGCTCGTGTCGGTTTGGTTCGCGAGCTGCTCGCAACGTGCCATGCTTTCGCCCTACGCAATGCAATAACATCAAACCCTCTGTTTGCGGTCGGCCCAGCTTGGGTATAGGACGCACTGTGACAATAATGAAAGTCGGAAGGATTCGGTCGTGTCGGAAAATAGGGATTACTACGAGGTGCTTGGCGTCGACAGGGATGCCGACGCGCGGACGATTAAGCGTGCGTTTCTAAAGAAGGCCCGTACCGTACATCCGGATGTTTCGGACGACCCCGAGGCCGAGGCCAAGTTCAAGGAGCTCAACGAGGCCTATTCCGTTCTTTCCGATGAGCAGAAGCGTGCTAACTACGACCGTTACGGCACTGCTGACGGCCCTGGTGGTTCGGGTTACGTCGATATCAACGATATCTTTGGTGGCATGGGCATGGACGACTTGTTCTCGTCGTTCTTTGGCGGCGGTGCCGGCGGTGGCGCCCGCAGCCGTCGTGAGCGTCGTCGCGGACGTGACATGGCCATCTCGCTTTCGGTGACCCTTGAGGAGGCGGCGCTCGGCTGCAAAAAGACGATCAGTTATGACCGCCTTGCTCCTTGCGAGGACTGTAATGGCACCGGTAGGGCAGAGGGCGCACAGGAAAAGCAGTGCGGCCGCTGCCACGGTACGGGCTATGTCACGACGGTTCAGCGTTCGTTCCTGGGCCAGGTTCAGTCTTCCTCGCCTTGCCCCGACTGCCATGGCGAGGGTACGGTTATCGACCATCCCTGCGAGACCTGCGACGGTCAGGGCCGCACGCCTTCGCACGAAAAGATCGACATCGATATTCCCGCCGGCGTTTCGACCGGTCGCCAGCTGCGCGTGAGCGGCTTTGGCGAGGCCGGCCTTCGCGGCGAGCCCTCGGGCGACCTGATTGTCAACGTGCGTGTTGCCGACCATGAGCGCTTTAAGCGCAACGATGACGACCTGTACCTGGTGAGCGATATCTCGATTGCGCAGGCTGCGCTCGGCTGCGAGATCGAGGTCGAGGGCATTATGCCCGACGAGGTCGTTAAGGTGACGGTTCCCGCCGGCGCCCAGTACGGCGACACCGTGAGCGTCAATAATTACGGCATGCCGCGCATTGGCGGTGGCGGTTCGCGTGGCCGCCTGGTCGTTCAACTGCGCGTGGTCGTTCCCACCAATCTTTCCAATAAGCAACGCGAGCTGCTCCGTGCTTTTGCCGATGAGATGGGCGATGACGTCGCTTCCGGTAAGAAGTCGGTGACCGACCGTATCAAGAGTGCCCTCGACGATATCCTCGATTAAGGAGCCCGCGTGCTCGCACCCCATATTTCCGTTGTCAACCTCGGCTGCCGCGTCAACCGGGTTGAGTCTGACCGTATCACTGCCGATCTTATGCGCCTGGGATTTGCTATTGTGGAGCCCCAGGATGCCGATCTGATCGTCATTAACACCTGTGCCGTTACGGGCGAGGCCGAGGCCAAGACCCGTAAGGCCGTCCGTCATGCGCTGGCCTATCCGGGCGAGCCTTACGTGGTCGTAACCGGCTGCGTCGTCAACCTGCATCCCGAGGAGTTGCTGGAGCTCTCCGATCGCGTGATCGCCGAGCCGTCCAAGATTGACGTCGCCGAGCGCGTCTGCGAGGTGCTGGGTGTCGAATCCGATAGCGTTCCCGCCTGCAGCGATGGCGAGGTGGTCGATGCGCTCGGTCGCTCTCGCCTGGGCGTGAAGATTCAGGACGGCTGCAACCATCGCTGCACCTATTGCATTGTGTGGAAGGCACGCGGCCCCGAGCGCTCCGTGCCCGTCGAGTCCGTGCTCGAGCAAGTTCGCGAGGCCCAGGAGGCCGGCGTGCCCGAGGTGGTGCTGACCGGTGTGAACCTGGGTGCCTACGATGGCAAGAGCGCGACCGACGAGCACGTCGAAATCGATGAGCTGCTCGAGGCCATCATGGAGCGCACGTCTATTCCGCATGTGCGCATTTCCTCGGTCGAGCCCATGGATATCTCCGAGCGCCTGCTTAAGGTTATGGCGCGCTATCCGCAGCGTATCGCCCCGTTTTTGCACCTGCCCGTGCAGTCCGGTTGCACGGCGACCCTGCATCGCATGGGCCGTCCCTATAGCGCCGAGGCCTTTGAGGACACGGTGCGTATGATTCGTGCCATCTTGCCCCAGGCGTCCCTTTCGTGCGATGTCATCGTCGGTTTTCCTGGTGAGACGGACGAGGAGTTCGAGGAATCGCTGGCGCTGTGCCGCCGTGTGGGTTTCTCGCGTATGCACGTGTTCCGCTACAGCAAGCGTCCCGGTACCCTTGCTGCCGACATGCCCGACCAGGTGCCACCCGAGGTTATGGCCGAGCGCAGCCGCCGTATGCGGGCCGCCGCACAGGAGCTCGCTATTGCCGACGCTCGTCGTCGCGTGGGCACGGTCGAGCGTGCCGTGCTCGAGTATGGTGACAACCTGACGCTCGGCTCGTTCCATCATGCCCGTCTTGACGATACCTGTGGACTTACAGCCCCGTGCCTGCTCGATGTTGCTATCATCGGAGTCGATGATTCCGGCTTGGTCCATGCACACAGGGAGGTTCATGGAAGCCTCGAAGATTAGACTTACCGTTCCCGAGGGGATTGATCCCTCGCGCGTTTTGGGCGCCGGCGACGGCGTCCTTCGTGCGCTCGAGAGCTTGGTTCGCGCTCATGTGGTCGCCCGTGGCGATAGCATCGCCGTGTGCGGTGACCCGGACGAGGTCGAACTCGTGGCGCGTTTTTTCGAACACGCTTTTCGCGAGGCGGCCGCCGGGCGCACGCTGTCTGCCGACGATGTCTCTCGCTGCCTGGTCGTCTTGCGCGACGGTGAGCACGAGGCTACGTCGCTTCGCGATGACGTGCTGCTTTCGTATCGCGGCCGCGTCATTCGCCCCAAGACGCTTGGGCAAAAGCGCTATGTGGATGCCATCCGCTCGCATACCATCACGTTTGGCTTGGGTCCTGCCGGTACCGGTAAGACCTATCTGGCTATGGCGCTCGCCGTTGCCGCGCTCAAGCGTCACGAGGTGGGCCGTCTGATCTTGACGCGTCCGGTTGTCGAGGCGGGGGAGAATCTGGGCTTTTTGCCCGGCACCCTCGAGGAAAAGATCGATCCCTACATGCGTCCGCTTTACGACGCCCTTTTTGACATGATGGATCGCGAGCGCACCGATGAGCTTATGGAGCGCGGCGTGATCGAGATCGCCCCGCTTGCCTACATGCGCGGCCGCACGCTGAGTGATGCCTTCGTGGTGCTCGACGAGGCGCAAAATACCACGCCCGAGCAGATGAAGATGTTCCTGACACGCCTTGGGTTCAACTCCAAGTTCGTGATTACCGGCGACCTGAGCCAGCGCGACCTGGTGGGTCGTCGTGGCGGTCTTGCCGACGTTGAGCAGATTTTGGGCCGTGTCGACGATGTCGCATTTTCTCACCTCGAGCGTGCCGACGTGGTGCGTCATGCCCTGGTGGGTCGTATCGTCGAGGCATATGATGCTTATGATGACGTGCGCGAGCAGCGCCCGCGCGACCGAAAGGAGCCCCGTTGAGTGTATTGATCAGCAACGATGCCGAGCTCGATACGCTGCTCGACGCGCAGGAGGTGGAGCACATCTGCGAGGTCGTGCTTGCCGCCGAGGGCGTTGAGCGTGAAGTCGAGATTTCCCTTTCGTATGTCGACGAGGACGAGATGCACGAGCTCAACCACGAGTGGCGCGGTATCGACCGCACCACCGATGTGCTCTCGTTTGAGTGCGATTCGGCCTTTGACGATGACATTCCCGCCGATGAGACGCTCGAGCTCGGCGATATTATCTTGGCCCCGCAGGTTATCGCCCGTCAGGCCCCCGGTTTTGGCAATAGCCCCGCTGACGAGTGCCGTCTGATGCTCGTTCACGGCATGCTGCACCTGCTGGGCTATGACCATATTGATGACGACGAGGCCGAGGTCATGGAGGCCCGCGAGGACGCCATCCTGCGCGATCTGGCGCTCGAGCGCGGCGAGGACCCCAAGCTAGTCCATGTCGGCCCCATCACCAACCACGCCCACGACTAGGAGCCGTCTATGATTCCCGGATCGAACAAGGACCATCCGTCCTTCTTAAAGTCGTTTTCCTACGCCATGGAGGGCTTCGTCACCGCCGTCAAGACCGAGCGCAATATCAAGGTCATGCTCGTAGCGGGCATGTGTACCGTCATTGCCGGCTGCATCGTGGGGCTCGATATTGCCGAGTGGGCCACGATTATCATCTGTTGTGGCCTGGTGATTCACGGTGAGCTGTGCAACACCGCTATGGAGGCTATCGTCGACCTGGCGACCCAGGAGCTGCATCCACTGGCCAAACGTGCGAAGGATATCGCCGCTGCCTCTGTATACGTTCTTTCCATTACCGCCGCGATCGTGGGCTTGCTTGTCTTTGCCCACGCGCTTGACTTTATTTAGAAAGGGATTCCCATGTCCGACAATATGCAGCCTACCGATGAAGTTTTGGATGACGAGGTCCTGGACGCGGTGGATACCGAGGAGCTCGAGGATGTCGAGGAGTTCGACCCGTTTGAGGGCATGAGCGACGAGGAGCTCGACGCCCTGTGCGACGAGGACGACAACCTCGCGGGCTTTGGCGACGTGGAACCCGGTTTCCGCAGCGGTTTTGTGGCCCTGGTCGGTCGTCCCAACGCCGGCAAGTCCACGCTGCTCAACGCCTGCTATGGCAAAAAGGTCGCCATCACCTCGCCGGTGGCACAGACGACCCGCCGTCGCATGCGCGCCGTCGTCAACCGTCCCGGCTACCAGCTGGTCTTTGTCGATACCCCGGGTATTCACAAGCCCAAGGACGGCCTGGGCTCCGAGCTTAATAAGAGTGCCCTGTTTGAGCTCAATGACGTAGACGTCGTCGCGTTTCTGATCGACGCCACCAAACCCATCGGCAGGGGAGACGCCTGGGTTGCCGAGCGCGTCAAGAACGCTCGTTCCAAGAAGGTCTTGGTGCTCACCAAGGCCGATGAGGCTGATCCCGCACAGGTCATGGAGCAGCTTAAGGCCGCCCACGAGCTCATGGAATATGACGATGAGATCGTGACGTCGTCGGTCAAGAACTTCAACGTCGATGCGTTTATCGAGACCGTTGCACACTTTTTGCCCGAGGGTCCGCGTTGGTTCCCCGAGGACATGGGTACCGACGCTTCCGATGAGACACTCGTTGCCGAGTTTGTGCGCGAGAAGGTCTTGCGCCGCACGCGTGATGAGATCCCGCACTCCGTTGGCGTGATCTGCGATGCGCTCGAGCAGACCAAGAAGGTGCTGCGCGTGCACGCCACCATTTACGTCGAGCGCGAGGGCCAAAAGGGCATCATCATCGGCAAGGGCGGCGAGATGATCAAGCATATCGGTATCGACGCCCGTCGCGATCTTGAGCGCATCTTTGGCACCCAGGTCTTTTTGGAGCTGGACGTGAAGGTCAAGGCCGGTTGGCGTGACGACGAGGCCCAGATTCGCCGCTTTGGCTACAACGCCGAGGACTAAGGACGCGCGGCGCGCATGGCAGGCTCCCGGACATATCGCACGAAGGTACTCGTCCTCGACAAGACGAAGCTCAAAGAGACGGACCTGATCCTGACGATGCTTGACGAGCGGGGTCGGCAGGTTCGCGCCGTGGCAAAGGGCGCCCGCAAACCCGGTGGGCGCCTTGCTGCGCGCTGCGAGCTGTTCTGCACCGTCGATATGCTGCTCGCGCATGGACGGTCGCTCGACGTGGTTTCCCAGGCCGAGCTTATGGAGGCGCCGCTCGGCGCTGCGCCCGATTACGAGACGACCTGTGCCGCAAGCGCGATCGCCGAGGTCGCGCGCGTGTGCTCGTTTGAGGACGCCGAGGACCCGTTTACCTTTGCCATCACGCAGCGAGCGCTTGCCCTGGTGGGCAGCGGGCTCGACACGGCGCATATGGATCTACTTGTGGCTGCATATGTCTTTAAGCTGCTGTCGCATGTTGGCTATCGACCCGATTTTTCGGCCTGTGTGCTGTGCGGAGACCCCATGCTGTCGTATTTTTCTCCCCGGGCGGGCGGTCTCATGTGCGGGTCGTGCGCGTCGAGCGTTCCGGGTGCCGAGCTGGTCTCGACCGGTGAGGTCGCATGGCTGCGCGCCCTCATGTCCATGACCTTCGATGCGCTCATGGCCGAGCGAATCGACCCGCATACGGCGGCATTCCTGCTCGGGCTTTCGCATGTTTGGGCTGCGACGCACACCGATCAGCGCCTCCGTGCGATGGAATTCATGTTGGGTCGGTGATGATGCGCAGGGGCGGGCTGCTTGTGGTAACATATCGGCCTGTTAGTACCTCGACCTTGGTTGCTCGCTCCACCGGCGGCTTCCCAGTCCGAGGCGAATCGAGTCGCCCGATGGCGACGCAAAACGAAAGGTGAAACAATGACTGTTTCCAAAGAGCGCAAGGCGGAGCTGACTGCCCAGTTCGGTAACACCCCGGTCGACACCGGCAACCCCAAGGTTCAGGTCGCCATCCTGTCCGAGCGCATCAAGGAGCTGACCGAGCACATGAAGTCCCACCAAAAGGACTTCCACACCCGTCGTGGCCTGCTCATGCTCGTCGGTCGTCGTCGTCGTCTTCTCTCCTACATCAAGAAGAACGACATCGTCGAGTACCGTGAGCTCATCAAGGCTCTGGGCATTCGCGACAATATTCAGTAGCGAACTTGTACATGCTAAGAGCGTCCTGCATGCGGGACGCTCTTTTTGTGTAAGGGCGTGAACAATCACGCTCTGAAGCGTGGCGGGGGCAGGGGGCCCGCGTCACATGAGAAGCCCGCAGGCAAGGGGCCTGTGGGGTAAAGGAGAACAATGACACTCGTATCCAAGACCTTTGAGCTGTACGGCAAGACCTACACCTTTGAGTCCGGCGAGCTTGCCAAGCAGGCCACTGGCGCCTGTCTGGTCAAGCAGGGCGACACCACGATGCTCGATACCGTGGTCGTCTCCAAGGAGCGCAAGAACTATGACTTCTTCCCGCTGACCGTCGACTTCAACGAGAAGATGTACGCTGCCGGCCGCATCCCGGGTGGCTACCTCAAGCGTGAGGGCCGTCCCAGCGAGAAGGCCACGCTCACCGCGCGCATGATCGACCGTCCGATTCGCCCGAGCTTCCCGGACGGCTTCCGCAACGAGGTACACATTGTCGCTACCTCGCTCGTCGCCGACCAGGTCAACCCCTTCGACGTCATCAACGTCATGGGTGCCTCCCTGGCCATGACGCTCGGCGGCGTGCCCTTCGAGGGCCCGCTTGCCTGCGTGCGCATCGGCCGTAACGTGGAGACCGGCGAGTTTATCGTCAACCCCACCTACGAGGAGCGCGAGAACTCCGATCTGGACCTGGAGCTGGGCGGATCCGCCGACTTCATCTCGATGGTCGAGGCCGGCGCCGAGGAGATCTCCGAGGACGACATGCTCGCCGCTATGAAGTTTGGCCAGGAGGCCCTTGCTGCTTTCTGCCAGGCTCAGGACGAGTTCGTCGCCGAGTGGGAGCAGGTTAACGGCCCCATCGTCAAGAAGGAGTACCCGCTCGACCAGCCCGTCGAGGAGGTCCAGGAGCGCATCTTCGCCCACTACGACGAGATGGCTGCCGCCCTTCGCGACGCCGACAAGCTCTCCCGTATCGGCAAGGTCGAGGCTCTGAAGGAGTCCATCCGCGCCGAGTTCACCGAGGAGGAGCAGGCCGCTTGGGAGCGCGAGATCCCCGTGGTGCTCAAGAAGCTCGAGAAGAAGGCCATGCGCACCATGGTCGTCGAGACCGGCGAGCGCGTCGACGGCCGTGCCGCCGACGAGATCCGTCCCATCATGGTGAAGGACAACTACCTGCCGCTCGTTCACGGCTCCGGCCTGTTCCAGCGTGGGCAGACCCAGGTGCTTTCCGTCCTGTCGCTCGGCATGCTCAACGAGGGCCAGCGCTTGGACACCATCGAGCCCACCGAGGGCAAGCGCTACATGCACCACTACAACTTCCCGCCGTTCTGCACCGGCGAGACCGGCCGCATGGGCAGCCCCAAGCGCCGCGAGATCGGTCACGGCAACCTGGCTGAACGCGCTCTGCTTCCGGTGCTTCCCGACGAGAACGAGTTCCCCTACGCCATCCGCGTCGTCTCCGAGGTCATGGAGTCCAACGGCTCCTCTTCGATGGCTTCGACCTGCGGCTCCACGCTCGCCCTTATGGACGGCGGCGTGCCCATTAAGCGCCCGGTCTCCGGTATCGCCATGGGCCTGATCCAGGAGGAGGGCAAGACCGTGGTCCTGTCCGACATCCAGGGTCTCGAGGACTTCCTGGGCGACATGGACTTTAAGGTCACCGGAACCACCGAGGGCATCACCGCCCTGCAGATGGACAACAAGGCCACTGGCCTCACCTTCGACATCCTGGCCCGCGCCCTGCAGCAGGCCAAGGAGGGTCGTGCCTTCATTCTGCAGAAGATGCTCGATGTGATCCCCGAGCCGCGCCACATCACGCGCAGCACCGCTCCGCGCATCGTTTCCATCCAGGTTCCGACCGACAAGATCCGCGACGTCATCGGTTCCGGCGGTAAGGTCATCCGCGGTATCCAGGACGAGACCGGCGCCTCGGTCGACATCCAGGAGGATGGTACTGTCTTTGTCGGCGGCACCGGCGAGTCCGTCGACCAGGCCGTCGAGCGTATCAAGCTCATCATCAAGGTTCCCGAGCCGGGCGAGGAGTACACCGGTCGCGTGGTCTCCATCCAGCCCTTCGGCGCCTTCGTCAACCTGCTGCCCGGTAAGGACGGCCTGCTGCACATCTCCCGCGTCGCCAAGGGCCGCGTGGAGAAGGTCGAGGACGTCCTCAACGTGGGCGACGAGGTCAAGGTCGTCGTCATCGAGGTCGACGATCGCGGCAAGATCTCGCTCGATCGTCTTGATAAGCCCGAGGCCCCGGCTCGTGCCGAGGGTGCCTCCGAGGGCGACGGCGAGCACTTCCAGCGCCGTGAGCGTCCGCGTCGCGAGCGCTCTGAGCGCAGCGACCGTCCGCGCCGTCCCGGCGACAACGGAGGCCGAAAGCCTCGCCGTCACCACGACGCCGAGTAACAGCCGTACATAAGCAGCTCAACAAGGGCGACTCCTAAGGGGGTCGCCCTTTTGCTATTCCCGGCGGGGCCGCAGGTAAAGTTTCCTGCTCTACAGTCCTGCGCAAGACGGAAAGCACATTAAGTGCTTTCCTTTGCGTGCGGAACTCGCGATAAACTTTATATGAGTCCCTCCCGGGCGCAAGCAAAAGGGCTGGTTAACGCTGTTGGTAGCTTGCTGGTCTTCTGTTCTTAGTTGATATACTTTTTCGCATCTAACGCTTAGCCTAGGGGGTTGGCATGACAAATAAGGTTGAATGGGACCGCATGATTGCCGGGGAGCTCTATAGCCCCTATCGGGTTAACGACCATTCGTTTAGTAGGGTGCATGCGGCTCAGAAGTTGTTTAATGAGTCGGTGTATTGGGCTGATTCGAGCGCCTTTGAGGAACTAAAGAAGTGTTTTCGCGTTGCTCCGGACGATATGGTCTTAACGGCTCCCGTTTATTTTGATCACGGTGACAGGGTTTCGTTTGGTAACCATTTCTATGCGAATACCGGTTTGACGATTCTGGACGAAAATTACGTGACCTTTGGCGACAACGTCTTTCTAGGACCCCATGTGAGTATATTTACTGCTGGGCATCCAATTGACGCCGATGTGCGCAATCTAGACCTCGAGTATGCTAAGCCTGTCGTAATCGGCAACAACGTCTGGATGGGCGGCGGGGTGATTATCAATCCGGGCGTATCAATCGGAGACGATGTGGTCATAGCCTCAGGTTCAGTTGTTGTTAAAGACGTTCCAAGCCACGTCATCATCGGCGGCAATCCAGCTCATATCATTCGAGAGATTACCGACAACGATCGCAAGCTCTGGCAAGGCCAGCTGAATGCCTACAACGAGGCAATTGGATCATAGCCTCGGCATTCCCGCAGATAAAACCTACTAAAACAAACCTGGCCCTTATTGACAGGTTTCCCGTGGGGCGGGCACTGATGAAGTTTATCGCGAGTTCCGCACGAACAGGAGGCCACTTAATGTGGCCTCCGTCGTGAGCAGGACTGTAGAGCA